>NZ_JBLUQD010000004.1:0-567043 GCF_048068415.1 Pseudomonas sp. NY15463
AAGTGGGGCGCATTATAAGGGGATCTGAAACCCCGTCAACCCTTATTTTCAAAAAACCTTAATATCGCCGAAAAACAAAGCGGGGAGGCCTGTCGGCCTCCCCGCTTTATACCCATTCTTGCCCGTTACAGGCTCGGGAAGGCGAACTGCGATGCCTCATGGCTGGCCCGCTGCGGCCAGCGCTGAGTGATTGCCTTACGGCGGGTATAGAAGCGCACACCATCCGGCCCGTACGCATGCAGGTCGCCGAACAGCGAACGCTTCCAGCCACCGAAACTGTGGTAGCTCACAGGCACCGGCAGCGGCACGTTCACACCCACCATACCCACTTCGATCTCGTCGCAGAACAGGCGCGCCGCTTCACCGTCGCGGGTGAAGATGCAGGTGCCGTTACCGTATTCATGCTCGTTGATCAACTGCATGGCCTGCTCCAGGCTGCTCACGCGCACCACGCACAGCACTGGGCCGAAGATCTCTTCCTTATAGATGCGCATGTCTGGAGTAACGTTGTCGAACAAGGTGCCCCCCACGAAATAGCCATCTTCATTGCCTGCTACGCGCAGACCGCGACCGTCGACCACCAGTCTGGCCCCCGCAGCCACACCGTCGTCGATGTAGCCAAGCACCTTGTCACGGGCAGCAGCCGTCACCAACGGCCCCATGTCCAGGCCACAGGAAGTACCTGCACCGATCTTCAGCGCCTTGATCTGCGGCTCAAGCTTGGCAATCAGCGCATCCGCCACCTGGTCACCCACGCATACAGCGACCGAGATCGCCATGCAGCGTTCGCCACAGGAGCCGTAGGCAGCCCCCATCAGCGCACTGACCGCATTGTCCAGGTCAGCGTCAGGCATCAGCACCGCATGGTTCTTCGCACCACCCAGAGCCTGCACACGCTTGCCGCGCTTGGTGCCCTCGGCATAGATGTACTCGGCGATCGGCGTCGAGCCAACGAAGCTCAGGGCTTTAACCTCTGGCGCCTCGATCAGCGCATCCACCGCTTCCTTGTCGCCATGCACCACATTGAGGATGCCTTTTGGCAGGCCAGCCTCCAGCAGTAGCTGGGCGATGAACAGGGTCGAACTCGGGTCACGCTCGGACGGTTTCAGGATGAACGCGTTGCCACAGGCGATGGCCAGCGGGTACATCCACAGCGGCACCATGGCCGGGAAGTTGAACGGGGTGATGCCGGCGACCACGCCCAGCGGCTGGAAGTCGGACCACGCATCGATGTTCGGGCCGACATTGCGGCTGTACTCACCCTTGAGCAACTCCGGGGCAGCGCACGCGAACTCGACGTTCTCGATACCGCGCTTGAGTTCACCCGCCGCGTCTTCCAGCGTCTTGCCATGCTCCTCGCTGATCATCTGCGAGATCTTCGCTTCGTTCTGCTCCAGCAGTTGCTTGAAGCGGAACATCACCTGGGCACGCTTGGCCGGTGGTGTGTTGCGCCAGGCCGGGAAGGCCGCCTTGGCCGAATCGATGGCCTGCTGGATAGTCGCACGACTGGCCAGCTCGACCTTGCGTACGGCCTGGCCGGTGGATGGGTTGAACACATCGGCGGTGCGCTCGCCTTTGGTAACCAACTCGCCGTGGATCAGGTGCTGAACGATGCTCATGCAGAACTCCCTATAAAGAAGGTGAAGGCGGGCGCGAGGTTTACGCGCCCGACGTCAAAATCGGAAAAGTCAGTCGACCTTGTTCAGGGCTTCGCCCACAGCGTCGAACAGGCGGTCCAGCTCTTGCGGCTGGGTATTGAAAGTAGGCCCGAACTGCAAGGTGTCGCCACCGAAACGTACATAGAAGCCGGCCTGCCACAATTTCATGGCCGCCTCGTAGGGACGCACGATCGCATCACCGTCGCGGGCGGCGATCTGGATAGCGCCAGCCAAGCCATAGTTACGAATGTCGACAACGTTCTTCGTGCCCTTGATGCCATGCAGCAGGGTCTCGAAATGCGGCGCAAGCTCGGCCGCCGATTGCACCAGGTTTTCCTTCTGTAGCAGGTCCAGCGCAGCGATACCTGCCGCGCAGGCCACCGGATGCGCCGAATAGGTGTAACCGTGCGGGAATTCCACGGCATATTCGGGGGTCGGCTGATTCATGAAGGTCTGATAGATCTCGCCGGTGGCGATCACCGCGCCCATCGGGATGGCGCCGTTGGTCACCTGCTTGGCGATACACATCAGGTCCGGGGTCACGCCGAAAGCCTCGGCACCGGTCATTGCGCCCATACGGCCGAAACCGGTGATCACCTCGTCGAAGATCAGCAGGATGTTGTGTTGGGTGCAGATCTCGCGCAAACGCTTCAGATAGCCCTTGGGCGGCGGTAGCACGCCTGCTGAGCCGGCCAACGGCTCGACGATGACAGCAGCGATGTTAGATGCGTCGTGCAGCTCGATCAGCTTGAGCATTTCGTCTGCCAGCGCAATCCCGCCCTCCTCCGGCAACCCCTTACTGAAGGCGTTGGCTGGCAGCACGGTATGCGGCAGGTGATCGACATCCAGCAGTTGGCCGAACATCTTGCGGTTGCCGTTGACGCCCCCCAGGCTGGTGCCGGCGATATTGACACCGTGATAACCACGGGCACGCCCAATGATCTTGGTCTTGGTGGCCTGCCCCTTCAGGCGCCAGTAGGCACGCACCATTTTCAGCGCGGTGTCGGCGCACTCGGACCCGGAGTTGGTGAAGAACACATGATTCAAATCGCCTGGGACCAGATTGGCGATTTTTTCAGCCAGTTGGAACGACAGGGGGTGGCCGAACTGGAAGGCAGGCGAGTAATCGAGGGTCGCCACCTGACGTGCGACCGCCTCGCTGATTTCCTTGCGGGTATGCCCTGCGCCGCAGGTCCAGAGGCCCGACAGGGCATCGAACACCTTGCGCCCTTTGTCATCGACCAAGATATTGCCTTGCGCCGCCACGATAAGGCGCGGATCGCGCTGGAAGTTACGGTTGGCGGTGTAGGGCATCCAGTGGGCGTCCAGCTTGAGCTGGCTGGCCAGACTGGCGTGGTCGGTTTCAGGCATGTTCATCGGCGGTTCCTCGGAATACGACTAAGCAACGATGGATGTTGTTGCAGCTAGTATTGGCACGGCGATAAAGTCTGGAAAACCCAACATTTCTAACCTTCAGTCAGTTACAGGCTAAACAGATGAGCCGACGCCCCGATGCCCTCGCCCAAGTCAGTGATTTCGATATCCGCTTGCTGAAGATCTACCGCAGCGTGGTCGAATGCGGTGGGTTCTCTGCCGCCGAGAGCGTACTGGGCATCGGCCGCTCGGCCATCAGCCAGCAGATGAACGACCTCGAGCAGCGACTGGGCCTGCGTCTTTGCCAGCGCGGGCGCGCCGGTTTTTCACTGACGGAGGAAGGCCGCGAGGTGTACCACTCGGCCTTGCAATTGCTCGGCGCTCTGGAAAGCTTTCGCACCGAAGTCAACGGACTGCACCAGCACCTGCGCGGTGAACTCAACATCGGCCTGACCGACAACCTGGTGACCCTGCCACACATGCGCATTACCCACGCCCTGGCCGAGCTCAAGGATCGCGGTCCAGATGTACGCATCCAGATCCGCATGATCGCCCCCAGCCAGGTCGAGCAAGGTGTGCTCGACGGCAGCTTGCACGTCGGTGTCGTACCGCAGACCAGCCCGCTCTCGGGCCTGGAATACCAGCCGCTGTACAGCGAACGCTCGCTGCTCTATTGCGCGGTCGGCCACCCGCTTTTCTATGCCGATGACCATCAGATCGATGACCTGCGTCTCAACAGCCAGGATGCCATTGCCCCCACCTTCCGCCTGCCAGCTGAGATCCAGGCGCACTACCAGGCACTGCGCTGCACGGCCAGTGCCTCGGACCGCGAGGGCATGGCATTCCTCATCCTCACCGGGCGCTATATCGGCTACCTGCCCGACCACTACGCCAGTGTTTGGGTGCAACAAGGCCGCTTGCGCGCACTCAAGCCCACTCAGCGCTTCTACGACCTGAGCCTGAGCTGGGTGACGCGCAAAGGGCGGCGACCCAACCTGGTGCTGGAAAGCTTCCTCGACAGTCTGGCCGCGACACGCTGATGCCTGTCTCTGACGCAAACGCTTGTTACTTCAGCACAGGCAGGTAATCTGTCCGACATCCGTTGCCACCGACCCTGTACGGAATCGTCCATGACCCTAGAAGTCCCTGCGCATCGCCTCCTGGCCTCGGGCAAGCCCGCCGGCCGCATCCGCCAGAAGAACGAACAGGCCATCATCCAGGCCGCCGAGGACGAGTTCGCCCGCCACGGCTACAAGGGTACGAGCATGAATACCATCGCGCTCAAGGCCAACCTGCCCAAGGCCAACCTGCATTACTACTTCACCAACAAGCTCGGCCTGTACATCGCCGTTCTGAGCAACATCATCGAACTGTGGGACAGCACCTTCAACGCCCTGAACGCCGACGACGACCCCGCCCAAGCGCTGAGCCAGTACATCCGCACAAAGATGGAATTCTCTCGACGCAACCCGCAGGCCTCGCGGATCTTTGCCATGGAAGTGATTAGCGGCGGCGAGTGCCTGACCGAATATTTCAGCGCCGATTACCGCGAGTGGTTCCGTGGACGGGCTGCGGTGTTCGAAGCCTGGATGGAGGCTGGCAAGATGGACCGGGTCGATCCCGTGCACCTTATCTTCCTGCTCTGGGGCAGCACCCAGCACTATGCCGACTTCGCCACCCAGATCTGCCAGGTCACCGGCCGCAGCCGCTTGACCAAGCAGGACATGGAAGACGCCAGCAACAACCTTATCCACATCATTCTCAAAGGCTGCGGCATCACCCCGCCCGCCTGATTCGGACCTATGCCTTCTACCCTGCTCGAGCTCTGCGAATTCCGCGAGGAGATCCGCAAGAGCCGCTTCATCACCCTCGCCGGCCCGATCAGCAGCCCTGCCGAGGCCATGGCCTTCATCGAACGCCACAGCGACCTGGCGGCCACGCACAATTGCTGGGCGTGGAAGCTCGGTGCCCAATACCGCAGCAGCGACGATGGCGAGCCAGGCGGTACGGCCGGACGGCCGATCCTCGCAGCCATCGAGGCCCAGGACTGCGATCAAGTGGTGGTGCTGGTCATCCGCTGGTACGGCGGCATCCAACTGGGCACCGGCGGCCTGGCGCGAGCCTACGGCGGCGGCGCCAACAAATGCCTGCAACAGGCCCCAAAGCGACTGCTGGTGCAACGCAGTGAGTTCAGTTGCAGTTGCAGTTTCAGTGAACTGGCCCTGGTCAAGCTGCGCCTGGCCGAAGTGGACGGCCTGATACTGGATGAGCAATTCACTGCCAACGGCGTGGATTTGCACATCGCCCTAGGCGATACCCACCTGGACAGCCTGCAACAACAGCTGGCTGACCTGAGCCGCGGTCGGATCCTGCTGGAACGGCGCTGAGGCTTGCCCACAGCTCCTGTGGGCGTGCTTGTGGATAAGCTTTGGGCTTTTCGACGCAGGTCTTGTACTGCAAGGCTTTCAGCGTATTGAGCATATTTTGATCACAGTTAGGTGACAGCCGCTTAAACCACGCAGGATCAGTGAGTTATCCCCAGCCGACTAGTCGCAAATCGCTAGATAGCGCCCTTTTCCGGCCTTCATGCTTGCTCACAGTAACTGTGGAGCAGCCTGTGGATAACCCGTTGAACAACGCGCTGCCCCCCAGCGAATGCGGGGCTCAGGCGCCGTTGATCATTTTTTGTTCAACCAAGCGTGCCTTAGGCCAGCACTTCAGCACCGCACAGAACAGTTCAAGTACCAAGCCCCCTGCGATCAAAGAAAGCGCAAGGCTAAAGCCTGGGGTATCCTCCAAGGTCAAGCCCGCTAATCTGCGAGGCCACCACCCTCCGAATCGGCCAACTGGCCCTGAATTACGCGGCGAACTTCGCCAACGCCTCGTGCAGGCCCGCCCACTTCGCCCCGAAAATCTTCAAGGAACATCGCAATGACCGAACACAAGACCGCGTTGATCATCGGCGCATCCCGAGGCCTCGGCCTGGGCCTGGTGCAACGCCTGCACGAAGATGGCTGGAACATCATCGCCACCGTTCGCGACCCGCAAAATCCCGGCGCCCTCGCCGAGGTGCCGGGGGTTCGCATCGAACGCCTGGAAATGAACGACACCGCACAGCTTGACGGCCTCAAGCAGCGTTTGCAGGGCGAGGTGTTCGACCTTTTATTCGTCAACGCGGGCGTCATGGGTCCACTGCCCCAAGACCTGGAAGCCGTGAGTGTCGGAGACGTCGGCGATCTGTTCTTCACCAACGCCGTAGCACCGATCCGCGTCGCCCAGCGCCTGTCCGACCAGCTGCGTCAGGGCAGTGGTGTACTCGCCTTCATGAGTTCGATCCTGGGCAGCGTGGGCATTCCCGACGGCGGCGAGATCTGCCTGTACAAAGCCAGCAAGGCCGCACTCAACTCGATGATCAACAGTTTCGTGGTTCAACTACAGCGCCCCGACCTGTGCGTATTGGCCATGCACCCCGGCTGGGTGAAGACCGACATGGGGGGCGAGAACGCCGAGATCGACGTCCTCACCAGCACCCGCGGCATGCTCGAACAGATCAAGGCGCACAGCGGCAAAGGCGGCCTGCGCTTCATCAACTACAAGGGTGAAAGCCTCGCCTGGTAAGCCGCCAACGGCATAAGCGCTCGGATCGTCGGTCGAACGACAAGGGCCTGAGCGGGCGCATTGCCCGGCCAGGCCCTGTAGAATGTCGCTCAACCGTACCTGATCGAGACTTATACACATGTATGAATGGCTGAACGCCTTGCCCAAGGCGGAACTGCACATGCACCTGGAGGGTTCACTCGAACCCGAACTGTTGTTCGCCCTGGCCGAACGCAACAACATCGCACTGCCCTGGGCTGACGTGGAAACACTGCGCGCCGCCTATGCCTTCAACAACCTGCAAGAGTTCCTCGACCTCTACTACCAAGGTGCCGACGTGCTGCGCACCGAGCAGGACTTCTACGACCTGACGTGGGCCTACCTGCAACGCTGCAAGGCACAGAACGTGATCCACACCGAGCCCTTCTTCGACCCGCAGACCCACACCGACCGCGGCATCCCCTTCGAAGTGGTGCTCACCGGCATTACCCAGGCGCTCAAGGATGGCCGTGAGCAATTGGGCGTCGGCAGCGGATTGATCTTGAGCTTCCTGCGCCACCTGAGCGAGGACGAAGCGCAAAAAACCCTCGACCAAGCCCTGCCATTTCGCGATGCCTTCGTTGCCGTCGGCCTGGACAGCTCAGAAAAAGGCCACCCGCCCAGCAAGTTCCAGCGTGTCTTCGACCGCGCCCGCAGCGAGGGCTTCCTGACCGTCGCCCACGCAGGCGAAGAGGGCCCGCCCGAATACATCTGGGAAGCACTCGACCTGCTCAAGATCCAGCGTATCGACCATGGCGTACGCGCCATCGAGGACGAGCGCCTGATGCGACGCATCATCGACGAGCAGATTCCGCTGACCGTCTGCCCACTGTCCAACACCAAGCTGTGCGTGTTCGACCACATGAGCCAGCACAACATCCTCGACATGCTCGAACGTGGCGTGAAGGTCACGGTCAACTCGGACGATCCGGCCTACTTCGGCGGCTATGTGACGGAGAACTTCCACGCCTTGCACGAGCACCTGGGCATGACCCAGGACCAGGCTCGCCGACTGGCGCAAAACAGCCTGGACGCCCGCCTGGTGCGTTAACCCACCTGTCGGTTCGGCAACCGGGCAATCGCCGCGATCTGTCGGACGCCGAGCGGTACCATGCGTACCGCCCGGCTTTCTTCCTGCTCATGCACCCAGCCCGACTGGATGAACAACTTGAGCAACGCATACCCCAGGCTTCCGCCCAGGTGGGGCCCCTGGTCGCTCCATTCACTACAGTGACAGAGCGTGCAGCCGCGCGGCTGTCCGGGTGCCAACGAGTCGGTGAACACCCCCAGTGCCTCCAATTGCACCCGGCCCTGCGGGCTGACATTCAGGTGGTGCGGTTCGCCCTCCAGCCAGCCAGCCGCCAGCAAGCGCTGGAGCAGCTGCGCGGCAATCTCGCCACCCAGATGATCGCCGCACCGCCGGGCCTTGCGCATGGAAACGGGTATCTGCAACGGTGAGTGGGCACGCTCACCGTGTCGGTTGGCCAACTGAATACTGGCCAAGGCCTCGACCGCGGCACCGACTTCCGGCGTCGCCAGGCGGAAATGGCGTTTGCGCCCACGCACCTCGATACGCAACAAGCCGGCGGTGGCCAGCAGTGAAAGGTGCATGCACGCCGAAGAGGTGCTCAAGCCGGTGGTGATGGCCAGCTCGTCCGCCGCACGGGGCGCGCCATCGATGAGCGCCCAGAGCATGGCGCTGCGTTTTGGGTCGGCCATCATGCCAGCGACCCGAGTGATGCTGTTGACTGCATTCATGAATGCTCTAATCCCTGAGAGTTATCGTCTGGTTGCCATGACAGTAGGCGCGACTCATTCTGCCGTTACGCAGCAATCGCCGTGTGCGATGAGGGGGAAATGCCTCGGGCTTGCGCTAGCCGTCGGGCGCAGTATAAGCCGCGAGTTGCACAGCGTTTTGTAGGCAAAACGACCAACTCGCGTGGTCCGCCGAACGTTGCGCTCGACATGGCTTCTCGCATAACCCCCGCGTGAACGGAGCAAAAGCCCGCGCTAAAGCAGGCGTTTGGCGTACGACGTAAAATTTCCCACACCACGCGTACACCTTGCTCACGCCCCGACACCTAAAGTAAGGCACGCAAAGCAGAATGCTCCCACCCAAGACTGACCGTCAGTCAGACTACTGAGCGCGCTCATGGCAGGTAACCGAGGTCACGCTACACTTCATCGGCGCTTGCTCACTGGAGGTAGATCGCGATGAAGATTGTCGTCAGTGCGTCGAACCGAAACCCCAACTGCCCCTGGCTGGTGCAGATGGACCAGCATAGGGTCAGCTTTCGCAGTGAAGCCGAAGCCAGGGCCTTCGTCAGCTTGCTGGAAAGCCGACTGAAGGCGCCCCACTCGCTTACCCAGGCCGCTTGGCCTGAGCGCGCCGGACCAGCACTGCAACACTGACCACCAGTGCGCCGCACAGGCTGATCACCAGCGCCATGGGTACCGCGCTGCCATCGTGCAGCACGCCGACCAACGCCGCGGCCCCGGCCGCGACACTGAATTGCAGGCATCCCATCAACGCCGAAGCACTGCCTGCCCGGGCACCCTGCCCGTTCATGGCGCAAGCAGAGGCGTTGGGAATAATGCAGCCCAGGCTCGCGATACACACGAACAGCGGCACCAGCAATGGCCACAGCGCCGCTGGACGCAGCGCAGCCACCGCCAGCAGTGCAAGGCCTGCAACCCAGTACAGCCACACGGCCCGCGCCAGCAAGAAGGCAGGCCCCCGACGGGCGAGCAAGCGCGCGTTGACTTGCGCCACGAGGATGAACCCGGCGGCATTGGTCCCGAACAGCCAGCCATAGTGCTCAGGCGGCACGCCATAGAGCTTGATGAAGACGAAAGGCGAACCGGCGATGTAGGCGAACATACCCGCGATGGCGATACCGCCGGTCAGGGCATGCCCGATAAATACCTTGTCGCAGAGCAGACGCAGGTACTGGCGCAACGCGCCCGACAAGGGTTGGCGCGGCACATCGGCCGGCAAGCTCTCCGGCAGGCCCAGGCCCACTGCCAGCAGGCACAGAGCACTGAACAAGCCCAAGGTGAGAAAGATCGACTGCCAGCCGGCCAGGTTCACCAGCACGCCCCCCAGCATCGGTGCCAGGATCGGCGCCAAGCCCATGACCAGCATCAGTTGGGAGAACACTTTGGCCGAGGCGATGGCGTCGCACTTGTCGCTGACGATAGCGCGTGACAACACCATGCCCGCACAGCCTCCCAGGGCCTGGACAAAACGCGCCAAAATCAGGCTGTCGAGGTCAGGCGCAAAGGCACAAACCAGCGAGGCCACGGTGAACAGACCGACGCCGCACAGCAGCGGGATACGTCGGCCAAAGCGATCGGCGACCGGGCCGTAGGCCAACTGGCCAAGCGACAGGCCCAGGAAATAGGCCGCAAGAGTCGTCTGCACATGCTGCTCATCCGTGCCAAAGGCAAGCGCCATGGCCGGGAAAGCCGGTAGATAGAAGTCGATCGCCAAGGGCCCGAACGCACTAAGGGCGCCGAGAATCAGCAGGGTTCGCAGGTTCATGGAAAATCCATAGCAGGCTAAGCAAGTACGCTAGTTTACCTGCACCGGACACCACGGCGACGAAAACCTTTGTAACATTTGCACGACCCCGCTACCCCGACGTGCCCCCAGTACCGTGCCAGCCAATCAGCCTGCCGCGACCTCCGCGGCGTAGCCTTCTTCACGAATCGCCGCCAGCAACTGCTCGGCGCCCAGGGCGCTGTGCACCCGCACCTGCCGCGCCGCCAGGTCCACCTCGACCTGCGCCTGCGCATCTTGCGCCTGCACTGCGCGGGTCACGGCCTTGATACAGTGGCCGCAGGTCATACCTTGCACATTGAATACTTGCATCGAGGTTACCTCCTTCGGGATTTGGCCCAGTTTCGACCTTGCCATCGGGGCAAGGTCAAGTTCTGCAGCGAACTGCCGGGGTGGAAATCCGCGCCGGCCTCGGCCAAGCTGCGTGTTTGACGATTTTGGCAAGCAGGAGATTCTTCATGATCAGGGCAGCAATGGGCCTCGTCGGACTGCTGGGCACGCTGGCCGTAGTGCCGCCGGTCAGCGCCGAGGGCAACAGCGACTACAGCGTGCTGATCATTTCCCGGGAGCGCCTGGAAGTGGCCACCACCTGTGAAATCGGCGTGTACCTCAACGATCAACTGTCGGGGCGGGTGTTCCAGGAACAAGCGACCTCGTTCAACCTGCCGCCTGGCCCGGTGGATGTGCGCCTGCGCCTGCTGCCAGGACAAGCCCCAGGCTGCGCGCCTGGGATAGAGGACCAACGCAGTACGCGCCTGACCCTACAGGCGGGCCAGATCAACAAATACCGAATCGCCATGGGGCATGATGGCCTGGTGCTCAAACGGGCCAGCCTGGGCTATTGACCTTGACCACGTGACAAGGTTGATGCTGCTGGCATGTCCACGGAGGAAAGCGCCATGCCCGCATCCACGACCTTCGACCTGCCCATCGGCGGGATGACCTGTGCCAGCTGCGCCGGCCGGGTCGAGCGCGCCCTGCGCAACGTCACCGGTACCGAACAGGTCAGTGTCAACCTGGCCACCGAACAGGCCCGCGTCCAGGCGCCGGCCGACAGCCTGCCAGCCTTGGTCGGCGCCGTGCGCGAAGCCGGCTACAGCGTTCCCACCAAAACCTTGGAACTGGCGGTTGGCGGCATGACCTGCGCCAGTTGTAGCGGCCGCGTCGAGCGCGCCTTGGCCAAGTTGCCGTGGGTCGAGCAGGTCAGTGTCAACCTGGCCAGCGAGCGGGCCCACGTGCAGGTCGTGCAAGGCATCGACGTCAGCCAACTGATCGCCGCAGTGGAAAACGCCGGCTACAGCGCCAGCCTGCCGCACAACGCCCAGGATGATCGCCAACAAACCCAACGCCGCCTGCGCAAGGAGCGCCTGGCGGTCGCGGCCGCGCTCGTGCTGGCACTGCCCTTGGTCCTGCCGATGCTCGCGCAGCCGTTCGGCCTGCACGGGATGCTGCCGGCCTGGGTGCAATTCCTGCTGGCCACCCCGGTGCAGTTCATCCTCGGCGCACGCTTCTATGTGGCGGCCTGGAAAGCGGTGCGTGCCGGGACCGGCAACATGGACCTGCTGGTGGCCCTGGGCACCTCCGCCGGCTATGGCCTCAGCCTTTACCAATGGGCCAGCGCCCACCCAGGCATGCAGCCACACCTGTATTTCGAAGCCTCGGCAGTGGTGATTGCCCTGGTGTTACTGGGCAAATACCTGGAAAGCCGTGCCAAGCGCCAGACGGCGAGCGCTATCCGCGCGCTGGAGGCCCTACGCCCAGAGCGCGCGCTACGGATCATCGACGGGCGTGAAGAGGACGTGGCTATCAGCCAGTTGCGTCTGGACGATGTGGTCGTGGTCAAGCCCGGCGAGCGCTTCCCAGTCGATGGCGACGTGCTCGAAGGCTCCAGCCACGCCGACGAAGCGCTGATCAGCGGTGAAAGCCTGCCGGTGCCCAAGCGACCCGGCGATACCGTCACCGGCGGGGCAATCAACGGCGAAGGCCGGTTGCTGGTCAAGACCCGTGCGCTTGGCGCCGAGACCGTGCTGGCGCGCATCATTCGCCTGGTCGAAGATGCCCAGGCCGCCAAGGCGCCGATTCAGAAACTGGTCGATCGGGTCAGCCAGGTGTTCGTCCCCAGCGTGCTGGGGCTGGCGCTGCTCACCCTGCTGGGCTGGTGGCTGGCCGGGGCGGGGCTCGAGACCGCGCTGATCAACGCCGTGGCCGTGCTGGTGATTGCCTGCCCCTGCGCCCTGGGCCTGGCCACCCCGACCGCGATCATGGCCGGCACCGGCGTGGCCGCTCGCCACGGTATCCTGATCAAGGACGCCGAAGCCCTGGAACGTGCCCATGCTGTGAACCGGGTGGTGTTCGACAAAACCGGCACCCTGACCTCGGGCAGCCCACGCATCGTCCATCTGCAATCGACCCACAATGACAACGACGAGCCACTGCGCCTGGCCGGTGCGCTGCAACGGGGCAGTGAACACCCCTTGGCCAAGGCCGTGCTGGACGCCTGCGCCGAGCGTGGCCTGGACGTCCCGACAGTGAGCGACAGCCAATCGTTGAGCGGACGCGGCATCGCCGGCCAGGTACAAGGCCGCACACTGGCCCTGGGCAACCGCCGCCTGCTCGACGAAAGCGGGCTCCCGGCCGGCGACCTGGCCACCAGCGCCAAGGCCTGGGAGGCCGAAGGTCGCACCCTGTCATGGCTGCTCGAACGAGCCCCACAACCCAGGGTACTGGGTCTGTTCGCCTTCGGCGACAGCCTCAAGCCCGGCGCCGCCCAGGCCATCGACGCCCTGCATGCACGCGGCATCAGCAGCCACTTGCTGACCGGCGACAACCGTGGCAGTGCCGCCGTGGTGGCCAAGGCTCTGGGCATCGACGACGTGCACGCCGAAGTGCTGCCCGCCGACAAGGCCGCCACCGTAGCGCTGCTGAAACAGAACGGCGTGGTGGCCATGGTCGGGGATGGTATCAACGATGCACCGGCCCTGGCCGCTGCCGATATTGGCATCGCCATGGGCGGTGGCACCGATGTGGCCATGCAGGCCGCAGGCATCACGCTGATGCGCGGCGACCCGCGCCTGGTTCCCGCCGCCCTGGAAATCAGCCGCAAGACCTACGCAAAAATCCGCCAGAACCTGTTCTGGGCGTTCATCTACAACCTGGTGGGCATTCCCCTGGCCGCCTTGGGCTACCTCAACCCGGTACTGGCCGGCGCCGCCATGGCCCTGTCCAGTGTCAGCGTGGTAAGCAATGCCCTGTGGCTGAAGACCTGGCGCCCCACCGACACTCACCCGGAGGCCCCATGAACATCGGCCAGGCCGCCCGCCACAGCGGGCTGAGCGCCAAGATGATCCGCTACTACGAGTCCATCGGCCTGCTGCGCCCAGCCAAGCGCAGCGACAGCGGCTATCGCCTGTACCAGCAGGAGGACCTGCACAGTCTGGCGTTCATCAAGCGCTCCCGCGACCTGGGCTTTTCCCTGGATGAGGTCGCCCGTCTGCTGACCCTCTGGCAGGACCGCCAGCGCGCCAGCGCCGATGTGAAGGCCCTGGCCATGCAGCACATCGACGCACTCAATCAGCGCATCGAAGAGTTGATGAGCCTGCGCGACACGCTCGGCGAGCTAGTCGCCGACTGCCAAGGCGACGACCGCCCGGACTGCCCGATCCTCAAGGACCTGGCCAACGGAGCCGGTTGCTGCCGCTGAACGTCTGCGGCGCCCTTCGAACAGCATGCGGTATGCCGTAATAGCCTAAACACGACATTTTTTCGCCCGAATACGCCCTTCACCCACTAAATGCGGCATCTGCCCTTTAAAACCGCATGCCCTTGCCGATGCAGTGAATACCTGCCTTGCGTAATGAAAAGAAGAAACTGGGAGCGTGGATGAACATCAAGCAAAAATTGACTTGGGCCTTTGCCGTCATCGCCGGCCTGCCCATCGTCCTGGTCGCCAGCCTGGTGATCCTCAACCTGCGCGGTGAAGCACGCGACAATTTCCTCGACAACAGCAGTCGGGAAATCCGCCAGGTCGGCAACGCCATGAACATCTTCTTCCAAGGCATCGACCAGAACGTCGAGTACATTGCGTCCCAACCGCTGATCGCCGCCACCGGCAACGAACTCAACAAGTTCATGAGCGCCAATCCGTCTTACGAGTTGGGCGAGCGCGCCACACAAGTGCTCGACTTCTTCACGCGCCTGGCCGACTCGCACCCCAGCTACGCCTACATCTCCTACGGCGTCGCCGACGGCGGCTACGTCGGCTGGCCGGCAGGGCAGAAATTCGTCAACTACGACCCGCGCCCGCGTCCCTGGTACCAGTTGGCCATGGCCAACCCCGGCAAGACCCTGCGTACCAATGCCTACTACTGGGCAGCGGACGACGCAGTCCTGATCAGCACCGTGCGCAGCGTACCCAACCAGCTCGGCAATAACGGCGGTGTAGTCAACATCGACGTATCGCTCAAAGGCCTTACCGAGATCGTCAAGAAGATCAAGCTGGGTGATAGCGGCTACCTGATGCTGGTGGAAAGCAACGGCAACGTGATGGTCGACCCACGCGACGCCAGCCACAATTTCAAGCAGCTCTCGAGCTTCGGCGAGGGTTATGCCGAACTGGCCAAGGCCGGCAAGGGCCTGGTCGAGGTCGAAATCGGCGGCCAACGCTACATGGCCAACGTGTATCCCGACGAGCAACTGGGCTGGACCTTCATCGGCCTGATCCAGGAAAGCGAAGTGATGCAGACCACCACCCGCCTGACTTGGCTGATCGGTATCGTCGCCCTGGTGCTGGCCGCCCTGTTCGCCGTGGTCGGCGCCACCTTCGCCAAGCTCATCGTGCGCCCGATCAACAGCGTCACCAATGGCCTGGAAGACATCGCCCAAGGCGAAGGCGACCTGACCCGCAACCTGGAAATCCGTGGCCGTGACGAAACCGCACAGCTGGCCAGCTGGTTCAACCAGTTCCTCGGTGCCATCCGCAGCCTGATCCAGCACATCGGCTCGGCAGCGGGCAAAATCCTCAGCACCTCCAGCAGTTCCACGCGGGTCTCGGCCGACATGTCCGAGGCTGCCGGTCGCCAGCGTGAAGCCGTGGACATGGTCTCCACCGCCTTCCACGAAATGGTCGCCACCGCCAACGAAGTGGCGCGCTCGTGCAGCCAGGCGGCGATGTCCGCCGACAGCGGCCAGCAGCAGGCCCGCGAAGGCCAGCAGCAGATCGACGCAGCGGTACAAAGCGTCGATCGCCTGAGCCAGGAGATCGAGCAATCGGCGCAATCGATCCAGCAGTTGGAACGTGACAGCAACGCCATCCAGTCGATCCTCGGGACCATCCGCTCGATTGCCGAGCAGACCAACCTGCTGGCGCTCAACGCGGCCATCGAAGCCGCACGCGCCGGCGAGCAAGGTCGAGGCTTTGCCGTGGTCGCCGACGAAGTCCGTGCCCTGGCCAAGCGCACCGCCGACTCCACCGCGGAAATCGACGGCCTGCTGGGTAACCTGGCCAGCCGCACCGCGCAAGTGGCCGAGCAGATGCACGCCAGCATCGAAGTGTCGCAGCAGTCGGTCAGCCGCATCGGCATGGCCCGCGACAGTTTTGGCCAGATCCGCGAGTCGGTGGACGTGATCCGCGACATGAACACCCAGATCGCCACCGCCGCCGAAGAGCAGCATCAGGTGGCCGAGGACATCAATCGCCACATCAGCCAGATCCATGGCGATGCGCAACTGGTGGCCGAACTCGCCCAGGCCGCGCGTCAGGATTCGGAAAGCCTGGCGGGACTGTCCAACGAGCTGGATGCACTGGTGCGACGCTTCCGCACCTGATCGAACGCATCGCGGGGCGCTCGCCCCGCGATGTCCCTCAGCGCTCGACGATAGCCGTCACCCCCTGCCCGCCCGCCGCACAGATCGAAATCAATCCACGCCCCCTGCCGCGCTCGGCCAGCAACTTGGCCATATTGGCCAGGATACGCCCGCCCGTGGCGGCGAAGGGGTGCCCGGCCGCCAGCGAGCTGCCCTTGACGTTGAGCTTGCTGCGATCGATAGCCCCCAGCGGCGCAGCCAACCCCAGCCGGGTGTGGCAATAGTCTGGATCCTCCCAAGCCTTCAGCGTACAGAGCACCTGCGCAGCGAAGGCTTCATGGATTTCATAGAAATCGAAGTCCTGCAGGCTGAGGCCATTGCGCGCCAGCAGACGCGGCACCGCGTAGACCGGCGCCATCAGCAACCCCTCCTGGCCATGCACGAAGTCCACCGCCGCAGCTTCGCCATCTACCAGGTAGGCCAGCACACGCAGGCCCTGCGCCTCGGCCCAGCCCTCGCTACCCAGCAACACCAGCGACGCGCCGTCGGTGAGCGGCGTCGAGTTGCCGGCGGTCAACGTGCCTTGGCCACTACGCTCGAACACCGGAGCAAGCTTGGCCAATTGCTCGAAGCTCAGCCCTGGACGCAAGTTGTTGTCGCGTGTCAGGCCCAGATAGGGGGTGAGCAGATCATCATGCCAGCCGTCGGTGTAGGCCGCCGCCAGGTTGCGATGGCTGAGCAACGCCAGTTCATCCTGGGCCGCGCGCTCGATCTGCCAGGTCTGCGCCATAAGCTCGCAATGCTCGCCCATCGACAGCCCCGTGCGCGGCTCGCCATTGCGCGGCAGCTCAGGTTTGAAGTGGCGCGGGCGCAACTTCAGCCATGGCCTCAGCCGTTCGCCCAAGGTCCTGCCACGGTTGGCTTGCAACAGGATCTGGCGCAGCCCTTCGCTGATCGCGATCGGCGCATCGGAGGTGGTGTCCACGCCCCCGGCGACAGCGCAGTCGATCTGCCCGAGGGCGATCTTGTTGGCCACCAGCAGCGCCGCTTCAAGGCCGGTGCCACAGGCTTGCTGGATGTCATAGGCCGGTGTCTGGGGCGATAGCCGCGAGCCGAGCACACACTCGCGTGTCAGGTTCAGGTCACGGGCATGCTTGAGCACAGCGCCCGCCACCACCTCGCCCAAGCGCAGCCCATGCAGGTGGTAGCGCTCCACCAGGCCCTCCAGCGCCGCAGTGAGCATCGCCTGGTTACTGGCCTTGGCATAGGCGCCATTGGAACGGGCGAAGGGGATCCGGTTGCCTCCCAGGATCGCGACGCGGCGGGTTGGATACATGCCTGTTACTCCTGTAACAAATTGATCGATAAGCCTAGGCGGTTTTTCGCCGGTTCGAACGACCTGCACGCAATCATGGTCCACACTGCATGCTTGCCTTCAGGGAGACCCCGTACATGAGCGATCGCTACCTCGGCTTTGCCACCTCCAACCTTGGCCGGCGCCTGCTTGATGCTCTCGGCCTGCCCTGCCCAGTGCCGCTGGAGCGCTGGCAAGCCGGGCGCCTGCGGCCGGTGGAGGGCGCCTTGGTGCTCGGTGGCGGGCCACTGGCTCGCCAGGTCGAGACGTTCGCCGCACGCTTGACCAACGAATGCTATGGCTTCAACACTGACAGCCTCGCCTTACCGGCATGGACCGCAGGCCTGGGGCCTCAGATCAAGGCGCTGGTGTTCGATGCCAGTCACCTGTCCGACAGCGATCAGCTCCAGCAGTTGCGCGCGTTCTTCCAACCGCTGCTGCGCAGCCTGGCGCCCTGTGCCCACGTGTTGATACTCGGGCGCGCCGCGCCGCCTAACAGCGATGTCCAGGCCTGCGTGGCCCAGCGCGCGCTCGAAGGCTTCAGCCGGTCGCTGGGCAAGGAACTGCGTAGCGGCGCCACCGCCAACTTGCTGTATGTCACTCCCGACACCGATCTTGAAGGCGCACTGCGCTTCTTCCTGTCGCCCAAAAGCGCGTTCGTCAGCGGCCAGACCTTGCACCTGGGCGATTGCACCGATCAGGTCCAGGACTGGACCCGTCCGCTGGCCGGACGCCACGCCCTGGTCACTGGAGCAGCCCGCGGGATCGGCGCGGCCATCGCCGAGACCCTTGCCCGTGACGGCGCCGAAGTGACCTTGCTGGACGTGCCCCAGGCGCAGTCCGACCTGGACGCGCTGTCCGCACGCCTGGGCGCCAGCGCCCTGGCCCTGGACATCTGCGCCGCCGACGCCGCGGCGCAACTGGTACAGGCACTGCCGGGCGGGCTGGACATCCTCGTACACAATGCCGGAATCACCCGCGACAAGACCCTCGCCAACATGACGCCGGACTACTGGGACGCGGTCATGGCGGTCAACCTCAAGGCCCCGCAGGCGCTTACCCAGGCACTGCTGGACGCCGACAAGCTGCACGACGGGGCACGCATCAGCTTACTGGCCTCGGTCAGCGGCATCGCCGGCAATCGCGGCCAAACCAACTACGCGGCGAGCAAGGCCGGGCTGATCGGCCTGGCCCGCAGCTGGGCACCGATGTTGGTCAGCCGTGGCATGAGCATCAACGCCGTGGCGCCGGGTTTCATCGAGACGCACATGACCGCCAGCATGCCGATGGGCTTGCGCGAGGCCGGACGACGCCTGAGTTCGCTGGGCCAGGGCGGGCAGCCACAGGATGTCGCCGAAGCCATCGCCTGGCTTAGCCAACCGGGTTCCGGCGCGGTCAACGGCCAGGTACTTCGGGTCTGCGGTCAAGCACTGATGGGGGCATGACATGAAACGCACCTGGCTCGATCTGCACGCCACCGCCCCACGCGCCAGCCTCTACTGGCGCGCCTTGGGTAAACGCAAGATCAGCGGCGAACAGTTGCCCGAGCAGGGTCTGCGTTGCTACCTGCGCGTGGACCAGGCCAACCTTGGCGCCTACCGCAGGCTTTGCCACTTCGCCGACGACGGCCGCCTACCGGGCACCTACCCACACGTCATGGCCTTCGGCTTGCAGTTGCAACTGCTCACCGCTCACGACTTCCCCTTCCCACTGCTGGGGCTGGTGCACCTGGCCAACACCATCGAGGTGCTGCGTCCACTCGGCGGCATCGACGGTCTGCGCTTTGCGGTGCACAGCGAAAACCTGCAACCCCACGCCAAAGGCGGCACCTTCGACCTGATCACCGAAGCCGAGGATGGGCTGGGCCTGCTGTGGCGCGAAACCAGCCGCATGCTGGTGCGCGGGCTCAAGCTCGATGCCAATGCCGTGGTCGAGCCACACGCACTACCCCAAGCGTTGCCCGAAGCCACGCGCTGGTATGCCGATGGCGATATCGGCCGGCGTTACGCACGGGTGTGCGGCGACTACAACCCGATCCACCTGACCGCGCTCAGCGCCCGGCTGTTCGGTTTCCCCAGTGCCATCGCCCACGGCATGTGGAGCAAGGCGATGGCACTGGCCGCACTCAAGGGGCACCTGCCCAAGGCCGGCTACGGCTTCGAGGTTGAGTTCAACAAGCCCGTGCGCCTGCCCTCGGAAGTGATGCTCGGCGCCAGCGAGGCAGGCGCGACGGGTCAGTTGCGTCTGGACGGTCATGCCGGGCTCGTGCATATGGTTGGCAACTGGCGTTCGCTCTGACACATACGGATGTCACTTGCTTTACATCGGACCCCACCGGAAGCTATGCGGTATGAGGAGACCCCGATGAACCTGCAAGAACTGACCGAACGCCTGCACCGCATCCGCGACAACAACGACTGGCGCGCCTTCCACAGCCCGAAGAACCTAGCCATGGCCGCCAGCGTCGAAATGGCCGAACTGGTTGAGATCTTCCAGTGGCTGAGCGAAGACCAGTCGCGCCAACTACCCGCCCAGCAGTTGGCGCATGCCGGCCAGGAGGTCGGCGATATCGTCCTGTACCTGTTGCTGCTGTGCAGCGAACTGGGCCTGGACATGAACGAAGTGGTACGGGCCAAACTGGCCGACAGCGAGAGGCGTTTCGCCAAATGAACGACCGTCATTTCGATGAGCTGGCCACCCGCTTCGCCGAGAAGATCTACGGTGGCGCCAAGGGCGCGATCCGCTTGGCGGTGCTGCAAGCGGACCTGGCCGAAACGCTGCCCGACCGCCCGCTGCGCATACTCGACATCGGCGCAGGGCTCGGCCACATGGCCCTGTGGCTGGCCCAGCGCGGCCACCAACTGACCCTGGCAGAACCCGCAGCGCCGATGCTCGAAGGTGCCCGAGCGCGCTTTGCCGAAGCCAGCCAACAGGCCACCTTCATCCAGGCCCCCTGGCAAGACTTGCTCGGCCAGCTCACCGAATCCTATGACCTGGTGCTATGCCACGCCGTGCTCGAATGGCTGGCCGAACCCGAGAGCATCCTGCCGGTGCTACACCAACTGACGGCCCCCGGCGGCTGGCTGTCGCTGGCCTTCTACAACCGCGATGCACTGGTCTACCGCAACCTGCTAAAGGGGCATTTCCGCAAACTGCGCAGCAATCGGCTGGCCGGCGAAAAGCAGAGCCTGACCCCGCAGAAACCACTTGATCCGCGTGAACTCAAGGCGCAACTTGAAGCCTTGTGGCAGGTCGAAAGCGAAAGCGGGATTCGCGTATTCCATGACTACATGCCCAAGGAATTCCAAAGCAAGGCCGAGCTGCTCGACCTGCTCGAGATGGAGCTGGCGCACCGCCGCCACCCAAGCTTCGCCGGACTCGGTCGCTACCTGCACTGGATCTGCCGCCCGCACTGATTGCCACCACCAGGAGGCCCCATGCCGTACCGCCCGCTGTGCCTGGTCCTGCTCCCCCTGACGCTGGCCGCCTGCCAGGGCAGCAACCCGTACGTGGCCAGCGGCAACCCCATCCCGCCCGCACCCGCGCAGGCCGCTGGCACGTTCGACGCCAGCGCCTATCCAGCCCCGGCGCGGGATTACGGTCGTTACCGCAGTTGGGCCTGGCGCGACAGCCGCTCGCCTACCGGCATGCCCAGTACCGACCCCGGCCAACTCGCCGATGCCGTCAGCAACGCCCTCGACCAGCACGGCCTACGCCCCGCACACGGCGCACCGGCCGATTTGCTGGTAAGCGCCGACATTCGCCAGGAACGGCGCCTGCGCCAGGTACGTGACTACGATTACGACCCCTACTACGGCCCCACTGCCGGTGTCGGCTTCGGCGGCTACCGGCATGGCTACGGCGCCTACGGCAGCGTACCGGTAGTGCGTACCTACGCGGTCGAGGTCATGGTGGTGCGCATCGAGCTGTTCGATGCGCGCAATGGCCAGCCGATATGGAGTGCCAGCGCCGAAAGCGGCAGCAGCAAGGACTCGCCGCGTGACCGCGAAAACGCTCTGCGCGAGTCCGTGAGCAAAGCGCTGAGCGGCTATCCTCCCAGTTGATCCTCGATCGGAGAACCATCATGTTGCGCCGCCTCGTTCTACTGTCTTGCGTGTTGTGGCTTGCGGCCTGTGCGAGTAACAACGTCCAGCATGACTTCGATGCCAGCCGCGATTTCGCCGCCTACCGCAGTTGGGCTTGGCAGGAGCCTGGGTTGCAGTACCGCCCGGATGATCCGCGAATCAAGAGCGACCTCACCGAACAGCGCATCCGCCAGGCAGTCGCCGACCAGCTCGACCAACGCGGCCTGCGCCCGGTGCAGGGCAACGCCAAGGCCGACGTGAACGTGCGCGCGTACCTGATCGTCGAGCAGCGTCAGCAGCAGGTCACCACCAACTACGGCGGCGCCTGGGGGGGTTATTGGGGTGGCTACTGGGGCGGACCGATGTACAACGAGACACGCAGCGTCGACTACAAGGTGGCGACCATCCAGGTCGACCTGTTCGATGGCAAGGACGGCAAGCTGGTCTGGCGCGGCAGTGCCGAACAGATCATGAACAACTATCCGCCCAGCCCGCAGGAGCGCAACGTCGCCATCCAGAAGACCGTGACGATGGTGATGGGTAACTACCCACCCCGTTAAGCCCACCGCTGCTCCTGTGTAGGAGCGGCCTTGTGTCGCGATAGGACCGCAAAGCGGTCCCGGCGATGCTATGCGAGGCCGATTTCTCGGGGCTGCTTCGCAGCCCTTTCGCGACACAAGGCCGCTCTCATAGAACTACACATAACTTGTTGATTTAGAAGGAATCTGTGGGAGCGGGCTTGCCCGCGAACACCGGCAAAGCCGGTGCCATCCACCGAGTCGCCTGCTTCGCGGGCAAGTCGGGGCGCCGAACCGCCGCTCCCACAGGGTACGCGGAGCGCTTGCGAAATCAGTTCTCTGCGCGACAGCGCAGCCCAAAGGGCTGGGTGATCTCCTACAAAGCACGCACCGCTTTCAGGCGCCCCGCGCACAGGCACCCTGCCATCATCTTGGCTACACTCTTTGCACAGCAGCCGCGCTGCCGGGCCTCAGGCCGGCAAAGGAGTGCCCCGTGGTTCCCCGCTTCGCTGCGCGCCAACACGGCGCGATCGGCCTGATGGCTACGCTGACCCTGGGCCTGGCCCTGCTGTTCATGTTGCTGGCCGTCGACGGCGGCCGCCTCTACCTCGAACAACGCAAGCTGCAACGCATCGCTGACATGGCGGCCCTGGAAACCGCCGAGCATGGCGGTGTCTGCACCGGTAGCGGCCCGCAAGCCACGGCCTTGGCGCGGACCGCCGCCACGCGCAATGGCCACGCCGCCAGCAACCCGCTGGTCGCCAGTTGCGGCTACCTGCAAACCGGCGTCGGCAGCGTGCGCAGCTTCGTGAACGACAACACGCGCCCCGAAACGATTCGCGTCGAGGTCAGCAACACCGTCACCACCAGCGTGGCCGGCGGCCTGTTCACCCTGGTCGAGGGCAACTTTGCCCGCACGACCACCCTGCATGCCCGTGCGGTAGCGGCCAAGCCCCTGCCGCCGCAGGCGATGCTGAGCCTGCGCACGACCCTGGCAACGGTCAGCTCAAGCCAAGGCCCACTGCAGAGCGGCTTGGTCAATGCACTGGGCGGCAACCTGCAACTGGACCTGCTCGGCTGGCAAGGCATCGCCAATACCCAACTGAACCTGCTCGATTACCTCAACCAACTGGCGCTCGACCTGAATCTGAGTGCAGGCAACTACCGACAAGCGCTGGCCTTCGAAACCAGTGCCGGCAAGCTTTTGCAGGCAGCCGCCAAGGTGCTCCAGCGAGGCGGTGCGACGGCCGACGTGCTCACCAACCTGGCAAAGATCGGCGCGCAATTGCCCGCTATCGATAACCTGCAACTAGGCGACCTGCTGGATGTGCAAACCGGCGCCGTGCAATCGGGCCTGAATACCAACCTGCAACTGCTGCAATTGGTGCAAGGGGTGATACAGCTGGCGGCCAAGGAACATGGCGCCAGTGTCGATCTGCCGATCAACCTGCTGGGGCTGGCCAATGGCAAGGTGCAACTGCGAGTAATCGAACCCCAACAGATCTCGGCGGTGGGCGATCCACGGACCGACGATCTTCGCGTACATACCGCACAGATACGTGCGTTGATCTCCCTTGACCTGCCACGGCTCACTGGCGTCGCAGGGCTTACCAACGCCGTGCTCGACCTGGCAGCGCCACTGACCAACGTACTCAACAACGTGCTCGGCCTGAACCTGATGGGCACGGTGCAGTCGCTCACCTGCGCCTTGGGCGTGCCGTGCAAGGTCAGCGATATCAAATTGCTCGATGAGGTGACCCACATCGACATTGGCCTGGAAGTCGCCGAGGCGACCAGCCGCCTGCGCCCGATGCCGCCCGATGCCTACAGCTGCTCGCCAAAGACCCTGACCACCGTCACCCAGCGCTCGGCAGCAGCGATTTCGGTCGGCAGTTTCGGCGCCAATGCAAGCAAGTTCCTCACCGACGGTAGCGCCAGCACGCCCGTCCAGGCGCTGCGGCTGATCGATATCGGCACCAATGTGTGCAGCCGCTTGCTGATCCTGCCGCCCTCCTGCGGCACCCGCGTGCCTGGCGTGGGCGGCGGCCTCGGCCTGCGGGTAAATACCAAGGTCCTGGCCAGTAGCCCAGCGGAAAAACCGCTGGTGTTCAACAACCCACCCAACATTGGCCTGGCACCGGCCTACCAGAACCTGGATACCGACCAATCGCAAGTCGTCACGAGCCTGGCCGACACTTTGGCCGGCATTCACCTGGAGGCCTATCGCCCGACCACCAACAACGGCCTGGGCCTGGTGATGAATGTGACCGCAGGCCTGCTCGATGGCGTGCGTGCGCTCATCGACCCGCTGATCTGCAACCTGCTCGGCCCGCTGCTCGACCCTGTGGTCAACAGCCTGCTCAAGGGGCTGGGGGTCGACTTGGCCACCGGCCAGGTTGGGGCCAACCTCAGTTGCAGCAGCGGCCACGCTCAACTGGTGCTGTGAAGCGGCAACTCCACGCAGAAACACGCGCCCTGCTCGCCATTGGCCACGCTCAGGCAGCCGGCCATTTGACTGACGATGCCATGGCTCACCGACAACCCCAGGCCCGTGCCGACACCCGCCGGTTTGGTGGTGAAGAACGGCTCGAAGATACGCGCGTGCAGGTCGGCGGCGATACCGCCTGCGTTGTCGTCCACCAGCAGGCGCACACACGCTCCATCCAGGGCCTGACGCACACGGATCCACGGCTGCGCAGGCCGTTGTTCGAGCAGCGCATCGCGGGCATTGACCAACAGGTTGATCAGCACCTGCTCCAGTTGGTCTGGGTGGCCGAACACCAGCCCCTGCTCGGGCGGCACCTCCAGGTACAGGTTCACGCCCTTACCGTGCAGGTTTTCCTCCAGCAGCGCTCGAGCGCCCTCCACCGCGTCCCAGGCGGCAAAGCACTGGCGCTCGTGCATGGAGCGGCGACCGTACACCCGCATATGCTCGACCAGGCGCTCGGCACGGGCCACCTGAGCCTCGATACGCTGTAGCTTCTGCACCAGCCACGCGGGGTCGGCACTGCCCTGGTCCAGTCGGGTGAGGGCATTGCTCACGGCCATGCGCATGACATTGAGCGGCTGGTTGATCTCGTGCACCAAGCCTGTTGCCAACTCGCCCAAGGTGGCCATCTTGGCGCTCTGGAGCAATTGCTGCTGGCTGCGGCGCACCTCGGTGTTGTCGCGGCCCACGGCCTGGATCTCCAGCAGCTGGCCTTGCTCATCGAACAGGCCACGGTCAGCCCAGATCCACCAGGCGTGCTCACGCCCGGGTAATTGCAGGCAGATTTCCGCACTGCTGACCGGCTGCGCCGGGGTCAGCCCCTGCAAGCGTTGCACGAAGGCCTCGCGCTGGCTGGTTGACAGCCATTGCCCAAGGTCGGCGCCCACCAGTTGCGACACCGGGCATTGCAGGTACTCAGCCAAAGGCCGGTTGGCGAACACCAGGGTCAGGTCAGGGCGATAGCGGCAGATCATCGCGGGGGAGTCTTCCACCAGCACCCGATAACGCTCCTCGCTCTGGCGCATACGTTCGGCCGCATCCGCCGCCTCCGTGACATCCAGCCACAAGCCAACCACTTCGCGCGGCTGGCCCAGATCGTCACGCAACAAGCGCGCCTCGTCGAGCATCCAGTGATAACTGCCACGGGCATCGCGCAACCGGTAACGGCAGCGGACGTGGCCATCGTGCAGCAGGCTGCGGGTGCGCTCCAGCCACAGCGAGCGGTCGTCCGGGTGCACCGCCAGACCCGGCTGGCGCGCCTGCTCGCTGTCGGTGCTCCAACCCAGCAACGGCGCCAGGCTTGCGCTGAAAAAATCCCCATACAGCGCGCCTTCGGCGTAACGCTGCACATAGATCACTGCAGGCGAACTGGCGATCAGGTTCTCCAGTCGCGCCTGGGCCGCAGCGGCATGCTGCTCTTGCTGCTTGAGCGCGCTGATGTCGAGCAGAAAACCGCGCAGGCGAGTGCCTTGGCGCTGTCCGGCCCAATGCAGCCAGCGCGGCGACGCGTGCGCCAGGCGCAGGCCGATGTTCAACCCCTGGCCTTCATGGGCCTGCGCCAGAGCCAGTTGCGCCGCCTCGCGGTCAGCCGGATGCACCTGCGCCAGCCACTGCGCCTGGCTCATTTGCTGGGGCAGCTCGAACGACGCGGCGACGGCCGGGTCCAGTTGCAAGTCGGCCCCTTCCGGCCACTCCCACCAGCCAGCGCCCAATTGTTGCTGGAGGTCATCCAGTTGCCCCGCCTGACGCCGTAACTGCTGGTGGCGGTGGCGAGCCAGAAGCGGCTCGATCAAGGTCCGCGCCAAGGCCAGGGCCATGTCAGCCGGCGGCGCCTGGGCTGGCGCCGCGCACAGCAACCAGGCCTCGGCATCCCGGCCTTGGCGATAAGGCACCACATACAGCGCAACGCCACCGCACAGCGCCTGTAACTCGGGTTCGTCGCGGATTTGTTGCGGTACGGCGGCCGGTAGGCGTTGCAACCAAGCCTGCAAACGGCTGTCATCGGGCCAGGGCCAGTGTCGATCACTGTCGGCATAGTGGCGCCAGCCACCGGGATCACGCAGCATCAGGCGCAACGCTCGGGCCTGCCAGTGCTCGGCCAATAGTTGCAACTGCTCGCAGGCGGTCTGCTCCAGGCGTTCGGCACCGCACTCACGCAGGGCGTGGCCGATTTCACTGAACAACGGTCGCTGGCGGTCCCAGCGTTGCTCGCGCAGCAGATCGCCGACATCGAACAATTGCAACAGCCACCCTTCGGCCTGGCGCTGCAACCAGCCACGGGTGGTCAAGGCATGCCCGACCACGGTCTGAAAATCCAGGTCCAGCGCCTGGCCCTGCCAGTCGGCAGGCTCGCCTTCGAGCACCAGCCAGCTGTGCGGTAGCAGATAATCGTGCACGCGCGCGCTCGGCTGCGTGGGCAAGGCCAGCAAGGTGCGCAGCGGGCCGCCCAGGCGTAGCACCCGGGCCTGATCGTCGAGCCACACTTGCAGGCCGACCGGCGCGGGCAGCTGGGCTGGCTCGATAGGCGCAGGGGCCGCGCGCCAGCGGTCGAAAAGGCCGCCGCTCACAGTTGCAGGCTCGCTTGGGCTTGCAGGCGTTCAGGCAGTTTCGGCACAGAGCCGATCACCGGCAGCACCAGCACCGGCACCACGCGCTCAAGGCGCTCGCGAGGGTAGTCGATGGCCACGGTTAACAGCTTGTCGGCCCCTATCGTCACCCGGGTATCGCTGCTCACGCTGAAGCCCAGCGCGCTCGGCATCCAGGCCAGTTGCTGGCCGATCACCTGGCGCGCCAGGCCCTGCACATCCTGGGCATAGGTGGCACTGGTCGGGTCAACTGCCACGCAGCGGCGCACCGCCTCGCTGCTGGCCTGGTTGAACGCTTGCAGCATCAACATCGGCAAGGCGTAGCTGACCAGTCCATAGAACACCGCGAAAAACACCATGAATACCGCGACAAACTCGATGGCTGCCGCGCCTTTTTGCTTCCGAACTGGGCTTGCCTGCATGTTCGCGTCTACCCTGACAGTAAGACTTGTCTGAGAGCATAGAACCGTTCAACGAATAGGGATGGCGATTAGCCAATGCAAAGCATTGTTCTCCTGATGTGGCTTGCCTTGTGCACCGAACAAGATGTCCGTGAACGGCAGATCTCCAACGCCCTCACCCTGGGTGTAGCGTCCTGCGCGCTGGTCTGGCTGTTCGCCACCGGTCATAGCTGGATCGGGGCCGATGCCAGCGATGCTGGCTGGGCCTTGGCCATCGTCATGCTGCTCACCCTGCCCGGCTACATGCTCGGTCGCTTCGGGGCCGGTGACGTCAAGCTGATGGGCGCACTGGCCCTGTCCACCAGCCCGCAGTACGTGCTAGGCACCTTCATCGGCGCCGGCATCACCGTTGTGGCGTGGCTGCTGGGCCGCCGCCGCCTGTGGACGCTGCTCAATCCCAAGCTGAAAAAACGCCTGCAAAAGCTTGCCGAAGAGGTGGGTGACAAACAGCCATTCGCCCCCTACGTCTTGGCAGGCTTTCTGCTGACTGCCGTCTGGATCCAATAAAACTACCGTACAGCAGAATGCAGGCAACCTGCCATGACAGAACCGTAAAGCGCGACTAGCTTTCTTGCTGCCAGAGAGACTGGTCCGGGAGCAGGGCCGATACAACAGGGAGTTGAATGTGAACAAGCCGGTCAGTGAGGTAAAAGTGCTGGTAGTCGATGATCAACCTTTGATCGTCGAGGAGTTATGCGAGTTTCTCGAAAGCCAGGGGTATCGCTGTGTCCCGGCCAACTCCAGCGAGCAGGCGATCGAGCGCTACCGAGGCGACGACGCAATTGGCCTGGTGCTGTGCGACCTGCATATGCCCGAGCGCGATGGTATCGAGCTGGTGCGGGCGCTCAAGCAGATCGCCGGCAACCAGCGAATGTTCGAAGCCATCATGCTCACCGGACGCGCCGACAAACAGGACGTGATCCGAGCCCTGCGCGAAGGCTTTGCCGACTATTACCAGAAGCCCATGGACTTGGACGAACTGCTCGAAGGGCTGCGCCGCCAGGAACAGGCTTTGCTCGAGCGGCGACGTAACTTCCGCGAGCTGGGTAGCCTCAACCAGCGCTTGCAGGAGCTTGCCGACTCGATCGAGGAACTCTACCAAGACCTCGAAAAAGCCCGCGGCCAAGGCGTGCACCGCCGTGCAGGCGACCATGACGAGAGTGATCCAGAGCTGCCGGCTGCGTTCGAAAAACTGTCGCCACGTCAATTGGAGGTGGCCAAGCTGGTGAGCAAGGGCAAGACCAATTATCAGATCGCCTGTGAGCTGGGCATCACCGAAAACACGGTCAAGCTTTACGTCTCACAGGTACTGCGCCTGACCCACATGCATAACCGCACGCAGCTGGCGCTGGCGTTGTCGCCAGGCGCCTCGCCGATACATCAGCGCTTCACCACCCACTAAACACGCCGCCCCCCGAGCCACGGCATCGGCCTCAGCGCCAGATTCTGCGTGTGTATTGGGCGCGGCGCTGGGTGGCTTGCACAACGGCCCCACTCAGTTGTTCGATGAGTTGATCTTGCTCCAACGGTAGAAATCGGGAATCGCGTACTTGTAGCTGTCCAACCAACGCTGCATCGCCTGGTCACGCTCCTTTTCAGTCTGTACCTGCGGCACCTTCGATGCTTCGCGATTGCTGGCCTGGAGCGTCAGCCAAGTCTGCGTCTCGCGCTCGGGGCGTACCGGGTGGGTGGCGTCTTCGGCCATCGCGAGCGCAGGCAAGGCCAGACAGGCCAGTAACGTCGCGTACTTGAGCATGTTCACCTCCCGATCAGTTGACTACCGCCGTGGCCTGCGTGGCGGCGGCCAGCGGGCCACGTCCGCCGGCCTTGAGCTGCTGCGCACGGGCCTGAGCCTGGGCGAACTGCGCTGGTGCCAGGTGCAGGCGCTTGACCAGATCCTCGGCCTGGGCCCAGTTGTCCTGGACCAGCGCCAAAGCCACCAGGTTGATCGCCGGCAGCGGGTTGTCGTCCTTGAGTTCGATGGCCGTGAGAAACTCGAACCGCGCCTGTTCGGCGTGCCCCAGGTTCATCTGCACCACGCCCAGGTCATTGCGCACCTTCTCGTTGGTGGGTGCCAGACGCACGGCGCGTTGCAGGTGGCTCAGCGCCTGTACCTCATCGCCCCGTGCCGATGCCAGTTGCCCCAGGCCATGCTCGCCTTCAGCCGCCAGGCAACCACCCAGCAGGCTGCGGTACAGCGGCTCGGCCTGACTGCGCCCGAGCAGGCGCAGCACCTTGGCCTTTCGCAGGCGCACCTGATCGAGGCCATCGGGCAGTTGCTCAAGGTGCGCCAGCCCCGCATGGGGGCGCCCCTCGGCAATCAGCTGGTCAGCCATGTCCAAGCTCATCTGCTGGTTCGCATCCGGCTTGGCGCAGCTGTCGCCACCGAACATTCCCCCCAGAACGGTGGACTGTTGACCGGCGCAGCCGCTCAGCAGCAGGCCAGTGAGTACCATGATCGCTCGCATCGTGCCCTCCTTCAGGATCCCAAAGCCCGCGCCAGCGCGGAAAACCCAGGCCCGGCCAGAACGATGAGCAAGGCCGGGAACAGGAACAGCATCATCACCGCCGACATTTTTGCCGACATCTTCGACACACGCTCCTGCAACCCGGTCAGGCGCCGGTCATCGAGCAGCGCTTTGAGTGCCTGCAACGACTTCATCGAACCACTGCCCTGGGTCAACAGTTGCTGGAGGATCACACAGGTGTCAGTGAACTCCTCCACTGCCAGCAGGCGCGCAGCCTTATCCAACGCCGGCCCCAAGGCCAACCCCGAATCCACCCGTTGCAGCACCAGGCGTAGTTCGCTGCTGACCTGCGGCAACAGCGTGCGCCCCTCGTGGGCCAACACCCGCAACGCCTGCTCCACCGCAAGCCCGGTCTCGAACAGGATGCGCAGCAACGGGATCAACATGCTCACTTCACGGGCAATCTGGCGCTGGCGCCGCGCCGCAGCCGCCGCTAGCAGGCGCTTGGGCAGCAGATAACCGGCGCCCAGTGCACACAGCACCAAGACGCCCCAACTGCTGCCGCGCGCCCCCGACAGGCCGTGAGCCATCAGCCACGCCGCCCCACCGGCCAGCAGCGGCAAGCCCAGTTGCAGCGCCGCGAACAACGCACGCTGGCGGGTAAGTCGCCAGCCAACGCGATCGAGCAGCGCTTGGGTCTCGCCATCGAGCCGTTGCAGGCGCTGGCCCAGCGCGCTGTTGCCCAGCCACAGCAACCAGTCGCCCAGGCGCTCTTCGCGCCCCAGCTGCCCTTGCAGGCGCCGCGCCACGCGTTGCTGGGCGCGCCACTGCCGGGCGCTCTGCCAGGCCAACAGGGCGAACCCGGCAAGCAGACACAAGGCGCACACCAACCAGGCCATGCTCACAGGCTCCTCATCATGCGCCACAGCACCAGGCAACCCATGGCCTGCAAAGCGAAAGCCAGCAGCAGCATGCGCTGCCCGCTGGGGTCTTGCCACATGGCCAGCAGGTAACCTGGATTGGCCATCAGGAAATAGCCCACCATCCCCAAGGGCAAGGCCCCCAGTATCCACGCGGTAATCCGCGTTTCACCGGTCATCGCGCGCAGCTGACGCCCGCCCTGCTCACGCTCGCGGATCAACTTGATCAAGCTCTCCATCAGTTCGCTGGCGTTGCCGCCATGTCGCTGATTGATACGCAGGCCCAGCGCCAGCAGGCGCAACTCGTCCGCACGGTACAGTTCAGCCCACTCATTGACGGCATCGTGCAACGGCACGCCGAGTTGCACGTTGCGCTGCACGCGCTGCAGGGTCGAGCGCAACGGCTCGCGAGTGGCCTCGATCGCGCCAAGCACCGCGTCGTTCAGGGTACGCCCGGCCTTGAGGCTGCGCACGCTATAGTCCAGCAGGCCAGGCAATTGCTCGATGATCTGGCGCAACCGACGCTGGCACTGCCAGCGCAGAGCGAAATACCCCAGTAACGGCAATCCGAGCAGCGCCAGCACCGCCGCCCCGGTGCCCGCCAACAATCCCGTCAGCACCACCGTCGCGAGCCAGGCGAGCAACCAGGTGCGCAAGCTGAACGCGCCCTGTGCCAAGCCCGCGCGCTGCAAAAGCGGGTCGAGCCAGTCGTGCTGCACCGCACGCGAGCGCACCACCTGGTAGGCCCGTCCCAAGCGCTCCAGGATGCGCTCCTCGCCGCGTTTTTGCCGGGCCAGGCGCAGCAACAGCAGCGCCACCCCCAACAGCAGTGGCGACAGTGCCAGCAGCAACGGCCCCATCAGCGCAGGCCCTCATGGCGCAGCTTATCCCCGACCGGCTGCGGTGCCTCGCGCAGGAAGCCGTCGCCGCCGTGGCGGTCGAGGCGAAACAGCACATGGGTCACGTAGACATCGTCACGCACCCCGACCACTTCGAGGATTTCACTGACACAGCGCCGACCGTCAGCCAGGCGAGTCAGTTGAATCACCACATCCAGCGCCGCGCAGATCATCTGCCGCAAGGTCTTTTCAGCGACTTGCCGGCCAGTCAGGCCAACCAGCGTCTCCAGGCGCAACAGGGCATCCTGGGCGCTGTTGGCGTGCACTGTGCTCATCGAACCATCGTGGCCGGTGTTCATCGCGGTCAGCACATCGACCACCTCGGCGCCTCGGATTTCGCCCAGGATGATCCGGTCCGGGCGCATGCGCAGGGCATTGCGGATCAGTTCGCTGGCCTTGATCTCGCCGTGACCCTCGGCATTCGGCGGACGGGTCTCCAGGCGCACCACATGCGGATGGTTCAACTGCAACTCAGCCACGTCCTCGATAGTCACCAGACGCTCCTGAGCCGCGATCATCTGGCTGAGGATGTTCAGCAAGGTGGTCTTGCCGGTGCCGGTGCCGCCGCTGACCAGGATGTTGCAGCGCCGCCCCACGGCACGTTCGAGGAAGTCGAAGATGGCTTGGTCGATGGCCCGAGTCGCCAGCAGGTCGGCGCTCTTGAGCATGTCCTGGCGGAACTTGCGGATCGACAGGCACGGCCCATCGAGTGCCACCGGCGGGATGATCGCATTGACCCGGCTGCCGTCAGGCATGCGCGCATCGACCATCGGCGAGGACTCGTCTAGGCGCCGCCCCAACGGCGCCAGAATGCGCTGCATGACCCGCTCTACGTGGTGAGCGTCGATGAAGCGCAGGTCGGTGCGCTGCAACAACCCGGCGCGCTCGACGAACACCCGATACGGGCCGTTGACCAGAATTTCGGTCACGCTCGCATCGCGCAGCAGCACCTCCAACGGCCCATAGCCGGTCAGTTCGTCGACGATTTCCTCGCCAAGGCGCTCCATTTCATAGCGCGACAGGGCCAGGCGCAGACGCGCCACGTAGTCGCCCACCTGCTCCAACACGAACTGCGCCAAAGCCGGGCGCGCCCCTTCGAGCAGGTTACGGCCACTGTCCTCGATCGCATCGATCACGTGCCGGTGCAAAGCCCGCTTGAGCACCTGCGGATCATTGCCCGCATGACGCGTGCCGCCAAATGGCTGGTCCTGGCTCATCGGCTCCCCCACAGTCGGCGCAGCCAGGTGTAGCTGGGCGTGGCGAGGTTTTCCGAACGCCGCGCCAGGCGCTCGCCAAGGCTGCGTAGCGCTTGGGTGAGCGCTTCGCGTGGGGCCAGTTCGAACAGGCTCAGGCCCTGGTTCTTGGCGTTCAGGCGCAGCTCGGGGCTGTAGGGCATGATGCGCAGCAGCGGCAAACCATAGCGCTTGGCCAAGGCCTCGGCATCCGGGGCCACGTTGCGCATGAAACGATCGACCAACAGGCTTGCATGATCGAGCTTGATGCCACGGTCACGCCATTGTTCGAGCACTTCCAGGTTACGCCGGCAATCCAGGATGTTCTGGTCGGTGTAAACGATCAGCTTGTCGCAATGGCTGGTGATGGTGCGTACAGCCTCGCTGTCCATCTGCCCGGTGAGATTGACCACGATATGCTGGAAGTGCTGGCGTAAGGCACTGAGCAGCATGTACAGCTCGGCCGGGCTGGTTTTCCTCAGGGGCTCGTCGTCACTGGCGTAGGCGAGGATGCGCAGCCCGCCCTTGTCGCGTGCGAAGGCGCTGTCGATCAGGGTGGTATCGAGTCTGCGCAAATGGCGCAGCGCATCGCCGAAATGAAACGAGGCCTCCAGCCCCAACAGCGCCAGGCTGTCGCCGCGTGGCAGGCCCATGTCCAGCAGCAGGGTTTGCTGGCCGCTCTCCTGCACCACCCGCGCCAGGTGCGTGGTGAGCAGCGCGCCGTCAGCGCTGCGCTGGGCGCCGAACACCACGGTAAGGCCACCCAGACTCGGGTTGTTGGTCACCGTCGGCAAGCGCTTGCCCAGGCGTCGCACCAGTCCAGCCACTTCGCTGGCGCGCGAGCCGTAGGCGACAAAATCCCGCGCCCCCGCGCGCATGGCGTGGAGCACCAGCTGATTGTCCATGCCATCGCCCAGGGCCACGACGGCCAGCATCGGCTTGGCCTCCAGCATGCCTTCGATCAGCGCGCATTGGGCCACCAGTTGCTCGCGATCCAGGCCGATGAACACCAGGTTGCTGAAGGTCACATCGACCAACGCCAGCAACTCGTCGAGGCTGCCACCGCTGGCACCGATCACCTGCCCCAACGGCGCCAGGGCACCCTGTAGCCAGAGCAGGTCGTCCTCGTTGCGGGTCAGGGCCAGGTAGGTGTGGTTGTGCTGTTCGTTCATTGGGACAACCCGTCACGGCTTTCAAAGTGGCCGTTTTCCATAAAGAACAGTTGCCCCCAGCTGGGGTCGTAGGTACGCAGTGCCTCGCCCGGCAACGCTGGCAGCCGGGCATTGGCTGCCAGCGGCTGAACCAGGTGCGGGGTGACGATCATCAGCAGCTCGGTCTCCTCGCGGTTGAGGGTCGACTGGCGGAACAGCGCGCCAATGATCGGCAAATTGCCCAGCCCTGGCAGCTTGTCCACGTTCGAACGCACGTTGCTGCTGATCAGCCCGCTGATGATGAAACTTTCGCCATCGGCCAGCGAGATGCTGGTGTCGGTGCGCCGTACGCTCAGCGCTGGCACTCGGGTACCGGCGATGGTCACGGCGTTGCTGAAGTCCAGCTCACTGACCTCCGGCGCCACCTTGAGGGTGATGCGGTCACGACTGACGACTGTGGGGGTCAACGCCAGACGCACGCCGAACTCCTTGTACTCGATCGACACGTTGTCGCTGCCACTGCTCGGCACCGGGATCGGCACCTCGCCGCCGGCCAGGAAACTGGCGGTCAGGCCACTGAGCACGGTCAGGCTGGGGCGCGCGAGGGTGTAGGCGAAACCGCTGTTCTCCAACGCGTTGATCATCGCCAGGAAGCGTCCGTTATTGCCGCCAAGGACGATATTGAACACCTCGTCATTCAGCGCGACCCCAGGTGTCACGTTAGGCCGTGCGGTGGCCCCAGGCACCGTTCCGGGCGAGCCGATCAGGCTGTTGGAGCCCTTGAAGAACAGCCGCGCACCGGCTTCCTTGTATTGGCTGCGGCGCACTTCGACGAAGCGGATATCGGCCTGGACCTGGGTCGGCAGCTCGGCCTGAGCGCCCGCCAGTGGCATGGCTTCGGCCATGTCGGCGCTGGCCCGGCCCTTGACGAACAACATGGCCCGGTGCGGCGCCGCGCTACAGGCGCTCCACAACATCAGGCTGGTGCTGCCCTGCCCCACGGCCGTCAGCAACACCGCCCGCTCGCCACTGGGCTGAACATCGGCGACCTTCGGTTCACCGACCGCCGCCCGCGTGATGGCCACCGGTAGCCGCAGCTCCTGTTGCAGGCCTTGGTCGATCTCGATCACCGACGGCAGTTGGTCGAACCCGGCGCAGCGTTGCGTGGCCGCCTGGGCATCAGGCGCCAAGGCCAGGCACAGCAGTGTCGAGAGCGGCGTGAAGCGGCGCAAAGTACTACGCATACGTGCATCCTTGCCGGTTCAGGGCGTGGGGTTCGCCGGGCCCGCCTGGGCACCGCGAATGATCTGCATGGCTGGGGCGCCAGCGACCGCAGCCGGGTTAGCCAGGGGCACCTGGGACAACTGGCTGAAGCGGTACAGTTCGCGCTTGGCGGCGCCCACCTGGGCCTCGCTCTGCTCGCCAGCCCAGTAGCGCGCCAGCAGTTGCTCATCGGCGCTACGCACCGCCAGGCGCAAGGTGCCGACCTGCGCCGCCAGCATCAGCCGACTGGCCAGGGCCTGGGGCACAGCCAGCCCCACGTTACGTATCGCGCTGCCGCTGCTGGCACGCAGGTCGCGGCTGGCCTTGAGGTCTTCGGCGCTCTGGGCCGGACGGCCATCGTTGGCAAGGCCGGTCTGCAAGTCGACGCTGAGCACCCGCAAAGCCGGCAATACCACCTGGGCGGACGACTGCGGATTGTTGTTCTCCTCACGCAGAAACAGCAGCACGTCCACATAGTCGCCAGGACGCAACTGACCGCCTGCGCCAACCACATCGTCCACCGCCACCGCCACCGCTCGCTCATTGGCGCGAATCATGCGCGCCAGGGGGCCGCCGCTGGTAAAGCTCGACGCGTCAAGCCAGGTTCCTGCGGCCAAGGTGCGCGTGCTGCTGCGCCCCAGTACCTGCTCGACCTGCTCGAAGGCGCCCTCAGGTACGACCTGCAAGCGCTCGATGAGGACGTCGTCAGCGCTGATCGGGGTGTTGGCTGGCAACGTCTTGCGCAGCACCACGATGGGTGAGCGCGCCGGCTCAGGCGGCGCGGCGGGTGCCGGCGCAATCGTCGGCTCAGCGCTGCTCGCAGCGACGACGGGCACCGCTGTCGGCGCAGCCGCTGGCGGACGACTCAGGCGCAAGCCCCAATAACCGGCCAGCAGGGCGGCGAACAAGAACAGGCCCGCAAGCATCATGGTCAAGCGACTGCTCATTTGCGCCCTCCCTGTGCTCGGCTCGCTACTGGCATAAAGTAACTATTTCGCTATTGCAAGGTAGCCGAACCGTTCCAATCCGCCATTACCCACCAAGCGTTTTTCGAGCCATGAAATTGACACTTCCATAAAACAGAAACTTACAAAGTCTGTTGCGGCCCCCTACTTTTGGAATAATGCCTTCATACACTTGCAGGTTGGCCAAGCAGGGCAATGATGATGGCAAAGGGGTGTCATTCCGACGCCAACTACCGGCGCCTCGCCGCGCAAGGAGCAATGCCATGCTGCTGCAACAGATCCTCCTGCATTGCAAAACCTTCATTCAACGCAAGGACGGTGCCTCCGGCATCGAGTACGCGGTCATCGCGGCCATGGTCGCGGTGGTATTGGCCGGTTTCGTCACGCCGATCTCGGGCGAGGTGGAAAACATCATGAACACCATCAAGAACGCCATTACCCAGTGATCCGCTGAGCTTCGGGGGCCCCCATGCCGATGCTGCGTGAACAGATTCTGCTGGTGGACGATGAGCAAGAGGCGCTCGAGGAATTGGCCGAGTTGCTGGAGCACCAGGGTTTCTGCTGCTTTACTGCCAGTTCGGTGTCGCAGGCGTTGAAACAGCTGACCCGCCACCCCGACACAGCACTGGTCATCACCGACCTGCGTATGCCCGAGGAAAGTGGCCTGAGCCTGATCCAGCGCCTACGCGACCACACCGCACGCCAGCACCTGCCGGTGATCGTGATGTCCGGCCACGCTGACATGGACGATGTCAGCGACCTGTTGCGCCTGCAAGTGCTCGACCTGTTCCGCAAGCCGATCTACCACGCACGCTTACTGGAAACCCTGGACAACCTGTTCCCCAAAGCGCTGCAGCAGCAGGTGAGATGAGCCGGCCTGGCACGTCCTGAAACCTTGATAAGCGCGACAAGCCCGATGCGGTCCTGCAACAATGGCCAGCCCTGTGCCCGGACGCCCATCGAGGACCTGCACCGCTAATGCCTGCCCACGCTTTGCGCCAGTCGATCGAAGCTGCCATCGCCACCCACGGTCTGCCGACGCGCAGCATCGGCCAGGCCACCCGCCTCTATCGGGTGCAGCACGCAAGCTTCGACAGCCCCCTCTACTACAACCGCCACTCCGATACACGCTATGGCGATCCGCAGCACAGTATCGGCGTGTGCTATGTGGCCCTGAGCGACATCGTCGCCGTGGCCGAAACCCTGCAACACGGCCGCGCCGGTTTCGCCAGCCCAGTGCTGCGCAGCGAAATCGCGGCATTGGCGCTACATCAAATGGAGGCGGTACGCGAGATACGGGTGGTCGATGCCGGCGTCTTGGCACGCAATGCCGGCAAGCGCCTGAAAAGCATCGTGGCGTCCAAGGGCCAGGGCAGCGAGGGCTATCGCTACACCCAGGTGCTGAGCGACGTGGTCATGCGCCACGCCGCACAGGTAGATGGGATTCTCTACCCCTCGCAGGTCTACCCCATCAGTGGCAGCCTGGACGGCTGTAACCTGGTGCTGTTCGAAGGTCGTGGCGTGCAACTGGCCGCCGTGTGGCGCTTGCCGCTGGAAGAACTGCTGCTGAGCACCGACGAAACGGTCGGCGAGGCGCTCTGGCGCATGCAGGTGCCGGTGGAGTGAGTGCCGCGCCGATCAGCGCCCCATGTTCAGGCGGTTGGTGAAGTCGCGCACGATGATGGCGAACGCGCCAGGCTCGTCCAGCAAGCGATAACGCGGCCGAACGTGGGCGGGCTGGCCTGGGTTGGCGTAGTCCATGTCTTGCAGCAAAAAACCCAGCAGCAGGTTCACCTGCGCTGCGTTCCTGGGGTCGATGCCGAGCGCCCGGACCAACTCGGCGACCTCCGCCTGCACTGCATTAGCGGCGAACTGAAACGCCGGATAATGCTTGCGCGCGCCCTCGCTGTAGGCCAGCACCTGCCCTTGCAACACGCGCTTATTGAGCGCTTGGCGGGTGATACCGAGAATGGCGCAGGCGGTTTTCGAATCGAGCAGCTCGTAGCCGTCGCGGATCTGCTCGAACGCCAGCGCCTTGCCCTTGGCATAGGCGAGCTGGTTGCGCACCTTCGGGCTGGTCGGCTGCTGGCCAGGACGCGGCAAGCTGGCCTGTAGCGCATCGAAGTAATCACGCCCGGCGCCGCGTTCGGCCAAGGCCGCCAGCTGAGGCTGCGAGAGCTGATCAAGAAATTGCTCGAAGCCCTCCAGCAACGCGGCCTTGGCCTTATCGGAGGCGGACTTGGAAAGATAGGCGGTAGGGGCTTCGGCGATTTTCATGGCTAGGCCTAATCGAAGGTGACGTCGATGTGAAGAGCCTATAGCGCCGCCCCCATCGCGTCAACCTGTCAACCTGTCAACTTGTCTTAGAGTTGATAACTGAAGCTCAGGGTCAGCCGTGGCCGCCGGTTGAAACTGTCCAGGGCCATGTCGGACATCGGCTTGGCCACTTCGACGGCAATGTTGTAGTAGTGCATGTCACCAAACCGCAGGCCAAGTGCGGCGGACGACATCCGTACCTTTTGCACGTCGAGCTGGTTGAACCAGGCCCGGGCCGCATCGACAACCCCATAGGGTTGCAGCACCTTCACCCAGGTCCCGTCGCGCTGGAAGCTGTAGTTGACTTCGTAGGCCAGCCCCCAGCCCTTGTCGCCCGAGGCCTGGTCGCTGGGGTAGCCACGACCGAAGCTCTGCCCGCCGAACACTGCTCGCTCGCTGTCAGGCAGGCTGTCGTTGCTCCAGTAGGCGGCCGCCGAGGCGACACCCTGCCAGCGTTCGCTGAAGTTGTCGCTTTGCACGCCGGCCAAGCGCAGGCGCAAAAAATCCAGGTCCAGGTCGGCGTTGCTGCGTGCGCCGAAGTGGTCCAGCCCCTGATATACCCCGGCACTGAGGATGCGTAGGCGCCGGGCCTCGGCCTTGCGCCAGTCGCCTTCGAAAGACAGCGCCCGAATATCGGTCTGGCTGTCGAACTGCACAGGAGCGCCCACGACCCGATAGTCAGTTCGGTCATTGACTGCGTAGAAGCGTCCGATCACCTCCAGCGACTCGTTGGGCGAGGCGATCAATGCCTGGCTCAGGCCAATCGAGTAACGCTCGTTCTCGCGGTGCTGGGTCAGGTCAACGCCATTGTTCAGGCGCAGGCGCGCCTGCGGGTCACTGCGATAGCGCGCTGCCGAGAGTTGCAGGCGCGAGCCTTCGTCATCTATGAATTGGCTGTAGTCGAGGCGATAGTAGTGCTCCTTGTCATCCCCCGGAGGCACCAGCACATAGCCGCTGAGCTGCTCGCCGTAACGAGTCTGCGCGTTGCTGCTGGCCCCCAGCAACGCCTGTAGGTCATCGCGGCTGCCATCGTTGAGGTTGAGGCTGGTGGTGAAGGGTTTGCGGGTGGCCACGGCCATCAGCCGCGTGGCGCCATCGGTGGTGGTAGGCGGCGGCACCTCGGCGCGGAACGTGATGCCGGGGATGCGGCTGACCAAGGTGGTGTAACGCTCGAAGGTCTGCCGCGTCAGCGGGCGCTCGGCCTTGAGCTTGTCCAGCAAGCGTTCGACATAACCCAGGGCCGGGCCGATCTCGCCCTGCACCTGGTAATCGCGCACGTAGCCCTCGACCAGCACCACTCGCAGGCGCCCGTCGGCAAAATCCTGTGGTGGCAGGTAGGCGTAGGACAACAGGTAGCCATCGTCCTGATAGCGCTGGGTCAGGCGCCGGGTGAGGTCGATCAGTTCGGCCAAGCTCGACTCGCGCCCGATCACTGCTTGATAGTGGTCGCGCAACTCGCTCAGCGGATAGACCGTACCGCCTTCGAAACGCACTTTGCGCACCTGTACCCGAGTGCTCATCAGCAACGGTTGCTGCTGCGCAGTCCCAGGCACTGGGAGTTGCGGCGTCGCCACGGCAGGTCGATAGGCATCCACCGGCAAGTTCGGCGTGGGCAGGCGGCGTTCGGTCTCGTTACTGTTGAGAAAACTGGGCAGGGGCTCGGCGTGGGTCAGGCCGACCCCGCACAGCAGTAACGTCGCGGCCAGTAGGCGCATGCGGACACTCCATGATCCGGTCAAGCCAGGGGCGCCGTGCGACGCCCCTGGCGCTGCTGCAAGCGTAGGTGCTGAGCCGCTGATCGGCCACTAACGGCTACCACCCAAACCGCCCAGTACCCCACCCAGGCCAGTACCGGAGGTACTGCCATTGACCAATGTGCCAGCCTGGCCAACGCTGCCGCCCAAGGCCCCGGCCGTGCTGCCGAGCTGGCTCACCAACGGGTTGCCTGTGGCACTGCCCAGTTGCGTGCCGACATTGCTCACAGCGCCACCCGCCTGGTTGAGCAGCCCGGCCACGGGCGCACCAACGCCGGTGCTGGCACCGACTTGCTGGGTCAGGCTGGCGACGCCGCCGACCACAGGGTTAAGCCCGCCGCCGACCTGCTGGGTAAGGGCGGCCACTGGCGCACCGGCGCTGGTGTTGGTCACGCCATTGCCGCCCAGCACCGTGCCGAGGCTGGCCACGCTGTTGCCCACCTGGGCCGTGCTACCGCCCAAACTGCCCACGGCAGTATTGCTGGTGCCTGCGGTCAACCCGGCACCTGCGCCAGCGACCACGCCACCAACGGTTTCCAGCAGCCCGGTACGGGCACTGCCGGTTGTCGGCGATAGGCCTGCCGAGACACCAACCAGCGTGCCAAGGTTGCTGACCAACTGCCCGGTCGTGTCGGTCAGCGGGTTGCCGTTGCCCGCGCCGGCTACCTGCTGGCCTGCCTGATCAAGCGCATTGCCGACACCGTTGAGGGTCTGGTTCAAAGGACCGGCAAGGCCCGTTTGGCGCGTAACGTTCGCCGTGGTGTTCTCGACCAGCGATACCACCGGCACCAGTGTGTCGCTGACGCCTTGGGTAGCGCCGGCCAGAGGGCCACTCGTGCCGATGGGCGTGAGCGTGTCGCCGAGCATGGTCACCACTTGGCCCACCTGATTCACGCCCTGCCCTGCCCGGGCCACCACCTGATTGACCACCGGGACCTGCTCGAGCGCAGAACCAGTCGCGAGCGCCTGCAAGCCCTGCCCCAGCCCTGAAACACCGGTACCCAAGTCTGCCGTCGCAGCACCGACCCCACCCACGGTAGTACCCAGTGCATTGCCCCCAGAGCCCAGTTGTCCCAGGCCGTCGCTCAACCCGTTGCCGACGCTGTTCAGCGCCGTGCCGGTGGAGGACACCAGCGCCCCGACCCCGCCGGTCAACACCGTGCTGCCGGCCACGGGCAACGAACCGATTGCTTGGCCAAGCGCACTGACGCCGTCGCCCAGGCCAGCCACCGTGGTGCCCGCTTGACCGACCACCTGCGCCACCACCAAGCCGTCACCTACGCTGCCACTGCCACCTCCACCACCGACGCCGCCGCCGCCGCCGCCGCCGCCGCCGCCGCCGCCGCCGCCGCCGCCGCCATTGTCACCACCGCCATCGGTGCCGCCACCTCCGCCTGCGTTCCCAGACGAACCACTCACCGCGCTGTGGTGCCCGCCACCGCCGCTACTGCATCCCGCAAGGCCCAGCGCCATGACCATGGTCAGCGCCGTGGCCGCCTTCATCCACGCTTGATTATTCATGGGAAGACTCCTGCCGCTCATTGTTGTTGAGTCGCCGCGCTTCAGTTCGCGCAGGCTTACCCCTACAGTCAGCAGTGAAGTCCTCAGGGTTCGAAACGAATAGCTCACAACTTGCGACTAACCCTATTGGCAGGGCGTCATTGGCGCTGGCAAACACTCGATTTTTTAATCAGTTGCGTAACCTGCGAGGCAGCGCATCACCTAAGGTGTAACCCCAAGCGACTAGTCACCGCAGCATGCTCACGGTGTCACCTGGAACTCCACACGGGCTGTCTCGCCACTTTCGTCCAGGGCGCTGAGTTCGATGCGCCCGGCCTGTTCGAAGCGCACCGCCAGGCTTTCCTGGCCTTGGGTCTCACCGAGCGGTGCACCATTGAGGAACCACCAGCGCCGACCATTGCCCCCCAGCGCCGACACCCTTAGTTGCAACGCCTCGCTGCTGGTTGCCGGACGGCGCAGGCTGTCGCCCGGACGCACGCCAACAATCGACAGCGGCGGCGCGCTGCCCGCGCCCTGCGGCGGACAGCTTGGGTCGGGCGCAGGCAGCCGCGCAGCACGGCGTTCGGCCTTGGGTAACCAAGGCTCCAGCGGTGCGGGCCACAAAGCAACCTCATGCTTCATCGCACCGGGGCAGGTGGAATCGACGCGCAACCCTTGGGCGTTGACCCACACCACATCGCGCAGCCCCAGCCCCAGTGGCTGATCGGCCGCCTGCAAGGTGGGCGGCGTGGTGCCGTCCAAGGTCCAGGCGAAGCGCTGCCGGCGGCAGTTCGGATCTTGCCGATTCATCTGCTGGCCCAGCGGCCAGCAGATCGCCGCGACACCCACCGAGGCCGGCACCGTCTCAACCGGCACCTGGATACCGCGCTGGGCATCGCGATTGCTGAGCAGATCGTGCACCTGCAACATCAGTGGCGCCGCCGAGGCCAGACCGAACTGTCCCGGAACCGGCGTGCCGTCGGGGCGACCGATCCACACACCAATCAGGTAACGCGGCCCGACACCCACCGACCAGGCATCACGAAAGCCATAGCTGGTGCCGGTTTTCCAGGCCAGCGCAGGCCGCTGCACCAGCTCGGCATTCCGATCACGGTCCGGGCGCGCCAGGCCGCTGAGGATGCGCCGGGTGATCCACGCCGAACCCGGCGACAGCAGGCGCTGCTCGACCAACGGGTCCTGAGGCTGCAAGCGAATCCGTGCACTGCGCCCCTCACGGGCAAGAGCCGCATAGCCACCGACCAGATCCTCCAGACGGCTGCCGGCCCCGCCGAGAATCAACGACAGGTTCGGCTCGGCCAACGGTGGCAGCACCAAGGGCACGCCGCCCATACGCATCTGTGCGGCGAAGCGCTTGGGGCCGTAGGCTTCGAGCAACTGCACCGCTGGCAGATTGAGCGACAGCGCCAGGGCGGCGCTGGCCGACACCGGGCCACTGAAGCCCATCGAGAAGTTGCCTGGGCGGTAATCGCCGTAGCGCCGGGGCACATCCTGCAACAGCGACTCGGAGTGGATCAGGCTATCGTCCATGGCCATGGCGTAGAGGAATGGCTTGAGAGTCGAACCAGGCGAGCGCAGGGCATGAATCATGTCCACATGGCCGAAGCGTCGCGCATCCCCCAGGTCGATGGAGCCGAGGTAGGCGCGCACGGCCATGTTCTGGGTTTCAACCACCAGCAGCGCCGCCGACGTGCGCTCAGGCAAACGCGCGCGCCAGCCCAGCAGCAGGTCTTCCAGGCGGCGCTGCAACGCGGCATCCAGGGTGGTGCGGATCAGCGGCGGACTGTCGCGGGTGTTGAGCCTGCGCGCCAGCAGTGGCGCCAACGCGGGTTCTTGTCGCGGCGCCAGCAGCAGGGGCTCTTCGCGGGCCTCGGCGATGCGCAGGTCCGGCCATACCTGGTATTCGGCCAGGCGTTGCAGCACCTTGTCGCGGGCTCGCTGGGCGCGCTCTGGGTGACGGTCCGGGCGCAATCGGCTCGGGGCCTGGGGCAACACCGCAAGCAAGGCAGCCTCGGCAGGGGTGAGGTGTTTCGGGGACTTGCCCAGGTACGCCCAACTGGCCGCCGCCACCCCCTGCAAGGTGCCACCAAATGGCGCACGGTTCAGGTAGACCTCCAGGATCTCGCGCTTGGACAGGTGCCACTCCAGTTGCGCGGTACGCCACAACTGACGCAGCTTGCCCGCCAAGGTGCGGTCATGCGGGTCGAGCAGGCGCGCCACCTGCATCGACAACGTGCTCCCCCCCGACACCACCCGCCCGCCGCGCAGGTTCAGCCAGGCCGCCCGAGCCAGGGCCATAGGGTTGACCCCGGGATGCTGATAGAACCAGCGGTCTTCGTAGGCCAGCAGCGCCTCCAGGTACAGCGGCGAGACCTCCTCAGGGCTCACTGGATAGCGCCACACACCGTCGGCATCGGCGAAACGCCACAGCGGCGTACCGTCCTCGGCCAACACCACCCGCGCCAGATCGTCGCCTGGCATCGGCAGCGGCCAGAGCCGGTCGGCCAGCCACAGCAGCATCAGCAACAACAGCCCGCCGACAGCCAGCCTGCGCAGCATTCTTTTCAGGCGCGGGCGGGCTAAGCTTGGCATCGGGAACCGACCGGGCCGGGTAGCGGCCAAAGGCTTTGAGCGTTCATCAGGAAGCGATTATGCATGTAGAAGGTTTTTTCGAATGGCTGGGCCAGGCACTGGGGGCGGTGATCCGCTTTATCGTCGATGCCCTGAGCGGGTTGTTCAACCTGCTGGCCAATGCCGGTGGTAATTTTATCGACGGCCTGGCCCGTACCTTGGGGATGGACACTTCGCTGGTCAGCATCCTCGCGCTCATCGTTGGCCTGATGCTGCTGTACTCGGCCGTGCGGGCGTTCATGCGCGCATCGATCGTGCTCGGGATCATCTGGGCGTTGTTAGGGTTGTGGGTGCTGAGCTGGGTGGTGCACTGAAAGCAGCTACAAGCTACAAGCTACAAGCTGAAGGGCGCCGGCGCTTCTTCTTGTAGCTTGCAGCTCGCAGCTTGTGGCTTGCTCAGCGGGCACGCACGGTCATTTCTCCTTGGCTCGCGCCAACCGCTTGCAGGTTCGGCCGATACATCGACTCGACCTGCGGCGGCGGGATGCGGTAGCTGCCTGGGGTAACCGCACGGGCCAGGTACAGCAGGTGCGTGGTGCCATAGCTGTCCAGCTTGAGTGCAGCGACGTAGCGATCATCGCGGTACTCCTGGTGCACTACGCTTGCATTCTGCATCGACTCGCGCCACTGCTTCACCGCGCTGCTGGCGTTATCCAGGCTGGCAGCACTCTGCGCCAGGTTCTGGTTCTCAAGCTCCAGGCCGGCTGGCAGCAGGTCGACCACCAAAGCGTCGGGCACCGGGTCTTTTGCCTTGAGCGCCAGGTGCACCAGCACCAGCTCGCCACTGCGCAGGTTACCCAGATCCAGCGCCTGACCGTTCATGCCCAGGTACTCGCGGCGGATCTCCATGCCATTGCCACTGGCAGCCGGGGCCTGGCGCGGATAGCCAGACAGCGTCAATTGCTGGTACAGCGTATCGCTGCCTTGGTTCTGTACGGTCAACGGCGAGGCCAGCAACGAACCTTCGAGCTTCATCCCCGAATCACTGTTGTCGAATTCGCGAATCTCGCCCGCGCTATCCAGACGCGCCTTCCAGTTGCCCTCGGGCTTGCCGAGCAGACCGCGACCGGCCAGGAACAGCGCGTTGCGCTCTTGCGTGGACAGCCAGCGGTTGGCCGCCAGTTCATCCGACAGGGCAAACAAACGTTGGTCGACCTGGCCTGCGGCGAGGCTGTTTTCCTGCAATAGCGCCAGGATCAACGCCTGGTCACGCAGGGCACTGCCGTAGTCGGCCATCCAGCCTGCGCTGCGGCTGACCGTAAGCCCTGCCTGCAACGCCTGCTGCGCACGCGGTTTGTCGCCCATCTTGTCCAGCGCTACCGCCAGCTGTACCAGCGGCAGGCCCGAGCGCGCATCGCTGCGGCGCTCGAACAGGCTGCGCAAGGCACCGAGCGGCGCCTGCTGGCTACGCGCGAGCACTAGCGCTGCGTACGCCTGCACGGCAAAGCGGGTGTGGTCGGCGTCCTGGCTGTAGTCCACCTCAATCAGGTTGCGCTCTTGCACGTAGCGCAACAGGCGCTCGCTGGCTTTTTTCAGCGCGTCGGCGGGTACGCCATAACCTTGCTCACGGGCGCGCAGCAGGAAGTCGGTGACATAGGCCGTCAGCCAGTATTCTTCTTCGCTGTCCGAACTCCACAGACCAAAGCTGCCGTTGTAGCGCTGCATGCCTAGCAGGTGCTCGATGCCCATTTCGATCTTGCGCTTGCGCACCTCGGCGGGCTCGCCCTTGATACCCAGGCGTTTGAGAGTCTCAGCGTCGGCATACAACGATGGGTACAGGCCACTGGTGGTCTGCTCCAGGCAACCGTAGGGGTAGGCCTCCAGCGCGCGGATCTGCTCGGCGAGGTTCAGCGGCGGACGACTCGACAGCGCCAGGCTGGCTTCAAGCCCAGCCGGTTCGAATTCGGCCAGATCGCTTTCAGGCAGACTCCAGGGCTGGTCCTTCAAGGCCACACGGTAGTGCTTGAGCATCGCCGGGTAGGCCGGGCGCACGCCCAGGGTCCACTCACGCGAGAAGACCTGGGTTGGCTCGCCAGGCAATTGCAAGCCACTGACCTGCACGCGGACCTTGCCCTGGCCCAGGCCGCCCTGGGCCTGCACCGGGATCATCAGCGTGCTGCGCTGGCCCGCACCAAGGGCGATGCTCTGCTGCGCGCCGCCGACCAGCGACAGCTGGCCTTCGGTGCCCAGTTGCACGCTCAGTTGCTGGGCACGGCCTGACAGGTTGGCAAGGTCCAGCGCCAGCTGGGTGCGGTCGCCACCGGCCAGGAAGCGCGGTGCCGACAGCTCGGCGATCAGCGGCGCGGCGACCACGGTCTTGCCCTCGGCCATGCCGAAGTGCTCGTCGGTCCAGGCCTGCGCCATCAGCCGCAGTTCGCCGTTGAAGTCGGGAATGTCGACCGTAGCTTGGCCTTCGCCCTTGTCATCAAGGGTCACCGGCAGGCTCTGCTGGGCAACGATAGTCACCGTGGTGTTGGGGCGCTTGCCGCCCTTGGCCATGGCCGCGTCACCACCGAAGGCCAGGCTCGCCAGGCGGCCCTGGCCGGCCTCGATCAGTTGGCCGTAAATGTCCAACTGGTCGGCCCCATACGCTTTACGCCCGAACAGGCTGGCGAACGGGTCGGGGGTCTTGAAGTCGGTGATGTTGAGAATGCCGACGTCCACCGCCGAGAGCAGCACATGGACTTGCTTGGGCACGCTGCCGTCAGCGTTGGCCGCCTTGAACTTCACCGTCAATGGCTGTTTAGGGCGCATTTTCTCCGGCGCCTGCAGGGTCACGGCGAGCTTGCGTTCAGCACGGTCCAACGGCAGGTGCAACACGCCCACGGCGCGTTTGGGGGTAGCGTTGGCCTTGCGCTCGCCAGGGCGAATCACCAGGGCACTGATGTACAGGTCGTGGCGCGCCCACTGTTTGTCCAACTGTACATCGAAGGTCTTGCCCTCGGCCGGGACGTCGATCTCCTGCCACCACAGCGGGCCGTCAGCGGACTCGACCATCAGGTAGCCACTGCCAGCAGCAGGCGGAGTGACGGTGACCTTGGCGCTGGCGCCATCGGTGTAGGCCGGTTTGTCCAGGGCGATTTTGACCTGGTCGGGGCGCACGGCGCCGCCTTCGGCGTTGTCCTGGGCACGATAGCCGGCCCAGAACCGCGCACTGGAAACCAGCCCGGTCTGCGGGTCTTCGACCTCGACGCGGTAGGGGCCCCATTCCACCTGGAAGTTCAGCTTGGCAGTGGAGCCGGCTTTCACGCTGAGCGTTTCCTCGTTCTGGGTGAGGAATTTCTCGTTGTAGTTGTAGCTCCAGCCGTCGCTTTGCGAGTAGTTCCAGTAGTAGTCGCGGCGCTCGCGGATCAACCGCACCTTGAGGTTGTCGGCGGCCAGCTTGTTGCCATCGCGGTCGGCCACCAGGAACTCGAACTCCACCGGGCCATCACCGTCGGTCTCGTCACCGTCGAACAGGCCACGCAAGCCCGGCAAACGCTCAGCCGGCCAGATTGGCTGATCCAGACGACGGGTGATCGGCCGGCCACCGGATTCCTGCAAGCTGGCCTGTACGGTCAGTTGCAGCGGCGAACGCGCTTCGCTCCAGCGGCTTTCGATGTCGATGCGAGCCTTACCGGCCTGGTCGAGGGTCACTTCATCCAGCTCCAGGTCCTGGGCCAGATCGGTTTCGGTGACGGCGCCGAACTGATAGCCCGGCAACGCCTTGACGGCCTCGCGCAGTGGGCGTACGTAGGCTTGGCCGCTGAGGCGATTGCCAGCTGCGGGGGCGCCATAGAGGTAGCGGCCATTGACCTGGATAGTCGCGGTGTCCTCGGGCGACAGCGGCGTGTCGCGGCCTTTGAGTTCCAGCGCCAGGCGCTCGGGCAGGAAGTCCTCGACGAGGAATTCGTACACCTGCTTGCGGCCACCGCCCAGGTCCAGCAGCAACTGCCAGCGGCCGGTCGGCGCTTCGCTAGCCAGCTGCAATTGGTATTGGAACAAGCCGTTGGCGTCAGCTTCCCAGACGAACTTGCGGCTGACCTGCTCGTCGGGGCGACGCACCTCGACGTTCACTGGCTGGGCCTTGAGCGGCTTGCCGTCCTGATCGCGCAGCAGGCCATTGAGCAGCACCGTTTCGCCCGGTCGATACAGGTCACGCGGGCCAAAGATGAAGAACTGCAACGGGTTGGCCTGGGGGCCGGTGATGTCGAATTCGGCCAGGTCCAGGGCCGCAGTGTTCAAGCGCAGCAGGGTCGTGTGCACGCCTTGCGTGGCGATCAGGGTATCGGCCTTGGCCGTGATTGGCAGTTGGGCGTGGCCGTCGCCATCGGTCTTGGCCTGGGCCAGCAGCTTGCCCTTGTCATCATGCAGTTCGAGGGTGACGTCCTTGAGTGCCTTGCCGCCTTCCAGGGCTTGGGCGAACACGTCCAGACGGTCGCGGTAGCGGTGCGCGGACAGGCCGATATCGCTCAGGGTGAACAGCGTCGCCGGCTGCGAATAGTCGTAGGTGCCCGAGGCACGCATCACCGCCAGGTACACGCCAGGTTCTTGCAGGGGCTTGATCCCCGCGATCGGCAACAGCACCGTCTCGCGGGTATTGCGCGCAGGGTTCAGGTCGAAGCGGCCGCTATAGACCAGCTCGGCCATCGCCAGGGTCTCCTGCGACTGGTAGTAGTACAAGCTGGAGTTGCGCCCCCAATTGGCCAGGAACGTGGAGAGCATGTCGGGCTTGACCCGGAAGAACTCTACATCGACCTTGTCGACGTTCAGTGCGATCACCGGAAGGCCTTCGGCCAGGCGGGTGGGCAACAGCGAGCCACGGCTGGCGAAGCCCACGGTGGGCTGCATATCGCGGGTTTCGAAACGGCTGACGGACTCGGCCTCAAGGCTGTTGCCATTGACCGACAGCAAGCCCTTGTCGATGGTCAGGACCATCTTGCGTTGCGGCTCCAGGTGGCGCAGGCGCAGCTCCATCTGGTTGTCGGAGAGTTCCCAGGCGCCGTCGACCTTGCCTTTGACGGTGTCTACCAGGTGCAGCTTGGCGGCGAAGTCCTGATTGGCGTCCAGCGGTGCCGAGAGGCTCACCGACAGGGTGCTGGCGCCATCGAGCTGCACCTCCGAGACATCCACCACGGTGAGTTCGCGCCCGGCATAGCGCTTGGCGAGCACAGCCGGATCCTCACGCCTGGCGGCCGGTTTTTCAGCGCTCGCAGCGGCCACCGGCTTGTCGACCTGTGCCGGTGGTTTGTCCTGGTTGGAGGAATCACAGGCACTGAGCAGGGCCAGCGCGCAGGCCAGCAACAATCCTTTGTTGAGCATTTGAGAATGAACTCTTCGGCAGCGTGTACGTAAGGGCACCAACTATAGCGCAAGACCGTTCGGCTTACCTGGCGATGCGTGGCAGGTGAGACCCGGTTCGCGCGAATGGGTTGCCTGATCGGTACAATGATTTCGCAATCGCACCCCACTGGAGCCCACATGCCGTCACTGTCCACCGCCTGGCACCACCGCCCCACCCACCGCAAGGTCTGGGGCCTGGCCGCGCCGATGATCCTGTCGAATGTCTCGGTGCCGCTGGTGGCACTGGTCGACAGCACGGTCATCGGCCACCTGCCCCACGCCCACCAGTTGGGGGCCGTGGCGGTAGGTGCCACGCTGTTCACCTTCATGGTCGGGCTGATGGGTTTCCTGCGCATGGGCTCCACCGGTTTCGCCGCCCAGGCAGCTGGTCGCGCCGATGGCGCGGCATTGCGCCAGGTACTGGTGCAGGGGCTGCTATTGGCGCTGGGCTTCGCCGTGCTGATCGGCCTGCTGGCCCTGCCCTTCAGCCAACTGGCCCTGCATGCAATGCAGCCGAGCGAGGCGTTGCACACCTCTACCGAAGCGTTCTTTCACACGCGCCTGCTCGGGCTGCCGGCGGCGCTGGCCAGCTATGCCCTGGTGGGATGGTTCCTCGGCACCCAGAATGCCCGCGCACCACTGGTGATCCTGCTGACCACCAACCTGCTCAACATCGCCTTGAACTTGTGGTTCGTGCTCGGCCTGGATTGGGGCGTGGTGGGCTCTGCGCGAGCCTCGGTGATCGCCGAGTGGAGCGCGGCGCTGCTGGGCCTGGCGCTGACTCGCCCAGCCCTGCGCGCCTATCCGGGGCAGATCGTCTGGTCGGCCTTGAGCCATTGGCAAAGCTGGCGGCCACTGCTGTCGGTGAACCGCGACATCTTCCTGCGTAGCCTGGCGCTACAGCTGGTGTTCCTGCTGATCGCCGTGCAGGGCGCACGTATCGGCGAGGCCACGGTGGCGGCCAACGCGCTGCTGCTCAACGGCTTGCTGCTGACCGCCTATGCCCTGGATGGCTTGGCCCATGCGGTCGAGGCGCTGTGCGGGCATGCCATCGGCGCACGTGAAGGTGAATCGCTGCGGCGGGCACTGGTGGTGTCGTTTGGCTGGTCGCTGATCGTAAGCCTTGGGTTTGCGGCGCTGTTCCTGCTGGGCGGCCATCTGTTCATCGACCTGCAAACCGACATCGCCAGCGTGCGCGCGGCGGCGTATCCGTACCTGCCCTACCTGGCGCTGCTGCCGCTGATCGCGGTGTGGAGTTATCTGCTGGACGGGCTGTTCATCGGCGCCACCCGGGCACGCGAGATGCGCAATGCGATGCTGGTGTCGGTGCTGATCGCCCTGCCCTTTGCGTTGGGGCTGAGCAGGTTCGGCAACCACGGGTTGTGGGTGGCGTTCCTTGGGTTCATGGCACTGCGGGCGGCGACGCTGGGGTGGGTGGCTTGGCGGCTTAAAAATCGCGGCTTGTGGCTCACGTAGACATCATCAATAGTTAAAAGGGCCCCTGAGCGATGCCTGATCGTTATGAAATGTCCTGCACATCACCAAGTCCAGGGTGGTCCAAGGGCGCTACGGCAGGCTGGTCTTGGTATCGCAATCGTTCAAAATGTTGTTGTGGCTGCCCAGCCCCGTCTCAGGTCGCTTCGCTGCCGCTGATAAATACGCCATGAACAATGCAGCCCCATAAGGAAAACTGCGAGTAATCAACATCACGCTCCACACTACCGAGGACAATGTCAGTGTTGACGAGCACATGACCAGTAATGCACAAACGATCAGCATGGCCAATAACAACGCCTCTCCCGCACAGCTACTCAGCACTTTTCCTAGCGAACTGCCAGCCGTCTGTTTGGGGGTCACGACAAACCTGGTTGACTTCGACCACAGTGAATAAAACACCGCCTGTGCGACGATATGGTTCAACGCATGACTTGCAAGAATCGACAGCCACGCATTGTAAGTACCATCCGGACTGTAACGTACATACAAGACCATTTGAGCTAAAAGCGTAACCACAAAGGCCAGGACCAGTGAGCTCGATATAAGCAGTGGGTAGGAAGACACGCCCGGAGGTGCCAACAGGGAAAGAGCCGACCATGCAATAAGCGCACTGGTCATCAAGAGTCCTCCCGCTTGGGACAGCCAATGCGTCCATCCGATGATGAATTGATAGCGCTGCGCCCACGAGAGCTGTTCATTTTTTCGAAAAATCGCTTTTGCATGTCCCATCAGGATCTGCACTGCGCCCCTCACCCAACGGAAACGTTGGCGCTTGTAGTCATTAAAACTATCCGGCATCAAGCCCTTCCCGTAAGAAACCGGGATATACCTCATCTTGTGCCCCTGTTGAAGAATTCTCAAGCCAAGCTCGGCATCCTCACAGACACACTGCTCCGACCATCGGAGCGCCCTCAGTACACGCGCGCGGATCAACGTCATGGTGCCATGGAGGATGATGGCATTAAAATTATTTCGAATCGGCATACCGACATTGAAGAAACTCTTATATTCGTAATAGCACAACCTTTTGAACAGCGAAACTTGGTCGCGATAATCCTGCGGCGACTGCAGAACAGCAATCTCGGGGTCATCAAACAGAGAAGTCAGCCCTAGCCAGTCTTGCTCGATCTGATAGTCCGAATCAACCACAGCAATGACATCAACGTCCTCAGACGTCTTCCCCAACAAGAAATTCAATGCCCCACCCTTATTACCGGAAATCTTCTCAACCCGCCAAAAATTAAACTTATCCCCCAAGGCAAGACAGTGTGCTTGCACCGGCTCCCAGAAACTCGCATGGTCGGTATTGTTGTCAATGACATGAACTTCATAATCCCCGTGAAACAGCTCACTGATTCGAGACAGTGTATCGTTCACCATCGTGGGCGGCTCATTGCTGCACGGGATGTGAATAGCGACTTTATAAGAACCTCGTCCCTCGCCTTCAAGCGGTGAAAAAAGACTATTGTTCCGTGGCATCAAGTACCCGTCGACTGTTTCGTGTAGCGAAATCAAGAGCACGCTGATGCACCACACGCACCATACACCGGTCGCAACCAGCTGATAGGCCGGAGACAAAGGTGAAAGCTCAAGCCATACCCTTTCGGCAAGCGCAAGCAGAATGGCTAGCCCGCTGCACAGTAATAGTTTTCTACCTAGCGCGCCTCTACAGAATTCGTACAGAAATACATGACCCCCTTTAACAGGGACTGAGGTCTTTCCGCCGAGCGCAAACTTCACCTTCCCGTTACTTTTGAACATCCCCCAATGCCGGCCCACCGTGCCTTCCGAGCGTTTCCAGCGCTGATCAAATGCTTCTATCACATTGTAATCCACCCCCATATTCTTGAATTGACTGACCACACCTCTAATATACTCCGCCTGCTGATATTCATCGGCAGGCATTGTATTCAGCGCATGCCCGCCAGAGGGCCATCCCACTTCGCCGACATAGATCTTGCGCCCCGGAAATGCTGAACTCACCTTATCCACCGCGCTCACCGTGTGGTTCACAGCCTCAGCAAGGTTAACCCCTTCCCAAAAGGGAAGTATATGTATGGTAATTTCATCTACGCAGTCGGCCAAGGAGGGATGACTCAACCATATGTGCCAAAGTTCCGCTGTCGTCACCGGAAGCCCTGTTAACAACTTCACCTCATGTATGTATTCCTTGAGCCGCCTCAATGGCATATCATGCCTGAATAAAACTTCATTCCCCACCACGACCCGCACAATGTTATTGCACCTACGCAAGATCACTGCTGCCCTAGCAATCTCCATTGAATTTTTTCTTTCATCATCACAAATCCAGACACCCAAACTGACCTTCATGCCCAACAAACCCGCGATACGTGGTATCCATGCCTGAGCACCGGAAACCGAGTAAGTTCGAATGTGCGGCAGATAGCGACTGAGCACAGTCAACTCGCGAATGACTTGCTTGAGTGTTACCCGCTTGCGCCGTTGAAAGGAGCGACTGTTTGAATACGGCGTATAGGAAGCACTCTCAATAGGATGCATCGGCGGGATGTCTTTTACCTTGCGGGCCTGCAGCAACACTTTGAAGATGAGCACCGAAAATAGCGCTGTTCCATTGATAAGAACCCCCCACTGCATCACACTCATCTCACACCTCATTATCTAGGCGCAGAAGCAGAACAGCGCTTCCCGTCGTGACATGCTCAAGTGATTCGACGTTAAGGCATCACTGAGAGTGATCATGACCTTGTACGACTACTCACACAGCTGACATTTTTGCCAGTTGACAATTGAACATAGCGCTCGGCGGTTGCCTTAAATGATTGCACGGTGCAGGAACGCGTTGAAAACGATGAAAAGAAGACAATCAGTGAACTTAGTCAGCCATCAACGCTGATGGTAACGACTCATTCGGCAGGAGGTAGAAGAGGGGTTGTCTCTGCGGGCAGCTATCGGTGTGTTTGTGGATCACCACCCACGGTCAACAAGACCACAGGTGGTGAGCGTTTCCAAAATCCAGATCCCGCTGATCGCAGGCCCCTACCATTCAAGTAAGCCGGGATGATGAAAATCCTGGCTTACTCGCTCAAGAAGACAAGTACGAAGACCGCGTCAACCCCAACCGCAGCGCATCCAGGAACTGGGTGCGTTCGCGGGCGCTGATCTTGGCGCTGGCGACCTTGTCGCGGTAGTGGGTCATCAACTCCTCCGGCGACAGGTGCACGTAGCGCAGCATGTCCTCGATGGTGTCGTGGGTCTCGATACCGGCGTGGTACACGCTGCCGTCGGCATTCTGGTAGATGTTCACCGAGTCGGTGTCACCGAACAGGTTGTGCATGTCGCCGAGGATTTCCTGATACGCGCCCACCAGGAACACACCCAACAGATAATCATCGCCGACCTTCACCGCATGCACCGGCATGCTCGTCTCGATGCTCTGCTCATCGACATACTGGTTGATCTTGCCGTCGGAGTCGCAGGTCAGGTCCTGCAGCACCGCGCGACGCATCGGTTCTTCGTCCAGGCGGTGCAGCGGGATGATCGGCAGCACCTGGCCAATCGCCCAGGTATCGGGCAGGCTCTGGAACACCGAGAAGTTGCAGATGTACTTGTCGGCCAGCTTGTCGTTGAGTTCGTCCAGCACCTGGCGGTGCGAGCGCTGGCGGGCCTTGAGCGAGTTGTGCAGGCGGCGGCACACGGCGAAGTAGCACTGCTCGGCCAGGGCCTTCTCGGACAGGCTGATCTTGCCGTCGGCGTACTGCGCTGCCACGTCGCCCATGTAGTGGGTGGCGCGCCAGTAGGTCTCGGTGACCATCTCAATGTCGGTCGGGCCGAGCAGGTCGGCCAGCCACTGTACGGTCTCGGGCAGGCTTTGCTTGTTCTCGATCACCGGCACTTCGTCGTTGTGGCTTTCGACGTCGGTCACCTGGATCACCAGCATGGCGTGGTGCGCGGTCAGCGAGCGGCCACTCTCGGAGAAGATGTGCGGGTGCGGCAGGCCCTGCGCGTCGCAGAACTCCTTGAGCATGCCCACCACCACGCCGGCGTAGTCGTCCATGTCGTAGTTGATCGAGCTGGCGTTGCGCGAGTGGGTACCGTCGTAGTCCACGCCCAGGCCGCCACCAACGTCGATATGGTCCACCGGCAGGCCCAACGCGCGCAGTTCACCGTAGTAGCGAATGGCTTCCTTGAAGCCGTGCTGGTAGTCGGCCAGGTTGGCGATCTGCGAACCCATATGGAAGTGCAGCAGGCGGATGCCTTGGTCGAGCCCAGCGTCACGGAAGCGCTGCACCACCGAAATCAGCTGCGCGGCAGACAGGCCGAACTTGGACTTTTCACCCCCGGTGTCGGCCCACTTGCTCGAGGCCAACGACGACAGGCGCACGCGCAGGCCCACCTGCGGCTTGACCTTCAGCTCTGCGGCTTCTTCGATCACCAAGGCCACTTCGGACTCTTTCTCGATGACGATGAATACGTTATGGCCCAGCTTCTGGCCCATCAGTGCCAGGCGGATAAACTCGCGATCCTTGTAGCCGTTACAAACGATGGTGCCGCCTTTGGGCGCCAGCGCCAGCACGGCGAGCAGCTCGGGCTTGGAGCCGGCTTCCAGGCCGATGGAAACGTTCTGGGTGGCGATGATGTTCTCCACCACCGCTTCTTGCTGGTTGACCTTGATCGGATACAGCGCGGTGTACTGGCTCTGGTACTCAAGCCGCGCGATATTGGCGTCGAAGGCGCCGGTCAGCTGGCGTACGCGGTCTTGCAAGATGTCCGGGAAACGCACCAGCAACGGCAGCGACAGGCCGCTTTGGCGCAGCTCCTGAACCTGCTCGAAAAGGTCGATCGGGGCGCTGCCCGGACCGTTGGGGCGCACTTCGACGCGCCCGGCGTCATTGATGGCGAAATAACCTGCGCCCCAATGGCGGATGCCATAAACACTACGGCTGTCGGCCACGGTCCACTGGCTACCATCGTCTTTGCGTGTGCGTCGTACGGACATTCACGTCCCCCATTGATAAGTCGAAGACACTGCCCAGCAGTGGGCGGGCGCAGTGTAGAAGCTGAAAATGACGATTCGTCCATGCCCGGTGGTAGACCCCGTGCACGGAAACGAGTTTAGAAAGCGCTGGGCAAAAAATCGCGTCACGGCCTCAGCCGCCGGACTTTTTCGCCTTGAAACCCTGTTTGATCAGCTCGCCGAGGAGCAACTCGACATGGTCGCCTTGGATCTCGATGACCCCATCCTTGAGCGCGCCACCGGTGCCGCAGCGGCGCTTGAGCGTGCTGGCGAGTTCCTTGAGCTGGTCAAGGGGCAGCGGCACACCGCTAATGGTGGTGACGGTCTTGCCGCCACGGCCCTTGCTTTCACGGCGCACGCGCGCGATACCATCACCTTCGGCGACGAACTGCTGCTTGCACACACAGGCATCCACCGGCTTGCTACAGTCAGGACAGTGCCGACCGGCATCGGTGGAATAGACCAGACCGCCAAGGGCGGCGAAGGAAGAAGCTTTCTTGGACACTTTTGTTCCTCTTTGCCGAGGACAAAAAAACTGGTCGACGGGAGCCGACCGCGAAGCCCCACTCTGGCAGGGGCGGCGCTACTGCCGCAAGATCTTGCGACAGCCCGAAAAGGGCGCGCAGTGTAACGATAAATCCGCCGGTTGCTAAGTACCGGATTGCGGCATTTTGCGCAGGTTTAGCGACCTCATCGGCTTATCGCCCAAGCCGTGCGCCTACACGGTATTGGCGAGGTAGCGCTGCAAGGCCACCAGCGAGTCCGGGCAATACGGCAAGCGCGCGCTCTCCTGCTGGGCTTGGGCCACCGGCATGAACCGCGCCTCCATCACCTCTTCGGGCTGCAAGCGCAAAGGCCCGTCCCACACCGCCGAGAACACCGCGCACCAGAGCCGGTTGCCCGGCTGGTCGAAGTGAAACTTCTCGTGAAAGCGCAGCGCCACGCTACTCACACCCAGTTCTTCTTCAAGCTCGCGAGCCGCCGAATCTTCATAGCTTTCCAGATACCCCACCATGCCACCTGCCGCCACATCCCAATACCCCGGATACAGCGCCTTGCTCAGCGTGCGGCGGTGCACGCACAGCTCACCGGCACGGTTGAACAACAGGATGAACGTGCAGCGCCCGATCAGGCCACGCTCGCGCAGTTCAGCCCTGGGCAATGCGCCCAACAGCTGATCATGCGCGTCGACCCAAGCCACCAGCTCGGCATCGGAGGCCGCGCGATGCGCGACCTCGGCGGGGTTGATGGGCATCTCAGCCTTGCGACAGCAGCTGGCGCAGGTCGATCACGGCAGCGTTGGCGCGGGAAATGTAGTTGGCCATGACCAGCGAGTGGTTGGCCCACATGCCAAAGCCGCTGCCGTTGAGCACCATTGGACTCCACAGCGCCTCCTGCGAGGCTTCCAGCTCGCGGATGATCTGCCGCACGCTGACAGTCGCGTTCTTTTTCGCCAGCACATCGGCGAAGTCCACCTCGATGGCACGCAGCAGGTGCGACAGCGCCCACGCTTGGCCACGGGCCTCATAGAACACGTTGTCGATCTGCAACCACGGGGTTTCGACCACTTCCTCGTCAACCTGCGGCGCCTGGCCGGCAACCACGGTTTCGGTCTTCAGGTTGCTGTTGAGCTTGACCCGACCCACGCTGGCCGACAGGCGCTGCGACAGCGAGCCCAGGCGGGTGGCGACATCACCCAGCCAGTTGTTGAGGTTGTCGGCACGGGTGTAGAAGATCGCGCCCTGGTCGCCCTTGGCCAGGCGGACCTGGTAACGGGTCAGCGACTTGATGCCCTCTTCGAACTCCGACTCACTCGACGGCAGGATCCAGCTCTTGTTGTCGAAGTTGAAACGCGGCTCGGCCTTGGCCAGGTCGGCGTCTTCGGTGGACTGCGACTGGGAACGGGCGAAGTCCTTGCGCAGCGCGCGCGACAGGTCACGCACCTGGACCAGCACGCCATATTCCCAGCTCGGCATGTTGTCCATCCACAGGCCTGGCGGGAAACGGTCATTGGAGATGTAGCCGCCCGGCTTGTCGAGCAGGGTGCCCGCGACGGTCTTGAGGGTCTCGATGGTGGTGTAGCCGATCACCATCTGCTGGCCGTTGCGCTCAGCGGCAGTCTGGGCGTTCTGCTGCACCGGGAACAGCGCAGGCTCCTCGCTCCAGTACCAGCCTAAGCCGATGCACACCACCAGGTACAAGCCGATCAACGTGCCCAAGGCACGGCTCCACAGGCCGCCCAGGTAGCTGCGGGTGGCTGAGGCACGGGGTTCTGCGCGCTCGCGGGGCTCAGCGTTGGCCTCACGATTTTTCCAGTCCAGCATGGCATTGTCCTTGAGATTCACGACGGTTCAGGGCTTGGACCACCGACAGCTGTCAGGGTGCCACGGCAAGCCCGAATGCCAGCACTATAAAGCAGACGCCGCCTTTCGTATAAGCGACCAACAGGTCAATAACTGAATAATGCTCCCTGAACACTTTGTTGACACTAGGCACTCGCTTGCCGGAAAAGCGGTGCTAGCATAGAGCCATCATCGAACCTGCACCCCTCCTCCAATAAGTAGTCAGGACATGACCCAGCCAGCCGAGCCGAGCCACGAGCGCCTCAAGCAGCATTTCGCCCAACGGGTCATTCACCAAGCCCGACAAATCCTCGAAATCTGGCAACGCCAGCAGCGCGGCGAGTGGTCGAGTGCCGGCCTGGGCGAGCTGTGCGAAGCCAACCTGCGCCTGCAACGCTACGCCGAACGCTTTGAGCAACCTCAGCACTGCAGCCTGTCGCAATCCATCGCCCAGACGCTGCAAGCTATCGAGGCGAACGGCGCACGCCTGAATTCAGAACTCATCGGCGAGCTGAACAACCTGATGCAGCGCCTCTCGCGCACAGGCCTGCGCAAGGGCGACCAACTCGACAACGTGCCACTGCCACCGCTGCGCAAGCCGGTGTATATCGTCTTGCAGGACCATGACCGCGCAGAACGCCTGGCCCAGCAACTGCAGTTCTTCGGCCTGAGCGTGCAAGCCTTGTGCAGCCCCGAAGCATTCCACGCCTCCATGAGCGAGCGCTTGCCTGCGGCGATTGTCATGGACGTCGACTTCGCCGGTCCAGGCGCTGGCCTGCAACTGGCCGCACAGGCGCAGCGAGCACTGGAGCAATCGATCCCACTGCTGTTCTTCAGCCTTCACGAGACCGATACGCTGACCCGCCTGGCGGCGGTACGCGCCGGCGGCCAGGAGTTTCTCACCGGGACCCTGGAGGCTTCGAGCCTGCTGGAGAAAGTCGAGCTGCTGACCAGCGCCACCCAGTACGATCCGTTCCGCGTGCTGGTGATCGACGACTCCCGCGCCCAAGCCCTGCACACCGAGCGCCTGCTCAACGGTGCCGGTATCATCACCCGCACCCTCACCGAGCCGGTACACACCATGCGCGAGCTGGCAGACTTCCAGCCCGACCTGATCATCCTCGACATGTACATGCCCGATTGCACCGGCACCGAGCTGGCCAAGGTGATTCGCCACAACGACCGCTACGTCAGCGTGCCGATCATCTACCTGTCGGCCGAGGATGACCTGGACAAGCAACTGGACGCCATGAGCGAGGGTGGCGATGACTTTCTGACCAAGCCGATCCGCGCCCGCCACTTGGTCACCACCGTGCGTAACCGTGCGGCCCGTGCCCGCCACCTCAAGGCACGTATGGTCCGCGACAGCCTGACCGGGCTGTACAACCATACGCACATCCTGCAACTGCTCGAAGACTGTAGCTTCCGTGCACGCCGCGAAGAGCAGCCGCTGAGTTTCGCGATGCTCGACATCGATCATTTCAAGAAGATCAACGACCGCCACGGCCACCCTATGGGCGACCGGGTGATCAAGAGCCTGGCGTTGTTCCTCAAGCAACGCCTGCGCAAGACGGACTTCATAGGTCGCTACGGCGGCGAGGAGTTCGCCATCGTCATGCCCAACACGCCGCTGGAGGCTGCGCATAAGGTGCTCGACGAAATCCGTCGACGGTTCGCCGAGATCCACTACCCCGCCCAGCCGCATGACCTGCAATGCACATTCAGCGCAGGCGTGGTGCAGCTGGATGAACAGCTCGATGCACCGAGCATGGCCAGCGCCGCCGACGAGGCGCTGTACCGGGCCAAGCATGCAGGACGCAACTGCGTGGTGCGGGTCGACCTGTAACGCTCGGGGGCCGGACCGGCGAGGCCGCTAAAGCCACCAAAATGGCACTGTGCCACTTTTTATGGCGCCAAGCCCCTGTCGTCATCACCTCGTCATAAAACAGCAATAACTTCAGGCCCGACCTCTCCACTCCCCCGCAGGAAGTTCGCGGCTATGCGCCTGAAGTGGCTGACCAATTTCAACACCCTGTTGCTGGTGACCGTGTGTATCGCCCTGGGCACCACCCTCTGGTGGTCGCAGCGTGCGCTGGAGCGCCCCTATCAGCTGATGGAACGTTACCTGGGCCTGTCCCAGCAGTTCCAGAACGAGGCGGCGCGTAATATCCAGGCGTACCTGGGCAGCGGCGACGCCCTGCGCCATTCGGCAGCGGTGGAAGCCAACACCCGCTTGCAAACAGCCCTGGCCGACTGGCCCGAGGAACTGGCCGGCAAGCTACGCCCCAGCCTGGACAACCTGCAGGCCTTCACCGGCAACGAACTGCTCGCCGCTGGCAAGCTGGCCGGCGACCCACAAGCCCTGCTGCTGCAAGCCGAGCGTGAGCTGGGGGCGAATTTCGAACAACTGGCCAGCTACGCCCGAGACAGCGGCAGCAGCGAGAGCGAGCGTTACCTCGCGCCGCTGTTCGATGCCTCGCTGCACCTGGGGCGCCTGTCGCTAGCCCGCGACAAGCTGGTCAGCAGTGGCCGCGCCGAGCTGGCCAGCGAGGTCGAGCGCGAACTGCAACTGATCGTCACCCAGGCCCAACGGATCGACAGCCTGCCGTTGCTGGGAGTGACCCGCGCCGCCGAATCCAGTGCCGACGACTTCGCCGCGATGATGGGCCTGGCGTCCCAGGGCAGCAGCCAGCAGGAAGACGTCGCGGTCGGCCTGAAACGCGAGTTACAAAGCCTGCTCAACCGCTACCCGGCCGAACTGCAACGCACCCGCGAGCAGATCGAGCGGCGCACTGCGCTGGCCGCCAGCACCAACCAACAGCTGGACGCGGTGCAACAGGCCATCGCCGGCCTTGAGCCCGAGGTTCGTGGCCAGCATGCGAAGATCGCCGCCGAGGTGCGCATCATGCAGGGATTGATGATCGCACTGATCCTGTTGATCGCCCTGTTGATCGACACCCTGCAACGGCGCCTGGCACGCACCCTCACCGGGTTGGCACCGGCCCTGTCGCGCTGGGCCGAGGGCGACTTCGCCCAGCCCATCGCCCTGGGCAAGACCAACCGCGAGCTGCACGACATCCAGGATTCGCTCAACCGCCTGCGTCAGTACTTGGTGGAGCTGGTCGGCACCCTGCGGCACAACGCCGAACAGGTCGCAGGCAGCAGCCACGCCCTGGCGGGCATGAGCAGCGCGCTGCACGAGGGTGCCGAGCGCCAGGCCGGCGATACCGCGCAGATTCGCGATGCACTGGGCGAACTCGAAGCCACCATTCAGCAAGTGGCCGGTGATGCCAGCGCCGCTGCCGATGCCAGTCGCGATGCCGGCCGTGCGGTGGAACAGGGCCAGGCGGTGATCGGCCAAAGCCTGTCGGGCCTGCGCTCGCTGGTGGACGAGGTGCAAGGCAATGCGCGCATGATCGAACAACTGGCCGAAGAGTCAGCCACCATCGGCGGCGTCCTCACAGTGATCCGTTCGATTGCCGAACAGACCAACCTGCTGGCCCTCAACGCCGCCATCGAAGCGGCACGGGCCGGCGAAATGGGCCGTGGCTTTGCCGTGGTCGCCGACGAAGTGCGCTCGCTGGCCCAACGCACCACCGGTGCCACCGGCGAGATCCAGGCACTGATCGACCGTTTGCAGCAGGCGGCGCGCGACTCGGTGCAGGGCATGCGGGCTCAGCTTGAGCACGCTGAAGCCACCGCTGACCAGGCCCAATCGGCCGACGGCGCGCTCGACGAGATCGTCGCTGCGATTCGAACCATCGCCGACACCGCAGTGCGCATCGCCGACGTGACCGCACAGCAGAGCGGTGCGGTGAGCGAGATCCGCGATCACAGCGAACGGATTCACGCACTCGGCGGCGACAACCTGCAACGCATCGGTGAAGGGCGCGAGCAAGGCGAGCAACTGCTCAAGCTAGGAGGCGAGCTGAATACGGCGGTGCGCGCATTCAGGCTCTGAGTCCGCCCCCGGTCAGGCGCAGGGCCCCAAGCCCTGCCAACTCCGTTATCATGCCCGCCAGGTTCCACCTCGCGAGTCCGCCATGCGCCGCCTGTTTCTGCTGCTGTTCCTGCTGCTGGCCAGCCCCACCTTCGCCAGCAGCCTGCTCGACAACCGCCCCAGCGCCACACTCGGCGCAGCCTCCCTGTCCAATAACGCCGACTTCCTGCCGGTGCAGGAGGCTTTCAAGCTAAGCCTGGTGCAGGCCGATGCCCACAGCGTCAAATTGCGCTTCATCGCCACCGACGGCTACTACCTCTATCGCCACCGCTTGCAGTTCCGAGCCGAGCCTGCGGACATCACGCTCGGCGCGCCGAACATCCCCCCTGGCGAGGCCAAACACGACGAGTTCTTCGGCGACGTCGAGGTGTACCACGGTGTGCTCGACATCGAACTGCCACGCAGCGACGCCCGCGCCTTCACCCTGGTGGTCGGCTACCAGGGCTGCGCCGACAAGGGCCTGTGCTACCCACCACAAACCGAGCGCCTGAGCATCGATGGAGAAGGCGCGCCAAGCACTACCGCTGGCGTGGCCGCAGCGGGTTGGAGCTGGAAGTCGCTACTGCTGTTCTTTCTCGCCGGCCTCGGCCTGACCTTCACGCCCTGCGTGCTGCCCATGCTGCCGATCCTCTCCGGCGTGGTGCTGCGCGGCCAGGTCGGTGGCCTGCGCGGGCTGTCACTGTCGCTGGCATACGTGCTGCCGATGGCAGCGAGTTTCGCCGTGCTGGGTGCGCTGATGGGGCTGTTCGGTGCCGGGTTGAACCTGCAAGCACGCCTGCAATCGGCCTGGGTACTGGTGCCGTTCGCGGCGTTCTTCGTGCTGTTCGCCCTGGCCATGTTTGGCCTGTTCGACATCAAGCTGCCGCAGGCGCTGAGCAACCGTCTGGACAACCTCGCCAACCGTACCCAAGGCGGCTCGTTGCTGGGCGCCGCAGTGCTGGGCGTGCTTTCCAGCCTGCTGGTCTCGCCGTGCGTATCGGCGCCGCTGGCCGGCGCCTTGCTGTACATCAGCGCCAGCGGTGATGCCCTGGGCGGTGCGCTCAAGCTGTTCGCCCTGGGCCTGGGCATGGGCGCGCCGCTGTTGCTGATCGCCACCGGCGGTGCCGCCTGGCTGCCGAAAAGCGGTGCGTGGATGAACAGCGTGAAAAATACTATCGGCGTACTGCTGCTGGGTCTGGCCATCGGCCTGCTCAGCCGAGTGCTGCCAGGGCCGGTCACACTGCTGCTGATCGGGTTGCTGGCGGCCGGCGTAGCGCTGTTCCTCGGCGCCCTGGAACTGGTAGTGAAAACCCCGCGCCAGCGCCTGGCGCAACTGCTAGGCCTGGCGCTGCTGGTGTATGCCCTGGCCTGCTGGTACGGCGCCCTGAGCGGTCAAGGCGATCCGCTGCGTCCATTGCCACCACCGCCTGGCGCCGCTGCGCAGACAGCGTCCAAGGCCGACGCCTGGCAGACCCTCACCCGCGCCGCCGCCCTCGACGCCGCGCTGGCCGAAGCCAAGGCGGCGGGCCAGCCGGTGCTGCTGGACTGGTATGCCGACTGGTGCATCAGCTGCAAGGTCATCGAGCACGAGGTACTCAACGCGCAACAGGTCCAATCTCAACTGGGCACGTTCCGCCTGCTGCGCCTGGATATCACCCAAAGTAACGCCGAACAGCGCGCCCTGCTCGACCGCTACGGCCTGTTCGGCCCGCCGGCACTGATGTTCTTTGCCGCGAACGGCAGCGAAATAACCGCCGATCGGGTGGTAGGCGAGATAAACGCCGGCGATTTCGCAGAAGTTTTGACACGCGTACGCGGTCAACTCGGTCTATAACTTCCCCCTGGCGGTGAAAAATCTGGTTGCAAGTGACCAGAGTTAATCATCTGGTCACATATTTTGCGCGAATCTCGGGCATCGTGCTGGCTATTGCCGGGAACTGGACACCCGACGCAGGTTACGGCATAGTCGCCGCGCTATGTCGAATTGCCCTACAAAACCAAGGAATAGCAGATGGCAACCCTACTGGTGCTGCACGGCCCCAACCTGAACCTGCTCGGCACGCGTGAACCGGGCCATTACGGCGCAGCCACCCTTGCGCAGATCAATCAGGACCTGGAGCAGCGCGCACGCGCCGCCGGCCACCACCTGCAATACCTGCAGAGCAATGCCGAGTACGAATTGATCGACCGCATCCACGCCGCACGCAACGAAGGCGTGGACTTCATCCTGATCAATCCGGCCGCTTTCACGCACACCAGCGTCGCATTACGTGACGCGTTGCTTGCGGTGAGCATCCCATTCATCGAAGTGCACCTCTCCAACGTGCACAAGCGTGAACCGTTCCGTCACCACTCCTACTTCTCCGATGTCGCCGTAGGGGTGATCTGCGGCCTGGGCGCCACCGGCTACCGGTTGGCCCTGGAGTCTGCGCTGGAACACCTGGCTGCCAACGCACAGCCCTGATGACACAAGGTCTTGGCCCCTATGGGCCGAGGCTCAGAAGAAACGTTTTCGACACGTTTTCAAATTACGTCCCCGACCGAACCTTGGGAGTTGATGATTAATGGATATCCGTAAAGTCAAGAAGCTGATCGAACTGCTGGAAGAGTCTGGCATCGACGAACTGGAGATCAAGGAAGGCGAAGAGTCCGTTCGTATCAGCCGTAACAGCAAGACTCCAGCCGGCGCCCAGTACTTCGCAGCCCCTGCACCGGTTGCAGCGCCCGTCGCTGCTGCCCCGGTTGCCGCAGCAGCCCCGGCCGCCGAAGCCGCCGCCGCGCCAGCCCTCAAAGGCACCGTGATCCGCTCGCCGATGGTCGGTACCTTCTACCGCAAGCCATCGCCGACCTCGCCGAACTTCGCTGAAGTCGGTCAGGCCGTGAAGAAAGGCGACACCCTTTGCATCGTCGAAGCCATGAAAATGATGAACCACATCGAAGCCGATGTGGGCGGTGTGATCGACGCCATCCTGGTAGAAGACGGCCAGCCGGTTGAGTTCGACCAGCCGCTGTTCACCATCGTTTGATTCGCGGAGAGCCAACGATGTCTGGGAAGCTCGAAAAAGTTCTGATCGCCAACCGCGGGGAAATTGCCCTGCGGATCCTGCGTGCCTGCAAAGAGCTGGGTATCAAGACTGTCGCCGTGCACTCCACGGCCGACCGTGAACTGATGCACCTGGGCCTGGCAGACGAGTCGGTCTGTATCGGCCCTGCATCGTCCAAGGATTCCTACCTGCACATTCCAGCGATCATCGCTGCCGCCGAAGTGACAGGTGCCACCGCCATCCACCCGGGCTACGGCTTCCTCGCGGAAAACGCCGATTTCGCCGAGCAGGTGGAAAAATCCGGTTTCGCCTTCATCGGCCCGAAAGCCGACACCATTCGCCTGATGGGCGACAAGGTTTCGGCCAAGGACGCGATGATCAAGTCGGGCGTACCGACCGTGCCGGGCTCCGACGGCCCGCTGCCGGAAGACGAAGAAACCGCACTGGCGATCGCCCGTGAGGTTGGCTACCCGGTGATCATCAAGGCCGCCGGTGGCGGTGGTGGTCGCGGCATGCGCGTGGTGCACAAGGAAGAGGACCTGATCGCCTCGGCCAAGCTGACCCGTACCGAAGCTGGTGCCGCGTTCGGCAACCCGATGGTCTACCTGGAGAAGTTCCTGACCAACCCACGTCACGTGGAAGTCCAGGTACTGTCCGACGGCCAGGGCAACGCCATCCACCTGGGCGACCGCGACTGCTCGCTGCAGCGCCGTCACCAGAAGGTCCTGGAAGAAGCCCCGGCCCCAGGCATCGACGAGAAGGCCCGTCAGGAAGTCTTCAAGCGTTGCGTCGACGCCTGTGTCGAGATCGGCTACCGCGGTGCGGGTACGTTCGAGTTCCTGTACGAGAACGGCCGTTTCTACTTCATCGAGATGAACACCCGCGTCCAGGTCGAGCACCCGGTCTCGGAAATGGTCACTGGTATCGACATCGTCAAGGAGATGCTGAGCATCGCCGCTGGCAACAAGCTGTCGTTCCGCCAGGAAGACGTGGTGATTCGTGGTCACTCGCTGGAGTGCCGGATCAACGCCGAAGACCCGAAGAAGTTCATTCCTAGCCCAGGCAAGGTCAAGCACTTCCACGCCCCAGGCGGCAACGGCGTACGCGTCGATTCGCACCTGTACAGCGGTTACTCGGTTCCACCGAACTACGACTCGCTGATCGGCAAGCTGATCACCTACGGCAAGGACCGCGACGAAGCCATGGCGCGCATGCGCAATGCCCTGGACGAGATCGTCGTCGACGGCATCAAGACCAACATCCCACTGCACCGCGACTTGGTGCGTGATGAAGGTTTCTGCAAAGGCGGCGTCAACATCCACTACCTCGAGCACAAACTGGCCAACCAGGAGTGATCGCGTTAGCGAGATGACAGAACCCCGGCCCAGTGCCGGGGTTTTTTATGGCTCAGGGAATCTGCGGGCCCCCCTACAGGTGCAACGCTAGATTCAGGCATTGCTCAATCCTGTGGGAGCGGGTTCACCCGCGAAACAGGCGACGCGGTGGATGGCACCCCGGTAAATCCGCTCCCACAGGATAGGCGGCGCGCTTGCAAAATCAGTTCTCTGCGCGAGAGCGCAGTCCAAAAGGCTGGGTGATCCCCTACAGGAGTGGACTACCGCCGCGTGAACCGCTCCTCTACAAACCCCCCGCACTCGCGTAAACTGGCGCCCTTTCGCGCAGCCTCGGGCTGCCCCTGTCGATTTACCAAAGGTGCCCGCCATGCCCTGGCTGCAAGTACGCCTGGCCATCAGCCCGGAACAAGCCGAAACCTACGAAGACGCCCTGCTCGAAGTGGGCGCTGTCTCGGTGACGTTCATGGACGCCGAAGACCAACCGATCTTCGAACCGGACCTCAACACCACCCCGCTGTGGTCGCACACCCACCTGCTGGCTCTGTTCGAGGCCGACGCGCAGCCCGAGCAGGTGTTCGCTCACCTGCGCCTGCTGACCGGCGACAGCCTGCCCGAACACAAGGCCGAGGTGATCGAGGATCAGGACTGGGAACGCAGCTGGATGGACAACTTCCAGCCGATGCGCTTCGGGCAGCGCCTGTGGATCGTGCCCAGCTGGCACGAGGTGCCGGAAAAACACGCGGTCAACCTGCTGCTGGATCCGGGCCTGGCCTTCGGCACCGGCACCCACCCGACCACCGCGCTGTGCCTGGAATGGCTCGATGGCCAGCAGTTGCAAGGCACCCAGGTACTGGACTTCGGTTGCGGCTCGGGCATCCTGGCCATCGCGGCGCTGCTGCTGGGCGCCCGTGAAGCGGTCGGCACCGACATCGACGTGCAGGCCCTGGAAGCCTCCCGCGACAATGCCCAGCGTAACGGTATCGCCGACGACGCCTTCGCCCTGTACCTGCCCGAGCAAATGCCGGCCATGCAGGCCGACGTGCTGGTCGCCAACATCCTGGCCGGCCCATTGGTTTCGCTGGCCCCACAGTTGTCCGGCCTGGTCCGCCCCGGCGGCCTGCTGGCGCTGTCGGGCATCCTCGCCGAACAGGGCGAGGACGTAGCAGCCGCCTACGCGGCCGATTTCGACCTGGACCCGATCGTCGTGCGCGACGGCTGGGTACGGATCAGTGGTCGCCGCCGCTAGGTCAAACTAGACTTCACTCCTGTACAGCCCCCGGATCGCCGCATGACCGACAGTTTCGTCACCCAGTGCCCGCATTGCCAGACCAGCTTTCGCGTCACCCACCACCAGTTGAGCGTGGCCCGTGGCGTGGTGCGCTGCGGCCAGTGCCTACAGGTGTTCAATGCGGCCAAGCAGTTGCTGGAACAGAACCGCGTGGCCAGCGACCCGGCATCACTTGCCGCCCCTGCAGCGGTGACGCCTGTGCCTGGGCCTGTGCCGACACCCAGCGAGCCGCTCGCGGCCCCCGCCCAGGACCTGGCCAGCACCACCGAGGCGCTGGAGGCTTTGGACCTGGACCACGAACTGGCCCGCCTGGAGCGCCGCCGCCCAGGTGATCGCCGGGTGGCCAGCGAAGAAGCGACGCTACATGCCCGACGCGATGAGCACGGCCCTGACGAACACGCCGACACGCCATTCGGTACCGCCACCGACGATCGGTCCGAACCCGAAGCCGTCCGTGAGGATGCCCCGGTACTGATCGAGCAACAGCCGCTGACGGCGCAAGTGGCGTCTGTGGATGAGCGCACCGAGCCCACCCTGGGCAACGCCGACTTCGACCTGGACGATGAGCCAGCGACGCACCAGCCGGCCCTGGACGACGCCTTCGAGCAACCGCCAGGGCTGTCGAGCCAGGCCGAGCCGTTGCCGGCCAGTGGTTTCTCGGCGCTGGACGACGAGCACCCCATTGACCGCCTGTCGGCCCATGACGACGACACACCGGATGCGCCTGCCAGCGAACGCCTGGAGCCCAGCCTGGGCAGCAAGCCGGAGCGAGTACGCAAGGAACCGCTGGTGGACGTGGTCGACGACCCGCTGCAACTGGGCTGGGAAAAACCCGCGCCGAACTGGGGCAAGCGCGTGTTGTGGAGCCTGCTGACACTACTGGCGGCCGGGCTGCTGGCCTTCCAATACGTCTGGTACCACTTCGACGAGATGGCCCGCCAGGATCAATACCGCCCCTGGTTCCAGCAGGTCTGTCCAATGCTGGGTTGCCAAGTGCCGACACGCGTCGACATCTCGCGGATCAAGAGCAGCAATCTGGTGGTGCGCAGCCATCCCGACTTCAAGGGCGCGCTGATCGTCGATGCGATCATCTATAACCGTGCGCCGTTCGCCCAGCCGTTCCCGCTACTGGAGTTGCGTTTTGCCGACCTCAATGGCCAGCTGATCGCCAGCCGTCGCTTCAAACCCAGCGAGTACCTGTCGGGCGAGCTGGCCGGTCGCGGCGAGATGCCCAGCCAGACGCCGATCCACATCGCCCTGGACATTCTCGACCCTGGCCCCAAGGCCGTGAACTACAGCCTGAGCTTCCGCTCGCCTGAGTAAGCGGCAAGCGGCAAGGCAAGAAAACCCAGACCTGCTTCTGTCTTGCCGCATGCAGCTTGCCACTTGCCGCAGCCGCAGCCGCGCCAGCGCCCACCGTTGTTCAGATTTTATCCAAATCCTTCTTTATCCGGTCACCGAGAGCGGGTATTATGCCCACCCTTTTTCAAACTCCCATGATCCGGCCCCACAACAGGGAACTCCTATGTCGGCGGTACGCATCGGCCCATACACACTGCGCAACAACCTGATCCTCGCGCCCATGGCCGGGGTCACTGACCAGCCTTTTCGAACGCTGTGCAAGCGCCTGGGGGCAGGCATGGTGGTGTCGGAAATGGTGTCCAGCGACATGAGCCTGTGGAACAGCCGCAAGTCGAGCCTGCGCCGCATTCACGAAGGTGATCCCGAGCCACGCTCGGTGCAGATCGCCGGTGGTGACGCGCAGATGATGGCAGCCGCAGCCCAGGCCAACGTCGCCGCCGGTGCGCAGATCATCGACATCAACATGGGTTGCCCGGCGAAAAAAGTCTGCAACAAGGCGGCCGGCTCTGCTTTATTGAGAGACGAAGCCTTGGTCAGCGAGATCCTGCATGCCGTAGTCGGCGCTGTAGAGGTCCCGGTGACGCTGAAAATCCGCACCGGCTGGGACCGGGCAAACAAGAACGGCCTGAACGTGGCGAAAATCGCCGAACAGGCCGGAATCCAGGCGCTGGCGGTGCATGGCCGCACACGCGCCGACCTGTACACCGGTGAAGCCGAGTACGACACCATCGCCGCGATCAAGCAGGCGGTGTCGATCCCGGTTTTTGCCAACGGCGACATTACCTCGCCGGAAAAGGCCCGGGCGGTGCTGGACGCCACCGGGGTCGACGGCCTGCTGATCGGCCGTGCTGCCCAAGGGCGGCCGTGGATTTTCCGCGAGATCGAGCATTACCTGCGCACGGGCGAGCATGTTCCCGCACCGACGCTGGATGAAGTGGAACGTATTCTGCTGGAACACCTGGCCGCGCTGCATGCTTTCTACGGCGATGTGATGGGTGTGCGGATCGCCCGCAAGCACGTTGGCTGGTACCTGGCGACCCGACCTGGCGGCAAGGAATTCCGCAGCCAGTTCAACGCGTTGCAAGACACACAAGCGCAGTGCGCCAACGTTCAGGCCTATTTTGCCGAACGTCGACAGAGCCTTGGCACAGAGGACGAACAAGGGGTGGCCGCATGACGATGATGACCGAGACATTAGTGAGTGGAACAACGCCCGTGAGCGATAACGCCAACCTCAAGCAGCACCTGAATACGCCGAGCGAGGAGGGCCAGACCCTGCGCGACAGCGTCGAGAAGGCGCTGCACAACTACTTCGCCCACCTGGAAGGCGCTACCGTCACGGACGTGTACAACCTGGTGCTTTCGGAAGTCGAGGCGCCCCTGCTCGAGAGCGTGATGAACTACGTCAAGGGCAACCAGACCAAAGCCAGTGAGATGCTCGGGCTCAACCGGGGCACGCTGCGCAAGAAGCTCAAGCAATACGATCTGTTGTAAGGCCAGACCCCCCGACAAAAAAGGCGCTCATGCAAAGAGGCGCCTTTTTTGCTGAATCCACCGCGTTATGGAATCCGAAATGACCGACCAGACTACCCGCCTGCCAGTCCGCCGCGCCCTGATCAGCGTCTCCGACAAGACCGGTATCCTCGAATTCGCCCGTGAGCTGCAACAGCTCGGTGTCGAGATCCTGTCCACCGGCGGCACCTACAAGCTGCTCAAGGACAACGGCGTTAACGCGGTGGAAGTGGCTGACTACACCGGCTTCGCTGAAATGATGGACGGCCGGGTCAAGACCCTGCATCCGAAGATCCACGGCGGCATCCTTGGCCGTCGCGGCACCGACGATGCCATCATGAACGAGCACGGCATCAAGCCGATCGATCTGGTCGCGGTCAACCTGTACCCGTTCGAAGCCACCATCAACAAGCCGGGCTGCGACCTGCCGACCGCGATCGAGAACATCGACATCGGCGGTCCGACCATGGTCCGTTCGGCAGCGAAAAACCACAAAGACGTGGCCATCGTGGTCAACACCGGTGACTACGCCGGCATCGTCGAGAGCCTCAAGGCCGGTGGCCTGACCTACGCCCAGCGCTTCGACCTGATGCTCAAAGCGTTCGAGCACACCGCCGCCTACGACGGCATGATCGCCAACTACATGGGCACCATCGACCAGGCCCACGACAGCCTGTCGACCGAAGGCCGCAGCGAATTCCCGCGCACCTTCAACAGCCAGTTCGTCAAGGCCCAGGAAATGCGCTACGGCGAGAACCCGCACCAGAGCGCGGCGTTCTACGTCGAAGCCAAGAAAGGCGAAGCGAGCGTCTCCACCGCCCAGCAACTGCAAGGCAAGGAGTTGTCGTTCAACAACGTGGCCGACACCGACGCCGCGCTGGAATGTGTGAAGAGCTTCGTCAAGCCGGCCTGCGTCATCGTCAAGCACGCCAACCCGTGCGGCGTGGCGGTCGTACCTGAAGACGAAGGCGGTATCCGCAAGGCCTACGACCTGGCCTACGCCACCGACACCGAATCGGCCTTCGGCGGCATCATCGCCTTCAACCGCGAACTGGACGGCGAAACCGCCAAGGCCATCGTCGAGCGTCAGTTCGTCGAAGTCATCATCGCCCCGAAAATCTCCCAGGCCGCCCGTGAAGTGGTCGCTGCCAAGCAGAACGTACGTCTGCTCGAATGCGGTGAATGGCCAGCCGAGCGTGCTGCCGGCTGGGACTTCAAGCGTGTCAACGGTGGTCTGCTGGTACAGAGCCGCGATATCGGCATGATCAGCGCCGATGACTTGAAGATCGTTACCAAACGCGCCCCGACCGAACAAGAGATCCACGATTTGGTGTTCGCTTGGAAAGTCGCCAAGTTCGTCAAGTCCAACGCCATCGTCTACGCCAAGCAGCGCCAGACCATCGGTGTCGGCGCCGGCCAAATGAGCCGCGTCAACTCCGCACGTATCGCGGCCATCAAAGCCGAGCACGCTGGCCTGCAAGTTCAGGGCGCAGTCATGGCCTCGGACGCGTTCTTCCCGTTCCGTGATGGCATCGACAACGCCGCTAAAGTCGGTATCAGCGCCGTGATCCAGCCAGGCGGCTCGATGCGCGATGCCGAAGTCATCGCCGCTGCCGACGAGGCCGGTATCGCGATGGTCTTCACCGGTATGCGCCACTTCCGCCACTGATTTACGGCAATCGGCCGCACTGAAGCAGGCATCTGCTGCGTTGGGGCAGTTTCCGCTGATGCTCATTGCCAAAAGGCAACTCCGCTCATCGGAAACGGCCCCGCCTTGCATCTACCCGCTTCATTGCGACCTCGTACAACGCGAGGCTTTGCCTCCTGTCCGAAAGAATTCGAGGTTTTGACATGAAAGTTTTGATCATCGGCAGCGGCGGCCGTGAGCACGCCCTGGCTTGGAAAGTCGCCCAGGACCCACGGGTCGAGAAAGTCTTCGTGGCCCCTGGCAACGCGGGCACCGCCATTGAAGCCAAGTGCGAGAACGTCGCCATCGACGTCACCGCCCTGGAACAACTGGCCGATTTCGCCGAGCAGAACGTCAACCTGACCATCGTCGGCCCTGAAGCGCCCTTGGTTCTGGGCGTGGTCGATCTGTTCCGCAGCCGCAACCTGGATTGCTTCGGCCCGACCAAAGGGGCCGCCCAGCTGGAAGGCTCCAAGGCCTTCACCAAGGATTTCCTGGCCCGCCACAAGATCCCCACTGCCGACTACCAGAACTTCACCGAGATCGAGCCGGCCCTGGCCTACCTGCGTGAAAAAGGCGCACCGATCGTGATCAAGGCCGACGGCCTGGCAGCCGGCAAAGGCGTGATCGTCGCCATGACCCTGCAAGAAGCCGAAGACGCCGTGCGCGACATGCTCGCCGGCAACGCCTTCGGCGAGGCGGGTTCGCGCGTTGTGATCGAAGAGTTCCTGGATGGTGAGGAAGCCAGCTTCATCGTCATGGTCGACGGCCATAACGTGCTGCCGATGGCCACCAGCCAGGACCACAAGCGCGTCGGCGACCAGGACACCGGCCCGAACACCGGCGGCATGGGCGCCTACTCGCCGGCCCCGGTAGTCACCGCCGACGTGCACCAGCGCGTGATGGACCAGGTGATCTGGCCGACCGTGCGCGGCATGGCCGAGGAAGGCAACGTCTACACCGGTTTCCTGTATGCCGGCTTGATGATCGACAAGGCGGGTAACCCCAAGGTCATCGAATTCAACTGCCGCTTCGGCGACCCGGAAACCCAGCCGGTCATGCTGCGCCTGGAGTCGAGCCTGGTGCTGCTGGTCGAAGCCGCGTTCGCCAAGGCCCTGGACAAGGTCGAAGCACAGTGGGACCCACGTCCGAGCCTGGGCGTGGTCCTGGCAGCCGGCGGCTACCCAGGCGACTACGCCAAAGGTGACGCGATCAGCGGCCTGGACGCCGCCGCGCAGATCGAAGGCAAGGTGTTCCATGCCGGCACTTCGCTCAAGGATGGCCAGGTGGTGACCAACGGCGGCCGCGTACTCTGCGCTACGGCCATGGGCGCCAGCGTTGCCGACGCGCAGCAGCAAGCCTACCGCCTGGCCAAACAAGTCAGCTGGAACGGCAGCTTCTACCGCACCGACATCGGCTACCGTGCCATCGCTCGCGAGCGCGGTGAACACCAGCAGTGATATCGCACCGAACCGCCGCACAGCCTCAGGCTTGCGGCCTTCGGCTCGTCGACAAGGCCCCGCAAGGGCCTTGCCTTCACCTTGGCGTGCCGCGCATAGTTGTCGCCTGGCTCATTCGCTAAGAAAGGATTTCGTCGTGCGCAGGCTTCGGATTGCCACAGCCTTGATGGCCAGCTTACTGGCCCTGCTCTGCCTGCTTCCGGCCCACGCCGAACAAGCCGGGGGATGGTCGGCGCTGCTCGACGAGCAGGCCAGCCTGCAACTCTCCGACGTCCGCTCCGAGCGTTACCGCAACCAGTTCAGCCCCGTGGCCCTCGACGAACTGGATGCCGCCCTCCCCGACCAGGCCCTGTGGCTGCACTATCGCCTGGAGCCTACCGACCAGGAACAACTGGTGCGTATCTTCGCCCCAGACCTGTCGCGCCTGGACCTTTACGCCCTCGAAGGCGGCAAGCTACTGCGCCAGTTGCACCACGGGCGCCACGGCGAGAGCAATACCGACTTGCACAGCAGCGACCATATTCTGCCGCTGCCCCACGGCAGCCAGCCGGTGGACGTGTACCTGCGCCTGGTGTCCGAGCATCAGTTGCGCCCTGCCGTAAGCCTTGAACCTGCGGCCTACGCCGCTGCGGACCAGCGCCTGCCGTTGCTGTTCGGCCTGCTGTTCGGCGGCTTGGCGATGCTGATCGTGCACAATCTGATCCGCTTCGCCTACACCCGCTCCAGCACCACCCTGATCCTGGCCCTGTACCACGGCCTGATGCTGTTCAGCGCCTTGATCCTGCTCAACCTGGGCGGGCCTTGGTCGCACCTGTGGTACAGCGCACAAACCCCCGTGGCCTACCTCACCTTGGTGCTGGCGGGACTTGCCGGGCTGTATTTCACCCAGCATTTCTTCGCCCGCTGCAACTCGGCGCGCCTTAACCGCCTGCTGCAAGGCGAAATGCTGGTGGTCGCGCTCAGCGGCCTGATACTGCTGTTCGTCGATACCCTGCCGCTGAACCTGATGACCTACGTCCTGATCGCACTGGGCAGCCTGAGCATGCTGCTGGTCAGCAGCTACCACTGGTACAAGGGCTTCGTGCCAGCCCGGCTGTTCGCCCTGGCCATGCTCATATTCAACCTCGGCGGCCTGGTGTTGTTGCCCGCGCTGCTGGGCCTGACGCGCACCCCGACGCCCTGGCTGCTTGGCATCCTCATGGTACTGACGGTGGTCAGCGGCATGCTGCTCAACCTGTCAGTCAGCGAGCGCCTGCGGCGCATGAGCGAGGAGCGCTTTCGCGCCAGCCGCGCGCTGGCCGCCAGCGACGCCGAAATCAACGCCAAGGCCGAGTTCCTGGCCAAGATCAGCCATGAGATCCGCACCCCGATGAACGGCGTGCTGGGCATGACCGAGCTACTGCTGGGCACCCCGCTGTCGGTCAAGCAACGCGACTACGTACAGACCATCCACAGTGCCGGCAACGAGCTGCTGACCCTGATCAACGAGATCCTCGACATCACCAAGCTGGAGTCGCGGCAGATCGAACTGGACGACGTGCAGTTCGACCTCAACGCGCTGATCGAGGACTGCCTGAATATTTTCCGGGCCAAGGCCGAACAGCAGAACATCGAGCTGATCAGCTTCACCCAGCCCCAGGTCCCCCGGGTCATCAGCGGCGATCCGACGCGCCTGCGCCAGGCCCTGTCGAGCCTGCTCGACAATGCCCTTAAAAACACCGACCACGGCGAGATCCTGCTAGTGGTGGCCCTCGACCAGCGTGGCGAAGCCCCACGCCTGCGCATTGCCGTGCAGGACAGCGGCGAACCCATGCCTGCGGCAGAACGCAACGCCCTGCTGCAAGCCGAGCTGCACAGTCGCCACTTTCTCTCCAGCCACAAGCTTGGCGGCCATCTGGGGCTGGTAATCGCCAAGCAGCTGATCGGCCTGATGCAGGGCGAGTTCGGGATCAAGACCAGCACCAGCATGGGCAACACCCTCTGGCTGACGCTGCCGCTCGACCCACAACGCCTGGAGCAGCCCCCCGCCGACGTCGAGGGCCCACTGCGCGAGGCACGGGTTCTGGTGGTGGACGACAACGATACCTGCCGCAAGGTGCTGGTGCAGCAGTGCAGTGCCTGGGGCATGAACGTCAGCGCCGTGCCTTCGGGCAAGGAGGCGCTGGCGCTGCTGCGCACCAAGGCGCACCTGCGCGACTATTTCGATGTGGTGCTGCTGGACCAGAACATGCCCGGCATGACCGGCATGCAGCTGGCGGCAAAGATCAAGGAAGACCCGAGCCTGAACCACGACATCCTGGTGGTGATGCTCACCGGCATCAGCAACGCCCCCAGCAAGATCATCGCCCGCAACGCCGGGATCAAGCGCATCCTGGCCAAGCCGGTAGCCGGCTACACCCTCAAGACCACCCTGGCCGAGGAGTTGGCCCAGCGCGGTCGCGATCAGCTCATCACACCACTGCCCGGCAGCCCCCCGCCGCCTCTGCATTTGCCAGGGGACTTCCGCATCCTGGTGGCCGAGGACAACAGCATCTCGACCAAGGTGATCCGTGGCATGCTCGGTAAGCTGGACTTGGAGCCGGATACCGCCAGCAACGGTGAAGAAGCGCTGCTGGCAATGAAAGCCAAACGCTATGACTTGGTGCTGATGGACTGCGAGATGCCGGTGCTGGACGGTTTCAGCGCCACACAGCAGTTGCGCGCCTGGGAGTCCGCCAATCAGCGTCCGCGAACACCGGTCGTGGCACTGACCGCGCACATTCTCGCCGAGCACAAGGAGCGCGCCCGCCTGGCCGGTATGGACGGGCACATGGCCAAGCCTGTGGAACTCTCGCAACTGCGTGAGGTGATCCAGTTCTGGGCGGGACAACATCAGGCAAGCACCGCGCCCCTGGAATAATAGCGCGCACAGGCAACGCCCTGGCCTGCTGGTACACTTGCCCCACCCTGGCCTCTGCGGACCCACCCCATGCTTCATATGTTGTTCAGCGTCTACCTGAAGATGCTCGTGCTCTACAGCCCGTTCTTCGTGCTCTCGTGTTTCATCAGCCTGACCCGTGGGCATTCGAGCAAGGAGCGCAAGCAACTGGCCTGGCGGGTGGCGTTTGCCACGTTGATCGCCAGCGTGCTGCTGTACCTGTTCGGGCGGGCGATCTTCGGTGTGTTCGGGATCACCGCCGACGCCTTTCGCATCGGCGCAGGCTCGGTGCTGTTCATCTCGGCCTTGGCCATGGCCCAGGGCAAGTCGGCGGTCCAGACCGACAACGTGCAACAAGACGTGACCATCGTGCCGCTGACCATCCCGCTGACCGTAGGCCCTGGCACCATCGGTGCGCTGCTGGTGATGGGGGTCAGCCAGCCGCATTGGGACGATAAGCTGCTGGCCATCGTCAGTATCGCCTTGGCCAGCCTCACGGTCGGCCTGGTGCTCTACCTTTCGCACCGTATCGAGCGCCTGCTGGGCGACCAGGGCTTGCAGATCGTCAGCCGCCTGATGGGGCTGTTCGTCTGCGCCCTGGCAGCGCAGATCATCTTCACCGGCATCAAGGGTTACTTGGGCTAAGGCCCCGCCGGGCAAGCAACCCGCTCACCCTTGATGGGGGCCTCGGCGCGGGCTGAACCAGACCAGACACTACAGCGCCAGCTCATGAACATCCTTCAGGCCGATACCCGCCAGCGCGCGCTCGACCTTGCTACGGTGTTCCTGCTCGAACAGGCGGCAATTGAAGCGCACCAACTGCGCTTGTACTTGCGTGTTGCGCCGCTCGCGGAACAGAAAGCCTGCGCTGAACGCCTCAACCTCGCCGGCTTCGTGATAAAGAACCATGTCCACGTAGTTGCGGCTGACCGGCGCGCACGTCAACAACTGAAACCGCCCACGCTGGCCGCAGTGTGACTCGAAGTGCAGCAGGGGCGGACCGCTCTTGCGCAACGCCCTCAACGCGAGCGCCATGCTGCTAGCATGTTGCTCGCCAGCCAGCGCATCGATCCGCTTGAGCGCCTGGTCGACAATCACGGGGCGCTGCCGATCCGGCCAGTGGACTGCCTCAGCCGACAGTGCATCCCAACCGAGGTACTGCAACTGCCTACGGTAGAACGCGTACTGCTGCTGATGACTTTCGCCGGCCATGCTTTTGAACGTGGTGCTCTCGGCCCACAACGCAGCGAGCTTCACGGCACGGCGCTGCTCAATGCTCACCCCGGGTATGAACGCTGCCAGGCTGCTCGTGACGACAGTGGCTTCAGGCTGGTCCATGGCACGCTCCTGACTCGACAGCACCAAGATCGGTGATCGATTGCGCGTTGCCCGTTTCACTGAGCCGCCTATGCAGCTTGAAGCGGTAGCTCAACGGCACCAGCTCGTCAGGCGTCGCCGTGGTGTGGCGAATATCAGCGCCATCACCGCAGGCCAGGCTGCTCAACACCAGTGTGGGACCGGCCAGCACGATACCCAGTTCATGCACACTCGCCGTCGAATCAACTTGGGCGTGCGTGAACGGCCGCAGGTGCTGAAGGGCATCGCAGGTGGCCAGCCTGCACACAACAGGCTCAAGCGCGTCGGCAAGCTGCGGATGCAGGGTTTTCAGGCGCTCTGCGATAGATCTCACCGGCGACGGGGGCGCCTCGCGCTGATAATCGGCCGTGCTCGTAGCCACGATCCAGCCACAGCGCTCCAACGCCGTGCGGTAAGCCCTGTACCAGCGCGCATAATCATCGAAACGTGAGCCCTCGTGTTTATCTGCAACCAACTGGGCGTACAAGACCGAGTCCAGCACATAGTCTTGTGATGCCGCAGCCGCTGGCGTAACCAGCAGGGCCGTGCCGCCTGCCAGGTACAGGGATGGAACGTCGTTTTTCATCGGATGCCTCTTGCTCAAGGCCAACGGAAGGAGCAGCGGGGCTTGTGCGGCCCCGCACGGGTGTCAGATCTCGAACTCCAGGGCACTCTCGATGCCCTTGTCGATCATTTTCTTCTCGATCACAAGGCGCAGCTCATCGGTGTAGACCACCTCGTTGAAGCTCAGCACCGCCGAACCGCTGTAGCGGTCAGTGCTGGCGCTCTTCCACTCATACACCAAGGTGTCGAGGTTGTTCTCGCCCGGCGCAGCACTGAAGGCGCTCACCAGCATGAACAACTCGCCTTCGGGCGTTTCGATGCAGGTGCCCAGGCCGGTGGTCGACACCGGATGGCCCTTGACGTTCTGCTTGAAGACTTCCTGTGCTTGGGTGATTTCGCCAAGCGCCCCGACAGCCTTGCTGGCCAGTTCGGTCATGGCCTCGGCCAACGGCCCGCCCAGCAGCGCCTGGCCTGCGGCCTTGGCGACCTTGAACACGACAGGCCCCAAGGTCAGGGAGCCGCTCTGGTCATAATCACGCTCATAGGAGCGCTGGCCGACCACCCAGCCGCAGGTCCGCATCACTTCAAGGAACTTGTTGAACCAGGCTTCGGCCTCGCCATCACGGTCATGGGCCTTGGAGGCCACTCGCGAGGCAAACTGGAAAGTGGTCTTGGCGTCGCGCCGGGCCTTGGCGGACATTCCGGCGCTGAGCGCCATCAGGGACTGTTCGACGACAGCGAGGCTGTCGCCTTTGATCGGGGCGTGTTCGGTCATTGCAAGCGCTTCCTGGTAGGCCCCGGCGGGAATCGCCGGGGGCCTACCAAGTTATTCGGGATCGCTGCGCAATAACGCCGTGAACCGGTTCCCTTCAGGCTTGATCGGCCATCGGATACCAGCGCGGGGTGTATACCCACTCCCCACCATCGGCACGTGGCAAGCGCACGGTGGTAGAGGACCCCACCAGGACCATGGTGCGCATATCGACCATTTCCGGCACCAGTTCAGCCAGAGAGACGACCTTCAATGTCTGCGCCGGCCTACCGACATCACGGCCAAGGACTACAGGGGTATCGCCATTGCGATGACGCCGCACCACCTCCAACGCGACGCCCAGCTGGTGCGGGCGGGCCTTGGAGATCGGGTTGTAGAACGCCAACACCAGGTCAGCCTGGGCGGCCAGGTCCAGGCGTTTCTCGATGATCGACCAGGGCTTGAGGTTGTCCGACAGCGACATCACGCAGAAGTCATGCCCCAGCGGCGCGCCGGCCAATGCCGCCGTGGCCAGCGAAGCCGAAACCCCTGGGAGCATTTGCAGGTCGACCCGATGCCAGGCCGGATCGCTTGACTCATGCAGGGCTTCGAGCACGGCGGCAGCCATGGCGAACACCCCAGGATCACCCGAAGAGACCACCACCACCGAGCGCCCTTGAGCGGCCAGCTCGAAGGCATGCCGGGCACGTTGCAGCTCTTCGCGGTTGTCGGTGCAGTGCAACACCTGATCGTCGCGGAACGGGCCGGCCATGCGCACATAGGTTTCGTAGCCGAGTACATCCTCGGCCCGCGCCAATTCGGCCTTGACCGCCGGCACCATGAACTGCGCGGCACCCGGCCCGAGGCCGATCACCGCCAGGCGGCCGCGCTGGCGACCCACCTGCCGGATGTCCACTGGCGATTCAGCCACGCCGACGGCTACGGCGCCCACCGCCTCGCTACGCGCCTGCGGCACGGCTCGGGTGAGCATCTGCACCAAACTGTCTTCAGCGGGCACGAAGCGCACGGTGACATTCAACGCCTGCGCCGCTTGATGCAGCCCAGGCTCGGCCATATCCGTCTCGCTGGCCAGCAGGCACGCCAGCGCCGGTTCCGCGAGGCCTGCGAGCTGCAAACCGTCGCGCACCTGCTCAAGCACATCCGCGCCCCCAGCCGACACCGCGACCACCACGCTGCGTGGGTAGATCAGCAACTCGTCACGACTGGCCGGACGTGCCGCACACCCCACATGGATGGCGCGCTGCGCGCTGTCGCTGGCCACCAATTGCGCCTGTTCGAGCCACGGCGCATCCCCCTCGAGGCGAACCGGCGCTCCCGCCAGCAGGTCGCTGACGAAGCGCTTGCCTTGCTCCAGGTCCGCCAGGGCATAGCCCTCGGGCGGGTTGAGCAGGCAGGTGCCGAAGCGCAGTTCACCGCTGGTGGTGATGGCGGCGTTCACCCCCAGCACCTCGGCGATCTCCCGCGCCATCAGGTTGACACCGCCCAGCCCACCCAGCAGCGGTACTACCGCGCTGCCATCCTCGGCCACCGCCAGTACCGGCGGCTCGGCCCCCTTTTCACTGAGCAGCGGCGCCAGGCTGCGAATCACGATACCCGCCGCGCACAGCGCGATGATCGGGGTGGCCTGCTGGTAAAGGCTACGCAGGGTGTCGCCGAAGGCTGCATAGTGCCGATCGGCATCCGTTACGCGGCCTTCCAGGCCATGCACGACGGCCTGCGGATAACGTTGCTGGATCCGCCGTGCGGTGGCTTGGCTACCCGCGCCGAGAATGACGATGGCCGGGGCCTGGTTCATCCCTGCCATTTTTCCCCCGGCACGATGATCAACGAGAAATACGGCGAGGACTGCGGATCGACGTCATCGAGCGGCACGATCTTCTGGTTGGCCATGGTCGCCCGCTCAACGTACAGCGCCCGCCCGTCCAGCCCCAGCTCATTGAGCACCTGGCGCACCTTGGGGAAGTTGCGGCCCAGCTTCATGATCACCGCCGCGTCAGCGTCGGCCAGACGGCGCTTGAGCTCGTCATGCGGCAGTACGCCAGACAGCACGGTGAGGGTCTGGTTGCGGTAGACCAGCGGCGCGCCGAGTACCGAGGCACCACCGAGCATCGAGCATACGCCCGGGATCACTTCGGCCTGATAACGCGAAGCCAGGCGGTCGTGCAGGTACATGTATGAGCCGTAGAAGAACGGATCGCCCTCGCAGATCACCGCCACGTCGCGGCCGGCATCCAGGTGTTCAGCCACCTGCACGCTGGCCTCGTCGTAGAAGTCGCTGATCACCTGCTCGTAGGACAGCGGCGCCGGCAGGGCTTCGGTGGTCACCGGGTAGACCAGCGCCAACTGGGTCTGCTCGGCGTGCAGGTGCGCTTCGATGATACCGAAGGCATTGCCACGCTTGCCCTTAGCCACGAAGTACGCCACCACCGGCGCCTCGCGTAGCAGGCGCAGGGCCTTGACCGTGATCAGTTCGGGATCGCCAGGACCGACGCCCAGCCCAAGGAGTCTTCCACGCGCGTGCATCATTCCACCTCCGTGGCCAGGGCGTTGACCGCCGCTGCGGCCATCGCGCTGCCGCCCAGGCGGCCCTGCATGATCACGAACGGCACGCCACGGCTGTCCGCCGCGAGCATGGCCTTGGACTCGGCCGCGCCAACGAAGCCAACAGGGAAACCCAGAATCAACGCAGGCTTGGGCGCCCCGGCATCGAGCATTTCCAGCAGGTAGAACAACGCGGTGGGGGCATTGCCGATCACCACCACACTGCCTTCCAGGTGTGGGCGCCACAACTCCAGCGCTACCGCCGAGCGGGTGTTGCCGACGTCCTTGGCCAGGGCTGGCACGCTGGGGTCGCGCAGGGTGCAGATCACCGGGTTGTTGGCCGGCAGGCGGGCACGGGTGATGCCTTCGGCAACCATGTGCGCGTCACACAGGATCGGCGCGCCGTTGGCCAAGGCTTCGCGCCCAGCAGTGCCTGCGCCTTCGGAGAACTGCAAGCCATCGATGGCCTCGACCATGCCACAGGCGTGGATCACCCGTACGGCGAGTTTTTCCAGGTCGGCTGGAATCCGCTCGAGCCGGGCTTCCTCGCGGATGATTCGGAAGGAATTGCGATAGATCTCCTGACCATCGCGGATGTAGTCAATCATCAAGGTGCTCCGTCGGCAGGTCGAGCATGGCGCCTGCTTCTTCTGGGGTAAGGTCGGATGCGCGCAGGCGACCGAAGCCTGGCGTGCGCGCATCGCGCAAGTAAAGGTCGTAGCGGCCCGGCGTGCGGGCCAGCAGGGTCGCCGGGGCAATGTGCGCCGCAGCGCAAGAACGCAGGCAACCGGACAGGTGCACGCGGCCCGGGGCGCCGCTGTGCAGGTGCGCCGCCAGGCGGATGGCGTCGGCCTTGGTGTCGGCCTGAGCCTTGGCGCAGCCACTTGATCCGGTGCAGGCGGTAACCTGCGCCAGAGGGTGGTCGGGCGCGCACAGCAGGCCGGTGGCGGCCAGGTCTGCCTGAGCCTGCGCAAGGTACGCAGGGTCCAGCGAGGTCAGCACCAGGCTCTGCCAGGGGCTCAGGCGCAGGCTGCCATCGCCCCACTGACGGGCACAGCGCGCCGCGGCGCGCAGCATGCTTGGCGTCAACCGGCCCAACGGTGGCGCGACCCCAAGGGCCAAGCCCTGACGTTGGGGCAGCACACCCAGCCAGGGGCGACCGGCCGCCGCGCGATGCCAACCGGGGGTAATAGCACTCACACGAATCGCCAGCCCTTCGAGGAAGTGCGCCACCGAGCAACTGGCGAGCAGCTGACGCATCCGCGCCTGCTCGGGGCTCGCCAGGTCAAGGAAACGCTCAAGTACCGCGCGCACCAGTGCCAAGCCCTGCTCCAGCGGCACTGCGCCCAGCGCACGCCCATCGGCCAGACACCCCGCCAGGCCGAACACCAGCCAAGTCTCTGGCCCGCTCTGCTCGGCCGACAGCCACAGGTCGTGGGGATGTTCGAGCATCGCCACCCCCTCGCCGCCATCGAGTTGCACGGCGAACTTGGCTGACAGCGCATGAAAACGCGGGGTGGACTCCAACAGGTCGAGGATCTGCCCAGCCAGCGGGCGAGTGTCCAGCAACATCGCCGGGTCGACCCCAGCCAAAGGGCTGAGCATCAGATTGCGCACATCGTCGCCGGCCGCCTCACGTGGACCGAGCCCGGCGGCCAACAGGTGCGCGACCAGGCCTGACTGCTCGGCGCCGATGCCGCGAATCTGCAGGTTGGCGCGGTTGGTCGCCTCGATCACGCCCCCCGCGAAGCGTTCAGCGGCCTCGGCCACCGCGTCGGCCTGATCGGCCAACAGCAGGCCGCCAGGCAGCTTGATCCGACAAATGCCGCCATCGCGTGCGGCAACGATGCGCCACAACCCCGGGCAGGCCGAGGGACGGGGCGAAATGTCGGAGGGCGGGAGCGGCTTCAAAGGGGCATCCGGGAGTCGTGAAAGTGCGCTTCAGTGTAGAAGGCGCGGTATTATGCCTGCTTTGTCCGGCGGCATGAAAAACCGGTGGTCGAACGCCGTGTGAAAAGCGCTCCGCGCTGCCCCCAGCATTTGAATTGACGAGGAACGGATGGCCCCCTGGCTCACAGTAGTAGGCATCGGCGAAGACGGTTTCAGCGGCCTGGGCCAGCAGGCCCGACGCGCCCTGCTGGCCGCCACACGCATCGTCGGTAGCCCACGCCAGTTGGCGCTGTTGCCACGCTGTATAGGCGGTGCACGCGTGCACTGGCCCAGCCCTTTCTCGCTGTCACCGGTGCTGGCCCTGCGCGGCGAGCCGGTGTGCGTGCTGGCCAGTGGCGACCCGATGTTCTACGGCGTTGGCGCAAGCCTCGCACGCCAAGTGCCGAGCAACGAAATGCAGGTGCTGTCGATGCCCTCCTCCTGCGCCCTGGCCGCCGCCCGCCTGGGCTGGCCGTTGCAGGACGTGCAGGTGGTTTCGCTGGTGGCGCGCCCGCTGGCAGCGCTCAATGCCCACTTGTACAGCGGCCTGCGCCTGCTGGTACTGAGTAACGACGAGCACAGCCCCGCAGCCATCGCGGCGCTGCTGCGCGAGCGCGGCTTCGGGCCGAGCCGGTTGCAGGTCTTCGAACACCTGGGCGGCCCCGAGGAGCGCCAGCTCTGCGGCAGCGCCAATGACTGGGCGCACCGCAACATCGCCGCCCTGAACCTGGTCGCCATCGACTGCCAGGCCACGCCCGACGCCCTACGCATGCCGCGTGTCGCCGGCCTGCCCGACAGCGCGTTTCAGCACGACGGCCAACTGACCAAGCGCGATATTCGCGCCATCACCCTCGCGCGCCTGGCGCCGCAACCCGGCGAGCTGCTGTGGGATGTCGGCGCCGGCTGCGGTTCGATTGGTATCGAGTGGATGCGCGCCCACCCCAGCTGCCGCACCCTGGCCATCGAAGCCGATGAAGGCCGCCAAGGTTTCATCGAGCACAATCGCGACGCCCTCGGCGTACCGGGCCTGCAACTGGTACGCGGCAAGGCGCCCCAGGCCCTGCAAGACCTCGAACAACCCGACGCGATCTTCATCGGCGGCGGTGTCACCCGCGATGGGGTGCTGGCGCTGTGCTGGGAGCGCCTGCGCCCCGGTGGACGACTGGTGGCCAATGCCGTGACCCTGCAAAGCGAGGTGATGCTGGCGCAGTTCCAGCAACACCACGGTGGCGAGCTGACGCGCATCCATATCGCCCACGCGCAACCGCTCGGGGCCTTCGACACCTGGCGCCAGGCCCTGCCGATCACCCTGCTCGAAGTGGTCAAGCCCGCCGATGCGTGAAGAAACCCGCGAACACCCCGCCCCCTTGCGCAGCGGCCTGACCACCGGCAGCTGCGCCACCGCCACGAGCCTGGCGGCAGCGCGCCTGTTGCTGAGCGGCCAGCACAACGACGCAGTATCAATCACCCTGCCCAAGGGCAAGGTGGTGCAGATGCGCCTGGAGTTCTGCCGCCTGATCGACGGCGGCGCCGAAGCCGGGACCCTCAAGGATGCCGGCGACGACCCCGATGTCACCCACGGTGCCCTGCTGTACAGCCAGGTGCGACTCTTGCCTGAGCCAGGTATCCGCTTTGTCGCAGGATCAGGCGTCGGCACCGTGACCCGTCCAGGCCTGGTGCTGGGCGTGGGGGAGCCGGCGATCAACCCGGTGCCACGCCGAATGATCAGCGAACACCTGCAAGCGCTGGCCTGCGAGTGCGCTTACGGCGGCGGCTTCGAAGTCACGGTGAATGTTCGCGACGGCGAGGCCTTGGCGCTGAAAACCATGAACCCGCGCCTGGGCATTCTCGGCGGGCTTTCCATCCTGGGCACCAGCGGCATCGTCCGCCCGTTCTCCTGCGCGGCCTACATCGCCTCGATCCACCAAGGCATCGATGTCGCCCACACCAACGGCTACACGCACATCGCCGCCTGCACCGGCAATGCCAGCGAGGACACCATGCGCCGGGTTTATGACCTGCCGGAAATCGCCCTGATCGAGATGGGCGACTTCGTCGGCGCCGTGCTCAAGCACCTGCGCAAGGTACCGGTGGCCCGCCTAAGCCTGTGCGGCGGCTTCGGCAAGATCAGCAAGCTGGCCGCCGGGCACATGGACCTGCACAGCCGCCACTCCAGCATCGACCTGCCGCAACTGGCCGGCTGGGCGGCCGGCATCGGAGCCGCAACGGACCTACAACAAGCGATCATCGCCGCCAACACCAGCCAGCAGGCGCTGGCCCTGGCCCACGCCGCAGGCATCGCCTTGGGCGACGAGGTCTGCCGCCACGCCCTGGCGTTCGCTCGCAGCGTAGTGCCAGACCAGGTGCAGGTGGAAGTGTTCGCCATCGACCGCCAGGGCAGTATCGTCGGCAAGGCCGGTGTGCAATGAGCGGTCGCATCCTGCTGCTGGGCGGCGTGACCGAAGCCCTGGCCATCGCCCGTCAACTGGGGCCACAGCACGTCTACAGCCTGGCCGGGGTCGGTCGCGTGCCTCAGGACCTGAGCTGCCAGGTGCGCGTCGGCGGTTACGGCGGCGCCGAAGGCTTGGCCGATTACCTGCGCGAGGCGCGCATCGACCTGCTGATCGACGCCACCCACCCGTATGCCGCGCAAATCAGCGCCAACGCAGCCCTCGCCGCGCGCAGCGCAGGGGTCACCTGCTGGGCCTTGCGCCGCCCGGCCTGGCAGGCGCAACCCGGCGACGACTGGCGCGAGGTGGCCGACTGGGCCGCGCTGATCGAGGCGTTGGCGCCCTTCCAGCGCCCGCTGTTCACCCTCGGGCGCGAGCCTTTGCAGCACCTCGACGAGATTCCAGCGCACCAGTTCTGGACCCTGCGCGCCCTCGAAACCTGCCCAGGCAATGCGCGCTGCGAGGTGATCGGCGCCCGCGGGCCGTTTTGCATCGACGATGAACGCGCGCTGTTCGAGCGCCGCCAGATCGACGTGCTGGTGAGCAAGAACAGCGGCAGCACGGCGACCGAGCCAAAGCTTGAAGTAGCGCGCGAACGTGGGGTGCCGGTGTTGGTGCTGAAACGTCCCGCACTGCCTGAGGTAGATCGCCAGTTCGATAGCCCGCATCAGTTGCTGCAAGCACTAGGCGGCACCGCGCCCTGACAGGAAAAACGTATATCCCATTGACATATACCCGCGTCGACTTAAACTTCGGACATACATTCGCGCTTTCAAGGAGGCTCGTCATGGAGCAAGGTGCAGTCTTCAAAAGCAATCGCAGCCAGGCCATCCGCATGCCAAAGGCACTCGCCCTTCCCGAAGACGTCACCCGCGTGGATATCGTCGCAATCGGTCGTTCACGCATCATTTCACCTGCTGGGGAAGCTTGGGACCACTGGTTCGACGGTGATGACGTGACAGCGGATTACATGGCATGTCGTGACCAGCCCGTCGATCAGGAGCGCGAAGGATTCTGATGCTCAGGTACATGCTCGATACCAACATCTGCATTTTCACCATCAAGAACAAACCACAACAGGTACGTGATGCGTTCAACCGCCATCACGGTCAACTGGCGATCAGTACGATAACGCTGATGGAACTGGTTTACGGCGCGGAGAAGTCTGCCGCCCCGGAGCGCAACCTTGCAGTGATCGAAGGCTTCGCCGCGCGGCTCGAAGTACTCGACTATGACCAGACGGGGGCAGCGCATACCGCCCAGCTGCGTGCCGAACTGGCAAAGGCCGGCACGCCGATCGGCCCCTATGACCAGATGATCGCTGGCCATGCCCGCGCGCGTGGGCTGGTGCTGGTCACCAATAACCTTCGCGAATTTCAACGAGTGCCGGGGTTGCGAGTGGAAGACTGGTTGTCCTCTGCGTTTTGAGGCCCCCCACCTTAAGATGGTGGATGCGTCTCGCGTGGGATGGCGCCGGTGTTCACGTCAGGTTCTAGTTTTGATTCAAGGCCGTGGCTTCCAGGTCATGTCGGACATGCCTGATGGCCCTTGGCTTCGATCTTGCCTTAAACTCTGCTCCCCTCTAATCGGAAGGCCCACCCATATGGAAATGCAATGGTGGATCTGGCTCGTCTTCGGCGTGGCCTTGATCCTGCTGGAACTGGTCCTGCCCACGTTCTTCATTCTCTGGTTCGGCATCGGCGCCGTGCTGGTGTCGTTCGTCGCGCTACTGGCCCCCAGCCTGGAACTGGATATGCAGGGGCTGCTGTGGGTGGTGTTCTCATCGATCACCACGCTGCTGTGGTTCAAGCTGTTTCGCAGCAAGAAGCCCGACGTGCGCTGGACCGCTGACAGCGTGATCGGTGAAGTCGGCCTGCTGACCGTCGGTGTCTCGCCGTTCCAGAAAGGCCGCGTGCGCTTCCAGAAGCCAATCCTGGGCAACGAAGAATGGACCTGCATCGCTGACAGCGACATCCCGGCCGGCGAGCGCGTGCGCCTGGCCGCCATCGAAGGTAACACCGCCCGCATTACCCGGGCCTGACTCCGCACTAAAAGGAAGTTTGCACACATGACCAGCCTTATCGTCGTCGGCACCCTGGCCGCATTCGTACTGATCACCGTCTTCAAGGGGGTGCGCATCGTGCCCCAGGGCGAAGAATGGATCGTCGAGCGCCTGGGCCGCTACCACAGCACACTCAAGCCTGGCCTGAACATCGTCATCCCGTACATGGACGTGGTCGCCTACCGCCTGCCGACCAAGGACATCATCCTCGATGTGCAGCAGCAGGAGATCATCACCAAGGACAACGCGGTGATCGTCGCCAACGCCCTGTGCTTCGCCAAGGTCGTCGACCCACAGAAGGCCTCCTACGGCGTGCAGAACTTCTCGTTCGCCGTCACCAGCCTGACCATGACCTCGCTGCGCGCCATCGTCGGCGCCATGGATTTGGACGAAGCGCTGTCGAGCCGCGAGCAGATCAAGGCACGCCTGCGCGAGGCGATGTCCGAGCAGACCGAAGACTGGGGCGTGACCGTGCGCTCAGTGGAAATCCAGGACATCAAGCCATCGCCGAGCATGCAGACTGCAATGGAGCGCCAGGCGGCCGCAGAGCGTGAGCGTAAAGCCGACGTGACCCGCGCCGAAGGCAACAAGCAGGCCGCCATTCTCGAAGCCGAAGCGCGCCTGCAATCGGCCAAGCTGGACGCCGAAGCGCAGGTCAACCTGGCCGAAGCCTCGGCCCGGGCGATTACCCTGGTCAAGGAAGCGGTGGGCAACGAGATCACCCCGGCCATGTACCTGCTGGGCGAGCGCTACATCGGTGCCATGGAAAACCTGGCCGGTAGCGACAATGCCAAGGTCGTGGTGCTGCCTGCCGACCTGCAAGAGACCGTGCGCGGTCTGATGGGCCGAGGCAAGGCCTAAGCGACACGCCCCCTGTAGGAGATCACCCAGCCCTTTGGGCTGCGCTGTCGCGCAGAGAACTGATTTCGCAAGCGCTCCGCGTACCCTGTGGGAGCGGCGGTTCGGCGCCCCGACTTGCCCGCGAAGCAGGCGACTCGGTGTATGGCACCGGCTTTGCCGGTGTTCGCGGGCAAGCCCGCTCCCACAGATTCCTTCTAAATCAACAAGTTATGTGTAGTTCTATGAGAGCGGCCTTGTGTCGCGAACGGGCTGCGCAGCGGCCCCAGGATTTCAGCCACGGCATACACCGTCGGGGCTGCTTCGCACCCCGTTCGCGACACAAGGCCGCTCCTACAGGGGTCGTGTGTGGGGCGCTACTGCGTCACTTCACCGCACCCCGGCATTTTTTCCTATACTCCGCCGTACAATAGCCATCACGATTCCTGACCGGATCTCTCCATGCCCCCACGTCGGCACATTGCCTGGATAGCCTGCCTTGCAGTGCTGTTCAACCTGCTGGCCATGCCGCTGTCCTCCGCCGCGCCCAAGGGCCCGGCCGAGCAGCTGCTGTGGGGGGCGTTCTGTTCGAGCATGGCGAACAAGGCCAAGGTCGATGTGCAGGCCTTGGCCAAGATCGACCTCGGCCCACAGAGCGACGACAGTGCCGGCATGCTGAACTGCTGGTGCTGCTCGGGCGCCGCGCCCCTGCTGGCACTGCCTGGCTACCCGCCACAGTTGCACAACCCGCCGCTGCGGCCCGCGCGCCACGCACCGGCGCTTGCCGCCTACCAGCCCACGCCGCGCCAGTTATGGCCCGCGCTCAATCCCCGTGCCTCTCCGCTGGCCTGAGTTCAATCCGCTATGCGCCTGAACCTGAACCCATCGGAGAATCACCATGCTCAAGCAAGCCCTCGTCCTGGCCGCCCTGCTGTTGCCCGGCACCTATGCCAACGCCCACGAATACACCGCCGGTGATCTGCACATCGCCCACCCTTGGTCGCTGGCACTACCGCCCAACGCGCCTAATGTGGCTGCCTACTTCGTGGTGCACAACAACGGCAAGGTCGATGACCGCCTGCTCTCGGTGGATACCCCGATCAGCAGCGACGCGCAATTGCACGAGCACGCCATGACCGCTGGCGGCACCATGAAGATGCAGCAGGTGCCCAGCGTAACTGTGCCGGCCGGCAAGGACGTGACCTTCGCCCCGAGCGCCTACCACGTGATGATCCTGCAACCGAAGGACCGCAGCCTGCTGGCCGATGGCAAGCGCTTCCCGCTGACCCTGCACTTCGAGAAAGCCGGAGACATCACCGTCGACGTCGCCGTACAGCAGCAGCCGCCCGCCGAGCAGCAAGGTCACGCCCACACGCACTGACCTGACTGGCGCTCGCCATGAGCCTGTCGCGCAACAGCTCCGCCCGCAGCACCCGCCCTGATCGCAGGCGCGTCGGTGGCGGCTGGCTGAGTCTGTTCGCCATGTGGATGATCTTCATCGGACCACTGGTTTCCCAGTCCATGCCGATGGAGCACCACGCCAGCATGTCCATGCCGATGAGCATGGACATGCCCATGGAACATGCCCACGGCGACATGCATCACCCAGGTCACGGCAACGACGGCCAGCTGCATGTGATGTGGGAAAAGTGCGGGTACTGTAGCCTGCTGTTCAACTGCCCCGCCCTGCCCCAAACCCTCAGCCCGCTCAGCGCGGGCAGTGTGCTGCCACCCGCCACGCCCCTCTTCGCGACACGCCAGGGCCACGCCCGGCAGGCCGTGTTCCCCGGTGCGCGCAGCCGCGCGCCACCCCACTCGATCAGCGTCTAAAGCCCATACAGAACGCCCGGAGCCTACTGGCTCCGCGCCCGTGCCTTTCTGATCGACTGGAATCACTATGTCCAGCTGTACCTTTGTATCCGCGCGCGCGCTGCGCGGAACCCTCGCCGTGCTCTGCGGCTCGCTGCTCGCGCCCCTGGCCCTGGCCGACGACACCGGCCATGAAGGCCACGCGCCCGACGCCCCTGAACTGAGCCCGACGGTGATCACCGCCATCGCTCCCAGCGCTGCGCTGACCGTGGTCACCAACCCCAAGGACCCACGCCAGCCGGTGCCGGCCAGCGATGGCGCCGACTACCTCAAGACCATTCCCGGCTTCTCGGCGATCCGCGCAGGCGGCACCAACGGCGACCCGGTGCTGCGTGGCATGTTCGGCTCACGCCTGAACATCCTCACCAACGGCGGTGTGATGCTCGGCGCCTGCCCCAACCGCATGGACGCCCCGACCTCGTACATCTCGCCGGAAACCTACGACCGCCTCACCGTGATCAAAGGCCCGCAAAGCGTGATCTGGGGCCCTGGCGGTTCGGCGGGGACCGTGCTCTTCGAACGCGAACCGGAACAATTCGGCGAGCTGGGCAGCCGGGTCAATGCCAGCCTGATGGCAGGCTCCAACGGCCGCTTCGACAAAGTGCTCGACGCCGCCGCCGGCAACCACCTTGGCTACGTACGCTTCGTCGGCAACCAGTCGCACTCGGACGACTACGCCGATGGCAACGGCGACAGCGTGCCGTCGCGCTGGAACAAGTGGAACGGCGACGTCACCCTCGGCTGGACCCCCGACGCCGACACCCTGCTCGAACTGACCGCCGGCAAGGGCGATGGCGAGGCCCGCTACGCCGGGCGTGGCATGGACGGCTCGCAGTTCAAGCGCGAGAGCCTGGGCCTACGTTTCGAGAAGTCCAACCTCGGCGGCGTGCTCGACAAGCTCGAAGCGCAGCTCTACTACAACTACGCCGACCACGTGATGGACAACTACAGCCTGCGCACCCCGTCCGGCACCGGCATGATGGCAGGCCCCATGGCCGCCAACGTCGACCGCCGCACCCTCGGCGCACGGATCAAGGCCACCTGGCGCTGGGCCGACGTGCAACTGGTCAGCGGCCTCGACGCCCAGACCAACGAGCACCGCGCGCGCAGCGCCATGGGCGTCGATACCTATAAAGACGTGGCATGGGAGAAGGACGCCGACTTCCACAACTACGGGGTGTTCGGCGAACTTACCTGGTACGCCACCGGCAACGACCGGCTGATCACCGGCGCCCGCCTGGACCGCGCCTCGGCCAAGGATTACCGCGACGCCAGCGCCACTAACGGCAACACCCGCGCCGACACCTTGCCCAGCGGCTTCGTGCGCTACGAGCACGATCTTGCGGCACTGCCGGCGACCACCTACGTCGGCCTCGGCCATGCCCAGCGCTTCCCGGACTACTGGGAGCTGTTCTCGCCCGACCAGGGCCCGGCAGGCACCGTCAACGCCTTCGACAGCATCAAGCCAGAGAAGACCACCCAGCTGGACTTCGGTATCCAGTACCAAGGTGAACGCCTGGAAGCCTGGGCCTCGGGCTATGTCGGCCAGGTGCGTGACTACATCCTGTTCGACTATCGCACCGGGATGATGGGCATGAGCAGCACCCAGGCGCAGAACATCGACGCGCGCATCATGGGCGGCGAGCTGGGCGCGGCCTACGCGCTCAGCGAAAACTGGAAGGCCGACGCCACCCTGGCCTATGCCTGGGGCAAGAACAGCAGCGACGGCAAGGCTCTACCGCAGATGCCCCCGCTGGAAAGCCGCCTGGGCCTGACCTACAGCCGCGATGCCTGGAGCGTCGGCAGCCTGTGGCGGCTGGTCTCGGCGCAGAACCGCGTGGCCGAGAACCAGGGCAACGTGGTCGGCAAGGACTACCAGAAGAGCAGCGGCTTCGGCGTGTTCTCGCTCAACGGCGCCTACAAGGTCAACCGTAACCTCAAGCTCAGTGCGGGCGTCGATAACCTGTTCGACAAAACCTACGCCGAGCACCTCAACCTGGCCGGGAACGCCGGGTTCGGTTTCTCGTCCAGCGACCCACAACCGGTGAACGAGCCAGGCAGGACATTCTGGACCAAGGTCGATTTCAGCTTCTGACAACAACAACCGGGCGCGGGCCTGACCGCGCCCAACCTGGTCGAAATGCGAGGCTCCGATGAGCAAACCAAACGTGTCGTTCTACAACCTGGCGTGGCGCTGGCATTTCTATGCCGGGCTGTTCGTCGCGCCCTTCATGATCCTGCTGGCAATCACCGGGATCATCTACCTGTTCAAGCCGCAGCTCGACCCGCTGCTGTACCGCGACCTGATGGTGGTCGAGGCCGGCCATCACCGGCAGAGCGCCGATACCCTGCTGGCCTCCGTGCAGCAGGCGTATCCACAGGGCCACGTGGGTAAGTACCTGCCGCCACTGAACGCCGAGCGCAGCGCGCAGTTCGTGGTGCATGCCGGTGGTCGCGAGCTGAACGTGTTCGTCGACCCGTACAGCGCCAAGGTGCTGGGCGAGCAGGACGGCAAGCAGAACCTGCAAGCCATCGCCCGCGCCCTGCACGGCGAGCTGATGGTCGGCACCGTCGGTGATCGCCTGGTGGAATTGGCCGCTGGCTGGGGCATCGTGCTGGTGGTGTCAGGGCTTTACCTGTGGTGGCCGCGCGGGCGCAGCAGCGCGGGCGTACTGTGGCCGCGCCTGAGTGCCAGGGGGCGAGTGTTCTGGCGCGACCTGCATGCGGTCACCGGTTTCTGGGGCTCGGCTTTGTTGCTGCTGATGCTGATCAGCGGCATGACCTGGACCGGCTTGTGGGGCAAGCAGTACGCCGAGCTGTGGAATCGCTTTCCAGCTGCCATGTGGACCGACGTGCCCAAGTCCGACCGGCAGGCCGGCGAGCTGAACGAAGCACACCGCCAGACCGTGCCCTGGGCCCTGGAGAACACCCCGATGCCGGTGTCCGGCGCACACGCCGAACATGCCGGGCATCACATGGCCGACAGTGCACCGGCAGCGCCGCAGGTGAGCCTGCAACAGGTCGAGGATATCGCCACGCTGCGCAACGTCGAGCCGGGCTACAGCATCACCTTGCCGACCACTGCCGACGGCGTGTTCACCCTCGCGGTGTTCGCCGATGACCCTCGCAACGATGCAACGCTGCATGTGGACCAGTACACCGGCAAGGTGCTGGCCGATGTGCGCTGGCAAGACTACAGCACAGTGGCCCGCGCCACCGAGCTTGGGGTGATGCTGCATGAAGGGAAGATGTTCGGGCCGCTGAACCAGATCATCATCCTGCTGGTGTGCCTGATGATCCTGCTCGGTTCGGTGAGCGGCCTGGTGATGTGGTGGAAGCGCCGCCCGGCTGGCGGCCTCGGCGTACCGCCGCTGCGCCATGATCTGCCGCGTTGGAAGACCGCGGTGGCGGTGATGTTGGTGCTGGGCGTGGCGTTCCCGTTGGTGGGAGTGTCGATGGTCGTGATGTGGGTGGTCGACAGCCTGGTGCTTCGCCGTCGGGTGATGGTTCGGGCGTGAGATTGCCGGGGGCGCTTAGCGCCCCTTTCCGGCCGGTCCACAGGAGGTACGCGGCCCCTTGTAGGAGCGGCCTTGTGTCGCGAAAGGGCTGCAAAGCAGCCCCAGGATGCAGGAAGCAACCACCGACCCTCGCCATACGCTCAGTCAATCTGCACTGCCAACATCGTGTCGATCTGTCACGCCTCTATCTGGAACGGGCGTGTTAGCCTACCCGGCTAGTTCAGACAAGAAGACTGACACTCAACGGAATGCAGCCTATGACCCAACCCACGCCAACGCAGGCTGAAGACCAGCACCTGCAACGCAACCTGACTAACCGACACATCCAGCTCATCGCCATTGGCGGTGCCATCGGCACCGGCCTGTTCATGGGCTCTGGCAAGACCATCAGCTTGGCCGGCCCTTCGATCATCTTCGTCTACATGATCATCGGCTTCATGCTGTTCTTCGTCATGCGCGCCATGGGCGAGTTGCTGCTGTCGAATCTCAACTACAAGTCGTTCATCGACTTCTCCGCCGACCTGCTCGGCCCCTGGGCTGGTTACTTCACTGGCTGGACCTACTGGTTCTGCTGGGTCGTCACCGGCATCGCCGACGTGGTGGCGATCGCTGCCTACACCCAGTTCTGGTTCCCCGAGCTGCCGCAGTGGATACCCGCGCTGAGCTGCGTGGCGCTGCTGCTGTCGCTGAACCTGGTGACCGTCAAGCTGTTCGGCGAGATGGAGTTCTGGTTCGCGCTGATCAAGATCATCGCCATCCTCGGCCTGGTCGCCACCGGCCTGTACATGGTCATCACCGGCTTCCAGTCGCCCAGCGGCAACACCGCCTCGCTGGCCAACCTGTGGAGCGACGGCGGCATGTTCCCGCATGGCCTGATGGGCTTCTTCGCCGGCTTCCAGATCGCCGTGTTCGCCTTCGTCGGCATCGAGCTGGTCGGCACCACCGCTGCCGAAGCCAAGGACCCTGCACGCACTCTGCCACGGGCGATCAACTCCATCCCGATCCGCATCATCGTGTTCTACGTGCTGGCGCTGGTCGCGATCATGGCGGTCACCCCATGGCGCGATGTGGTGCCAGGCAAGAGCCCGTTCGTCGAGCTGTTCGTGCTGGCCGGCTTGCCGGCAGCGGCGAGCATCATCAACTTCGTGGTGCTGACCTCGGCAGCCTCGTCGGCCAACAGCGGCGTATTCTCCACCAGCCGCATGCTGTTCGGCCTCGCCCAGGAGGGCGATGCGCCCAAGGCGTTCGAAACCCTCTCGCGCCGCTCAGTGCCGGCCAACGGCCTGTACTTCTCCTGCGCCTGCCTGCTGCTGGGCGCGGTACTGATCTACCTGGTGCCGGACGTGGTCGAGGCATTCACCCTGGTGACCACGGTGTCGGCGGTGCTGTTCATGTTCGTCTGGACGCTGATCCTGCTGTCGTACCTGAGCTACCGGAAAAACCGCGCCGCGCTGCACCAAGCATCGAGCTACAAGATGCCCGGTGGGCGCTTGATGTGCTACGTGTGCCTGGTGTTCTTCGCCGGCATCCTGGTGCTGCTGAGCCTGGAAGCCGACACCCGCTCGGCGCTGGTGGTGACGCCGATCTGGTTCGTGATCCTGGCGGTGACCTATCAGTTCGTGCGCAGCAAGCGCCAGCCGCGTGCGGCATTGCGTGACGCCTCAGGCAACTGATCCAGCAATGGGGCTGCTTGCGCAGCCCTTCGCGGGTAAACCCGCTCCCACAGGATGCGCGCAGTCCAGGCTGTAGGAGCGGGCTTGTCCCGCGAAGGGCCGCACAGCGGCCCCTGCGGTTGTCAGCCTTGCTCCAACCCTTCGAGCACCGCCTCGGCCAGCGCCAGGCCTTTCTCCAGCGAGTTTTCCGTCGCCGTCAGCAAACTGCGCAACGGCTCATCCGCCTTTTCCAGTGCCGTGGCATTGGTCTCATACGCCGCCTTCAATGCCGCCACGGCGCACACCAGCGCATCCTCGCTATCGACCCCGGCATGCACCGAGAGCATCGGGGCGTGGGCGTGATTGCAGGTGCCGAACTGTGAACTGCCGGTGATAGGACGGGGTTTGCAAATGGCGGGGCTGGCCAGCGATTCCTGGTTCATGGGTGCACCTCGCGTTGGGCGGTGCACATGAGAGGTGCGCCAGCGACAGGCGCGAACGGTGGATCTGGAACGATCTTCTTGAGCATGGTGCATCTCCTTGCGGCTCTCTGTTGGTTAAGCCCCGTGCCCATACGCCAATAAGGGTGGACGGAGCCGTGCGGGTTGGCGTGCCGGACAGAGAGAGCCGGTGAGCCCGAAGGCTCCCACACACGGCTCCGCCCATAACGGGTGCAGCCATGCAGAGCACTGCTGAAAGTGCTCACTCTCTGTATCCGGGACGCCAATCCCGAACCGCAGAAACTACTGCGGTGCGGCACGGTACTCAAGTACCGCTTATGTGTCAAAAGTGTTCACCATACCCAGGCCCCAATCCTGTGCACGCCCAACGCGCAAGCACCATCGTGGACACGCAAAACGCCCCGATTCGTCGCACAGCCGCTCTATTGCGAGCTTTTCGCCGCCAGGCACAGCCCTTGCAATCTCCGTTTCAGCCAGCACCACAACAATCACATCGGAGTGAGCACATGAAGCGTCGCAGTCTGATCAAGGCCTTCACCCTTAGCGCATCCATCGCCGCGATGGGCCTGAGCTGGAGCATCCAGGCCGCCGAAACCATCAAGGTGGGCATCCTGCATTCGCTGTCGGGGACCATGGCGATTTCCGAGACGTCCCTCAAGGACATGGCGCTAATGACCATCGACGAAATCAACGCCAAGGGCGGGGTCAACGGCAAGCAACTCGAAGCGGTGGTGGTGGACCCGGCGTCCAACTGGCCACTGTTCGCCGAAAAGAGCCGCCAACTGCTGACCCAAGACAAGGTGGCAGTGGTGTTCGGCTGCTGGACCTCGGTGTCGCGCAAGTCGGTGCTGCCGGTGTTCGAAGAGCTCAACGGCCTGCTGTTCTACCCGGTGCAATATGAAGGCGAAGAGATGTCGCCTAACGTGTTCTACACCGGTGCCGCGCCCAACCAGCAGGCGATTCCGGCGGTGGAGTACCTGATGAGCGAAGACGGCGGCAGCGCCAAGCGCTTCTTCCTGCTGGGCACCGACTACGTCTACCCACGCACCACCAACAAGATCCTGCGCGCCTTCCTGCACAGCAAGGGCGTGGCGGACAAGGACATCGAAGAGGTCTACACCCCGTTCGGCCACGCCGACTACCAAACCATCGTCGCCAACATCAAGAAGTTCTCCGCAGGAGGCAAGACAGCGGTCATCTCCACGGTCAACGGCGACTCCAACGTGCCCTTCTACAAAGAGCTGGCCAACCAGGGCCTGAAGGCCACCGACGTGCCGGTGGTGGCGTTCTCGGTCGGCGAAGAAGAGCTGCGCGGTATCGACACCAAGCCGTTGGTGGGGCACCTGGCGGCGTGGAACTACTTCGAGTCGGTGGAGAACCCGGTCAACCAGAAATTCGTCGCTGACTGGAAGGCCTACGCCAAGGCCAAAGGCCTGCCGGGCGCCGACAAGGCGGTAACCAACGACCCGATGGAAGCGACCTACGTGGGCATCCACATGTGGGCGCAGGCAGTCGAGAAAGCCAAGTCCACCGATGTCGACAAGGTGCGCGAGGCGCTGGCCGGGCAGAGCTTCAAGGCCCCATCCGGGTTCACCCTGACCATGGACAAGACCAACCACCACCTGCACAAGCCGGTGATGATCGGCGAAATCCAGGACGACGGGCAGTTCAGCGTGGTGTGGCAGACCGAGGAACCACTGCGCGCGCAGCCTTGGAGCCCGTTCATTCCGGGGAATGACAAGCGGCCGGATTATGCGGTGAAAGGTAACTGAGTGACTGGGGCCGCTGCGCGGCCCATTCGCGGGTAAACCCGCTCCCACAGGTATCGAGCCAGCCCTGAAAGCTGCACACAACCTGTGGGAGCGGGTTTACCCGCGAAGAATCCACCGCCGATTTCCAGGATTGAACGCATGCTCAGACTCCTGCTGACATTACTGCTGCTATTGCCCCTGGCCACCCACGCCAGCGAGGGCGAATTCTTCCTCACCGCCAAGCCCGCCGAGCAAGCCCGCCTGCTCGAAGGCTGGGCGGCGCAACCCGACCCCGCGCGCCTGGCGCTGCTGGAAAACCTGCGCCAAGGCCGTATCGCCGAAGGCGACACGCGCAAACTGCGCCTGAACAACCGCCTGCGCGCACTGATAGACAACGCCCTGGCCAGCCATCAACTGCACAGTGAACAGGCCAGCGTGCGCCTGGCCGCTGCGCAGCAACTGCAAAAAAGCGCACAGCCGGCGCAAATGGCTGTGCTCGACCGACGCTATGCCAGCGAACCGGACGCCGCTGTCCACGCAGCCCTCGGCCTGGCCCTAGCCAATCTGCAACTGGGCGCCAGCGAGCCTGGCGTACGCCTGGCCGCCGTGCGCCTGCTCGGCGAAACCGGCGACCCACTGGCCCGCACCCGCCTCGAAGCGCTGCTGCAACCAGGCGCCGAAACCGATGCAGCCGTGCGCACCGCCGCCGAAACCAGCCTGGCCCAGGTGCAGCGCAAGTTGCTGCTCGGCGAACTGCTCGGCCAGGCGTTCAGCGGCTTGTCACTGGGCTCGATCCTGCTGCTCGCGGCGCTGGGCCTGGCGATTACCTTCGGCCTGCTCGGGGTGATCAACATGGCCCACGGCGAGATGCTCATGCTCGGCGCCTACAGCACCTACATGGTCCAGGTACTGGTACAGCGCTACGCCCCCGGCGCCATCGAGTTCTACCCGCTGATCGCCCTGCCGGTGGCCTTCGCCGTCAGTGCCGGCGTCGGCATGGCCCTGGAGCGCACGGTGATCCGCCATCTGTATGGCCGACCACTGGAAACCCTGCTGGCCACCTGGGGGATCAGCCTGATCCTGATCCAGGCCGTGCGCCTGATCTTCGGCGCGCAGAACGTCGAGGTGAGCAACCCGGCGTGGCTGTCTGGCGGCATCCAGCTGCTGCCCAACCTGGTGCTGCCCTACAACCGTGTGGTGATCATCGGCTTCGCCCTGGCCGTGGTGCTGCTCACCTGGCTGCTGCTCAACCGCACGCGGCTGGGCCTGAACGTGCGCGCGGTGACCCAGAACCGCAACATGGCCGCCTGCTGCGGCGTGTCCACCGGGCGTGTCGACATGCTCGCCTTCGGACTCGGCTCGGGCATCGCCGGGCTCGGTGGCGTGGCCCTGAGCCAAGTCGGCAACGTCGGCCCGGACCTGGGCCAGAGCTACATCATCGACTCGTTCCTGGTGGTAGTGCTCGGCGGCGTCGGGCAACTGGCCGGCAGCCTCTGGGCAGCTTTCGGGCTAGGCATCGCCAATAAATTGCTGGAGCCGCAGATCGGTGCGGTGCTCGGCAAGATCCTCATCCTTGCGCTGATCATTTTGTTCATCCAGAAGCGTCCGCAAGGCCTGTTCGCACTCAAGGGACGGGTGATCGACTGATGAACCAGCCACTGATCGTCACCGCTGTACACAAAGCCGGACCGCGTCTCACCCTGGCCCTCGGCACTGCCGTCGTGCTGGTGCTCCTGGCCTTGCCGTTGCTGTCGCTGCTGCCTGATGGGCACACGCTGCAGGTCTCGGCCTACACCCTCACGCTGGTGGGCAAGATCCTCTGCTACGCCATCGTCGCCCTGGCCCTGGACCTGGTCTGGGGCTACGCCGGGATGCTGTCGCTGGGGCATGGCCTGTTCTTCGCCCTCGGCGGCTATGCCATGGGCATGTACCTGATGCGCCAGGCCGCTGGCGACGGGCTGCCGGGGTTCATGACCTTCCTGTCGTGGAGCGAGTTACCCTGGTACTGGACCGGCACCCAGCACTTCGCCTGGGCCCTGTGCCTAGTGGTGCTGGCACCAGGGCTGTTGGCCCTGGTGTTTGGCTTCTTCGCCTTCCGTTCGCGGATCAAGGGCGTGTACTTCTCGATCATGACCCAGGCCCTGACCTTTGCCGCCATGCTGCTGTTCTTTCGCAACGAGACCGGCTTTGGCGGCAACAACGGCTTCACCAGCTTTCGTACCCTCCTGGGTTTCGAGATCGCAGCGCCTGGCACTCGGGCGGTGCTGTTCAGCCTCACCGTGCTGTTGCTGCTGGGCAGCCTGTACCTGTGCTGGCGCCTGACCCAGAGCAAGTTCGGGCGCCTGCTCACCGCCGTGCGCGACGCCGAGAACCGGCTGATGTTCTGCGGCTACGACCCGCGCGGCTTCAAGCTGCTGGTGTGGGTGCTCAGTGCCGTGCTGTGTGGCCTGGCGGGCGCCTTGTACGTGCCTCAGGTGGGCATCATCAACCCCAGTGAAATGTCGCCGACCAACTCCATCGAGGCGGCGGTGTGGGTGGCCCTCGGCGGGCGCGGCACGTTGATCGGCCCGCTGCTCGGCGCAGGCCTGGTCAATGGCATGAAGAGCTGGTTCACCGTGGCGTTCCCGGAGTTCTGGCTGTTCTTCCTCGGTGCACTGTTCATCGTCGTCACCCTGTACCTGCCCAAGGGCGTGGTGGGCCTGGTGAAGAAAAGGAGCCAGCCATGAGAGGCGTTCCCCCCGTACATCCCGAGTTCATGCTGGAGCCGGTGTTCGACAACCTCGGCACCAGCCGCGACGCCATCGGCCTGGGCCAGGCACGCAAAGCCGGGCTCGATACGCGCCATGGCACGGTGCTGAGCCTTGAGGACATCAGCGTCAGTTTCGACGGTTTCAAGGCCCTCAACGCCCTGAACCTGTACATCGGCGTGGGCGAGCTGCGCTGCATCATCGGCCCCAACGGTGCGGGCAAGACCACCCTGATGGACGTGATCACCGGTAAGACGCGTCCCGACACCGGCAGCGCCTATTTCGGCGAGACCCTCGACCTTACGCGCATGAGCGAGTACCAGATCGCGCAGGCCGGGGTCGGTCGCAAATTCCAGAAGCCCACGGTGTTCGAGGCGCTGAGCGTGTTCGAGAACCTCGAACTGGCATTGAAGACCGACAAGTCGGTGTGGGCCAGCCTCCTAGCGCGTCCGCGCGCCGAGCAACGCCAGCGCATCGAGGAGGTGCTCGGCACCCTGCGCCTGCTGCCGTTGGCCCAGCGCCAGGCCGGGTTGCTGTCGCATGGGCAGAAGCAGTTCCTGGAAATCGGCATGTTGCTGGTGCAGGAGCCGCAATTGCTGCTGTTGGACGAGCCGGTGGCGGGCATGACCGACGCCGAGACCGAATTCACTGCCGAACTGTTCAGGTCGCTGGCGGGCAAGCACTCGCTGATGGTGGTGGAGCACGACATGGGCTTCGTCGGCAGCATCGCCGACCATGTGACGGTGCTGCACCAGGGCAGCGTGCTGGCGGAGGGATCGCTGGCCCAGGTGCAGGCGGATGAGCGGGTGGTAGAGGTGTATCTGGGCCGCTAGACATGCATCTCTGTGCCGGCCTCTTCGCGGGTAAACCCGCTCCCACAGGTTAGGTGCAGACCCCAAGAGCAGCGCCGACTCTGTGGGAGCGGGTTTACCCGCGAATGGGCCGGCACGGGTAAAACAGACTCTCCAGGAAGCACACATGCTCAAGATCGACACCCTGCACCAGTACTACGGCGGCAGCCACATCCTGCGCGGCCTCTCGTTCGAGGCTAAGATCGGCGAGGTCACCTGCCTGCTCGGGCGCAACGGCGTGGGCAAGACCACCCTGCTGCGCTGCCTGATGGGCTTGTTGCCGGCCCGCGACGGGCGCATGGAGTGGGAAGGCAAGCCGATCACCCACCTCAAGCCCCAGCAGCGCGTGCACGCCGGCATCGCCTACGTGCCCCAGGGCCGCGAGATCTTCCCGCGCCTGACGGTGGAGGAGAACCTGTTGATGGGCCTGTCGCGTTTCGCGGCGCATGAGGCGCGCGAGGTCCCGGCGTTCATCTACGCGCTGTTCCCGGTGCTGGAGCAGATGAAACAGCGCCGGGGCGGCGATCTGTCCGGCGGCCAGCAGCAACAACTGGCTATCGGCCGGGCCTTGGCCAGCCGTCCACGCCTGCTGATCCTCGACGAACCAACCGAAGGTATCCAGCCCTCGGTCATCAAGGAAATCGGCGCGGTGATCCGCAAACTGGCTGACCGTGGCGACATGGCCATCCTGCTGGTGGAGCAGTTCTACGACTTCGCAGAGGAACTGGCCGACCAATACCTGGTAATGGCCCGTGGCGAAATCATCCAGCGTGGGCGTGGCGAAAACATGCAGGCTGAGGGTGTGCGCGGGCTGGTTACCATTTAATCTGCACCGACCCTTTCTGCGAGACGCTGTCATGAGTTACCCGATCCGCGATGCCCTGCCCACCGACCTGCCGGGTATCCTCGACATCTACAACGACGCCGTGCGCCACACCACGGCGATCTGGAACCAAACCCCGGTAGACCTGGCCAACCGCCAGACCTGGTTCGAGGCGCGCGCACAACAGGGCTATCCGATCCTGGTGGCGGTGGATGCCACGGGTGTACTGGGTTACGCCTCGTTCGGCGATTGGCGACCATTCGAAGGTTTCCGGCTGACCGTGGAGCATTCGGTGTATGTGCGTGCCGACCAACGCGGCAAGGGCCTGGGCCCGGTGCTGATGGCCGCGCTGATCGAGCGGGCCCGGGATTGCGGCAAGCATGTGATGGTAGCGGCGATCGAGAGCGGTAACGCGGCGTCGATACGCCTGCATGAGCGCCAAGGCTTCGTGGTGACCGGGCAGATGGCGCAGGTGGGGGTGAAGTTCGGGCGCTGGCTGGATTTGACCTTCATGCAGTTGGTGCTCAATCCTGGGGCTGAGCCAGGCTAAAGACCTACCCACCTCTAACCTGCAATGCACGCCCCTTGTAGGAGCGGCCTTGTGCCGCTCTCATAGAACTACACATAACTTGTTGATTTAGAAGGAATCTGTGGGAGCGGGCTTGCCCGCGAACACCGGCAAAGCCGGTGCCATACACCGAGTCGCCTGCTTCGCGGGCAAGTCGGGGCGCCGAACCGCCGCTCCCACAGGGTACGCGGAGCGCTTGCGAAATCAGTTCTCTGCGCGACAGCGCAGCCCAAAGGGCTGGGTGATCTCCTACACGAGCCAGCGGGCGGTTACATCTGGGTGAACCGGCCCAGCCGCTGGCGCAGCATGCTGTTCTCGCTGCGCAGTTGCTGCACCTCTTCCAGCAACTCAAGCGCCAGGGCCACCCCTTCCCATTCAAGCTCCAGCTCTTGATGCAGCTTGACCGCGCGCTTCAAGGTCACCGGCGCACGGTCGTCGAACAGCCACTCCTCAGGCGTTCGCCCCAATGGTTCAACGATGCCGTGTTCGACGATTTCGATCACGCAGTCGGCCGTGAGGTCGGCTTCCTGGCAGAGGGTTCGCATGTCCAGTTGAACGATCAGGGTGCTGCTCATGGTCACTTACTCCATTGAGTCCTCGGATTGAATGCGGCTTTCTCGGAGAGCTTGGTCCACAACTCACGTGCATCGGCATCGGACTGGGGTGGCATCACCACCTTGAGCTGGGCGTACAGGTCGCCGCGCTCGCCCTGCTTGTTCAGCAGCCCCATGCCCTTGACGCGCAGGCGCTGGCCGCTCTGGCTATCGGGGCGAATGGTCAGGTTGATCTTGCCGGTCAGCGTCGGCACCGCCACCTTGGCGCCCAAGGCCGCTTCCCACGGCGCCAGCGGCACGGTGATGATCAGGTCATGGCCTTCGACATCGAACTGCGGGTGCGGCGCCATGCGAATGGTCAGGAACAGGTCGCCATTCGCGCCACCGCCCACACCCGGCGCGCCCTGGCCCTTCAGGCGAATGCGCTCGCCATCGGTGACCCCAGCGGGGATCTTCACGTTCAGGGTCTTGGTGGTGAACCCGGTGCGCTGGCCCGCCGCGTTGGTTTGCGGCACCTGGAAGCTGATCTGCTTGGACTCCTTGTTCAGGGTCTCTTCGAGAAACACCGCCAGTTCCAGTTCCACATCCTGCCCCCGCCGACCGGCGCTGCGTTGCTGACGAGCGCCGCCGAACGGGTTGCCGCCCCGGCTGCCGAAGATCGAACTGAAGAAATCGGAGAAGTCACCGCCTTCGAAGCCGCCACCATTGCCACCGCGGCCCTGCCAGCCAGGCGGGGCCTGGAACGGCCGGCCATGCTGGCCGCCGTACTTGCGAATCTCGTCGTACTCGGCGCGCTTGTCCTTGTCACCAAGCACCTCGTAGGCCTCGTTGGCCTCCTTGAACTTGTCCTCGGCGCCGCTCTCCTTGCTCACGTCGGGGTGATACTTGCGCGCGAGCTTGCGGTACGCGGCCTTGATCGCCTTCTCGTCCGCGCCCGGCTCGACGCCGAGTATCTTGTAGTAGTCTTTGAAGTCCATGGATGGATCACCAGTAAGAATGTGCGTATTGCTGCTGAAGATTGGGGTCAAGCATAGCCTTTCAAGGTCGCCTCGCACCTGCGCCAAGACAGACGACCGGTCTTGATTTAGTCGGCAACTGGCATAAACTGCGCGGCCGTTTTGCCTCCGGAAGCTTTCGCAAATGTCTGACGTATCCCCGGCCCGTGCCCTTGGTATCGACTTCGGCACCTCCAACTCCACGGTCGGCTGGCACCGCGAGGGCACCTCGTCGCTGATTGCCCTGGAAGACGGCAAGATCACCCTGCCCTCGGTGGTGTTCTTCAACATCGAGGAACGTCGCCCGGTGTACGGCCGCCAGGCGCTGCACGAGTACCTGGAAGGCTACGAAGGCCGCCTGATGCGCTCGCTCAAAAGCCTTTTGGGCTCCAAGCTGATCAAGCACGACACCAGCGTGCTGGGCAGCGCCCTGCCGTTCAAGGATCTGCTGGGCATGTTCATCGGCGAGCTGAAAAAGCGCGCCGAGGCCAGTGCCCAGCGCAGCTTCGACCAGGTGGTGCTAGGCCGCCCGGTGTTCTTCGTCGACGAAGACCCGGCTGCCGACCAGGAGGCCGAGGATACCCTGGCTGACGTGGCCCGCAAGATCGGCTTCAAGGATGTCTCGTTCCAGTACGAACCCATCGCTGCGGCGTTCGACTACGAGTCGGGCATCAGCCGCGAAGAACTGGTACTGATTGTCGATATCGGCGGCGGCACCTCGGACTTTACCCTGATCCGCCTGTCGCCAGAGCGCCATTTGCTGGACGAGCGCCAGGACGACATTCTCGCCACCGGCGGCGTGCACATCGGCGGCACCGATTTCGACAAGCAACTGAGCCTGCAAGGCGTGATGCCTCTGTTCGGCTACGGCAGCCGCATGAAGAGCGGCGCGCTTATGCCTACCAGCTACCACCTCAACCTGGCGACCTGGCACACCATCAACGCCCTGTACGCGCAAAAGTCGCAGCTGGCCTTGGGCAGCATGCGCTATGACATCGAGGACACGCAGGGCATCGACCGTCTGTTCAACCTGATCGAACAGCGCGCCGGGCACTGGCTGGCGATGGAAGTCGAGGCCAGCAAGATCGAGCTGACCGACCGCGACAGCCGCCGTATCGACTTGGGCCGGGTAGAGCCGGAGTTGGCCGCCGAGCTGACGCGGGCGCTGTTCGAAGAGGCCATCGACGGCCTGCTCGAACGCGTACGCGGGAGTGTGACCGAGCTGCTGGCCAAGGCTGGTGTGAGCGAGGGGCAGGTGGACACGGTGTTCTTCACCGGCGGCTCCAGCGGCATCCCGGCGCTGCGCAACAGCGTGGCGGCGATGCTGCCCAATGCACGGCATGTCGAAGGCAATATCTTCGGCAGCATCGGTAGCGGGCTGGCGATCGAGGCGCGCAAGCGTTACGGCGCCTGAGGGCGCAGCTGCAAGCTTCAAGTAAAAGCAGATCTGCGAACTGCCGACATCTGCTTTTACTTGCAGTTTGAGGCTTGCAGCTTGCCGCTCCTCAAACCAACTCCATGCGCCTCAACTCACTCTTGAGGTAGGCATAGTAGATCGGCCCCGCCACGACACCTGGCAGGCCGAACGCCGCCTCACACACCAACATCGCCAGCAGCAGCTCCCACGACTTGGCGCGAATCTGCCCACCGACGATCCGTGCGTTGAGGAAATACTCGACCTTGTGGATCACGATCAGGTAGCCCAGCGCCGCCGCCGCCACCCACAACGACAACGACAAACCCACGATAGTGATCAGGGTGTTGGACATCAGGTTACCGATTACCGGCAACAGTCCGAGCAGGAACGTCAGCACGATCAGCGTCTTGGTGAGCGGCAGGTGCACACCGAACAGCGGCAAGACCACCGCCAGGAACACCCCGGTGAAGGCGGTGTTGAGCAGCGAGATCTTGATCTGCGCGAAAACGATGTTGCGAAACGCCTGCACCAACAGGTTCAAGCGCTCGAACAACGCGGCCGCCAGCGGCTTGCGCCGGGACACGTCGGGGATGCGCTGCAAGGCGATGATCGCACCGAGGATCATGCCGATCAGCAAGGTGACGAACATGTGCGCCATGCCCTTGCCTACCAACTGAAGGTCGCTCAGGTGGCTCTTGATCCAGTCGCCAATGGCCACCTTGAACTCCGCCGCGCTGGCCGGCAGATAGCCTTCGATAAACGGCGGCAACTGACCACGGGCGCGCTCCACCAACGCCATGAACTTGTCCAGCGAAGCGCCGGGATTCTCGGCCTCGTGCAACAGGAAGCTGAATGCCCCGGCGATCAGCAGGGTCAAGGTACTGACCACCAGCGTGCCGAGCAGCGCCACCGCCAGCCAACGCGCGCGCTGCCCGGCGATCAGCGGTTGCAGACGCGGGGTAAGCATGTTGACCAGTTCGAACACAAGCAGCCCGGCCAGCAGGCTGGGCAGCAACTTCAGGGGCAGGGCCAGCAACAGCCCGGCCATGACGATCAGCAGGCTGGCAAGGGTGATCTGGCGGGGGGTGAAGGTCATACAGCCTCGACGGCAGACAGCAGAAAGAATCGCAGTCTGCCAGCCTTCACGGCACACGCATAGGCGCAGCTCACTTCTTCTTCAGGCAGTCGCTCATGAACGCCTTGCGCGCATCGCCCTTGAGCGCCTGGGTGGTGGCGTCGGCGTTGCAGGTCTTCATTTTTTCCTGCTGGGTCGGCGCCGGCTTGGTCTTCAGGCAGGTGCTCATGAACGCCTTGCGTTCATCGCCCTTGAGCGCCTTGGCGGTAGCGTCGGCGTTGCAGGTCTTCATCTTCTCCTGTTGCGCGGTGGCAGCAAATCCTTGCCCGGCGAGCAACATGCCCAGCACCAGTATGGACACCTGTAGCCTCTTCATGACGCGATCTCCTAGGGTGCGCGCTCGGCGCGCGGGTCGAGCTTGAGTGTAGACAACATTTTTCCCCCCCTCCCGCGCTGCGTGATCTCTCACAACCCCGCCGCCCGCAGCCGCGCGGCATGTTCGGTGAACAGGCGCACCGGCTCGGCCCCCTTGCCCACCGCGCCAAGCGACTGATTGACGATGTCCAGGTGATCCAGCGGATAGTCATCGCCGATCACCTGCCCCAGGTGCGAGCTGTAGCGCCCGACCATCCCATCGCACTGGCCCTTTTCCCGTACGAAACTACGGGCGAACAGCCGGCAGAAGCGATGGCTGCCATCGAAGCGGTTGCGTCCCTGGTCGGTCAGCCCCGGCTGCAAGGTGCCAGACCAGGAGTAATAGCGCACCCCATTGACCTCAGCAGCCCCCTCGCCACCCCACACCTCCGGCAGCCCCTGTGGATAAGCCTGGTTGAACAACGCCACGCCCTGGGTGGTAAGCGACTGGTGCGAGGCATGTACATCCACTGGCAACGGCGTGCGCCGCCAACCTGTCTCCAGCCACACCAGCAGCAACGCCACGCCATGCAGGATGGCCTTAAGAAGGCGCCCTTGGGGTGAGTGACCGGGCGCGCTGCGTTCCAGATGATCGGCCAGCTCAGAGCCGTGGTTGGGCCCTGCCACCGAAGTGACCGAGGCAACCCGGTCGGGGCGCTTGGCCGCCGCGTAACGTGCGCTCAGTGCCCCCTGGCTGTGGCCGATCAGGTTGACCTTGTCGGCCCCGGTGCGCTGGCAGATGGTCTCGATGATCGCCAGCAACTGTTCACCGCGCACCTCGCTGCAATGCAGCGGCGAGACCTGTACCGCAAACACCTGCGCGCCACCTCGGCGCAGCGCCGGGACGATGCCGAACCAGTACGGGTAGAGCACCAGGCGCACGAAACCGAGCATGCCCGGCACCAGCACCAGCGGATAACGGGTCGCCAGATGCTTCTGCATTGCCCTGCCTCCTGCGCGTGGACGATCTGGCCACACTACAGCGCACGCCAAGCCAATCGCAATCGAACTCCCGTCGCGCTGTGCGGTTCAAAGCAAAACAGACCCTGAGCAAGGAGCAGGACCATGTACAGACAGACCCTGGCCATCCTTCTGGCAAGCGCGACCCTCGCCGCCTGTGGCAGCCGCCCGGAAAACCCGGTGGATTACGTCACGTACCGCGACGAGCCGTTGGTCAAGCAGGTGGAGAACGGCATGACCATGCAGCGCGTGATCGCCATTGGCGGTAGCCCGTCGAGCGTGATCGACCTGCCCCACGGCGGCACCTGCAACAACTACGTGCTAAACCGCGACGGCCATCAGCAGGCCTACTACGTGCGCTTCGACGCGACCGGCCATGTCGATGACAAAGGCTTCAAGACCTGCAAACAACGCCAGGAAGACCAAGACGCCACCCATGGCGCATGACCTGACCACCCCTGATGCTGACGGAGATGAACATGAGTGCTGAACTGACCGATGTAAAAACCCTACGTGAACGCGCCCGCCAACACGTGGAGCAAGGTGCGGTAACCGAGGGCTACCATGCCGACCGTGACAACATCCTGCGCCTGCTCAACGAATCGCTGGCCACGGAACTGGTGTGCGTATTGCGCTACAAGCGCCACTACTTCATGGCCAGCGGCATCAAGGCCAGCGTGGCCGCCGCCGAGTTTCTCGAACACGCCAACCAGGAAGCCGAGCATGCCGACAAGCTGGCAGAGCGCATCGTGCAGCTGGGCGGCGAGCCGGATTTCAACCCTGACAACCTGACGAAGAACGCCCACGCCCAGTACGTGGCCGGCGATTCGCTGAAAGAGATGGTGCTCGAAGACCTGGTGGCCGAACGCATCGCCATCGACAGCTACCGCGAGATCATCCAGTACATCGGCGACAAGGATCCGACCACGCGGCGAATCTTCGAAGACATCTTGGCCCAGGAAGAAGAGCACGCCGACGATATGTCCGATCTGCTTGAAGGGCTTTGATCGTCCGGGGCGCTATGCGCCCCATTCGTGGGCAAGCCCGCTCCCACAGGTATTGCACATGCCTGCAAGGCAGTGAACAGCCTGTGGGAGCGGGCTTGCCCGCGAATGGGCCGCCAAGCGGCCCCTGTTACTTGCGCCCCTTCACCGCCGCTGGCGCCTTGCCGGCTTTCATCTGCTGCAACAACGGCGTGCACTGGTTCGGCACATCGCCGCTGCTCGGCGCGATAAGCGCCAGCAAGCCCGCTGCTGGGCCGGCCACCACACCCAGCGCTACCATTCCCGCCCCCCGCAGCGCCAACGGCACCGCCTGCACCCCGGCACTCGGCTTGGCGAACGGGCCGCGAACGTACAGCGGCGAGCGCAGCGAGAACAGGCGCAGGCCCTTGGACTCGGGGTTGATCTTCAGGTCCAGTTGCTCACTGGTGAAGTTGGCGGTGCCGTTGATGTAGATGATCGCGTTCTCGGTATCGAAGACGAATAAACGCGTGGTCGCCAAGCCGTTCTTGACCCCGACATCGGCGGCGGCGCAATTGATCTTCACGTCCTCGTCACCGAACAACTTTCCGATCACGTAGTTACCCACGTTCAACCCGGCAATCTCCATCAGGCTACGGCTGATGGCGCCATCGTTGATCAGCAGGCGCAGGTCGCCGTTGGCGGTCCCGAGCAGCGCGGCCACGGAGTTGCCTCGACCACTGAGGTCGGCATCGCCGTTGAGTTCACCGAAACTGGTCTGCATGGGCGCGAACGTCGGGAACAGTTGCTTGAGCTTGAAGCCGCGTGCGGTCAACTGGGCGCGGCCCTCCATTGGCGTGGTGCGCCCATCCAGACGGATGTTGGCATCGAGGTTACCGCCCGCCACACCGAAGCGCAGCGGCTCCAGGCGCAGCAGGCCGTCGTCGAGGATCACATGCGCCGCCAGGTCGTTGAACGGCAGTTTCTCGCTATGCACGATGCGCTTGCCCGCGAAGCTGACGTCGGCGTCCATGGCACGCCAGCGCTCGGTGCGAAACGCTTCCACCGGCAGCACCTTGCCGCTCGGCTGCTTGCTGGCACCGCCGCGGGCTTTCTGCTCGCTGTTGGAGTCGGCACCGATCAACGGCGCGAGGTCCTTGAACAGCAGTTGGTTGGACACCAGGTTGCCCGACAACTTCGGCCGTGGCTGGCTGGCAACGAAAGCCAGGTCGCCGTGAATGTCGCTGTCACCGATCTTGCCGTTGAAACCTTCGTAGCGGAACTGCGCGCCGTCTGCGGCGTGCAGGTTGGCGGTCAGATGCCCGTCGGTGGCATACGCCGGGGTATCCGGCAGGGTGACGCCGGTCAGCGGGTAGAGGTTGCCCAGGCTGCTGCCGGAGAGTTTCAGGCGCAGATCCAGAGCACCAAGGTTGCGCGGGTCGGTCAGGGTGCCAGCCAACGCGACCTGGGTGTCGCCAATACGCGCATCGGCCTGCAAGGGGAACGGCTGGCGGGCGTCCTGCAAGGCCAGCAGCCCACCGATCTTGCCCGTGGCGGACACCGGCTGGTCCTTGTAACGCCCCTGGGCCTTGAGGCCGAAAGCATAGTCCTGAGCACCTGCGCTCTTCTCGGCGCGCGCCTTGCCGACGATGTCGCTGAACGGAATCGGCTTGCCGAGTGGATCGACCTGCACCTTCAAGCGGGTCTTGAGGGTTTGGTCGTCGAAACTGATGTTGCCTTGATCAAAGCCAATCGCACCGATATCCAGCACCCACTTGGAGGGCGGCTCATGCTCGTCCTTGGGCCCCAGGTCGAAGGTCCAGTTGGCGCGGCCATCGGCCAGGCGGGTGAGGCTGGCGGTGGGCTTGACCAGATCGATACGCGGGATGCTGATGCGCTGGACAATCAACGGCAACGGCGCCAGGCGAAACTCGACCCGCTGCAGGCTGACCATCTGCGGCGTCTTGAGCCAGTCAGGGTTGCCCAGCACCAGGTCTTCGGCGCTGAAGTGCGGCCAAGGCACGAAAGCCCGCCAGCCGCCCTCTTCAGGTTCGGTGCGCCAATGCACGGCCAAGTTGCCGTTGATCGCGAACGGCCGATGCAGGGCTGCGGAGACCTTTTCATTGAGCAGCGGCTTGACCCGGTTCCAATCGAATGTGGCGATCACCACGACCAGAATCGCCAGCAGCGTGGCGAGGGTGGCGAAACTCCAGACAAGGATTCTGGCGGGGCGCGTCATTGCGGGGTTCTCCTGACTGCGTGGCACGAGGCGGCGTAGCGGTGGCGCTTTGTATGTGGGACTGATGAAACACCGCTGGGTTTAATCCGCTGCACCATGATACCCAGGTTTTTCTGATGCCTTGCTCAGGTTTTGCCCGTCTCGACACCTCGATGTTACGCCCCGGCGCGCGTGAGGAATGCCTGCCGCGAGCGCCGGAACCCTTGATCCAGAGCCTCTGCGCTTAAGTATCAATGGCGTCGATTGTTACCATTATCCTGATGAACTTTTCTCTGGCGTTACTGGGCGTAGCATTGCCTTCGTACCCACTTTCCAGCCCTCCAGAGGAGCACCGAATCATGAAACGCCAACTGCTGCTGAGCCTGACCCTTTCCGTACTGGCTGCCAACGCCTTCGCGCTGCCTGCCGGCGACCAGCACCTGACCGCCGAGTCGCGCTCCAGCGCGGTGACCGTGGCCAAATCGCTCGACACCCTGGCCGAAGGTGGCGCAGAACGCCTGCAAGAACGCGCTGGTCGTCTGGCCGAAGGTGGCTCGGACCGCCTGATCGAACGTAACGACCGCGTTGCCGAGGGTGGCTCGGACCGCCTGATCGAACGCAACGACCGTGTTGTCGAAGGTGGCTCGGACCGTCTGATCGAACGTAACGACCGCGTTGCCGAAGGTGGCTCGGACCGCCTGATCGAACGTAACGACCGCGTTGCCGAAGGTGGCTCGGATCGCCTGATCGAACGTAACGACCGCGTTGCCGAAGGTGGCTCGGATCGCCTGATCGAACGTAACGACCGTGTTGCCGAAGGTGGCTCTGACCGCCTGATCGAATTCAGCCGTGTGAGCTGATCGCCATGGCCGAAAACAACAACTTACCCTGCTGTATCTGCTCCCCTCCAAGCCCGGTCCATTGACCGGGCTTCGTTTTTTTATCCAGAATGCCCAGCCGTACCCCCACAAGACCCTGCCCATGCTGCCGCGCGCCGAACAGAAGCTGCAAACCCGCCAGGCCCTGCTGGATGCCGCCTGCCTGCTGATGGAGAGCGGTCGTGGTTTCGGCAGTATCAGCCTGCGCGAAGTCGCCAAGGCAGCGGGTATCGTACCTACCGGCTTCTACCGCCATTTTCCCGATATGGATGCGCTGGGCCTGGCCTTGGTCGAAGAGATCGACGCCACCTTCCGCCAGACTATCCGCCTGGTGCGCCAGAACGAATTCGAACTGGGCGGTATCACCGACGCCTCGGTACGTATTTTTCTCGATGTGGTCGCCGCTCACCACGCGCAGTTTCTGTTCCTGGCGCGCGAGCAGTATGGTGGCTCACAAGCGGTCCGCCAGGCCATCGCCCGCCTGCGCCAGGCCATCAGTTCCGACCTGGCCACCGACCTTGCGCGCATGCCGCGCTGGCAGCACCTGGACGGCGCCGCGCTGGCAGTGATGGCCGACCTGGTGGTCAAGACCGTGTTCGCCACCCTGCCGGAACTGATCGACAGCCCCGAGCCGGGCAACCCTCAGGCCATCAGCGCCCAGGAAAAAATCACCCAGCAGTTGCGCTTTATCTTCGTCGGCGCGCGGCATTGGCAAGGGCTGGGTAACCCCAGCTGAGGCCGCTTCAAGCTTCAAGCTACGAGCGGCAAACAAGGCGCGCGCAGGCTTTTTCTTGCAGCTTGCAGCTTGCAACTCGCCGCTTGCTGCTACCATGGCGCCCTGCCCGACCGTCCACGAGCGCCAGCATGTCCGACCCCCGCCCCGCATTGACCCGCTTCCGCCAGCATTTCGCCGAACGCATCGTGCCGTTGTGGCAAGGTCCGGGCTGGAACGCCGACCTGGCGCTGCCCTATGAGGCGCTCGACGCCCAGCACCAGCCACTGCCCGTACAGCGCTACCGCGCCATGGCCTGCGCGCGCCAGCTCTACCTGTTCAGCAGCCGTATCGAGCAACCGGGCGCAGCCGAACGGGCTGGCGCGTTGTTCCGCTCGCTGCAACGCCACTTCCACGATGCAGAGCACGGCGGCTGGTTCTACAGCATCGACGCCGAAGGCAAGCCGCTGGACCGGCGCAAAGACCTGTACACCCACGCCTTCATCGTCTTCGCCTGCGCACATTACTGGGGCAAGGTGCGCGAAGGCTTGGTGGCGTCGGCGCTCGACGCCGCGCTGGAGATCGTCGCCGAGCAGTTCGCCCGGGACGATGGTCTGTACGAGGCAAGCCTTGGCGAGGACTGGTCGGACCTGGGCAGCGGCCCGTTGCAGAACCCGCAAATGCACCTGGCCGAAGCCTTCCTGCAGGTGCTGGCCGTGCGTGAGGACCACGCCACCCAGCAGGCCTTGCTGGACCTGTGCAACGCCTTGCAAACGCATTTCATAGAGCCGCAGCATGGGTTGATGCTGGAGAAGCCACGCGGAGCTGTGGATAACTGGTTCGAGCCCGGTCACCAGTTCGAGTGGTTCTATCTACTGGAGACTTCGCCGTTGCTGCGCGGCACGCCGTTGCATGCGTCCCTCGAACGTGCCTTCGGCTATGCCGAACGCTACGGCGTGAAGGATTCGGCCGTACTGGCGATGCTCGATGTGCACGGCAAGGTGCTCGACGCCACTCAGCGGATCTGGGCACAGGCTGAATACCTGCGCGCCCTGGCACTACGTCCAGACAGCGACGAGCAGCGGCAGGCGCAACTGCATGCCCTGCACGCAAGATTTCTGCACGACGCCGGCTGGTATGAATGTCGGGACGCTGCCGGCGCCGTCAGCCGGCATGACATGCCTTCGACGACCCCCTACCACCTGGCGACCTGCCTGGAAGGCCTGCAGCGCCTGCCCTGACAGCGTCCAGACGCTGACGCGCTCGTGGGCGACTGACATATCTAGTCGCCGCATGAGCGCGCAGGTCCGACGCCGCTGACACTCAGCCCTTGGCCGAACGATCGATCGAGAACCCGGCCCAGTCCTGGCTCACCGGCATCAGCTCAAGGTTGTTGATATTCACGTGGGCCGGCTGATTGAGCACCCAGAAGATGGTCTCGGCAATATCCTGCGGCTGGATTGGCTCGGCACCGGCGTAGGTGGCATCGTACTTGGCTTGGTCACCGCCGAAACGCACCAGCGAGAACTCGCTCTCGCACAGGCCCGGCTCGATGTTGGTGACTCGCACCCCGGTGCCGCGCAGGTCGCAACGCAGGCTCAGGGAGAACTGGCCGACGAAAGCCTTGGTGCCGCCGTAGACATTGCTGCCTGGGTACGGGTAGTTGCCCGCCACCGAGCCAACGTTGAGGATCGACGCACCGCGACCGTGAGCGATCAGGCGTGGCAGCAGCAGCCGGGTGGTGAACATCAAGCCTTTGATGTTGGTATCGACCATGGTCTCCCAATCGTCCAGGCTACAGTTTTGCGCAGCATCCACACCCAGCGCCAGGCCGGCGTTGTTGACCAAACCCTGAAGCTTGTCGAACGCCGGTGGCAGGCTGGCAATGGCCGCCTCCATGGCCTTGCGATCACGCACATCGACCACCAAGCCGTGCACTTCAGTCTTGGCCGACAGTTCGGCGCACAGAGCGTCCAGGCGCTCCTTGCGACGGCCGGTCAGAACCAGCTTCCAGCCGGCATCGGCAAAGCGACGGGCAGTGGCCTCGCCGAAACCGGAAGTGGCACCTGTGATGAATACGCTGGGCGTCATGCTTGTCTCTCCTCGCAGTGGATAATCGTCGGAAGGCCTCGCAGCATGCCCGTCGCGCGCGTTGACGACAACCGTTGCAGCGCTTGCTCAAAAAACGTACAGCATCGCCAAAGCCCCGTGACAGAGGGCTTGCATGAGGCTATGCGCACGTTATCCACAAGGCTTTCCCCACCGATTGGGGGCAACTCAGCAAAGCCGGTTTGCCCATTCGCGCCTGTGGAAATCTGCGGTGATGGCCCAACGCTTTCAAGCATGCCGCCTGCGGCAGTCTGTCCAAGGCTTTTGCACAGAGTTATCCACAGACTTTCTCACCTATGGAGAGACGCTTGCTTGTGCCGAAAAGTACAGTGAAATCCTGCACGAGGCACAGCTGCTCAAAAAACGACCAACCCCTTGAAAGCCTTGAAAAACAAGCCTTACAGAGAAGTGCCACCATGTTTTCCACAGCCGGTTCCACACAATCGGTGGAAAGCTTTGTACGTGTAGAAACAAGCGCTTGCGGCAGGATTGTGGAGTGCTTCGGGAAAGATATGCGACAAGTTGTCCACATGCTGTGCCTGATTCCCGTAGCACTGCGCAACAGCAAAATCCACCGCCCCCCTTGTAGGAGCGGCCTTGTGCCGCGAACACCGGCATAGCCGGTGCCATGCACCGCGCCGCCTGCTCCTGTAACGCATCGCGAAGCAGGCAAATCAGTGGATAGCGTTGGCTATGCGGGTGTTCGCGGCACAAGGCCGCTCCTTATAGCGCTGAACCGCGATGGGGGATTGTTCAGTGCCCGCCCAGATAGGCGTTACGCACCTCCTCGTTGACCAACAACTCCTGCCCGGTGCCGGTCATGCGAATCTGCCCGTTGACCATCACGTAGGCACGGTCCGATAACTTCAACGCGTGGTTGGCGTTCTGCTCGACCAGGAAAATGGTCATGCCGCTTTGCGCCAGCTCGCGCAAGGTGGCGAAGATCTGCTTGACCACGATCGGCGCCAGCCCCAGCGAGGGTTCATCGAGCAGCAGCAGCTTGGGCCGGCTCATCAACGCGCGGGCGATGGCAAGCATCTGCTGCTCGCCCCCGGACATGGTCATCGCTCGCTGGTTGCGCCGCTCCTTCAGACGCGGGAACAACGCGTACATGCGCTGCATGTCTTCGTCGGCATGCTGGTCGCCGATGGGGATGGTGCCCATCATCAGGTTTTCCTCGACGCTCATGTCAGGGAACACCCGGCGCCCTTCCGGCGACTGGGCGATACCGTTGGAGGCGATGTAGTGCGACGACTTGCGAGTGATGTCGGTGCCACGGTAGACGATTTGCCCCGACGCCGCCCGAGGCTGGCCGAAGATCGACATCAGCAGCGTCGACTTGCCCGCGCCGTTGGCCCCGATCAGGCTGACCGTCTCGCCTTCGTTGATGTGCATCGAGACTTTCTTCAAGGCCTGGATCGGCCCGTAGAACACGTCCAGCTCCTTCAGTTCGAGAATGGGTGCACTCATACCAGTTCCTCTTCGTCGGCACCCAGGTAGGCGGCGATCACCGTGGGGTTGTTACGGATGTCCTGCGGCGCGCCTTCAGCGATCACGTTGCCGTGGTCAAGCACCACGATATGGTCGGAAATGCTCATGACCATGCCCATGTCGTGCTCGATCAACACTACGGTGATGTCGTGCTCGTCACGCAGCACCCGGATCATGCGGCTGAGGGCTTCGGTCTCCTGCGGGTTGAGGCCGGCAGCCGGCTCGTCCAGGCAGATGATCTTCGGCCGCGTGCACATGGCCCGGGCGATTTCCAGACGGCGTTGCTGGCCATACGACAGCTCGCCGGCCAGGCGGTTGGCGCAATCGACCAAGTCGACCACCTCCAGCCAGTAGAACGCATGGTCCAGCGCGTCGCTCTCGGCCTGGCGGTAGGCCTTGGTGTTGAGCACACCGGCCAACAGGTTGCGGTTGACCCACATGTGCTGGGCCACCAGCAGGTTTTCCACCACCGACATTTCCTTGAACAGGCGAATGTTCTGGAACGTGCGCGCCAGTCCTGCACGGTTGACCAGATGGGTGCCGCCGAACATCTTGTAGTAGAGGCGGTTGGCGAAACGTGCTGGCGAGACGAAGTCCGCCGGCTGGAAACGCTCGCCCAGCAACTGGATCACGTTGGTGGTAGCGCCGCGCACATTCAGCTCGATGCGTCCGCCGCTGGCCTTGTAGAACCCGGTGAGGCAATTGAACACGGTGGTCTTGCCGGCGCCGTTGGGGCCGATCAGGGCGAAGATCTGGTTACGCTTGACCTTCAAGCTCACGTCGCTGAGCGCCTTGATACCGCCGAACTGCATCATCAGGTTGTCGACTGACAGAATGATTTCATCGCTCATGGCGCCACTCCTTTACGCGGGACTACACCAGTACGGCTGATGCGAATCAGCCCCCGCGGTCGCCAGATCATCATCAACACCATCAACACGCCGAACAGCAGCACGCGGTATTCGGAGAAGCTGCGCAGCAGTTCCGGCGCCACGGTGAGCACGAAGGCCGCGATCACCACACCCACGGTCGACCCCATACCCCCCAGTACCACGATGGCCAGGATCAGCGCCGACTCGAAGAAGGTGAACGACGACGGATTGACGAAGCCCTGATAGGTGGCGAAGAACACCCCGGCAAGGCCGGCGGTGGACGCGCCCAGGGTGAAGGCCGAGAGTTTGACCAGTACGTGGTTCAGGCCCATGGAACGGCAGGCGATTTCGTCCTCGCGCAGCGCCTCCCAGGCACGCCCTACCGGCATCCGGGTCAGCCGATGCTTGACGTACAGTACCGCCAGCACCACCAGGAACAGCACCGCGTAGATGAACACGAACTTGAGGTTGGCGTTGTATTCGAAGCCGAAGAACTCGTGGATCGGGACACCCCCATCCTTGGCTCGACGGCCGAACTCCAAGCCGAAGAAGGTCGGAGATGGTGCGGGCATGCCGTTGGGCCCGCCAGTGAACGACAGCCAGTTGTTCAACACCAGGCGGATGATCTCACCAAAGCCCAGGGTCACGATCGCCAGGTAGTCCCCGTGCATTCGCAACACCGGGAACCCCAGTATGCAGCCCGCCAGCGCCGCCGCGATGGCCGCCAACGGCAGCACGCTCCAGAAGCCCAGGCCCAGGTATTGGTAACCCAGCGCCAGGCCGTAGGCGCCAATGGCGTAGAACGCCACGTAGCCCAGGTCGAGCAACCCGGCCAGGCCCACCACGATGTTCAGGCCAAGGCCCAGCAGCACGTAGATCAGCCCGAGAATGACGACCGTCAGCAGGTACTTGTTGGCAAAGATGGGGAACACGATGGCGATCACGATCAACGCCGGAATGATGTAGCGCAGGCGGCTCTTGTAGTCCGGCGCCAGCACATGCACGCCGGAGCCGCCGCTGTCGAAACCTTGCTGGATGCGTTGGCCGCTGGCGGTTTGCAGGAACAGGCTGAGCGCAAAGCGCCCGACCATCACCGCACCGACCAGCCAGGCCACGCGCGACGGCTCGGCATTGAAGCTGTAGCCGTCGAGCACTACGCCCACGACCGGGCCGAACACGATGAGCGCCAGCAGACCGGCAACGACCGTTTCGATCAGGCTGCGCTTGAGGTCGAGACCCTTGGTTTGTGTAGCTTGGGCAGTATTGGCAACAGACATGTTCACACCTTAGCCACGAGCGGGCGGCCCAGCAGGCCTTGTGGACGGAAGATGAGGATGATCACCAGCAGCGAGAAGCTGAACACGTCCTTGTAGTCGGAGTTGATCAGCCCGGAGAACAGCGACTCGGAGATTCCCAGGATGATGCCGCCAAGCATCGCACCGGGTAGCGAGCCAATACCGCCCAGTACGGCGGCAGTGAACGCCTTGATGCCAATGATGAAGCCGGCATAGAAATCGAAGGTGCCGTAGTTCATGGTGATCAAAACGCCGGCCAGCGCGGCCATCACCGCACCGATGACGAATACGTAGGAGATCACTCGGTCAGTGTTGATACCCAGGATCGAGGCCATCTTGCGATCCTGCTGGGTCGCACGGCACATGCGGCCGAGCTTGGTGTACTTGATCACGTAGGTGAGCAGCCCCATGCCGACGAACGCGGCGACCAGGATGAAGATCTTGGTGTAGGTGAGCTGTACGAAGCCTGAGCCCACGTCGATGCGCATGGCGCCTTCGAGCAGGGTCGGCACGCCTTGCTGGCGAGCGCCTTGGCTGAGCTGGGCGTAGTTTTGCAGGATCAGCGAGATACCGATGGCGCTGATTAGCGGGGCAAGGCGGGTGGAGTTGCGTAGCGGCTTGTAGGCGATACGCTCGATGGTGAAGCCATAGACGCCGGTAACGACGACGGTGAACAACAGCGTGCCAAGCATCAGCAACGGGAAGGATTCGATGCCGAAGTAGGCCAGCAATGCCAGGCTGATCGCCGCGAGGTACGCGGAGATCATGTAAACCTCGCCGTGCGCGAAGTTGATCATGCCGATGATGCCATAGACCATTGTGTAGCCGATGGCGATCAGGCCATAGACCGACCCGAGGGTCAGGCCATTGACCAGTTGCTGCAGGAAAATACCATCCATAACGCAATCTCACCTGATTGAGATTGCACGAGCGCCGACCACGGGCAGACCACGCATGACGCGGCCCTCGCAGCGCAGAACTGTGCAGATCTACGGATAAAGACAGGTACCGCGGGGCCACGGCCCGGGCGCGCGAAGGCCCGGGCCGGTGGCCGTTGTTATTGTTGTTTTTCCAGCTGGTGGTACTTGCCTTGGGCATCCCACTGGTAGACCACGTAGTCCGAGACAGTCAGGTCACCCTTGCTGTCCCACTTCTTCTCGCCCATGACGGTCTTGACTGGGTTGGCCTTGAGCCACTTGGCCGCGTCTTCGCCCTTGTTCGACTTGGCGCCATTGAATGCGGCAGCCAGCGCCTGGAGCGAGGCGTAGGCGTACAGGGTATAGCCCTCAGGCTCGGTGCCAGCCTTGCGGAACTCCTCCACCACGGCCTTGCTGTCTGGCAGCAGGCGCGGGTCGGCGCCGAAGGTCATGTACACACCGTCGACGTACTGCGCACCGCCGGCAGTGGTGACCAGCTCGTCGGTGACGATGCCGTCGTCGGACATGAACTTGACGTCCTTCAGGCCCTGCTCGCGCAACTGACGGACCAGCGGGCCAGCCTCGGGGTGCAGACCGCCGAAGTAGACCACGTCGGCGCCGGCAGAGCGGATCTTGGTGACCACGGCGCTGAAGTCTTTCTCGCCACGGGTCAGGCCTTCGTACAGCACAGGCTTCACGCCGCGCTTCTCAAGCTGCGCCTTGGTGGCATCGGCCAGGCCTTGGCCGTAGGTGTCCTTATCGTGCAGCACGACGACCTTCTTGCCCTTAAGCACATCGACGATGTAGTTGCCGGCGACAATGCCCTGCTGGTCGTCGCGGCCGCACATGCGGAACATCGCGGACAAGCCGCGCTCAGTCACTTGTGGGTTGGTCGAACCGGGGGTAATGGCGATCACGCCAGCTTCGTCATACACCTCGGAAGCGGGGATGGTGTTGGAGGAGCAGAAGTGCCCTACCACGCCGATCACCTTGTCCTGATCGACCAGGCGGTTGGCCACGGCCACGGCCTGTTTGGGCTCACAGGCGTCGTCGCCCTTGACCAGGACGATCTTCTCGCCGTTAACGCCGCCAGCGGCGTTGATCTTGTCGGCCGCTGCCTGCGCACCTTTCATGTACTGCTCGCCAAACGCTGCGTTGGCTCCCGTCATGGGGCCCGCGACACCGATCTTGATGTCGGCCTGAACATACGAAGAAACACCCAGGGCGGTGGCAACAGCCAGTGCCAGGAAACCTTTCTTGTAAAACGTCTGCGACATGAGGTGGTGCTCCTAGAGTTTTTTTGGTTGGCACTACAACTTCTCAACCCTGTGCTCAGAGCAAGGGCCGTGCCATCGGTTTTGTCTTCTCGGAAAACGCAGGACCGCGGGCTGCACGAGGCGACCGACGGCCTTTTCTTTATGGAGCGTGCAACCGTCTGCAATGGGCAAGGCGCTACCAAACACATAGACAGGTCGCAACCCAGCCAGTGCCATCATTGCAACCCTCGCAAGTGTTAACGTGCAACCAACCTGTAACAGCAGACGTCACCGAAGTGCACACCACTGGTGCGCGACTGCTACAGGCGGCACCGTTTAAAGGCTAGCTGGTGCACGGAAATTTACCCGCCGCGCGTGTTTCGGCCTTGCGGATGGCCCGGTGAGAGCGCAGTTGACCGTGAACAGGCCGGCGCAGACACAACAAGGCTGAAAAGGCTGGCACAATGTCCGCCATTCGCCGCTTCCGGAGCCTTATTGATGAGCGAGAGCGCATTCGCCGAGCGCATCGTGCACAACCTGCTCGACACCGATTTCTACAAACTGACGATGATGCAGGCTGTGCTGCACAACTACCCGGACGCCGACGTCGAATGGGAGTTTCGCTGCCGCAACGGCGAAGACCTACGCCCCTACCTCGCCGACATCCGCGCACAGCTCGAATTGCTCAGCGAACTCACCCTGGATGATGGCCAGTTGGCGTTCCTGGAGCGCATCAGTTTCCTCAAACCGGATTTCCTGCGCTTTCTGCGCCTGTTCCGCTTCAACCTACGCTATGTGCACTTGGGGATAGAGCACGATCAACTGTGCCTGCGCCTGCGCGGCCCTTGGCTGCATGTGATCCTGTTCGAAGTGCCGCTGCTGGCCATCATCAGCGAGGTGCGCAACCGCCACCTGCATCCGCGCCTGCGCCTGAGCGAGGCCCGCGACCAGTTGCAACGCAAATTCGACTGGCTGCGCGCGCATGCCAGCGATGACGAGCTGGCCGAGTTGCAGGTCGCTGACTTCGGCACTCGCCGGCGTTTTTCCAGCCGCGTTCAGCAGGAGGTCGTGCACGTTCTGCGCGACGACTTCCCAGGCCGCTTCGTCGGCACCAGCAATGTCGACCTGGCCTGGAAACTGGATATCAAGCCACTGGGCACCATGGCCCACGAATGGATCATGGCCCATCAACAACTGGGGCCACGGCTGATCGACAGCCAGATTGCCGCACTGGACTGCTGGGTGCGCGAGTACCGTGGGCTGTTGGGCATCGCCCTGACCGACTGCATCACCATGGATGCCTTCGTGAAGGATTTCGACCTGTACTTCGCCAAGCTGTTCGACGGCCTGCGCCACGACTCCGGCGAGCCGGTGGCCTGGGCTGAAAAGGCCATCGCGCATTACCAGAAACTGGGCATCGACCCGATGACCAAGACCTTGGTGTTTTCCGATGGCCTGAACCTGACCCGCTCGCTGGAAATCTTCCGTGCCCTGCGCGGCCGGATCAACGTCAGTTTCGGCATTGGCACCAATCTGACCTGCGATATCCCCGGTGTGGCGCCGATGAACATCGTGCTTAAAATGACCGACTGCAACGGCGCGCCAGTAGCGAAGATCTCTGACGAAGCCGCCAAGACCCAGTGCCGCGACGAAAACTTTGTCGCCTACCTGCGCCACGTATTCAAAGTCCCCAGCAAGGAGTAACCCATGCAAGCCGTTCAGCAAGAAATTGCCCAGGCGCTGAAGGTGCAGCCGCCGTTCGCCGATGCCGCCGCCCTGGAGGCCGAAGTCGCCCGGCGCGTGGCGTTCATCAAGGAATGCCTGGCCAATGCCCGGCTCAAGACCCTGGTGCTGGGCATCAGCGGCGGCGTCGACTCGCTGACTGCCGCCCTGCTCGCCCAGCGCGCCATCAACGAGCTGCGCGCCGAGACCGGCGACAAGGCCTACACCTTCATCGCCGTGCGCCTGCCGTACCACGTGCAGCAGGACGAGCACGACGCCCAGGCGTGCCTCGATGTGATCAAAGCCGATGAAGTGCATACCGTGGACATCGCCCCGGCGGTCAAGGGCCTGTCCGGCCAGGTACAGGCGCTCAAGGACGGCTCGCCGACCCTGGTGGACTTCGTGGTGGGTAACGTCAAGGCGCGTACGCGCATGGTCGCCCAGTACGCCATCGCCGGCGCCCGTGCGGGCCTGGTGATCGGCACCGACCACGCCGCCGAGGCGGTAATGGGCTTCTTCACCAAGTTCGGTGATGGCGCCTGCGACCTGGCGCCGCTGAGCGGCCTGGTGAAGAACCAGGTACGGGCGATCGCACGCAGCTTCGGCGCGCCGGAATCGCTGGTGGAAAAAGTGCCGACCGCAGACCTTGAAGACCTAGAACCGGGCAAGCCGGACGAAGCTTCCCACGGCGTGACCTACCAGCAGATCGACGCCTTCCTGCATGGCCTGCCGGTGGATCAGGCGGCATTCGACATCATCGTCGCCACCTACCGCAAGACCCAGCACAAGCGCGAGTTGCCATTCGCGCCGTAAAAAGCATCGCGGGCAAGCCCGATCCCACAGGTCCTGTGCAGACCCTGTGGGCGGGCTTGCCCGCGAATAGGCCCGAAAGGCCTACACAGCTGTCTTTACTTCACGACAACCTTGCCCTTCATCATCGAGATATGACCTGGGAAGGTGCAGAAGAAGCTGTAGTCGCCACCGGCTTCGAGCTTGGAGGTGTCGAAAGTCACCTCGGTTTCTTTCTCGGGTGCGCCGATCATTTTGGTGTGCGCGATGATCGCGGCGTTGTCAGCCTTCAGGTAATCCTTATCCAGACCTTGCGACATGCCTTCGGTGGCGATGGCCTGCATGTCGGCGGTCTTGCTGATCACCAGGTTGTGGCCCATCACGTTCTTCGGCAGGTTGCCGGAGTGGGTCAGCTTGACGGTGAACGCCTTGCAGCTCTTGTCGACGGTGAATTCCTTGCTGGTGTACGACATCTGGTCGGTGGAATCGACAGTCACGGAGCACTCGGCGGCAAACACGGAGGCACTGGCGAGGGTCAGCAGGGATACCGCTACGGCTTTCGCAAACATCATGAATCTCCTTGGCAGGGTTTTATCAATTGCGAGACTGCCTGAAACCACCCTACCCCTCCCTGATGTGGGTCAAGGGCTGTCAAGTGGCCAGTCAGTTGAATTGTTCAATGGATTGTATACAACCAATCAAAGAGCACATCATGCCCTCTTGATAGACGATGGGACAACCTTTGATTTAGGAGTTATCCCCATGTCCTTCTCAAGTTTCATGAACAGCCTACTCGCCGCCTACGCCCAGGGCGCCACTGGCGCGGCATGCGAATTTTCCCGCCCCGAGTGACAACAGCCTTGGAACCTTGGGCCTTGCGCCTTACCCTGTCAGCCCTGTGAAGGGAGACAAGCAATGCCTGTACGTTCCGTTTGTGTGTTCTGTGGCGCCAGCAGCGGCGCCAACCCCGCCTACCGCGAAGCGGCCATCGCCCTCGGCCAGACTATCGCCCGACGCGGCCTGACGCTGGTCTACGGTGGCGGCGCGGTCGGCCTGATGGGCATCGTCGCCGATGCCGCCATGGCGGCCGGTGGCGAGGTGGTCGGCATCATTCCACAAAGTCTGCTGGACGCCGAAGTTGGCCATAAGGGCCTGACCCGCCTGGAAGTGGTGGACGGCATGCACGCGCGTAAAGCACGCATGGCCGAACTCAGCGATGCCTTCATCGCCCTGCCGGGTGGCCTGGGTACGCTGGAGGAGCTGTTCGAGGTGTGGACCTGGGGCCAACTGGGCTATCACGCCAAGCCGCTGGGGCTGCTGGATGTGAACGGTTTCTATGAAAAGCTTGGCGGATTCCTCGATCACGTGGTCGAGGAAGGCTTCGTGCGCCCGCAGCACCGGGCGATGCTGCAACTGGCGCAACAGCCGGATGCGTTGCTGGACGGGATGGACCGCTTCATTGCGCCAGTGGCGCCGAAGTGGGTGGACAAAGCCCCAGATTGAGCCGGATAGACGACCTGAACACCTAACCTGTGGGAGCGGGCAAGCCCGCCCCCACAAGGCACTACGCAGCCTTCCGAATCAGCGCGGGATCACCGGCTGACGCGGCTTCTTGCCCTTGCCGCCGCCCTTGGCCGCCTCTTTACGTTCCTTGGCCGCCTGCTGGTTGCGGGCGAACGCTTCGGCCTTGGCCTTCTCGCGCTTGTCCCACGGCTTGCTGCCGTCGCTGGCGCGCGGTGGCAGTCCGGTGTGCTGGGTGAGGATCTTCTGATCCTTGCCCACCTTATGGCTGCCGGCCGGGGTGGAGTTCTTGCGCCGCGCGCTCTGGTAGCTGTCGGTCTGCGGCTGGTGCAACGGGATCAGTTGGTGCTTGCCCGGGCCGATCAAGTCGGCCCGGCCCATGCGCTGCAGCGCTTCACGCAGCATCGGCCAGCCTTTCGGATCGTGGTAGCGCAGAAATGCCTTGTGCAGGCGGCGCTGCTCCTCGCTCTTGACGATCTCCACCCCTTCGCTCTTGTAGGTGACCTTGCGCAGCGGGTTCTTGCCCGAGTGGTACATGGCCGTGGCCGAGGCCATTGGCGAAGGGTAGAACGCCTGCACCTGGTCGGCGCGGAAACCGTTGCCCTTGAGCCACAACGCGAGGTTCATCATATCCTCGTCGGTGGTGCCCGGATGCGCGGCGATGAAGTACGGAATCAGGTACTGCTCCTTGCCCGCTTCTTTCGAGAACTTCTCGAACATGCGCTTGAAGCGGTCGTAGGTGCCGATACCCGGCTTCATCATCTTGTCCAGCGGACCGCGCTCGGTGTGCTCCGGGGCGATCTTCAGGTAGCCACCGACGTGGTGGGTAACCAGCTCGCGCACGTACTCCGGCGATTCAACCGCCAGGTCGTAGCGCAGCCCCGAGGCGATCAGGATCTTCTTCACTCCAGGCAGGGCACGGGCCTTGCGGTACAGCTCGATCAGCGAGCTGTGGTCGGTGTTGAGGTTCTCGCAAATACCTGGGAACACGCACGACGGCTTGCGGCAGTGCTTCTCGATATCGTGGCTCTTGCACGCGATGCGGTACATGTTGGCGGTCGGGCCGCCCAGGTCGGAGACAACGCCGGTGAAACCCGGCACCTTGTCACGCATCTCTTCGATTTCGTGCAGGATCGACTCGTGGGAGCGGTTCTGGATGATCCGACCTTCGTGCTCGGTGATCGAGCAGAAGGTGCAACCACCAAAGCAGCCACGCATGATGTTCACCGAGAAGCGAATCATCTCGTAGGCCGGGATGCGCTCCTTGCCATACGCAGGGTGCGGAACACGCGCGTACGGCATGCCGAACACGTAGTCCATTTCCTCGGTGGTCATGGGGATGGGCGGCGGGTTGAACCACACGTCCACCTCACCGTGCTTCTGCACCAGCGCGCGGGCGTTGCCGGGGTTTGTCTCCAGGTGCAGCACGCGGTTGGCGTGCGCGTAGAGCACCGGGTCGTTGCGCACTTTCTCGAACGACGGCAGGCGAATCACCGATTTTTCGCGGGTGACGCTCGGGCTGTCGAGAATTTGCACGACCTTGGCTTCGTTCGGGTCTTCCTGCTCGCCCTTGGCCTGCTCGATGGCGCAGGCCTGGGTGTCCTGAGTGTTGACGTACGGGTTGATGATCTTGTCGACCCGGCCCGGACGGTCGATACGCGTGGAGTCGATCTCGAACCAGCCCTGCGGCGTGTCGCGGCGGATGAACGCGGTGCCGCGCACGTCGGTGATCTGCTCGATAGGCTCGCCCTGGGACAGGCGCTGGGCGACCTCGACAATGGCGCGCTCGGCGTTGCCGTACAGCAGGATGTCGGCGCTGGCATCCACCAGGATCGAGTGGCGGACCTTGTCCTGCCAGTAGTCGTAGTGGGCGATGCGGCGCAGCGAAGCCTCGATGCCGCCGAGCACGATCGGCACGTGCTTGTAGGCTTCCTTGCAGCGCTGGCTGTACACCAGGCTGGCGCGGTCCGGGCGCTTGCCGGCCAGCCCGCCTGGGGTGTAGGCATCATCGGAGCGAATTTTCTTGTCCGCGGTGTAGCGGTTGATCATCGAGTCCATGTTGCCCGCAGCCACACCGAAGAACAGGTTCGGCTCACCGAGCTTCATGAAGTCGTCTTTGGACTGCCAGTTCGGCTGCGCGATGATCCCCACGCGAAAACCCTGGGCTTCGAGCAGGCGGCCGATGATCGCCATGCCGAACGAGGCATGGTCAACGTAGGCGTCGCCGGTCACGATGATGATGTCGCAGGAATCCCAGCCGAGCTGATCCATCTCCTCCCTGCTCATCGGCAGGAAAGGCGCTGGCCCGAAGCATTCGGCCCAGTACTTGGGATAGTCGTAGAGTGGTTTGGCTGCTTGCATGTCAGTGACCGGTTCTGGTGTGCAGGGAAATCGCGGGCGCGGAGAATAGCACAAATTTTGACCAAATCCGACTACAGCGGTCGGTTGATCTGCTCCTCAAGGGCCTTTCTTTTTTACCGGCGCTCTCAAAACCCAGTGGGTCTACGCAATAGACCCGGGCTTATTCATCGTCATCGAAGTTATACATCCCCGGCGCCAGGTTCTCGAACCGGGTGTATTTGCCGATGAACGCCAGGCGGATGAAGCCGATGGGGCCGTTACGCTGTTTACCGATGATGATTTCAGCAACGCCCTTGTGCTCGGTTTCAGGGTGATACACCTCGTCGCGGTAGACGAACATGATCACGTCGGCGTCCTGCTCGATTGCACCGGATTCACGCAAGTCGGAGTTGACCGGGCGCTTGTTCGGGCGTTGCTCCAGGGAGCGGTTGAGCTGGGACAGGGCGATCACTGGGCAGTTGAATTCCTTGGCCAGGGCTTTCAACGAGCGGGAGATCTCGGAAATTTCGTTAGTACGGTTGTCGCCCGCCGAACCCGGGATCTGCATCAGCTGCAAGTAATCGACCATGATCAAGGCGATCTCGCCATGTTCACGGGCCAGGCGACGGGTGCGTGCGCGCATCTCCGACGGACTGATGCCTGCGGTATCGTCGATGAACAACTTGCGGTCGTTGAGCAGGTTCACCGCCGAGGTCAGGCGCGGCCAGTCATCGTCGTCCAGCTGGCCGGAACGCACTTTGGTCTGGTCGATGCGGCCGAGGGACGAAAGCATACGCATGACCAGCGATTCGCCGGGCATCTCGAGGGAGAACACCAGCACCACCTTGTCGCTGCGCAAGACGGCGTTCTCGACCAGGTTCATGGCGAAGGTGGTTTTACCCATCGACGGACGACCAGCAACGATGACCAGGTCGGCCGGTTGCAGGCCGCTGGTCTTCTCGTCCAGATCGGTGAAGCCGGTGGACACGCCGGTGATGTCACTGTCGGAGTTGAACAGCGTATCGATTCGGTCGATGGCCATGGTCAACAGTTCGTTCACGCCCACTGGACCACCGGTCTTCGGACGCGCCTCGGCGATCTGGAAGATCTGCCGCTCGGCATCGTCGAGGATCTCTTCGGCGTTGCGCCCTTGCGGGTTGAAGGCGTTATCGGCGATGTCGGTACTGATGCTGATCAATTGGCGCAGCGTGGCCCGCTCGCGGATGATCGCGGCGTAGGCCTTGATGTTGGCCACCGACGGGGTGTTCTTGGCCAACTCAGCCAGGTACGCCAGGCCGCCGACCTGCGTCGAGAGACCTTCTTTTTCCAGTTGCTCGTGCAGCGTGACCACGTCGAACGGCTGGTTCTGGTCAGCCAGCTTATGGATGGCGCGGAAGATCAAGCGGTGGTCATGGCGGTAGAAGTCACCGTCCGACACTTGGTCGAGCACTCGCTCCCAGGCACTGTTTTCCAGCAGCAGGCCACCGAGTACGGCCTGTTCGGCCTCGATGGAATGCGGCGGCACCTTCAAGGCTGCGGTTTGCAGGTCGAGCTGGTCGGGGGAAGTGATCTCGTTCATGGCCACACAAGAATTCGGGTAGATGAAAAAGACAAAGGGCACGGCCTGTAAAAAACAGGACCGTGCCCGATGTTAACCGCCTGACCCACGAGGGGCCAGCCGATTACAGCCGCTTAGGCAGCTACGACGACCACGCGTACGGTGGCTTCAACGTCGCTGTGCAGGTGCACGGCTACGTCGTATTCGCCAACCTGACGGATGGTGCCGTTCGGCAGACGAACTTCAGCCTTGGCCACTTCAACGCCGGAGGCGGTCAGGGCGTCAGCGATGTCGTGGGTGCCGATCGAACCGAACAGCTTGCCTTCGTCGCCAGCGGTGGCAGTGATGGTCACTTCCAGCTCGGCCAGTTGGGCAGCGCGGCTTTCAGCCGAAGCTTTCTTGTCTGCTGCGGCTTTTTCCAGCTCTGCGCGGCGCTCTTCGAACGCGGCCAGGTTGGCGGCGTTGGCAACGGTGGCCTTGCCGAATGGCAGCAGGTAGTTACGGCCGTAACCAGCCTTAACGTTTACTTTGTCGCCCAGGTTGCCCAGGTTGGCGACTTTTTCCAGCAGGATCAGTTCCATTTGGTAAAACCTCTTAACTTTTAACCTTCACCGTTCGCGGAGTCGTCACCCTGCGAAGGGGACGTGCGACCGCGAAAATCAATCAGGCTGTCGACAATGGCCAGAACCACGAGCAACGGATAGATCAACTGCATCAGCAGCAGCAACGTCACGTACAGCCCCACCAGCCAGAAACCAGCCAGTCGCCGTTGTGCCACCAGCCCATGAACCAGGGCGATGGCTGCCAGCAGCAGTACCAGGCTGGACGCCGATGACAGCACGATGAACTGCGGCCCGAGAATCGGCCCGAGTACCATCAGCGCCACCAGTACCAGCATTGGCACCGGCGGTAGCCTCAGTTCGCGAAACTCGCGACCGAAACCACCGGGGTTGTACAACGCCGCTTGCCAATAGCGCGCCAGCATCAAAGCCACCACGCTTAACAACTGCAGCATTACTGCACTGGTAGCGACCAGCAACGGGCCGATCAACTCGCCAGGCAGTACCGGCTTGCCTTCGAACTGCGGCAGGGCTTTTTCAAGCGCCGTGGCCAGCACCGCGAAGGTATCGCGCAATACCACGTCCAGTATCAGGCTGAACACCAGGCCCAACACGATGCTGGACAACAGCACCCGGTTCCAGGAATGCCCGGCACGCAACACAGCGGCCAGCCCCAGCGTGCCCAGCAGCACCAGCAAGGTGCTCGGTTCGCCGAAGAACCACATGGCCAGCGCCGGCAAAAGGCCCCAGGCGATGACCGATGAAGCGTCCTTGAAACCACGCCGCAGGAACACCAGGCTCCCGGCGGCGGCACTCAACCAGAACAGCAGCGGCAGTACCGCACTGATGACCACCACGAGGGTGGCCTGCACACGACCGCGCATGATGAAACTTGCTAACGCTCGCATGCCTATCCCTTGCTACTTATGTCGACGACCCGGTCTCAGCGGCCGTGGCTGTCGGTGTAGGGCAGCAGGGCCAGGAAGCGGGCGCGCTTGATAGCGGTAGCCAGCTGACGCTGATAACGAGCTTTGGTACCGGTGATGCGGCTTGGAACGATCTTGCCGGTTTCGGATACGTAAGCTTTCAGGGTGTTGAGATCTTTGAAGTCGATCTCTTTCACGTCTTCAGCAGTGAAGCGGCAGAATTTACGACGACGGAAGAAACGTGCCATGTGATTGGCTCCTCAAAAAGTCCGTGGATTACTCGTCAGCGTTGTCGCTGTTGTCGCTGTCATTGCTGTCGTCGCCTTCGGCGCCATCAGCATTGTCAGGACGTTCACGACGCTCACGGCGCTCGCTGCGGTTCTCTTCGGCCTTGAGCATCTCGGACGGGCCAGTGACGGCTTCGTCGCGACGGATGACCAGGTTACGGATCACGGCATCGTTGTAGCGGAAGTTGTCTTCCAGCTCGGCCAGGGCCTTGCCGGTGCACTCAACGTTCAGCATCACGTAGTGAGCCTTGTGAACATTGTTGATTGCGTAGGCCAGTTGACGACGGCCCCAGTCTTCCAGGCGGTGGATCTTGCCACCATCTTCTTCGATCAGCTTGGTGTAACGCTCAACCATGCCGCCGACTTGCTCGCTCTGGTCCGGGTGAACCAGGAAGATGATTTCGTAATGACGCATGAATGCTCCTTACGGGTTAGTAGTCTGCCAGCTACCTGGTCAGACAAGGAGTGAATGACACTTGTATGTCTTGCCCTGAGGGGAGACGCATGCGCGCCTGCCAGCTCGGCAAGGGGCGCAATTGTAGAGAAGGCCGGGGGGACAAGCAAGGAGGCTGAAGCTTCAAGTTACAAGCGGCAAGCTGCAAGTTGAATGCAGTTGCCGCTCGGTTCTACCTTTTGCCACTCAAGACCGAACGCCGCGCTGCCTCACAGCTTCGAACAAGCACACCCCGGTGGCCACCGAGACGTTCAGGCTGCTGACGCTGCCCGCCATCGGCAGTTTCACCAGGAAGTCGCAGTGCTCACGGGTCAGGCGACGCATGCCCTTGCCTTCGGCCCCCATGATCATCACCAACGGCCCCGTCAGGTCCTGCTGGTAGATTTCCTGCTCGGCCTCGCCGGCAGTGCCGACCACCCACAACCCGCGCTGCTGGAGCTTTTCCAGGGTCCGCGAAAGGTTGGTGACGGCCACCAGCGGGATCACCTCGGCAGCGCCGCACGCCACCTTGCGCACCACGCCGGTGAGCGTGGCCGACTTGTCCTTCGGAATCACCACAGCCGTGGCGCCAGCCGCATCGGCGGTGCGCAGGCACGCGCCGAGGTTGTGCGGGTCGGTGACACCGTCCAGCACCAGGATCAGCGGCGGCGTCTCGGTGCGTTCGAGCAGTTCGTCGAGCATCGCCTCGCCCCACACCTGGCTCGGGCTTACCTCGGCGACCACGCCTTGGTGCACGCCCTCGACCCAGGCATCGAGTTCACGACGCTCGGCTTGACCGACCTGCACGCGATTCTGCGCAGCCAGTTCGAGCAACGCCTGGATGCGCGGTTCACTGCGCCCTTCCGACAACCAGATCTGCTTGACCCGTTTGGGGTGGTGCTGCAGCAGTGCCTGTACCGCGTGCACGCCGTAGATCTTTTCCAGCTGACTCATGACTTGTTCTTGCCTTTACGTGGCGCGCCGGACTTCGACGGCCCCTTGCGGTGCTTGGTTGGTTTACCAGACGGCTTGCTACCTTTCTCCGACTTGCTGCCGGCATGACCGCCGCTGCGCGCCTCGGTCATCAGCGCCTTCTTCATTTCGCGGCTCTTGCGCACCTCGGCATTGCGCTGCACGGCATCCTTGGGGAAGTACGCATCGGCGGTTTCACCCTTGCGGCTACGCGGCTTGGGCGAAATTTTCGCTTCTGTGGCAGGCGCCTGGGCAGCGGCGCCCGCAGGTGCAGGCTCACCAGCAGCGGCACGCGGCTTACGGCCCACAGGCGCATTGACGGTGGCTTCGGACATTTCGAAATCGATCTTGCGCTGTTCGAGATCAACGCGCATGACCTTGACCTCCACCGTGTCGCCCAGGCGGAAGCTGCGCCCGCTGCGCTCGCCGGACAGGCGGTGGTGCACCGGATCGAAGTGGTAGTAGTCGCCCGGCAAGGCACTGACGTGGACCAGGCCTTCGACATAGATGTCGGTCAGCTCGATGAACAGGCCAAAGCCGGTCACCGCAGTGATCACCCCAGGGAAGGTTTCGCCCACGCGATCACGCATGTACTCGCACTTGAGCCAGTTGACCACGTCGCGGGTGGCCTCGTCGGCACGCCTTTCGGTCATCGAGCACTGCTCGCCCATTTGCTCCAGGGCGTTCTCGTCGTACGGGTAGATGCGCGCCTTAGGAATGCTCATGGCGCCGGCACGTTTGACGTGCGTGGTATCGACCTTCGAGCGGATCACGCTGCGAATGGCACGGTGCACCAGCAGGTCCGGGTAGCGGCGGATCGGCGAGGTGAAATGGGTGTAAGCCTCGTAGTTCAGGCCGAAGTGGCCGTTGTTCTCGACGCTGTACACCGCCTGGCTCAGCGAGCGCAGCATGACGGTCTGGATCAGGTGGAAGTCCGGGCGCCCGGCGATGCTCGCCAGCAGCGCCTGGTAATCTTTCGGCGACGGGTCTTTGCCCTTGTGCAGGGTCAGTCCCAATTCGCCGAGGAAGGCACGCAGTTTTTCCAGACGTTCCGGCGGCGGGCCATCGTGCACGCGGTACAGCGACGGTACATTGTGCTTTTGCAGGAACTCGGCGGTGGCGACGTTGGCCGCGAGCATGCACTCTTCGATCAGCTTGTGGGCGTCGTTGCGTACAGTCGGGCGAATTTCGTCGATCTTGCGGTCTTCACCGAAGATGATCCGGGTTTCCTGGGTTTCGAAATCGATCGCGCCACGGGTATGACGGGCCGCCACCAGCGCCTTATACAGCGCGTAGAGGTGCTTGAGATCCGGCAGTACCTCGCTGTACTCCTCGCGCAGGGCCTTGCCCTCGCGGGTGCGGGCGTGTTCGAGCATGCTGCTGACTTTGTTGTAGGTCAGGCGCGCATGGGAGTGGATGACCCCTTCATAGAACTGGTAGTCGACCATCTGGCCAGCCTTGTTGATGGTCATTTCGCAGACCATGGCCAGGCGATCGACGTGCGGGTTCAGCGAGCACAGTCCGTTGGACAGCTCCTCCGGGAGCATCGGCACGACGCGCTCGGGGAAGTACACGGAGTTGCCGCGCTGCTGCGCCTCGACATCCAGTGCCGAGCCCAGGCGAACATAGCTGGACACGTCGGCGATGGCGACGTACAGGCGCCAGCCACCGGAGAACAGGCGCAGCTTGCCCAGCGGCTCGCAATAGACGGCGTCGTCGAAGTCGCGGGCGTCCTCGCCGTCGATGGTGACGAACGGCAGGTGGCGCAGGTCGATGCGCTTCTCCTTGTCCTTCTCCTCGACTTCCGAGCGGAACTTGCGCGCCTCCTTGATCACGTCCTTGGGCCAGACGTGCGGGATGTCGTAGCTGCGCAGGGCGATATCGATTTCCATGCCTGGCGCCATGTAGTTGCCGATCACCTCGACCACGTCACCTTGCGGCTGGAAGCGCGGGGTGGGCCAGTGGGTGATCTTGATCGAGACGAACTGGCCGATCTTGGCACCGCCGTTGCGCCCGGCCGTCACCAGCACTTCTTGCTGGATCTTCGGGTTGTCCGGGGTCACGTAGCCGATGCCGCCCTCTTCGAAGTAGCGGCCGACCACGCTTTCGTGAGCACGGGAGATGATCTCGACCAGCACGCCTTCGCGCCGGCCTCGACGATCGACGCCGGACACCCGGGCCAGGCCGCGATCGCCGTCGAACACCAGGCGCATCTGCGCAGGGCTGAGGAACAGGTCTTCGCTGCCATCGTCAGGAATCAGGAAGCCGAAACCGTCGCGGTGGCCGGAGACGCGGCCGCAGATCAGGTCGAGCTTGTCTACCGGGGCATAGGTGCCGCGCCGGGTATAGATAAGCTGGCCATCACGCTCCATCGCGCGCAAGCGGCGGCGCAGGGCTTCGATCTGGTCTTCTTCGTGAAGACCGAATTCGGCAGCCAGCTCTTCACGGGCAGCCGGTTCGCCACGGTCGGCGAGACGCTGCAGGATCAGCTCACGGCTGGGGATAGGATTTTCGTATTTTTCCGCTTCGCGAGCGGCCTCGGGATCGAGGGATTGCCAATCGGCCATCAGAAGGGGTTCACCTTGGGGTATATAGATAGGAATTCTGGCATAGGCGTATTGAAACCGGAAATGTCAGCCTTGGACAGCCCCGTAAAGGACTCCTGTGATACGCAACAGGCCAGCGGAATCAACAAGTTGAATTTTTTGAAATTTTTTTCGTCCGGGGGCTTTACAGCCTCCAGGGGCGTCCGTATAGTGCGCACCACAACGACGGACAACCCCGAAGTTGTAGTAGAGATGAACGGCGCTGTAAAGCCTCTTGTAGTCTCGAATGTGTGCCCAGGTGGCGGAATTGGTAGACGCGCTGGTTTCAGGTATCAGTGACTTAACGGTCGTGGAAGTTCGAGTCTTCTCCTGGGCACCAAGATTTTACAAGTAATAGATGACCAAGGATCTGTTACTACTGTGTGAAAGATGACGATGTCGCTTTCAGCAGACGTTGCAAAGCTTTGCCCAGGTGGCGGAATTGGTAGACGCGCTGGTTTCAGGTATCAGTGACTTAACGGTCGTGGAAGTTCGAGTCTTCTCCTGGGCACCATACAAAAACCCACTAGCTTGCTAGTGGGTTTTTTCTTGCCTGCGATTTTTACGCAGCCCTGCTCGCCCCTCCATGAATTTCCCGTTACCCGGCCACTTGAGAAACGATTTCGTTTACCATTGTTTCCAAATATGTAGCCGTAAGCGAGGAAGTACCCGCATGACGATCCGCCCGCAACCGCTGATGCGCACCCTGGCCGCCGCTGTTCTGAGCCTGGTGATCGGCGCTCCGGCCGCCCTGGCAGACGAGCCGGTCACACTGACCATGTACAACGGTCAGCACAAGGAAATCGGCGACGCCATTGCCAAGGCCTACGAGGCCAAGACCGGTATCCACATCAACATCCGCAAGGGCAGCAGCAACCAGCTGGCCAGCCAGATCATCGAGGAAGGCGACCGCTCGCCCGCCGACATCATCTACACCGAAGAGTCCCCACCCCTGAACAACCTGGGTGAGCTGGGCCTGCTGGCGAAGATCGATGACGCCACCGTGAACATGATGCCCAAGGAGTACGTAGGCGCCAACGGCACCTGGATGGGCATCACCGCTCGCACCCGCATCGTGGTCTTCAACCCGAAGAAGGTCGACGAGAAAGACTTGCCGACCACGGTGATGGACTTCGCCAGCCCCGAGTGGGAAGGCCGCGTCGGCTACGTGCCCACCAGCGGCGCCTTCCAGGAGCAAGCCGTGGCTATCCTGAAAATGCACGGGCGCGAAGCCACCGAGGAATGGCTGACGGGCCTCAAGGCCTTCGGCAAGACGTACACCAACAACATGGTTGCCCTGAAGGCCGTGGAAAAAGGCGAAGTGGCAGCGGTTCTGGTGAACAACTATTACTGGTACGCCCTGGAGCGCGAGCGCGGCAAGCTGGACTCCAAGCTCTATTACCTGGCCGACGGTGATGCCGGCAACCTGGTGACCATCTCGGGCGCCGCAGTGGTCAAGGCCAGCAAGCACCCCAAGGAGGCCCAGGCCCTGCTCAACTGGATGGCCAGCGAAGAAGGCCAGCGCGTGATCACCCAGACCACCGCCGAGTACCCGCTGCACAAAGGCATGGTCTCCGACCGTGGCCTGAAGCCTTTCGAAGACCTGCGCCCGCCAAAGATCTCGCCAGCCGACCTGGGCAACGCCGAGGAAGCCATCGAGCTTGAACGCGAGGTTGGCCTGCTCTGATGACCGCCGCCCTGTCCACAGCGGTGCGAGCACCTTACGTGCCACGCCGCAAGCGCCCGTCGATCTGGGTGGTGCTGCCCGTGCTGTTCCTGGTGGCAATGAGTGTGCTGCCCTTGCTGTACGTCGCCATGAAAGCCTGGGAAGCCGGCTGGCGCGAAGCCCTGCACCTGCTGTGGCGGCCGTTCGTCTGGGGCTTGATGCGCAATACCCTGATGCTGATGGTCGGGGTGACGCTGGTGTGCATGGTGGTGGGCATGGCCCTGGCATGGCTATTGGAGCGCAGTGACTTGCCCGGCCGCCGGCTATGGGGCGTAGTATTGTGCCTCCCGTTCGCCGTACCATCGTTCGTCAGCAGTTTCACCTGGGTATCGCTGAGCGCCGACTTCGAAGGTCTCGGCGGGGCGATCCTGGTGATGGCGCTGTCCAAGTACCCACTGGTGTTCCTGCCAGTGGCAGCCACCCTGCGCAACCTCGACACCTCTTTGGAGGAGTCGGCGCGCACCCTGGGGTGCAGCCGCTGGGGCGTGTTCTTCAAGGTCACCCTGCCACTGCTGTGGCCCTCGATGCTCGGCGGTGCGCTGCTGATTGCCCTGCACATGCTGGTGGAGTTCGGCGCGCTGTCAATCCTCGGCCTGCAAACCTTCACCACGGCGATCTACCAGCAGTTCGAGCTGGAGTTCAGCAACGCCAACGCCGCCATGCTGTCGGCGGTGCTCTTGGTGATGTGCCTGGCGATGCTGTGGTTGGAGCTGCGCGTACGCGGCAAGGCCCGCCATGTGCGCATCGGTCAGGGCGTGGCGCGCCGCGCGCAGCCGGTGCGCCTGCGCGGCTGGATGCCGCTGGCGCAGCTGTTCTGCCTGGGGCTGACGGTGCTCGGTAGCGGCATTCCACTGGCCATGCTCGGCTACTGGCTGAGCGTGGGCTCATCGGCCGCGTTCCCAGTGGCGGCGATCGGAAAGGCGCTGCTGACTTCGTTGTCGGTGTCGCTGGGCGGGGCCGGCTTCTGCGTGCTGCTGGCCTTGCCAATCAGCTTCCTGGTGGTGCGCTACAAAGGCCGCCTGGCGCTGTGGGCCGAACGCCTGCCGTACCTGCTACACGCCCTGCCGGGCCTGGTGATCGCGCTGACGCTGGTGTTCTTCGCACTGCATTACGTGCCAGCGCTGTACCAGACCACCGCCCTGCTGATCCTGGCCTATGCGCTGCTGTTCCTGCCACTGGCCCAGTCACCGGTGCGCACGGCGCTGAACAAGGCCTCACCAACCCTGGAAGAAGCCGCTCGCACGCTGGGTGCGAGCAGTTTCGCAGCGTTTTGTCGGGTGACCTTGCCGATCATCTTCCCGGCCATGGCCGCGGCCTTCGCCCTGGTGTTCCTGGATGCCATGAAGGAGCTGACCGCGACCCTGCTGCTGAGCCCAACCGGGATGACCACTCTGGCCACCGAAGTATGGGCGCACACCGCCAACGTCGAGTTCGCCGCAGCGGCGCCTTATGCCGCGCTGTTGATCCTGGTATCGGGCTTGCCGGTGTATCTGCTGACCACGCGGATGTACCTGAACAAGGCGTAACCCCTGTTGCAGGGCACGTCGAACGACCTGCCCTGCGATGCCCTCAGGCTCTGAATTGACCAAGGCTGGCACGCAGTTGCGCGGCCAGGTCATCCAGCACTTTGCTGCTGGCAGTGGTCTGCGACACCACTTCAGCTGAACGCTCGGCCTGGGCATGAATGTTCTCGACCCGCCCGCGCACAGCCTGGGCACCCGTGGCCTGCTGCTCAGCCGCGCGAGTGGCCAGGCCGATGGCCGCATGCACCTGCTCCACCGCCGCCTGTACCGACTGCTGCCGGCGCTCGTTGTCGCGCAACACCAACAACCCCTCGCTGGCCTGGCGCCCGGCCTGACTGATGGTCGCCACCGCCTCCTTGGCGCCCTGCTGCAAAGCAGTAATGTGCGACTGGATATCTCCGGTAGAACTCTGCGTCTTGCTCGCCAGCGCGCGTACCTCATCGGCCACCACGGCAAAACCACGACCGGTTTCGCCAGCCCGGGCGGCCTCGATGGCGGCGTTCAATGCCAACAGATTGGTCTGCTCGGCGATGCCGTGGATCACCGTCAGCACCACCTCGATCTGCTCGCTCTGCTTGGCCAGGCGCTCGATTACCTGCGAACCGGTATCCACTTCACCCGCCAGGTTCTCGATCAACCGCGCCAGCTGCGTCGAGGCGCGGCTGTTTTCGTCGGTGGCCTGACGGATATCCACGACTTGCTGCAACGCAGCTTTCATCGCGTGGCTTTCGGCCTGGGCTTCGTCGGCCATGCTCGACAGGTCGCGCAGGCTGGCAGCTACTTCGTCACGCTGCAGGGCGGCAGCGGCATCGGCGCCGGCATTGCGCTGAGCCATGCTGCCAATCTCGACGCCAGTGCGCTGGGCCACCTCGCCGGCTTCACGAACGATAGGTTGCAGCTTGTCGACGAAACGGTTGACCGCCGAGGCCATGTCACCGATCTCGTCACGGCTGTCGAGGTTGACCCGCTTGGTCAGGTCACCTTCACCGGCAGCCAGGTCATCCAGCGCAGTGATCAGCAGGCGCAGCTTACTTAGCACGCGCCGCCCCAACACCAGCGCCACCACCAGCAGCACACCCAGCCCCACCAGCACCAGACCCAAGCCGATGCGCCAGCGCAGGTCGCCTGCGGCGTCACGCACGGTTTGCGCGGTGTTGGCCTGCATCGCCGTAGCGCTGTTCTGCGCGGTTTCAAGACGCGCGCGCAGAGCCTTGCCACTGTCCGCCGCGGCAGCCACCAGGCTATCGCCGACCAATTGCTCACCACTGGCGATCAGCGCCGTGAAGCGCTGGTCGAGGGCTCGAAGCGCCTTATCGACATCCGCCGTGGAAACACCCATCAGCACTTTGCCGATTTCGGCGCCATTGGGGCTGATCGAGGCCTCGACGAAATACACCGCAGGGTCACGACGCGCCGCATCCAGCACCTTGTCCAGCGCCCGCTCACCCTGCCCTTTCTGCATCAGGACCTGGTTAACCGGGTTGTCGCGGTTGAGGTAACGGGTCAGGTGCTGACCCTGGGCGTCGTCATAGATGACGAACAGCACATTCGGGTTGCGTTGGGCACGCCGGGCAAAGTCCGACAGCATCGGCACGTCGTTATCCCAAATAGCCCGAGGGGCAACCGAGGCCAACAGTTCGGCCATGTCGTTGGCCGAGTCCTTGAGGTTTTTTTCCAGCGTCGCACGCAATTGCTGCTGCTCGTCATGCAGGCGTTCCGACAGGCCCGCGCTCAAACGCTGACGGGTGCTCGCCGAAAGGCTGTCGAGCCCGGCGCGCACATCCTGACCGGCTTGCTCAAGCTCACCGGCCAATTTGCGGGTGTCGCTCCCCAGGCGCTCGTCCAGGTCGGCCTCCAATGCCGTGACCGTGCTCCGAGTCAGGGCAACGGCAACCAGTACCTGCACCAGCAAGGCGATACCAAGCGCAACAAACACAGGCCGCAACAGGCGGCTTCGTAACAGTGAGAGGATGGCAGACACGTTGAAACCCTCATACATTCTGGCGCCATTATATTGGTGGCACTTACAGAGGATTCTTACAGCAAAGGTTGTGCCTTAAACAGCTGGCATATGTGCCAATATCGAGTAATCGGGCCCAGAAACCAAAACGCCGCAGCCCTTTTCAGGGCTACGGCGTTTAATCAGCGCGTAGCGCGGATCAGGCGAACGGGTGACGCAGGACGATGGTCTCGTTGCGGTCCGGGCCGGTGGAGATGATGTCGATCGGCGCGCCGACCAACACTTCGATACGCTTGATGTAATCGCGCGCAGCTTGTGGCAGCTCTTCCAGGGTCTTGGCGCCCAAGGTCGACTCGCTCCAACCTGGCATTTCTTCGTACACCGGCTCCAGGCCGATGTAGCTATCGGCGTCCGATGGCGCGTCGATCACGGCACCGTTCTCGTTCTTGTAACCCACGCAGATGTTGATGGTCTCAAGACCGTCCAGCACATCCAGCTTGGTCAGGCAGATACCCGAGATGCTGTTGACGTCGATGGCTCGACGCAGGATCACGGCATCGAACCAGCCGCAGCGGCGGGCACGGCCGGTGGTCGAACCGAACTCGTGGCCGCGCTTGGCCAGGGTTGCACCCGTTTCGTCGAACAGTTCGGTCGGGAACGGACCGGAACCCACGCGGGTGGTGTAGGCCTTGGTGATACCCAGGATGTAGTCCAGGTACATCGGACCAACGCCAGAACCGGTGGAGATACCGCCAGCGGTGGTGTTGGAGCTGGTGACGTACGGGTAGGTGCCGTGGTCGATGTCCAGCAGCGAACCTTGGGCGCCTTCGAACATGATGTCCTTGCCGGCGCGACGCAGGTTGTGCAGTTCGGCAGTGACGTCGAGCATCATCGGCTTGAGCTGCTCGGCGTAGGCCATGCACTCGTCGAGAGTCTGCTGGAAGTCGATGGCCGGCTCTTTGTAGTAGTTCACCAGCTGGAAGTTGTGGTAGTCCAGCAGCTCACCGAGCTTGGCGGCAAAACGCTCGCGGTGGAACAGATCGCCCACGCGCAGGCCGCGACGCGCGACCTTATCTTCGTATGCAGGGCCAATGCCGCGGCCAGTGGTGCCGATCTTGGCTTCGCCACGGGCTTTTTCACGGGCCTGGTCCAGCGCCACGTGGTACGACAGGATCAGCGGGGCAGCCGGGCTGATACGCAGGCGCTCGCGCACCGGTACGCCTTTCTCTTCCAGCTTGGTGATTTCACGCATCAGGGCATCCGGGGCAACGACCACGCCGTTGCCGATCAGGCATTGCACGCCTTCACGCAGGATGCCCGAGGGAATCAGGTGCAGAACGGTCTTCTCACCGTTGATCACCAGGGTGTGGCCCGCGTTATGGCCACCTTGGTAGCGCACCACGGCGGCAGCATGTTCGGTCAGCAGATCGACGATCTTGCCTTTGCCCTCATCACCCCATTGGGTGCCCAGGACGACGACATTCTTACCCATTACATTGGTCCTCATTCACGCAAACTTGGTTGCCGGCCTGTTGCCGACGCAGAAACTCACTGGGTCAGCGGCAGAACCTGCCAGCGCCCGTCTTGCTGAATCAATTGCCGATCACAATCCGCCTCGAGAGCAGCACTCAACGGCTGGCCAGGCAGGGCCTGGACCACACGCTGGCCCTCGTTGCGCAACTGGCAGACCTGCTGCCAGAGGGCCGCATCGCTGCTGTCGGGCATCCAGATGCCACCAGCAGGCAATACGACCTCCGCTCGCCCCAGTGTGACCAGGGTCTTCAAATCCGTGGAGAAACCGGTGGCCGGGCGGGCCCGGCCGAAGTCGGCGCCGATGTCGTCGTAACGTCCGCCCTGGGCGATCGAAGAGCCGACCCCAGGCACGAACACGGCGAACACCACGCCGGTGTGGTAGTGGTAGCCGCGCAGCTCACCGAGGTCGAAATACAGCGGCAGGTCTGGGTAACGCGCCGCCAGGCGATCAGCGATGGCCAGCAGGTCATCGAGCGCCGCCAGCACGCTGGCCGGGGCACGCCCCAGACGCACGCGGGCTTCGGCCAGCACTTCGCGGCCACCGCACAGCTCGCACAGGGCGCGCAGCATGCTGCCCAGGTCCTTCGGCAGGTCGGCGGTCAGTGCCTGCACTTCATCGACAGCCTTGCGCTGCAGGGCGTCGAACAGTTGCTGCTCGACCGCGCCGGACAGCCCGGCAGCACGCGCCAGGCCACGGTAGATACCGACATGCCCGAGATCCATGTGCACGTCGGCGACATCGGTCAGTTGCAGCGTGGCGAGCATCAGGCTGATGACCTCGACATCGCTGGTGGGGCTAGCATCGCCGTACAGCTCGGCGCCGAGCTGGATCGGGCTGCGCGAGGTCGACAGGGCGCGAGGCTGGGCGTGCAGTACGCTACCGGCGTAGCACAGGCGGCTCGGCCCTTCGCGGCGCAGGGTATGGGCGTCGATGCGCGCGACCTGTGGCGTGAAGTCGGCGCGAAAGCCCATCAGGCGGCCAGACTGCGGGTCGACAACCTTGAAGGTGCGCTGATCCAGGTCCTGGCCGGCGCCGGTGAGCAGCGACTCCAGGTACTCGATATGCGGGGTAACGACCAGTTCGTAACCCCAACTCTGGAACAGGTCCAACACCTGACGACGCGCGATCTCGATACGCGCCGCCTCAGGTGGCAGTACTTCCTCGATGCCATCTGGCAGCAGCCAGCGGTCTACCGTTGCCATTACGCCATTTCCCCTCTGGTCCGGGCGGCCTGCCCAAGGGCGAGCCGTGAGTAAAGCAGGCATTGGCACGCAACAGCGGGCAGCACTGATCCCAGCGCAACCACCGTAGCCAATACCCTCGAATTGCCATGCGTACTGAGCAAACCGTCAATTGGCCGCTAGCCAATCAACCTTGCAGACGCAAAAAAGCCGGGAATTTCCCGGCTGCCGCATCATACACCCCTTTTCATTCAGGATGCACCCCGCGCGGCATTTTAGCTGCCAGGCGGGGGCTTCCATCCTGCGAGCAGCCTTAGGGCTTGCTCTTGTCCAGGTAGCGGAAGAACTCGTTCTTCGGATCCAGGACCAATACGTCGCTCTTGCTGGAGAAGCTTTCGCGGTACGCCTGCAGGCTACGGTAGAACGCATAGAAATCGGCGTCCTGGGTGTAGGCCTTGGCATAGATGGCAGCCGCCTGGGCGTCGCCGTCACCACGGGTTTCCTCAGCTTCGCGATAAGCCTCGGCCAGCAGTACACGGCGCTGACGGTCGGCATCGGCACGGATGCCTTCGGCCAGCTCGTTACCCTTGGCGCGGTGCTCGCGGGCTTCACGCTCACGCTCGGTGCTCATGCGGTCGAACACGCTGCGGTTGACTTCCTTAGGCAGGTCGATGGCCTTGACGCGAACGTCGACGACCTCGATACCCAGCTCCTTGCTCGCCATACGGTTGAGCGAGGCAGTGATGTCGGCCATCAGCGCGTCGCGCTCGCCCGAGACCACTTCATGCAGGGTACGCTTACCGAACTGGTCACGCAGGCCGCTTTCCAAGCGACGCGACAGACGCTCGTCGGCGATCTGCTTCATGCCGGAGGTCGCGGTGTAGAAGCGCTCGGCATCCTTCACGCGCCATTTGGCGTAGGCGTCGACCATCACCGCTTTTTTCTCCAGCGTCAGGAAACGCTGGGTCGGCGCGTCGAGGGTCATCAGGCGAGCGTCGAACTTGCGCACCTGGTTCACGTACGGCACCTTCACATGCAGGCCTGGCTCGACATCAGCCTTGACTACGCGACCGAACTGCAGCAACACCGCACGCTCGGTTTGCGAAACGATGTAGAAGCAGTTCCAGGCAGCAATGCCCAGTACCACGGCGCCGATCAGGGCGAACAGCGATTTATTGCTCATCAGCGGCTCTCCCTGGAACGCAGCGGCGGTTGTTGCTGTTGCAGGTCCTGGGCGGCGCGTGCGGCGGCGTCATTGACCGACGGCGACACGCTGCTGGTGGACGCTGCCGAATTGTTGCGGCTGCCTTCGACCATCTTGTCCAGTGGCAGGTAGAGCAGGTTGTTCTGCCCATCCTTGGTTGCCACCATCACCTTGCTGGAGTTGCTGTAGACCTCCTGCATGGTGTCGATGTAAAGACGCTGACGCGTGACTTCCGGCGCCTTGCGATACTCGACGACCATCTTGCTGAAGCGATCGGCCTCACCCTTGGCGCGGGCGATGACTTCATCGCGGTAGCCGTTGGCGTCCTCGATAATGCGCTGCGCCTGACCACGGGCCTCTGGCACCACGCCATTGGCGTAGGACTCGGCCTGGTTGCGGGCACGCTGCTCGTCTTCACGCGCACGGATCACGTCGTCGAAGGCTTCTTGCACTTCACGCGGGGCTGCCGCGCTCTGCACGTTCACCTGGGTCACGGTGATACCGGTGCGATACGTATCCAGGAAACGCTGCAGACGCTCGCGGATATCCACGGCCATCTGTTCGCGGCCTTCGGTCAGCACTTGGTCCATGGAGGTGGAGCCCACCACATGGCGCAGGGCGCTGTCGGTAGCATGCTGCAAGCTGACTTCCGGCTGATCGACGTTGAGCACGAAGTCCTGCAGATTGCTGATGCGGTACTGCACGGTCAGCGGCACCTCGACGATGTTCTCGTCTTCGGTGAGCATCTGGCCCTGCTTGGTGTAGGCACGTTCGCGCGTCACGTTTTCCATGAACTTGCGATCGATCGGCGGGAAATAGATATTCAGGCCGGGGCCCACGGTCTCGTAGTACTTGCCGAAGCGCAGCACCACGGCCTGCTCCTGCTCGTCCACGACGTACACGGCGTTGTACAGCCAGATGGCCGCCAGCACCGCCAGGCCAATGCCCAGCAGGCCATAGCCGCCGCCCTTGCCGATGTTGCGGTCACCACCGCCACCGCGTTTCTTACCACTGCCAAACATGCCGTTCAGGCTGTCCTGCAGCTTGCGGAAGGCCTCGTCGAGATCCGGTGGGCCTTTCTTGTCGCCACCACCGCCGCCGCCACCGCGACGACCGCCCCAGGGATCCTGATTGTTCGAGTTGCCACCCGGCTCATTCCAAGCCATAGCGCTCTCCATCTGATAAAGCAAAGACGCGCCCACGGCGCGCCGTCCAATGCTACAGAATGCCTGTCACGGCTGCCCGGCGACCTCGACGAGCATTTATTGCAAAGTGTGTTGCTCGACAAACACTTGCGGCTCCATGCCTTCACGGCTGACCAGGCGATTCAGTTCGACCCTGGGCAGTCGCACACTCAGCAGGCTGCGCCCTTCTTCATCATGCTCTTCACCCTGCACGGCACCGAGGGCAAAGAATTGCGCGCGCAAGCGGGCAAAGCGTTGCTCCAGGCATAGCGTGCCGACAAACAGATCATCCCCCAACAACTCGGCAACCGCTTGGCCAACCAACTCCAGGCCTCGCCCGTCACGGGCCGATACCCAGACCCGTTGCGGTTTGCCATCGGCATCGCGCTGGATCTGCGGCTCGACACCTTCGAGCAGGTCGAGTTTGTTATAGACCTCAAGGATCGGCAAGCTCTCGGCACCGATCTCGCCCAGCACTGCCAGCACTTGTTCGATCTGCTCCATGCGCTCTGGCTCGTGGGCATCGATCACGTGCAACAGCAGGTCGGAGTTGCTCGATTCCTCGAGCGTAGCCCGAAATGCCTCCACCAGCTTGTGCGGCAGGTGGCGAATGAACCCGACCGTGTCGGCCAGCACGATCGGCCCGAGGTCGGCCAGCTCCAGCCGGCGCAACGTCGGGTCAAGGGTGGCGAACAGCTGGTCGGCGGCGTACACCTCGGAGGAGGTCAGGGCGTTGAACAGCGTGGACTTGCCGGCGTTGGTGTAACCCACCAGCGACACCGACGGGATATCCGCACGCTTGCGTCCGCGCCGCGCCTGTTCGCGCTGGCTGCGCACCTTCTCCAGACGAGACTTGATCTGGCGCAAACGCACACGCAGCAGGCGGCGGTCGGTTTCCAGCTGGGTCTCACCCGGACCGCGCATGCCGATCCCGCCCTTCTGCCGCTCAAGGTGGGTCCAGCCACGTACCAGCCGCGTGCTCATGTGCTCCAACTGGGCCAGTTCGACTTGTAGCTTGCCTTCGTGAGTACGTGCGCGCTGGGCGAAGATATCGAGAATCAGCCCGGTACGATCCAGCACGCGACACTCGAAGACGCGCTCGAGGTTGCGTTCCTGGCTGGGCGTAAGGGTGTGATTGAAAATCACCAGGTCGGCTTCGGCGGATTTGACCAGGTCGCGCAACTCTTCGACCTTGCCGCTGCCGATCAGAAACTTGGCGGTAGGCTGATGCCGCGCCACTGTTACCAGCGAAACGATATCGGCTCCGGCCGACAGCGCCAGCTCCTGAAACTCCTGCGGGTCTTCGCGCGCCTCAGGGTTCTGACCTTCCAAGTGAACGAGCAGCGCTCGCTCACCACCACCGTGGCGCTCAAAGAACAATGCAGGCTCCTACTTTCAAGCGTTGCCTGGCTCGCTGTCGCCGTGGTCGCCATCAGTCGGGCTTGGCAGACGCACAGGACGGGCAGGAACGACGGTGGAAATCGCGTGTTTGTAGACCATTTGGCTGACGGTGTTCTTCAGCAATACGACAAACTGGTCGAACGATTCGATCTGGCCCTGCAGCTTGATCCCGTTGACCAGATAGATCGAAACCGGGACCTTTTCTTTTCTCAAGGTGTTCAAGTAAGGGTCTTGTAGCGAATGCCCTTTTGACATATGCCGCACTCCTGTAAGGATCAATAGTAAAAAATAAGAAAAATCAGTAATTCATACCGCCCTTCGCAAGAATAGACGGCAATAAGCAGGGACTCAGCTCAATATGGAGACGGTCCCCAGGTATTTCAAGGTGCGGGACAGATTGTCGCAGGCCAGGCTGTCGAGCCAGTGAACATCGGACCAGCCGCGCAACCAGGTGAATTGACGCTTGGCCAACTGGCGTGTGGCGATGATACCGCGCTCCTGCATTTCGCCCTCATCGAGCGTACCGTCCAGGTAATCCCAGACCTGCCTGTACCCCACTGCCCGTATAGACGGCAGCCCGACGTGCAAGTCACTTCTGGCACGCAGCGATCGGACCTCATCAACGAAGCCCTGTTCCAGCATCTGAGAAAATCGTAGCGCAATTCGTTCATGCAGAATGTGACGATCCGCGGGCGCGATCGCCAGGCTGGCGACAGTATAGGGCAAATGCCCGTTCGCGCCTGCGTCTGCACCGCGACTTTCCGCGAATTGACGTTGGCGATGCTCGGTCATGCTCTGGCCGCTGACACGATACACCTCGAGCGCGCGAATCAAGCGCTGCGGATCATTCGGATGGATACGCGCCGCAGACTCCGGGTCGACCGCGGCCAGCTGGCGGTGCAGCTCGGCCAGCCCCAGGGCGCTGGCCTCGGCTTCGAGTGCGGCGCGCACGTGCGGATCGGCAGGCGGCATGTCAGCCAGGCCGTCCACCAACGCCTTGTAATACAGCATCGTCCCGCCCACCAGCAGCGGGATCTTGCCGCGCGCGGTGATCTCGGCCATGGCGTGCAAGGCATCGGTGCAGAATTGCTTGGCCGAATAGCACTCGGCCGGGTCGAGGATATCGACCAGGCGGTGCGGATGTGCGGCCAGAGTCTGCTTAGACGGTTTGGCGGTGCCGATGTCCATGCCGCGATAGACCAGCGCCGAGTCGACGCTGATCAATTCGCAGGGCAGGGCCTGGGTCAGCGCGATGGCAAGGTCGGTCTTGCCCGCCGCTGTCGGCCCCATGAGGAATATCGCCGGGGGTTTGCCACGCATGTCATCGCCCCCGCAGGAACAGCTTGTCGAGGTCATCCAGACCCATCTGGGTCCAGGTCGGTCGACCGTGGTTGCACTGGCCGCTGCGCTCGGTGTTTTCCATATCGCGCAGCAGTGCGTTCATTTCAGGAATCGCCAGCCGGCGATTGGCGCGCACCGCGCCGTGGCACGCCATGGTGCCAAGCAACTCGTTCAGATGCGCCTGGATGCGATCACTGGTGCCGTACTCCATCAGGTCAGCGAGCACATCCTGTACCAGCCGATTGGCTTCTGCCTGCTTGAGCAATGCCGGAATCTGCCGGATCGCAAGGGTTTCCGGGCCCAGGCGCTGCAGCTCGAAGCCCAGGCGCTGGAACCACTGCGCGTGCTCCTCGGCGCAGTCGGCCTCGCGCTGGCTCAGCGCCAGGGACTCTGGCACCAGCAGCGGCTGACCACTCAGGCCCTCGCTGGCCATGGCCACCTTGAGGCGCTCGTACATGATCCGCTCATGGGCCGCGTGCATGTCCACCAGCACCAGGCCCACGGCGTTCTCGGCGAGGATATAGATGCCCTTGAGCTGCGCCAGCGCATAGCCCAGCGGCGGAATGTCGCCCTGGCTCTCAGGCAGCGCGACTGGCCCTGCCTGCGGATTATCCAGCGGTGCGTAGAACTCGCGGTAGACCGCCTGCGCCTCGGCGGTATTCACCGGCTGCGAAGGACGCGGGGTGTACTGGTATTGATAGCCAGCGCCCGCGCCGCTGGCACCGAATGCCTGGCGCGACTCGCCCTGCGGCTGTTCGAGCACCGACGCGGCCAGGCGCATCTCACCCTGCGGCCCGAATTCGCCGACTTGCAGGCCGCTTGGGCGCACGATTTCGGTCGCGGCGGCGGGGGCTGCCAACTGGTCCTCGGGACGCACATCGGCCAGGGCACGGTGCAGCGTGCCGTAAAGGAAGTCGTGGACCATCCGCCCTTCGCGAAAACGCACTTCATGCTTGGTCGGGTGCACGTTGACGTCCACCCCGGTCGGGTCGCATTCGAGAAACAGCACGAAGGTCGGATGCCGACCATTGAACAATACGTCGCGGTACGCCTGGCGGACCGCGTGGGCCACCAGCTTGTCGCGCACCGCGCGGCCATTAACGAAGAAATACTGCAAGTCTGCCTGGCTGCGCGAAAAAGTCGGCAGCCCCACCCAGCCCCACAGTCGCAGGCCATTGCGCTCGACATCGATCGGCAGCGCCTGCTCCAGAAAGCCTGGCCCGCAAATGGTGCCGACACGACGCGCCCGAGCCATTTCGTCGGCCGCTTCGTGCAGGCTGAAGATGGTCTTGCCGTTATGCCGCAGGTGGAAGCCTACGTCGAAACGCGCCAGGGCCAGGCGGCGGATGACTTCCTGCAAGTGGTCGAACTCGGTCTTCTCGGCCTTGAGAAACTTACGCCGGGCGGGCGTGTTGAAGAACAGGTCACGCACCTCCACCGAGGTGCCAACCGGGTGCGCAGCGGGTTGTACGCGCGGCAGCATGTCCCGGCCTTCGGTTTCCACCTGCCAGGCTTCGCTCGCATCAGCGGTGCGCGAGGTCAGCGTGAGGCGGGCCACCGAGCTGATCGAAGCCAGCGCCTCCCCACGAAAACCCAGGCTGAGCACACCCTCGAGGTCTTCCAGCTCACGAATCTTGCTGGTGGCGTGACGGGCCAAGGCCAGCGGCAAGTCATCCTGCGCGATGCCACTGCCGTTGTCGCGTACACGCAGCAGCTTCACACCGCCCTGCTCCACCTCGATTTCAATGCGCCGGGCGCCAGAGTCCAAGCTGTTTTCCAGCAACTCCTTGGCGACCGAAGCCGGGCGCTCGACCACTTCGCCAGCAGCGATCTGGTTGGCCAGCCGCGGGCTGAGCAGTTGGATGCGCGAATCGCCACTCATTGCTGGGACGCCAGGGTGGTGGCCGGGATGTCCAAGTGCTGGCCGACTTTCAATTCATCGGACTTCAGGTTGTTGGTACTGCGCAGGCTGGCCACGCTGACCTGATAACGCACCGCGATCATCGCCAGGGTTTCACCCGAGCGCACCGTATGGTCGCGCGGCCCCTGGGCGATCTTGCCACTATCGCGCAGCCAGGCGACGTACGTGCCAGGTGGCGGATTCTGTTGGAAGAACTGCCGCACACCGGTGTGAATCGAGCGGGCCAAAGCCTGCTGGTGACTCCTGGTGGCCAACTTGGCGGCCTCATTGGCATTGGAGATGAACCCGGTTTCCACCAGGATCGACGGAATATCCGGCGACTTCAGCACCATGAACCCAGCCTGCTCGACGCGCTGCTTGTGCAGCGGGGTGACCCGGCCCATGTTGCCCAGCACCTTCTGCCCGACGTTGAGGCTGGAGCTGAGGGTGGCGGTCATCGACAGGTCCAGCAGCACCCCAGCGAGCATGCGGTCCTTGTCGTCGAGGCTGACGTTGCCAGCACCGCCAATCAGGTCGGAGCGGTTTTCCGTGTCGGCCAGCCAACGTGCGGTCTCGGAGGTAGCACCACGGTCGGACAGCGCGAACACCGAGGCGCCAAAAGCAGCTTTGGACGGTGCGGCGTCGGCGTGGATCGAGACGAACAGGTCGGCGCCCTTCTTGCGGGCGATCTCGGTGCGCTTGCGCAACGGGATGAAGTAGTCGCCGGTGCGGGTCAGCTCGGCGCGGTAACCCTTCTCGGTATTGATCTGGCGCTGCAACTCCTTGGCGATTTCCAGCACGATGTCTTTCTCGTGCTGGCCGCGCGAACCCGAGGCGCCGGGGTCTTCGCCACCGTGGCCGGCGTCGATGGCGACCACGATGTCACGCTTGCCAGCCGGGGCCGGCGGCAACTTGATCGCCGGTTGCGCTGGGGTGACCGGAACCGCCGGGGTGGTCGCGGGTGTGGCCGGTGGTGGCGCAGGCGTAGGGTTGCTGGCAGCGATGGCGTCGGCTTCCTGGTCATACAGATCGACCACCAGACGGTTGCCGTACTGGGCGTTGGGTGCCAGGGTGAAGCTCTTGGGCGTCACCGACTTCTTCAGGTCGACGACCACCCGCAGGTCGGTAGGCGTACGCTGCGCCGAGCGTACACTGGTGATCGGTGTATTCGACGTGGCGACGTTCAACGGCCCGCCAAGCGTAGCGCCGTTGATGTCGATGACCAGCCGATCAGGGGCAGTCAGGGTGAAGACGCTGTGCTGCACGGGCCCGGACAGGTCGAACACCAGCCGAGTGTTGTCCGGCGCGCGCCACAGGCGCACGCTCTTGACTTGAGTGACGGCCAGAGCGTCAACGGTCACCGCTGTCAGCAGCAGCCCAACGACAGCGACCAGTGCGCGTATGCGCATACCTTTCCCCACTTACTGATTGATTGCTTTGGCCAGTGCGGCGCACCAGGACTCGCCGCGCGCGCCCTGCGGCGCAAGGTTCAGCGAGCGTCCGCCCGCTTGCGGGCTTATGGTAATGGTCAGGTCAGGCTTTGGCAAAACGCCCGCGCCTTTCTGGGGCCATTCGAACAGGCACAGGGCGTCATCCTCGAAATAATCGCGGATACCCATGAATTCGAGTTCTTCCGGGTCGACCAGGCGGTACAGGTCGAAGTGATAGGCGCGGATGTCGCCAATTTCGTAGGGTTCGACCAGGGTGAAGGTCGGGCTCTTGACTGCGCCTTCGTGCCCCAGGCCACGGATCAGCCCACGCGACAGGGTGGTCTTGCCAGCGCCCAGGTCGCCCTCCAGAAAAATCACGCCACGCCCGCCGGTCACTTCGGCCAGCGTTGCGCCAAAGGCGACAGTGGCCGGCTCATCGGCCAGAAACAGGGTCAACACGCAGAATGCTCCTCCAGTAATTCTCTTATGACCGGCACCAGATCGCTAGCGGCCAGCCCTCTCCCGCCGCGTCCCAGACGCTCGCCGGCACACGCATGCAGCCACACCGCCAGACACGCCGCAGACCATGCGACCAACCCTTGGGCCAAGAGTGCCGCAACCACACCGCTGAGCACATCGCCAAAGCCAGCACCGGCCATAGCCGGATGGCCGCGCTCGCACAGTGCCAGGCGCCCGGCCGGGTCGGCCACCCAGGTGCCTGCGCCCTTGAGCACGCAAACGCTGGCATACCGACGTGCCAGCTTGCGCGCAGCACCCGGGCGATCAGCCTGCACGGCCTCGGTCGAGATCCCCAGCAAGCGCGCAGCCTCGCCAGGGTGCGGCGTGAGCACACTGCCGCTGGGCAGCGCCAAGGGCGTGCGCGCCAGCAAGTTGAGGGCATCGGCATCCCACACCTGCGGCACGTGCGCGTTGGCCACTGCCGACAGCAAGCTACGCCCCCAGGCCGCCTGACCAAGACCCGGCCCTACCACCAGCACCGTGGCGCGCTCCAGCAGGCCCATCAACTGGTTGGCAGAATCGACGCCCAGCCACATGCACTCAGGCAGTCGGGCCAGGCCTGCACCGACATGCTCAGGCCGCGTGGCAACGCTGACCAATCCCGCGCCACAGCGCAGCGCCGCCTGGCCACTGAGCATCGCCGCGCCGCCCGCGCCGAGGTCGCCGCCGACCACCAGCACATGGCCGAAGTCGCCCTTGTGGGCGTCGAACGCGCGCGCAGGCAGGTCCGCCAGAATCGTACGATCGATGATATGCGGCGCGCCGCTGGGGTGTTTGGTCTGAGGCATGGGGTCAAAGGCTCCGATGTCTGGCAGAATTATACGCACCTCCACCCGTATTACTGCCCCCTTCCATGTCCGCCACGCTTCCAGACATCGCTGAATTGGCCCAATCGATCAAGGATTGGGGCCAGGAACTCGGTTTTGCCCACGTAGGCATCGCCGGGGTCGACCTTGGCGAACATGAACAACACCTGCAACGCTGGCTCGACGCCGGCTATCAGGGCGAGATGGAATACATGGGCGAGCATGGCAGCAAACGCTCACACCCCGACCAACTGATCCCCGGCACTGTGCGCGTAATCTCGCTGCGCATGGACTACCTGCCGGGCGACACGCAAATGGCCAAACGCCTGGCCGAGCCGGAAAAAGCCTACATTGCCCGCTACGCCCTGGGCCGCGACTATCACAAGCTGGTGCGCAAGCGCGTGCAGCATTTTGCCGACCGCATCCAGCAAGCCATTGGTCCGTTCGGCTACCGTGCGTTCGTCGACAGCGCCCCGGTGCTGGAAAAAGCCCTGGCACAGGAGGCCGGCCTGGGCTGGATCGGCAAGAACACCTTGCTGCTCAACCGCAAGGCCGGTAGCTACTTCTTCCTCGCCGAGCTGTTCGTCGACTTGCCGCTGCCGATCGACGGCGTGCAGGGCAGCGATCACTGCGGTCGTTGCCAGGCCTGCCTGGACATCTGTCCGACCCAAGCGTTCGTCGGTCCCTACCAGCTCGACGCCCGACGCTGTATTTCGTACCTCACCATCGAGCTGCGTCACGCCATTCCGGTAGAACTGCGCCCGCTGATCGGCAACCGGGTGTTCGGCTGCGACGACTGCCAACTGGTGTGCCCGTGGAACCGCTTCGCCAAGACCACCACCGAAGACGACTTCATGCCGCGCCGCGGCCTGGACAACATCGAGTTGGCCGAGCTGTTCGGCTGGGATGAAAAGCGCTTCCTCGCCCGCACCGAAGGCTCGCCGCTGCGCCGTGCCGGCTACGAGCGATTTTCGCGCAACCTGGCGGTGGGGCTGGGCAACGCGCCGACCACCATCCCCGTGCTGGAGGCATTGAAGGCGCGGCGCGAGGACCCATCAGCCCTGGTGCGTGAGCATGTGGAATGGGCACTGGCGCAGCACGAATCCAGAGCTTGAGCGGCCATCATTCGTAGATTCGGCATGCTCTCTGGAGCGGCATTGCGGGGGCGCCGGACCTGCCGGGAAGCGCTGCGAAGCGGCCCCAGGCTTGTGCATTACTCAAGATCGCCGTGGCCGATTTGCGGCGATTTCGCGGCACAAGGCCGCTCCTACAGGGGTCGCGGCGGTTTTTAGCGATTGAGTAGGACAGCGGCTCCTACTGCTGGTCGTTGTAGTGGAACTTGGGCATTTCCCAATGGAAGCGGATCGCCAGCAGACGTACCAGGAACCCGCCGAACAAGGTCAGCAACATCGCCTGCTCGGCCGGCAGCTTGAAGTACACACAGCCCAGGTAGAACCACGCCGCCGCGAACGACACGCTGGCGTACAGCTCACGGCGGAACACCAGCGGGATGTCGTTGCAGAAAATATCCCGCAAGATTCCGCCGAACACCCCGGTGATCACCCCGCTGATCGATGCCACCAGCATGCCTTGCCCCATCTCCAATGCGGTCATGCAGCCGATCAGGGTGAACGCGACCAGCCCCAGGGCATCGAGCACCAGAAACAGCGAGCGCAGGTGGCGCATCAACGGCGCGATAAAGATGGTCAGTAATGCCGCGAAACTGGTCAGCACCAGGTATTCCGGGTGCTTGACCCAGGTCAGCGGGTAATGCCCCAGCAGCACGTCGCGCACCGAGCCACCACCCAACGCGGTCACGCAGGCGATCAGCACCACGCCGAACCAGTCCATGCCGCGCCGTCCGGCAGACAGCGCGCCGGTCATGGCTTCGGCGGTAATCGCGATGAGGTAGAGCATCAACAACATGGTGCAGGTCCAGAAAAGAAGTAGAAAGCCGCAAGCTTCAAGCGGCAAGCCAAGCGCGCTACCTGGGCCGTCTGATCCAGATTCGAGAGCGCTATCGCTTGGCTTATGGCTTGTGGCTTGTGGCTTGTGGCTTGCCGCTCAGACCTTGATGAAATGCTCGCGGTAGTGGCGCAGCTCGGCGATCGACTCGCGAATATCGTCCAGCGCCAGGTGGGTGCTGCCCTTCTTGAAGCTGTCACGCACCTGCGGCGCCCAGCGCGCGGCCAGTTCCTTGAGGGTGGAGACATCCAGGTTGCGGTAGTGGAAGTAGTTTTCCAGGTCGCGCATGTGGCGGTAAAGGAAGCGGCGGTCCTGGCAGATGCTGTTGCCGCAGATCGGCGACTTGCCCTTGGGCACCCACTGCTCCAGGAACGCGATGGTCTGCGCCTCGGCCTCGGCCATGCCGATCTTGCTCTCACGCACGCGCTGGGTCAGGCCCGAGGCGCCATGGGTACGGGTGTTCCACTCGTCCATGCGCGCCAGCACTTCATCACTGTGATGAATGGCGATCACCGGCCCCTCGGCCAAGGTGTTCAGCTCGCTGTCGGTAACGATGGTGGCCATCTCGATGATGACGTCGTGATCCGGATCCAGGCCGGTCATTTCCAGATCGATCCAGATCAGGTTCTGTGGGTTGTGCATGAAAGGGCTCCTCGAATAGGCCGTCATATTAGCCTAGCGCGGCGGGCAATGGGCGTGGCGTGCTAAACTGCACGCCGTTTTCATTCCCCGCCTGCACGGAACCTTCATGGCCAAACGCCAGCTCAACCGCCGCCAGAACTGGCGCATCGAAAAGATCCAGGGTGAACGCGCCGCCCGCGCCGCCAAACGCGAGCAGCACGTGCTGCAAGAACTGGAAGGCGGTGATCTTGGACCCGAGCAACTGGGCCTGGTAATCGCCCACTTCGGCGTGCAGGTTGAAGTCGAGGCCCAGGATGGCGAGACGGCCGGCCAGGTCTTCCGCTGCCACCTGCGGGCCAACCTGCCGGCGCTGGTCACCGGCGACCGCGTGGTTTGGCGGGCCGGCAACCAGGGTATCGGGGTCATCGTCGCGCAGATGCCTCGCAGTACCGAGCTGTGCCGACCGAATAATCACGGTCAGCTCAAGCCCGTGGCAGCTAACGTCGACCTGATCGTGATCGTCTTCGCCCCAGCGCCCGAGCCTCACCCCAACCTGATCGACCGTTACCTGGTCGCCGCCGAGCACGCTGGCATCCGCCCGTTGTTGTTGCTCAACAAAGCCGACCTGATCAACGACGAGAATGGCCCGCCCCTGCATGCCATGCTTGAGGTCTATCGCGGCCTGGGCTATCCGCTACTGGAGGTGTCCGCACACCAGGGCGAGGGCATGCAGCGCCTGCAACAAACCCTTGATGGCCACATCAGCGTGTTCGTCGGCCAGTCCGGCGTGGGCAAGTCGTCGCTGGTCAACAGCTTGTTGCCAGATGCCGGCACACGGGTGGGCGATCTATCGGAGTGGTCCGGCCAAGGCACCCACACCACAACCACCGCGCGGCTGTATCACTTCCCTAATGGCGGCGACCTGATCGACTCCCCAGGCATCCGCGAATTCGGCCTGGGCCATGTGAGCCGGGACGATGTGGAGGATGGCTTCATCGAGTTTCGCGAGCTGATCGGCAACTGCCGCTTCCGCGACTGCAAGCACGACCGCGAGCCAGGCTGCGCGCTGCTCAAGGCGCTGGAAGAAGGTCGGGTATCGGAGCAGCGCATGGGCAGCTACCGTTCGATCATCGCCAGCCTGCCTGAAGACAGCTACTGAGTCTGGCGCCGGCCTTAAGCACCGCACTACAATGCAAAAACAACGCAAAACGCCCATGAATGCCTGCGCAATCATGGGCGTTTTGTTTGCCTGCAACCGAGTTACTGGTTCTTCTGCTCGTCCATCTTCAACACACCATCCTCGAAGATGTTCAGCTTCTGACGCAGCTCACGGGGCTGCATTGGATCCTGCGGCGCCGGAGCGGCGGCACCCGGCGCGGCGCCGGCAGGCGGCTTGGCCTCAGGCTGTGCGGCCGGCGTGCCCTGCTCGCCTTCGATATCGCGCTGGGCTTTCTTGGTGAGCACGATGATGTCGATACGGCGGTTGACCGGGTTGAACGGATTCTTGCGGTCGAACAGCGACGAAGAGGCGTAACCCACCACCCGTGCCACCTGGTCATCCGGATAACCACCGGCCACCAGCGCCCGCCGCGCCGCGTTGGCACGGTTGGCCGACAGTTCCCAGTTGCCGAAGTCGCCGGTGCCCGAGTACGGCTTGGCATCGGTGTGGCCACTGACGCTGATCTTGTTCGGCACCGCCTTGATGGTGTCGGCCATGGCCAGCAGGATGTCTTCGAAGTACGGTTGCAGACGCGCGCTACCCAGGTCGAACATCGGCCGGTTCTCGGCGTCCATGATCTGGATACGCAGGCCGTCCTGGGTGATTTCGAACAGGATCTGGTCCTTGAACTTCTGCAGTTGCGGGTTTTCCTCGACCTTGTTCTGCAACTCCTGCAGAAGCAGTTCCAGACGCTCACGCTCGACCTGCTCGGCCATGGTCTCGACCTTGTCCTTGTCCAGCTGAAGGCTGGTGTCAGGCGTAGGCTCGGACTTCACTTCCGGGTTGATGGTCTTTTCCGGCGCCAGCTGAGGCGAACCGCCCAGGTCGATGATGTAGGGCGTGCCGCTTTCGGAGAAGCCGATGGGGTCCTTGAAGTAGCCGGCGATGGCGATCTTCTGCTCGGGCGTGGCGGTGGACAGCAGCCACAGCACGAGGAAGAACGCCATCATCGCCGTGGCGAAGTCGGCGAAGGCGATTTTCCAGGCACCGCCATGGTGCCCGCCACCGAAGCGCTTGACGCGCTTGATGATTATCGGCTGATTGTTTTCCATGACTCAGCGACCACGAACCGCTTGTTCCAGCTCGGCGAAGCTCGGACGGTGCTTCGGATACAGCACCTTGCGCCCGAACTCCACGGCCAGCGAAGGCGGCATGCCCGAGGCCGAGGCCACCAGCGAGGCCTTGATCGATTCGTAGAGGTTTAGCTCTTCCTTGGCATCGTGCTCCAGGCACTTGGCCAACGGGCCGAAGAAGCCGTAGGCCGCCAGAATACCGAAGAAGGTCCCCACTAGCGCCGCACCGACGTGCAGGCCGATGGAGGCCTGGTCGCCGTCCCCCAGCGAGGCCATGGTCACCACGATACCGAGTACCGCCGCAACAATACCGAACCCTGGCATGCCGTCAGCGATGCCGGTTACCGCGTGGGACGGGTGCTCCAACTCTTCCTTCATGCTCAGCAGCTCCATGTCGAACAGGCCTTCAAGCTCGTGGGGAGCCATGTTGCCGGTGGACATGATGCGCAGGTAGTCACAGATGTACGCGGTCATGCGCTCATCGCCCAACACCGCGGGGTATTTGGCGAAGATCGGGCTGGCCGCTGCGTCCTCGATGTCCCCCTCGATGGCCATCATGCCTTCGCGACGGCTTTTGTTGAGGATTTCGTATACCAGGCCCAGCACTTCCAGATAGAAAGTATGGGTAAAACGGCTGCCGAACATCTTCAGCGATTTCTTGATTACATGCATGGTCATGTAACCGGGGTTCGCCTGAAGGAACGCACCGAACGCCGCGCCCCCGATGATCAGCACTTCGAACGGCTGAATCAGTGCCGCAATCTTGCCGTGGGAAAGGACGTAGCCGCCGAGCACGCTCGCGAATACGACGATGATGCCGATAATTTTAGCCATAGGTTCAGAGCACTTGCTGTCGTGGTCAGGGTCGGGGACGGGAGCCTTAAAACTCTTCTTCTACTTATCGGCAGAACTGCGCCAGACTATAGCCACTCAAAGCGAAAAGCCAGTTCGGACTGATGTCAATATGCCAATTGAAACCAAGGTGCCAGCTCAGGCGCCGACAAGTCTAGCGGCCTGGGTAAAGCTACTCGACAGTGTTCGAGTGCCGGTCCCGAAAGAAAGCCACGACCGCGTCCTGCAAGCCATCAACGACAGCCGCAGCTCGCTGCGTGATATCGCCGAACTGATGCAGGACAGCCCCGCACTGGTGCTGTGCGTGCTGCGCGAGGCCAATCACCCAACCAACGCCAGCCAGGCGGAGCCAGCCGAAAGCCTGGAAATCGCCATCAACCGCCTGGGCCTTGAGCGCACTAGCCAATTGCTGGCGCGCCTGCCCGCCGTACCCGGCGACGACATTCCGCCCGTCTTGCGCCAGTTCCTGTTGATCAGCCAGCATGCCTCCCAGCAGGCCAACGGCCTGTTCGCCAGCCGCCTGGCGCGCCTGTGGCAGGAAATCCACTGGGGTAGCCTGCTGTTCCTGTCGCCGCTGTGGGCCATGGCCCTGGCCTACCCGAAGTTGCTCGACGCCTGGGAGCTGCGGGTCATCCACAAGGGCGAGGACGCCGCCGAGGTCGAGCAGCAGCTATTCGGCGTGCGCCTGATGGAGTTGTGCCAGGCGGTCGCCGAGCACTGGCGCCTGCCCGGCTGGGTCACCCAAGGCTACCGCTTGCTGCTCGAAGAGCGCGAACAACTGGCCCACGTGCTCAATATCGCCCGCGAAGTCGAGCCGCTGGAGCAACAGCATCGCCTGGACGAAGAGCCGGCCCTGCGGGTGTGGTTCAACCAACCGCGCAACACCGCGCTGCTGGCCAATGGCATCGCCCTGGCCGCGCAGGTCGGCTGGGCCAACCCGCATCTGTTGCGCTGGCAACTGCTGACCGCGCTGTACCTGCAAACTTCGCTGGAGGACGTGCAACAGCAGGTCCACCAGCAGGCTGCCGCCAGCGCCCGTCATCACGCACGCCATGCCCTGTTCCACCCAGCCGAGGCGTTGATCTGGCCCTGGGATCAACGCCGTCCGCACCCGGACATGCTCACCCCTGCGCCACCCAACAGTGAACACCTCGCCCACTGGCGCAGCCTGTGCCAGAACCTGCTGGCCCAGCCCAGCCCGTTCAGCAATACCATCCACCTCACGACCCAGGCCCGTGAAGCGCTACAAGCGTGCGGCCTGGAGCGCATCATGCTGCTGAGCCTGGACAAGGCCAGCGACTACCTGCGCGTGCAACAGATCGCTGGCCTGCCGAACGAGGCCAGCACCATGGCCCTGCCGGTGGCGCAGAACAAACTGCTGCAAAAACTCATGGGGCAGGCCGGGCAACTGCGCATCACCCCAGATAACCATGCCCAGCTTGCGGCGCTGCTGCCCGCCCCGCTGCGCGCATTCTTCCGCAGCGAGCACCTGCTGATGCGTTCGCTGGCGGTCAACAACCAGGTGCTGATGCTGGCAGTGGCCGACCAGAGCGGTAAACCGCTCTCCGATGTCAGCGTGCAAGCGTTCGGCAAAACCGCACAATGCATCGAGCGTGCCCTGGCCATGTTTGCCAATCGCAATGCGTGAGCCTTGCGCTACAATCGCCCCTCTTTCCACCCCGGAGACCGTGGATGACTGATTTTTCCGGATTGCCGCTGGTGATCGAAGCCGCCGATCTGCTGCCACGCCTGGATTCGCCTGAGTTGATCCTGGTCGACCTGAGCAGCGCCAACCGCTACGTCAGCGGGCATATCCCCGGGGCGCGCTTCGTCGAGGGCAAGCGTACCCAGCTCGGCCAGCCGCCAGCACCTGGCCTGCTGCCGGCGCTTGGCGACCTGGAAAAGCTGTTCAGCGAGTTGGGGCACCGTGACGATGCGGTGTACGTGGTGTACGACGACGAGGGCGGCGGCTGGGCCGGGCGCTTCATCTGGCTGCTCGACGTGATCGGCCACCGCCACTACCACTACCTCAACGGTGGCATCCAGGCCTGGCCGGCGGACCGGTTATCCACCGATGTGCCGGCCGCGGCAACAGCGCCGGTTCGCCTGCACCTGCGCAGTGAACCGACCGCCACCCGCGAGTACCTGCAAAGCCGCCTGGGCGCCGATGACCTGGTCATCTGGGACGCTCGCGGACCGCAGGAGTTTACCGGCGAGAAGGTCCTGGCGGCCAAAGGCGGGCACATCCCCGGCGCCATCAACTTAGAATGGACCACCGGCATGGACCTCAACGACCACCTGCGCATCCGCAAGGATATCGCCCAGGTGCTCGAACAATCGGGCATCACCCCTGACAAAGAGGTGATCACCCACTGCCAGACCCACCGCCGCTCCGGCTTCACCTACCTGGTGGCCAAAGCACTCGGCTACCCACGCATCAAGGCCTACGCAGGCTCCTGGAGCGAATGGGGCAACCACCCGGACACGCCTGTCGAAGTTTAAGGACATTCCACCTAATGAAATCCCGTCTATTCATCATCAGCCAGTACCTGCTGCCGCACCACCTGCTGTCGCGGCTTGCCGGCTGCGTCGCCGAATGCCGCGCACGCTGGTTCAAGAATGCCTTCACCGCCTGGTTCGCCAAGCGCTACCAGGTGAACATGTCCGAAGCGCTGGTCGAAGACCTCAGCGCCTACGAACACTTCAATGCCTTCTTCACCCGCGCCCTCAAGCCCGGTGCCCGCCCGCTGGACGAAACCCCGGACGCGGTGCTGTGCCCGGCCGACGGCGCGGTCAGCCAGTTGGGTCCGATCGAGCACGGTCGCATTTTCCAGGCCAAGGGCCACAGCTTCAGCGCGCTGGAGCTGCTTGGCGGTGATCCGGCGCTGGCGGCGCCGTTCATGGGCGGCGAGTTCGCCACCATCTACCTGTCGCCCAAGGACTACCACCGCGTACACATGCCGCTGGCCGGCACTCTGCGCGAGATGGTCTACGTACCGGGCCGCCTGTTCTCGGTCAACCAGACCACCGCAGAAAACGTCCCCGAGCTGTTTGCCCGCAACGAACGCGTGGTCTGCCTGTTCGACACCGAGCGCGGCCCGATGGCGGTGGTCCTGGTTGGCGCGATGATCGTCGCCTCGATCGAGACGGTATGGGCCGGCCTGGTCACGCCGCCGAAGCGTGAGCTAAAGACCTTCCGTTACGACGAAGCCAGCCGCACCCCGATCCACCTGGAAAAAGGCGCCGAACTGGGTCGCTTCAAGCTGGGCTCCACCGCCATCGTGCTGTTCGGGCCTGAGCAGGTGAAGTGGGCTCAGACCCTGGGCGCGGGCTCCGCAGTGCGCATGGGCGAGCTGCTGGCGGTGCCAGCGCAGGCTTGATCGCCGCACTAACGAAAAAGGCCCAGCATATGCAGTAATGCTGGGCCTTTTCATGGGAGAGCCGGGTCAGATCAACCGCGCGCGTCGCGGTCGCGCACGCCCAGCAGGTACAGCACCCCATCCAGCCCCAGCGTGCTGATCGCCTGGCGGGCCGACTGGCGCACCAGTGGCTTGGCGCGGAACGCCACGCCCAGACCGGCCAGCGACAGCATCGGCAGGTCGTTGGCGCCATCGCCCACGGCAATCGTCTGGTCCAGTTGCAGGCCCTCTTCATTGGCCAACTGCTGCAACAGGTCAGCCTTGCGCTGAGCATCGACGATCGGCTCGACCGCAACCCCGGTCACCTTGCCGTCGACCACTTCCAGTTCGTTGGCGAACACATAGTCGATACCCAGGCGCGCCTGTACCTGCCGCGCGAAGTAGGTGAAACCGCCCGACAGAATGGCCGTCTTGTAGCCCAGGCGCTTGAGTTCGGCGAACAGATGCTCGGCTCCCTCGGTCAGGCGTAGCGAGGCGCCGATCTGGTCGAGCACAGCGACATCCAGGCCCTTGAGCAGTGCCATGCGCTCCTTGAAACTGGCACGGAAATCCAGCTCGCCTCGCATGGCGCGCTCGGTGATCGCCGCGACCTGCTCGCCAACCCCAGCGGCCTTGGCCAGCTCGTCGATGACCTCGGCTTCGATCAGTGTGGAGTCCATGTCGAACACCGCCAGGCGGCGGTTGCGGCGGAACAGGTCGTCCTTCTGGAAGGCGATGTCGATGCTCAGCTCATCCGACAGGGCGAAGAACGCTGCACGCAAGGCCTGTGCATCGCTCGGCTCGCCGCGCACGGAGATTTCCAACGCCGCCTTGCCCTTGTCGTGCTGAGCACCGAGCGCCACCCGCGCCGACAGGCGCTCGATGCGCTCGATGGTCAGGCCGTACTGGCTGATGATCGCGCTGACCCGCTGCAACTGCTCAGGGGTGATTCGGCGGCTGAGCAGGGTGACGATCTGCCGAGGTTCGCCCTGGCTGTCGGCCCAGTGCTGGTAATCCGCCTCGGAAATAGGCGTGTAGCGCGCTTGCAGGTTCAGCTCGTGCGCCTTGCTCTGCACGCTTTGCAACAGTGCAGTGGCCACTTCGTTGTCGGGAATATCGACCAGGATGCCGAACGACAAGGTGCCGTGCATCACCGCAAGGCCGATGTCGAGAATGTTCACACCGCCCTGGAGCAGGACGCCGGTGATGGCCGCAGTGAGACCTGGACGGTCTTCACCAGTGATGTTGATCAGGACGATTTCGCGCAAGACCGGGCTCCGACTTCGATGAAAAATGCCCATTCTACCGATTTTCCGTAGGCATCGGGCGCCAACGACACTTTGCCGACAAAACTCCGCTCGCTATACTGCGCTCCACTTTCTCGCCATGAAGAGCCGCGCTCTGTGAACCGGCCCACGCCCGTCAAACCCGACAATTTTTTCCTGATGATCTACCGAGCCCTGAGCCAGCGTCGAATCCCCCTGGCCCTGCGTATCGCCAGCCATAACATCTTTCTGGTGGCTCTGGCCCTGGTGATCTATGCCTGCGTGATGGGTTTGCAGTTCAAACAGGCCATGCACGAGCAGGCCGATGCCGTCGGGCAGAGCCTGACCACGCAAACCGCCACCTCGGCCACCGAACTGCTGGTGTCCAATGACATCCTCAGCCTCAACGTGCTGCTCGGCAACCTGGTGAAGAACCCGCTGGTCGCCCACGCCGCCATCTACAGCGTGGACAACCGTATCCTCGCCGAGGCCGGCCAGCGCCCGCGCAACAGCCTGCTGGGCGAGGCCGAAGGGCTGTACCAGACCAAGATCACCTTCCAGGACGTGACCGCCGGTCAGTTGCGCATTAGCCTGGACATGAGCCAGTTCCAGCAACCGATGCTCATCAGCCTGCAAAGCATGGGGATCCTGGCAGCGATCCTGCTGGCGCTGGCGCTCACCCTGAGCCTGCGCCTGGGCCGCTTCATCTCCACCCCGCTCTTGCAACTGCGGGTATGGCTGCGTGACCCGCACCCCTACACGCCTGCCATCGAGCGCCAGGACGAGATCGGCGACCTGGCCCGCCAACTGCACGCGCGCCTCGCCCCGCCGCCGCCGCCAGAGCCGGAAGAAGAGGACGAGGAAGATGACTTCGATGACGCGCCGCCACCGGTAAAGGCAGCGCCACGCGCCAAAGTGATGGCCCATGAGCCTGAAGATGACGACGACGCCTTCGTTGGCCTGATGGACGACGACACCGCCCCCGCAAAACCGCTCGTTCTCGTGTCGGACGAGCCGCAAAGCAGTGCGGTACTGGCCGTGCAGCTGGGCTCCCAGGAGCAACTGCGCCGCCTGCCGCGTACCCGTCTGACCGAGCTGCTCGAGCGCTACCGCGACTGCCTCGAACAGGCGGCCTCGCTGTACGAGGGCGAAGTCCACACGCTGAACGACGGCAGCACGCTGCTGCTGTTCCACAGCCGTGACAGCGGCGAGGACTACCTGACCAACGCCATCTGCTGCGGTGAGTTGCTGCGCGCCCTGGGTCATGCCCTGCAGATCGAGGTGGCCGACAGCGGCATCACCCTGCAACTGCAACTGGGCCTGGTGCTGGCGGACGACCTGCAAGGCATGGATCAGGTCGACCTGCTGATGACCGAACAGGCCCAGGACGCCCTGGCCCTGTCGCAGCATAGCCGCAACCTGCTGCTGGTGGAGCGCCGTATCAACGACGACGCCCTGCTGCGCCAGCGCGCACGCATTCGCCCAATCGCAAGCCCCGAGGGCGCCTGCTGCGTGGAGCGGCTGATGGAGCCCTACCCGTCGATGCTCGAGCGCCAGCTGGCGCGGATGCACGAACGCAGGACCTGATCCTGCGCAGCCATGCCAGGGATCACGCCCACGGCACCCACAAAAAAGCCCGCAACGTTGCGGGCTTTTTTGTGGCTCGACTATCAGAAGCGATAGACTTCCATGTCGGTGCGGATCGGTGAAGCCATCGGAATCTTTGGCTTTTCCGGCTCTTTCTTGACCTGAACCGGCGCGGCCCTGCGCGGTGCTTCCTCGGCGACAGCCGGCTGGTTGGCCAGCGGCTTGACCGTGGTGCTGAGTTGCTCGGCGAGTTTTTGCAGCAATTGGCCCTGGGCCTGCACTTGCGCCGATTCGCTGCCCGCGTGGGGCTGTTCCAGGTGGACGATACGGTTGTCACGTACCTGCCCACGGCGATCCAGCACACGCCATTGCGCATCGAGGATGGCCGGTTGGTTCTTGCCCGAATCCAGGCGGGTGATGGTCAACAGCACCTGCACGTCCGGGGTGAAACCAGCGCTGGCCGGCGCCAGCACCACGCGCTGGCTGTCCAGGCGCCAGGCCAACTGACGCACCAGCAACTGGTCGATATCCGACGAAAGGCTGCCGGCCCAGCGACCGTCGGTCGCTGCAGTCAAGCTGCCGTCCGCTTGGCGTTGCAAGAACGTTTCCCGTTGCAGGTAGTCGGCCACCGATACAGGGCCGAGCACCACCGCCATACCCGCCGCCTGCGAGGGCTGGCCGGGGTCACCGCTGTCGAGCTGATACAACGCGACCGGCTGGTGCATGCTGCATCCGCTCAGGCCCAGCAGGCCCGTCATCAGCAGCGCAAATGGAAGGCGCAGAAATTTCATTCATCCCATCCAGGCGGCCGTCACAAGACTGACCGCAGTGATACTCATGTGAATTCATCCGGGCGCTCGGCTACGCCGGCGCCGCGAGGGGCTTATCATCCGCGAAATGACGGCCCGACTCCAGCGTTTCCGCCCGAAACAGCGCTGAAAGTGCCGATTCAGACTACTTGCACGCTTATGCAGGATGCTCCACCGTCAGCCCATCCACCCGCTGGAAACCACGTGGCAATTTGCTACCGCGGCGGCCCCGCTCGCCCTTGTAATGCTCAAGATCGTCAGGCTTGAGAGACAGCGTACGCTTGCCAGCCTGCAATACAAGGGTCGATCCCTCACTGATCACGGCAAGATCAGTGACGAATTCTTCACGGCTGGCAACCCGATCACCGGGCACACCGATGATCTTGTTGCCCTTGCCTTTGCCCAGTTGCGGAAGGTCAGCGACCTTGAACACCAGCAGGCGCCCTTCGGTGGTGACGGCAGCCAACCAGTCCTGCTCTCGGTTCGCCACCGGGCGAGGCGTCATGACCTTGGCACCGTTGGGCAAGCTGAGCAGGCCCTTGCCGGCCTTGTTCTTGGCTTGCAGGTCCTCGCCCTTGACCACGAAGCCGTAGCCGGCGTCGGAAGCCACCACGTACAGCGCCTCGTCGTCGGGCAGCAGCACGCATTCGAAGGTGGCGCCCGGTGGCGGCGTCAGCCGACCGGTTAGCGGTTCGCCCTGGCCACGCGCCGACGGCAGGCTGTGGGCGGCCAGCGAGTAGCTGCGACCGGTGGAGTCGATCAGTACCGCGAACTGGTTCGAGCGCCCGGCAGCGGCGGCCTTGAAGCCATCACCGGCCTTGTACGACAAGCCCGTGGCGTCGATGTCATGCCCTTTGGCGCAACGCACCCAGCCCTTCTCCGAGAGCACCACGGTGACAGGCTCGGTAGGCATCAGTTCGTTTTCCGACAAGGCCTTGGCCTCGGCGCGCTCGACGATCGGCGAGCGGCGGTCATCGCCGTAGGTTTCGGCGTCTTCGAGCAACTCGGTGCGCACCAGCTTGCGCAGCTTGGTGTCGCTGCCCAGCAGCGTGGTCAGGCGCTTCTGTTCCTTGAGCAGTTCGTCCTGCTCGCCGCGGATCTTCATCTCTTCGAGGCGAGCCAGCTGGCGCAGGCGGGTTTCGAGGATGTAGTCGGCCTGGATCTCGGTCAGCTCGAAACGGGCGATCAGCGCCTGCTTGGGGTGCTCTTCGGTACGGATGATGTGGATCACTTCATCCAGGTTGAGGAACGCGGTGAGCAAGCCTTCCAACAGGTGCAGGCGCTTCTCGACCTTGTCCAGGCGGTGTTGCAGGCGGCGGCGCACAGTACCGATGCGGTACTCCAGCCACTCCAGCAACAGCGCGCGCAGGTTCTTGAGCTGTGGGCGACCGTCCAGGCCAATGATGTTGACGTTGACCCGGTAGGTGCTTTCGAGGTCGGTGGTGGCGAACAGGTGCTGCATCAGCTCGGCCGCATCGACGCGGTTGGAACGCGGGATGATGACGATGCGGCACGGGTTCTCGTGGTCCGACTCATCGCGCAGGTCGGCCACCATCGGCAGCTTCTTGGCCTGCATCTGCGCGGCGATCTGCTCCAGCACCTTGGCCCCGGAGACCTGATGCGGCAGCGCGGTGACGACGATGTCGCCGTCTTCGACGCGGTACACCGCACGCATGCGGATCGAGCCCTTGCCGGTCTCGTAGAGCTTGAGCAGGTCGGCACGCGGGGTGACGATCTCGGCTTCGGTCGGGTAGTCCGGGCCTTGGATGTGCTCGCACAGTTGCTCGACCGTGGCCTTGGGCTCATCCAGCAGGCGCACGCAGGCGCTGGCCACTTCACGCAGGTTGTGCGGCGGCACGTCGGTGGCCATGCCCACGGCGATACCGGTGGTGCCATTGAGCAGGATGTTTGGCAGGCGGGCGGGCAGTACCGCGGGCTCCTGCAAGGTGCCGTCGAAGTTCGGCACCCAGTCGACGGTGCCCTGGCCCAGCTCGCTGAGCAGCACTTCGGAATAGCGCGACAGCCGCGCCTCGGTGTAGCGCATGGCGGCGAACGACTTCGGATCGTCCGGCGCACCCCAGTTGCCCTGCCCGTCGACCAGGGTGTAACGGTAGCTGAATGGCTGGGCCATCAGCACCATGGCCTCGTAACAGGCCGAATCGCCGTGGGGGTGGAACTTGCCGAGCACATCACCGACAGTACGCGCCGACTTCTTGTGCTTGGAGTCGGCATCGAGCCCCAGCTCGCTCATGGCATACACGATCCGCCGCTGCACCGGCTTGAGCCCGTCGCCGATATGCGGCAGTGCGCGGTCCATGATCACGTACATGGAATAGTTCAGGTAGGCCTGTTCGGTGAAGTCAGCCAGGGAACGGCGCTCGACGCCGTCGAGACTGAGTTCCAGTGAGTCGCTCATGCGGGCCTCGTCATTTCAGGTTCTGGCGCAACAGCATGGTGCCGCCGCGCTGGGTAAATTCAAGTTGTTTCAGGGCGCTCATGCCGAGCAGCACGGCTTGGCCATCTAGGCCTGGCACCACGAGGGCGCGTACGTCGTGCAGGCGGATGTCGCCCAGTTGCAGCGTATCGAGACGGGTGCGATAGCCCTCGGTGCGGCCATTGGCGGTGCTGAGCACGACCGCCGCGCCACGCACCAGATCCAAGTCGCGGGCCAGCGCCTCTGGGATGGCCACATCGGTGGCGCCGGTATCGAGCATGAAGTGCACCACCTGGCCGTTGATCGCGCCGTCAGCGACGAAGTGACCTTGTCCGTTACTGAGCAGGCGCACCTCGATGAAGCCCTCGCCGCGCTCGCTCTGCACCACGCTGTTGGGGTTCTGCTGGCGCTCTTCCCACTGGCCGAAAAAGCGCGTGGCAAGGAACATCGCCGCCGCCCACGCGACGATCATCAATACCTTGCCCGCACGCTGCCCCGGCGGCTTGCTCATGGGTTGGCACTCCAGCCACCGGACGGCGCGGCGAAGCGCCAGACGATCGGGCGAACCTCGCCATCGGCGCGCGGCTGGTCGTTGTTGTCCAAGCCGATCCAGGCACCGTCCTTGTCGATCACCAGCGCCTCGGCCAGCCCGTATGGCTGCTGGTAGCGCCGCGATTCCACCAAAGCGTCGGCGGCGAACGACCAGCAGCGCTCAACCGCGCCGCTGTCGGCATCGCGCCGGCAGATGCGGTAGGCGTTGCGTTCGAGGGTGAACAATTTATGATCGAACCAGGCCAGGTCGGCGAAATCCCGCGACACCGGACGCGCCTCGGGAAATGCCTGGGGCTGCATCTCGACCCCAGCCTCGCTGAGCAGCACGCAGCTGCCTGCACAGGTCCATACCGACTGCTGACGCTGCACGGCCAACAAGCCACGCCGCTCACGCTCGGCGGCGAGCCACAGACGATCGCCAGCGGGATTGATCGCCAAGCCTTCGAACAGCGCATTGAAATGCAGCAGCATGCCGCTGGCCCGGGCTTGGCGCAGCAGCGCCTGATCAATTTTCAACCAGTTTGCCTCGCCGTCGAGCGGCAACTGCAACACCGCCGCCTGGGCCTCGCTGGCGACATAGAGATTACCCGCCTGATCGCAGGTGATGCCCTCGAAATCCAGCGCGCCGCCACGCACGAACGAGGCAGCCCAGGTACGGATCTTCAGGCCCCACGGTAGGCCGCTGTCCGGCGCCTCGGGGGCGCTGAACACCAGCGGCTGAGCCTGCCAGGTGGGGTTGCTCTGGTCGAGCCGGTAGATGCGGTCGTCGTCGCGGTCCGATACCGTCCACAACGCTCCCCGACAAAGCGCCAGGCCCGACAGGTTGCCACCGTGCATGCCCTCGACCGGATATTCGCCGGTGAGCTTGAGTTCTGGCCACTCGTCAGCCTGCACCGCAAGCGCCAACAGTGCGAGCCAGCCTGCGAACAGCAGACGAATCAAACCAGGACCTCGGCCAGGTTGCCTTTGGTCTCCAGCCAGTTCTTGCGGTCGCTGGCGCGCTTTTTCGCTAGCAGCATATCCATGATTTCGGTGGTGCCCTGTACATCGTCCAAGGTGAGCTGGACCAAGCGCCGGGTGTTCGGGTCCATGGTGGTTTCACGCAACTGCGGCGGGTTCATTTCGCCCAGGCCCTTGAATCGGGTGACCTGTGGCTTGCCGCGTTTCTTCTCCGCCACCAGGCGATCGAGGATGCCATCACGCTCGGCTTCGTCCAGGGCGTAGTAGATCTCCTTGCCCAGGTCGATACGGTACAGCGGCGGCATCGCCACGTAGACGTGCCCGGCTTCGACCAGCGGGCGGAAATGCTGGACGAACAGCGCGCACAGCAAGGTGGCGATGTGCAAGCCGTCGGAGTCGGCGTCGGCCAGGATGCAGACCTTGCCGTAGCGCAGTTGCGACAGGTCGGTGGCGCCCGGATCGACGCCGATGGCTACGGCGATGTTGTGCACCTCCTGGCTGGCCAGCACTTCGCCGCCGTCGACTTCCCAGGTATTGAGAATCTTGCCGCGCAGCGGCAGGATGGCCTGGAACTCTTTGTCGCGGGCCTGTTTGGCCGAGCCACCGGCCGAGTCACCCTCAACCAGGAACAGCTCAGCACGCATCGGGTCCTGGCCGGCGCAGTCGGCCAACTTGCCGGGAAGTGCCGGGCCTTGGGTGATGCGCTTACGCTCGACCTTCTTGCTGGCTTTCAGGCGCCGACCAGCGTTGCTGATGGCCAGCTCGGCCAACTGCATGCCCAGCTCTGGGTGCGCGTTGAGCCACAGGCTGAAGGCGTCCTTGACCACCCCAGAAACGAACGCCGCCGCCTCGCGGGAGGACAGGCGTTCCTTGGTCTGGCCAGAGAACTGCGGCTCCTGCATCTTCATCGACAGCACGAAGCTGATGCGTTCCCAGACGTCCTCAGGGGCGAGCTTCACGCCGCGCGGCAGCAGGTTGCGGAACTCGCAAAACTCGCGCATCGCATCCAGCAGGCCCTGGCGCAGGCCGTTGACATGGGTGCCGCCCTGTGCGGTGGGGATCAGGTTGACGTAGCTTTCCTGGATGCTGTCTCCGCCTTCGGGCAGCCACAGCAAGGCCCAGTCCACCGCCTCCTTGTTACCCGCCAGGCTGCCGCAGAACGGCTCGTCGGGCAGGCGCAGAAACTCGCTGACCGAATCGACCAGGTAGGAACGCAGGCCATCTTCGTAATGCCACTCGACCTTCTCGCCGGTGGCCTTGTCCTCGAAGCTGATCGACAGCCCCGGGCACAGTACGGCTTTGGCCTTGAGCACATGCTTGAGACGGCTGATGGAGAACTTGGGTGAGTCGAAATACTTGGGATCGGGGCTGAAGTACACGCTGGTGCCGGTGTTGCGCTTGCCGACCGTGCCGACAACCTCCAGCTCGCTTGCCTTGAAGCCATCGGCGAAGGTCATCTGGTACTCGTTACCGTCGCGCTTGACGCGCACGCGCACCTGGGTGGACAGGGCGTTGACCACCGAAATGCCCACACCATGCAGGCCGCCAGAGAACTGGTAGTTCTTGTTGGAGAACTTGCCGCCGGCGTGCAGTTTGGTAAGGATCAGCTCGACCCCGGACACGCCCTCTTCAGGGTGGATATCCACCGGCATGCCACGGCCATCGTCGCAAACTTCCAGCGAGTGGTCGGCATGCAGGATGACCTGCACCGAGCGGGCATGCCCTGCCAGGGCCTCGTCGACACTGTTGTCGATGACTTCCTGGGCCAGGTGGTTGGGCCGGCTGGTGTCGGTGTACATGCCCGGCCGCTTGCGGACCGGGTCAAGGCCCGAGAGGACTTCGATGGCGTCTGCGTTATAGGCGCTAGCGCTGGGATTGGCCATAGGGTCTCGTCGTCAGTCTGGTGAATGCAAAAAAGCTCAAAATACAGAAAAATCCAATGCCGCATACTGCCCGCGGGCAATACCGGCAAAGGCCAGCAACGCCGGCAATTGTGCGGCGAAGCCTTGGTAGCTGTGGTCGCCACCGGCCTGAATGCGCAGCGCACAGGCCCGGTAATGACGCTCGGCCTGGCGATAGTCCAAGGTTTCATCGCCGGTCTGCAACCACACTTGGTAGCGCGAGGCATCCTGGGGCGCAGGCACGTCCAACGCGGCCAGGGCATCCACGTGGTCCAGGGTCAGTTCCCAGGCTTCATCGGTGTAGAGGTTACGCTGGGTGCCGAGATAGCCGTCGAACAACCGGTGCGGAGCGACCGCTGGGTTGATCAGCAGGGCCTTGAGCCCGTGCTGCTCGGCCAGGTGGGTCGCATAGTAGCCGCCCAGAGAGCTGCCGACCAGCAAGGGGGCGCCCAGCTCGGCAATGGCGGCCTGCAATTGCTCGATAGCCTGGCGCGGGTGGTGGTGCAGGGCCGGAACACGCAGTCGGTCAGCCAGGCCAAGCCGCTGCATCACAGCTTCGAGCTGGCGCGCCTTGGTCGAAAGCGGCGAGCTGTTGAAGCCATGGATATAAAGGATGGAACCCGACATGCTGCCCCCGGTGCGCAAAGACGCGCAGTGTAGCGTGTTCGTGGGGGATTGGTTCACCACTGGGGATTTGGCAACACAATCTTCAAACATAGGGCCGCTGCGCACCGCGTACCTGTGTAGGAGCGGCCTTGTGCCGCGAAGGGGTGCGAAGCAGCCCCGGCGACTCTGCAGGATGCCGAAATCCCGGGGCCGCTTCGCAGCCCTTCGCGGCACTAGGCCGCTCTCATAGAACTACACATAACTTGTTGATTTAGCAGGGACCTGTGGGAGCGGGCTTGCCCGCGAACACCGGCGAAGCCGGTGCCATACACCGAGTCGCCTGCTTCGCGGGCAAGTCGGGGCGCCGAACCGCCGCTCCCACAGGGTACGCGGCGCGCTTGCGAAATCAGTTCTCTGCACGACAGCGCAGCCCGGCAGGGCTGGGTGAACTCCTACAGGATCCCCGCTAAATCAACGGGTTATGGCAACGCGGTCCCCTTGGCCTAATACCCAGGACTATCAAAGTCCAATGTCACCACAAAATCCCGCGCCCGCCCGACGCCTGTCTCTATCTGCCCATCCTCATGCAGACGCAGCCAGCGATACCCCGGCTGTTCCTCGCTGACCTTAAAATCCTCGCTGCCCGGCGTGAACTGGATGCAGGTCGACGGCGTGGCCAGGTAGCGAACCCCCTGCCGCAGTTGGTCCCAGGGCTGGTGCACATGCCCCCACAGCACAGCCTTGACCTGTGGATAAGTGTCCACCCGCGCAAGCAGCGCGTCGGCGTTGCGCAAGCCGATCGGCGCCATCCAGGCGCAACCGATGTCCACCGGCTGATGGTGGCAACACAACAAGCAATGACGCCCATCCGCCGTGGCCAGCGCCTGGTCCAGAGCAGCCAGCTGTTCGTCGGCCAGCCAGCCGAAGGTCGCCCCGACCACTGCCGAATCGAGCATTACGACGCGCCAGGCGCCGATATCAGTGACAGCCTGCACCAGCTCTGGCGCCACCTGGTTCATGGCCAAGGCCTCGTCGTGATTGCCCGGTAGCCAGCGCGACGGTGCGCCCAGGACCGCCGTCAGGTCACGGAAAGCCTCGTACGAAGCGGAACTGGCGTCCTGGGACAGGTCGCCGGTGCACAGCAGCAGGTCAATGCGCGACTGCTCGCGGCGCACCTGGCCGATCACATGGGTGAGGCTGTCACGGGTATTGAGGCCCAGCAACGTGCCCGCCGGATCGGCGAACAGATGGGCGTCGGTCAGTTGCACCACATGGATGGGTGATGGGGAAGCAAGTGGTTGCGGCAACGGCCATCTCCTCGGGCGGATTCAGCCCTCGATTATGGCGGCGGATCGCGGCGACGCAAATACGCCGACCCGACCCACGTCACATTTCAACGCACCGCTTCCAGCTCATGGCCGCAGGCCAGGCAGTGGCTGAGCCACTCGCCGAGGAACAGGTTGAGCTGGGCTTTCTCGTCCGGCTGGTGCATGGCCGTATTGGGATAGGGGTAGATACTGCGCAGGCGCCGGGTGTGTTCGGCACTGACCACCTCGGCCATACGTGCATCGTGATACACCTGCACTTCCAGCTCCGGCACCGGCAGCCACGGCAAGCTGTGTTCCTGGCGCACCTTGAGCGTGGTGGTGTATGGGCAGGCCAGCAGCACTTCGAGCACCAGTACCCCCAGCATCTGGTCGCCCTGGGTCATGCCGATGCGCCGCGAGCTCTGCGTGGTGCGCATGTCCGGCAACAGACGCATCAGCCGGGCATAGTTCGCCTCACAGGCGGTTTGCAGCCCGACCAGGTCGACGCGATAGCGCTCACGCAGCAGGTTCACTTCCACATCCCTCGGACTTCGTCACGGTTGAGCGCCAGCCATTGCAGGCCGATGATCGTCGCGGCGTTGCAGATGCGCCCATCGCGCACCGCCTGCAACGCGTCCTCGAACGACCACACCCGCACGCGGATGTCTTCGCTTTCTTCTTCGAGCCCATGCAGGCCGCCTGCACCTTCGCTGACGCAGCGCCCGAGGAACAGGTGCACATACTCGTCGCTGCCACCTGGGGACGGGAAGTAACGGGTCATGGGCCACAGCGCGCTGAAAGTCAGGCCGGCTTCTTCCTCGGCCTCGCGGTGAGCGACTTGCTCGGGTTGTTCGTCCTTGTCGATCAGCCCGGCGACCATCTCGATCAGCCAGGGATTTTTGACCTTGCCCATGGCACCGACCCGAAACTGCTCGATCAGCACCACTTCGTCACGCTGCGGATCGTAAGGCAGCACGCATACGGCATCGTGACGCACGAACAGTTCGCGGGTGAACTCACGGCTCATGCCGCCAGCGAACAGCTCATGGCGCAGGTGCAGCTTATCCAGCTTGTAAAAGCCCTTGAACAGCTGTTCGCGTTTGGCGATCTCGACCTCGGTCGGCACCGAATTCAGCGTATCGGTCATGCAAACTCCTTATTACCTCGTCTACCGCATCGCGCAATCCTACCCTGCGTGCCGCTCGGTTTCACCCCCTTGCGGTGACCGTTCGCACTGCCGGGACAGGCGTCGCGCTCTCTGATAGCTTAGTGGCGAACTGAGGGCCGCGCAGGCGGTCCAAGGCCGATCATCACCGTTGTGAAAGAGGCAACATGACCCTCGTCAAACTGACTTGCGTGGCTGTTCTGGCACTCGCCCTGGGCGCCTGCCAGAGCCTGTTCACCCCCAATTACCGGGCGCCGCTTGAGGTCAAGCGTGATGCCTGGGAGCATCTCAAGCCCGGTTGCAGCGAAAGCGATTGCCCGCTGGTGAACATCGACACCGTGCACTTCCCGGCCCTGCCCAAGCTCGACGCCATCGTCGAGAAACGCCTGCTGCAACTGACCGAGGACAACCAGCGCGGCACCCCGCCAGCCTCGCTGCAAGCCTATGAACAGCAGTACCTGGCACACGCCGACAAGCGCAACAGCAGTTACCTGCAAGCCAAGGTACGCGAGCAGCATGACGGCCTGGTGATCATCGAGCTGTCCAGCTACCTCGACACCGGCGGCGCCCACGGCATGCCGGGGCGCGGCTTCATCAACTATTCACGCAAGCTGGACAAGGTGCTCACGCTGGACGACATGCTGCTGCCCGGCCAGGAGCAGACCTTCTGGAAGACCGTCGAGGAGTCGCACCGCGCCTGGCAGATCAGCACCGGAATGGACAAGGACCCCGAATTCGTCAAGACCTGGCCGTTCAAGCGCTCGCCGCATATCGCCCTGACCTACGGTGCGGTAGTGGTCAAGTACGAGGTCTATGCCATCGCGCCCTACTCCATGGGCCACGTTGAGCTGAAGATCCCCTACCCGCGTCTGAACGGTGTCCTCAGGCCCGAGCTGTTTCCCGGCCGCGGCTGAGCGATAGCAGGCCATGCAGCACCCCTGCCAGCAGCAGAGCCGGCAGGGTCGCGCCAAGCTCCGGTGCCTCGGCGGCCATCAGGTGATAGGCCGCCACCCCCACCGCCCACGCCAGCAGCGCTTGCCAGTGCAGACCCGACACCTGTGCAGGCAGGCGGCGGCGGCGGACCAGGAAGTGGTCCACCAGCACCACGCCGAACAGCGGCGCGAACACCGAACCGATCAGCAACAGGAAGTTCTGGTACTGGGCCAGCGGCGCCAGCAGCGCGATCAAGGTGCATAGCATGCCGATCGCCAGCGCCAGGTGCTCGACCTTGAGCTTCACCAACAGCCCCGTGGATACCGCCGCCGAGTGGATGTCGGCGAAGGCATTCTCCGACTCGTCCAGCAGAATCAGCAGCAGCGGGATGCCCAGCCCGGCACCGGCCAGTGCCAGCAGCAGCGCATTGACTTCACCACTCGGGGCGAAGGCCAGGGTATAGGCCACACCCAGGCTCATCAGCCAGGCGTTGCCGATGAAGAACCCCAGCGCGGTGCCGCCGAACACCCGGCTGGCGCGCTTGCCGAAGCGCGAGTAGTCGGCGATCAGCGGCAACCACGACAGCGGCATGGCGATAACGATGTCAAAACCCAGCGCCAGCGACAACGAACCATCGCCCGGACGGCGCCACAGGTCGACCAGATCGGCCTTGGCGAACAGGTTCCAGGTCAGCCACAGGCAAGCCCCCAGCAGCAACCAGATGCCCCATTTGCGCAGCACCTTGCGCACGAACGTCAGCGGCCCGCTGACCGCCAGCAAGGTGGCCAAGGCGCCAAAGCACAGCGTCCACAGCAGCGGGCTGCTCCACACGCTGCCCTCGCCAAAGGTTCGCGCACCCAGCAGGCCGGCGGCGTCGCGCATGACGATGATCTCGAACGCGCCCCAGCCTACCAGTTGCAGCAGGTTGAGCAGTGCCGGCAGGCGCGCGCCGTGACCGCCCAGGGTCAGGCGCAGAGTGGCCATGGCCGACAGGCCGGTGTCGCTGCCGATCACCCCCGCCGAGGCCAGCAACAGCACACCGACGGCGCTGCCCAGCATGATCGCCAGGATCGATCCCGCCAGACCCAGGCCGGGCGCCAACAGACCGCCGACCTGCAGGACCATCAGGCCGATGCCTAAAGAGAACCACAGCGAAAACAGGTCGCGGGCGCCGAACTGGCGGTGCTGACTGGGAACGGGGTGGTCGGGTGAGAAGTGGCTGGGTGTGCTCATGCTGGCGCTCGCCGGAGTTATTGTGAGTATGGGGGCGAGGACTACGTCCTCGTATCGCGGCACAAGGCCGCGCCTACAGAAGATTGCGGTCCCCTGTAGGAGCGGCCTCGTGCCGCGAAAGGGCCGCAAAGCGGCCCCGCTTTTGCTGCCTAGACTTTCTGGTACAACTGGCTGCCTTCCTGGCGGAACCGCTCGGCCTGCTCGCGCATACCCTGCTCGACCGTCACCTCGACAGTGTCGATCTTGGCGGCATATTCACGCACCTCCTGGGTGATCTTCATCGAGCAGAACTTCGGCCCGCACATCGAGCAGAAGTGCGCGACCTTGGCCGACTCCTTGGGCAGCGTCTCGTCGTGGAACGCGCGGGCGGTGTCCGGATCCAGGCCCAGGTTGAACTGGTCTTCCCAACGGAATTCGAAGCGCGCCTTGGACAGCGCGTTGTCGCGGATCTGCGCGCCAGGGTGGCCTTTGGCCAAGTCGGCAGCGTGGGCCGCGATCTTGTAGGTGATGATCCCGGTCTTGACGTCATCCTTGTTCGGCAGGCCCAAGTGTTCCTTGGGCGTGACATAGCAGAGCATGGCGCAGCCGAACCAGCCGATCATCGCCGCCCCAATGCCCGAGGTAATGTGGTCATAGCCGGGGGCGATGTCGGTGGTCAGCGGGCCGAGGGTGTAGAACGGCGCCTCGTCGCAGCACGCCAGCTGCTTGTCCATGTTCTCCTTGATCAACTGCATCGGCACATGGCCGGGGCCTTCGATCATGCACTGTACATCGTGCTTCCAGGCGATCTTGGTCAGTTCGCCCAAGGTCTCCAGCTCGCCGAACTGGGCCGCGTCGTTAGCATCGGCAATCGAGCCCGGACGCAGGCCATCGCCCAACGAGAAGCTGACGTCGTAGGCCTTCATGATTTCGCAGATCTCGTCGAAGTGCGTGTACAGGAAGTTCTCTTTGTGGTGCGCCAGGCACCACTTGGCCATGATCGAACCACCCCGGCTGACGATGCCGGTGACGCGCTTGGCGGTCAGCGGCACATACCGCAAAAGCACGCCTGCGTGGATGGTGAAGTAGTCCACGCCCTGCTCAGCCTGTTCGATCAGGGTGTCGCGGAACAGCTCCCAGGTCAGGTCCTCGGCCACACCGTTGACCTTCTCCAGGGCCTGGTAGATCGGCACGGTGCCAATCGGCACCGGCGAGTTGCGGATGATCCACTCGCGGGTTTCATGGATATGCTTGCCGGTGGACAGGTCCATCACCGTGTCCGACCCCCAGCGGATGCCCCAGGTCAGCTTGGCGACCTCTTCCTCGATCGAGGAACCCAGCGCGCTGTTGCCAATGTTGCCGTTGATCTTCACCAGGAAGTTGCGACCGATGATCATCGGTTCAAGCTCGGCGTGGTTGATGTTGGCGGGGATGATCGCGCGACCACGGGCGATCTCTTCACGCACGAACTCGGGGGTGATCTCTTTCGGGATGCTCGCGCCGAAGCTGTGCCCGGCGTGCTGCTGGTCGAGCAGGCCCGCAGCGCGGGCTTCCTGGAGCTTCATGTTCTCGCGGATGGCGACGTATTCCATCTCGGCGGTAATGATGCCCTGGCGCGCGTAGTGCATCTGCGTAACGTTGGCACCGGCTTTGGCCCGGCGCGGGTTGCGCACGTGGGCGAAGCGCAGCTGGGTCAACTCAGGGTCGCTCAGGCGTTGCTGGCCGAAGTTCGAACTCAGGCCCTCGAGGCGCTCGGTGTCGCCACGCGCGTCGATCCAGGCCGAGCGCACATCGCCCAGGCCCTTGCGTACATCGATGATGACGCTGGGATCGGTATAAGGGCCGGAGGTGTCGTAGACCAATACCGGGGCGTTCTTCTCGCCGCCGAAGTCGGTGGGGGTGTCATGCAGGCTGATCTCGCGCATGGGCACGCGGATGTCGGGGCGCGAACCCTGGACATACACCTTGCGCGAATTGGGCAGCGGCTGCACGGACTGCTGGTCGACTTGCGCCGACTCGCTGAGGTGGATCGTTTTTTCTTGTTTGCTCATCACAGGCTCTCCAGACGGCTTCCAGCGGGCGGAATGTCGGGGAAGAACCTGAAGGACGCGGACGCACCCCTTGATGAGTGCAGTGCCGGATACTGGGAGTGCCATCGAGCATGAGCGTCGACAATCCCGGACCTGGCACAAGAGGCTCCCGGGAAGGAGAGCAATCTTGTTCCCTACGCAGGCGCTAACCTGATCAGGTTCAACGGGATCCGCACCTCTGCGATCTCAGCCTTTGCTTCAAGGCACCCCGACAAGAACGTGCGCAGTCTAAGCTGGAGTGGCCGACAAAGCCAAGCGTGTCGAGCCTGCCGTGATGAATGGCAACGCATGGATTGTTGCCGAGGACACATGGCACTACACTGGCGCATCGTTTCGATACTCGAAAGTACAGTAAATAAGAACCTGATCAAGGATTGCCCTATGCTGCGCAAACTTTCACTGGCGATTGCCGTGTCCTGTGCGTCCAACGGCGCGGCCTGGGCAATGGACCCGCCCACCACGGTCAAGACGGACCTGGTCAGCGTCTATCAGGAGGCAGTGGACAACAATGCCGACCTGGCCGCCGCCCGCGCCGACTACGGCGCACGCCGCGAGGTGGTGCCACAGGCGCGCGCCGGCCTGTTGCCGAACCTGTCGGCAGGCGCCGAGATGATGAACACGCGCACCCAGTTGGACGAACCGTCGATGACCTCCAACCGTAGCGGCAACACCTGGAGCGCGACCCTGGCCCAACCGATCTTCCGCGCCGACCGCTGGTTCCAGTTGCAAGCCGCCGAAGCGGTCAACGAGCAAGCCGTGCTGGAACTGTCAGCCACCGAACAGAACCTGATCCTGCAAACCGCCGAAAGTTACTTCGCCGTGCTGCGCGCCCAGGACAACCTGGCCTCGACCAAGGCCGAGGAAGCCGCCTTCAAGCGCCAGCTCGACCAGTCCAACGAGCGTTTCGACGTGGGCCTGTCCGACAAGACCGACGTGCTCCAGTCCCAGGCCAGCTACGACACCGCACGGGCCAACCGGTTGATCGCCGAGCGCCGGGTGCAGGACGCCTTCGAGGCGCTGGTCACCCTCACCAACCGCCAGTACAGCTCGATCCAGGGCGTGGTGCACAGCCTGCCGGTGCAGGTGCCGACCCCCAACGACGCCAAGGCCTGGGTCGAAACCGCTGGGCGCCAGAACCTCAACCTGCAAGCCACCAACCAAGCCGTCGCGGCCGCCGAACAGACCCTGCGCCAACGCAAGGCCGGCCATGCCCCAACGCTGGACGCCGTGGCCAAGTACCAGAAAGGTGACAACGACAGCCTCGGCTTCACCAACCCCGCACCGCAAGCTGGCGTGCGTTATGGCGGTGACGTCGAGCAGACCAGCGTTGGCTTGCAGTTGAGCATCCCGATCTACAGCGGCGGGCTGACCAGTTCGCAGGTGCGCGAGGCCTACGCTCGCTTGAGCCAGAGCGAGCAGCAGCGCGAGAGCCTGCGCCGCCAGGTAGTAGAAAACACCCGCAACCTGCACCGCGCGGTAAACACCGATGTGGAACAGGTGCAAGCGCGCAAACAGTCGATCATCTCCAACCAGAGCGCGCTGGAAGCCACCGAAATCGGCTACCAGGTGGGTACCCGCAACATCGTCGACGTGCTCGATGCCCAGCGCCAGCTGTACACCTCGGTGCGCGACTACAACAACAGTCGCTACGACTACATCCTCGACAACCTGCGCCTGAAGCAGGCCGCCGGAACCCTGAGTCCGCAGGACCTGCAAGACCTGGGGCGCTACCTGAAAGCCGACTACAACCCGGACCGGGACTTCCTGCCACCGGATTTGGCGGCAGCGGCGGCGAAGAATTTCGAACGCAGGCCATGATACCGGCGCTGGATTCTTCGCGGGCAAGCCAGCTCCCACAGGTACAGCACAAGCCTTGAAGTTTGTGATGTCCCTATGGGAGCTGGCTTGCCCGCGAAGAAGCCAGCGAAGATGTCAGCTAATGAGTTTCGCCACCCCATCCAACAACCGCTGCAATGCCCCCTGATTAGCCTGCATCACCGCCCTACCCGCCTCGCCCATGCGCCGGGCGTCCTGCGGTAGCTCGATCAGGCGGCGTACCTCGGCGGCCAAGCCCTCGGCATCATCGACCTGCTTCAACGCCCCCGCATCACGCAACATCGCGCTGATTTCGAGGAAGTTGAACACATGCGGTCCCATGATCACCGGTAATGCCAGCGCAGCAGGCTCCAGCGGGTTGTGCCCACCCGTGGCCACCAGGCTGCCGCCAACGAAGGCGATATCCGCCACGGCGTACAGGAACAGCAACTCGCCCATGGTGTCACCCACCAACACCTGGGTCTGCGCCGACAGCACATCACCGCTGGAGCGACGCAGCGTGGCAAAACGCTCGGCGCACAGGGCATGCACGGCGTTGAAACGCTCCGGGTGGCGCGGCACCAGAATCAGCAAGGCATCGCCATGCACGTCGAGCAAGCGGCGATGGGCATCGAGCACCAGCGCGTCCTCACCCTCATGGGTACTGGCCGCGATCCACACCGGGCGCTGGATGGCGCCCCACTGCTCGCGCAGCGCACGGGCGCGGGGCAGCAGTTGTTCGTCCACTTTCAAGTCGAACTTGATCGAGCCGGTCACCTGCACGCAGGCAGGGCGCGCGCCCAAGTCGCGAAAACGCTGCGCCTCGGTTTCAGTCTGCACGGCGATCAGGCTCATCTGCTCAAGCATCGGCCGGGTCAATCCGGCAAAACGCGCATAACCACGCGCCGAACGCGCCGACAGCCGCGCATTGGCAAGCGCCACCGGAATCCCGCGCCTGGCGCACTGGTGGATATGGTTCGGCCACAGCTCGGTTTCCATGATGATGCCCAACGTCGGGCGCACATGATCGAGGAAACGCCCCGCCGCCCACGGCAGGTCGTAGGGCAGGTAGCAATGCTGCACCCGCGGCTCGTCCTTGAACATCGCAAGGATCCGCTCGGAGCCGGTCGGGGTCATGCAGGTGAGGGTGATCGGCACGTCCGGGTACTGCTTGAGCAACGCGCGAACCATGGGCGCAGCGGCGATGCTCTCACCCACCGACACCGCATGCACCCAGATACCGCCAGGCTTGATCGCGGGCAGTTTGAAGGCGAAGCGCTCAAGAACGCGCGCGCGGTATGCCGGCGCCTTGCGCCCACGCAGATACAGGCGCAGCGCCACCAGCGGCAGGCCCAGGTGAAACAGCAAGGTATAGAGGGTTCTGTTCATGGCGGCGGAGTTTACCCGATCGCACGCAAGTGCACCGCAAAGCGCTCAGCCAGCCATTGCGCAGCCGGGCCCAAGGGCTCGTCGCGGCGCCAGGCCAGCTCGGCGACCAACGCCGGGGGGCGCCATTCGCTGACCAACTCGACCATCTGCGTCTGGTAAGTGGGGTACTGCACCACATGGCGCGGTAGCCAGGCCCAGCCCAGGCCGCGCATCAGCAGTTCGGCCATGGCGTAGAAGCTATCGGCGCGCCAGACCTGCGGACTGGCCACTTCGCCGCCGGGGTAGCCACTTTGCTGTGGCGTGATCAACAACTGCCGGTGCCGCGCCAATTGCTGGCAGCTCACGTAGTCGAGACGCGCCAGCGGATGGTCAATAGCGCACACCGTCACCATCTCGACACTGCCAAGGGCACGCCGCTCAAGTGACGCCGGGATGCTCTCATGATGGAAAAACAGGCCAAGGTCGGCGCGCCGCTCCACCAGCTTGCGCGCCACATCACCCTGGGCGCCACTGGCCAGTTGCACTTCAAGGTAGGGGTAGCGCGTGGCCAGTTCGTCGAGGCTGTCGATCACCGGTTGGTAGGGCATGGCCTCGTCCTGGGCCACTCGCAGCAGCGCCTCCTGGCCGCGCATCAGCGCCAGCGCGCGGCCATCCAGACGCTCGCATTGACGCAGCAGTTCACGGGCGTCCTCAAGCAACGCGGCGCCATTCTCGGTCAGGCGTGGCTGGCGACCGCTGCTGCGTTCGAACAGGGTCACGCCCAGGTCTGCCTCCAGCAGCGCGATGGCACTGCTCACCGCCGATTGCGCCTTATGCTGCTCGCGGGCGACAGCAGAAAACGAACGCAACTCGGCCGTGCGCACGAACAAGCGCAGTTGTTCAAGGTTCCATTGCTCGGTCATTAGCAACCTATCTCCAATTCAGATAGCTAATGACTTTACCGCATCCAGGCTTGCCCTAGAATGCCCAGCCAGAAACGGAGGATCTGCCATGAACGCCTACACCTATCTCGCCATCGCCATCTGCGCCGAAGTCATCGCCACTGCCTCCATGAAAGCCGTCAAGGGCCTGAACACGCCGCTGCCCTTGCTGTTGATGGTGTGCGGCTACGGCGTGGCGTTCTGGATGCTCACCCTGGTGGTGCGCAGCATTCCGGTGGGCATCGCCTACGCCATCTGGTCGGGGCTGGGCATCGTGCTGATCAGCGTCGCGGCGCTGGTGATCTACGGGCAGAAACTCGATGTGCCGGCGATGCTGGGCATGGCCATGATCGTTGCAGGGGTGGTGGTGATCCAGGTGTTCTCCAATACCGCCGGACACTGATCCCTGCTCCCATGTGAATGTATACTGCGCACCTATCCCGCTTTAGAGGTGCCCCCATGCCATCCGCCATTTCCACTGACGTACTGATCGTCGGCGCCGGGGTCGCAGGCCTTTGGCTCAATGCCCGCCTGCGCCGGCTGGGTTATTCGACGGTACTGGTGGAGCGCGCGAGCCTTGGCGGCGAGCAGACCATCAAGTCGCAGGGGATCATTCACGGTGGCACCAAATATGCCCTGCACGGCGCCCTGACCGGGGCCTCCGAGGCCATCGCCGATATGCCACGACGCTGGCGTGAGGCGCTGGCCGGCACGGGCGAACTGGACCTCAGCAGTACTCGCCTACTGTCCGATGCCCACTACCTGTGGAGCCCCGGCACCCTGGCCGGCAACCTCACCAGCTTCTTCGCCAGCAAGGCCGTACGCGGCCGGGTCGATCAGGTCAAGGGTGAGCAACTGCCACCGGCCCTGCAGGACCGCGCATTCAAGGGCAAGGTTTACCGCCTGGCCGAACTGGTCATCGACGTGCCGAGCCTGCTGGCCAACCTCGCGCAACTGGCCGGCGACAGCCTGCTGGCCGGCGAGCATATCGAACCGCTGCATGAGGCCGACGCACTGGTCGGCCTGCGCGTCGATGGCCGCGAGATTCGCGCCCAGCGCGTAGTGCTCAGCGCCGGCGGCGGCACCGAGGCGCTGCTGCATGCACTCGGCCTGGAGCAACCGGCCATGCAGCGCCGCCCCCTGCACATGGTCATGGCCAAAGGCCCCAACCTCAAGCCGCTGTATGCCCACTGCCTGGGTGGCGGGCCCAAGCCACGGGTCACCGTGACCACCCACCCGGCCGCCGACGGCCAATGGGTATGGTACCTGGGCGGTGATCTGGCCGAAGCCGACGGCGTGGCCCGTGAGCCGGCAGCGCAGATTGCAGCCGCACAACAGGAAATCGCCGGCCTGCTGCCCTGGGTCGACCAGACCCAAGTGCGCTGGGCGACCCTGCGTGTCGAGCGCGCCGAACCGGCACAGTCGGGCCTGGTGCGCCCCGACAACGCCTTCCTCGCCGAACAGCAAGGCCTGCTGGTGGGCTGGCCGACCAAGCTGGCCCTGGCCCCGGATTTCGCCGACCGCGTGCTGGCGAGCTTCGAGCGCGACGCTATCCGCCCGCTGGCCAAAGCCGACCTTACCGACCTGCCACGCCCGCCACTGGGCGTGCCTGCGTGGGAGCAACTGCTGCCATGAGCCTGCCGACCCTGCACGATCATCACCGCGCCCTGGGCAGCACCGGCCTGCGCGTCTCGCCGCTGGGCCTGGGCACGGTCAAGCTCGGCCGCGACCAAGGCGTCAAGTACCCCAGCGGCTTCACCATCCCCGACGACGATGCCGCGCGTCTGCTGCTGGCTCAGGCCCGCGAGCTGGGTATCAATCTACTCGACACCGCACCGGCCTATGGCCGCAGCGAAGAGCGCCTCGGCCCGCTGCTGCGTGGCCAGCGCGAACAGTGGGTGATCGTCAGCAAGGTCGGCGAGGAATTCGACGACGGCCTGTCGCACTTCGACTTCAGCGCTGCCCACACCCGACGCTCGGTGGAGCGCAGCCTCAAGCGTCTGGAAACCGACCGCATCGAGCTGGTGCTGGTGCACTCAGACGGCAACGACCTGGCGATTCTCGAGCAAGCCGAGGTGTACGACACCCTCGCCGCACTCAAGCAGGAGGGCAAGATCCTCGGCTATGGTTTCTCCGGCAAAACCGTCGCCGGCGGGCTTAAGGCCCTGGAGCAAGGCGACTGCGCCATGGTCACCTACAACCTCAACGAACAGGCGGAACGCCCAGTGCTGGACTACGCTGCCGAACACGGCAAGGCGATCCTGGTGAAAAAGGCCCTGGCCAGCGGTCATGCCTGCCTGGCACCCGGCGTCGATCCGGTGCAGGCCAGTTTCGAGCTGCTGTTCGCCCACCCCGGCGTGAGCAGTGCCATCGTCGGCACCATCAACCCCATCCACCTGGCCCATAACGTGGCCACCGTCGCCCGCATCCTCGGTCGCCACTGAAGCGCCTGGCGGGCCCAACGCAAGGAGGAGCCTCGTGCCGCGTACGCTGATCCGCAAGAACCCAAGCGACTTCAAGACCCTGGCGTTGCACGTAGAGGCCACCCCCGATGGCCTCACGTACCAAGGCATCGGTGCTCCCCAGAACTTCGCCCAGACCCTGCAACGGCGCAAGGCCATCGAGCTGCCCAACAGCGAATGCTTCGTCATCGAGTTGGCCAACTTGGGCGTTTCGGTGCGCCTGACCCTGGAATGGCAAGGCCGTGACTACTGGGTACTGGTACGCCAGCAACGCCAGGATCGTGGCGACGTGGTGCTCAAGCTGATCTCCGGCTACGTACCGGCCCACGAACTCAACCTGCCGTTGCTCACGGCCCTGCAGGAAGTCGCTGAAGAATGCCTGCTGGAAACGCCGGAAGGCTGGCTTGCCGGACGCTTCGGCGACACCTGGATGCCCGCGCCTTATCAGCACACCCTGCGCTACCGGCAAAATGCCCACTTCACCCTCAGCCCGCTGTCGGGCGCAGCGCGGCCGGTGCATTGCGCGCGCCTGCCACTGATCGAACGCCCACGCGCCTACGTACACACCCCGACCGCCTCCCTACAACTGGTCTACGACCTGCGCCTGACGCTGCCGCGCGATACCAGCCAGCTCAGCCTGCTGCATGTCGACGAACACCTGGAAGAGGGCCAACTGATCGCACGCCTGGACCGCGAGCAGCCCGACCTGTTCCTGCTGCCGGTGCACCAGGAGCGCCCCGGTGCCGAACTGCTGAGCCTGACCGACGGCCAACTGCGCCCGGTCACCAGCGATGGAGTATGGCTATCGGAAAGCTTCGCCGCTCAGGACGGTTGGCTGGTGCATGACGAGCGCATCAGCTGGAAAGACTGGCGGGCACGCTTGCACGCCTGAGCACGGCCAGTACCGTACCCAGACGGGCAATCACAACTGGAAGATCTGGCCGAACATCGGAATCAACGCACGGTTGCCAAACTCGCTGAGGTGATCGGCATCGCGGTACAGCGGTCGGCCAGCCTCGACACCCTGACAGGCGCCCTGCGCGCAGAGGTAGGGCAACGGATCGAGCAGGTGCGCACCGCATTGGCTCGCCACTTCATCCTGCATCGCCCACACGAACGCGTGCCGTGCCTGGTAGCGCTCCAGCGGCAGGCTGATCTCGACGCTCTTGCCCAACAACATCGCGCGCCCCAGACGGGTCGGTACGCTGCCAGGCATTTCCGGCAGCGGTCGCACGAGATACAGCGGCCGGTCCTTGGCCAGGCGGCACATGGTATCGACGTAACGTTGCTTGAACTCTGTGAGGAAGGCCTTGTCGACTGTCACCGAATCGTCGCCGAGATTGAACAATGGCCGGAACTCGCTCGGCTCCCCACCTCCGATGTACTGCGAAGTGCGACCGACCACTACCACCGGCACATTCGCCGGGTAGCGGGTGTATTCCTCTTCGAGGTCATGGTTGAGCTTGTCGCAGTAGCGCTTGCCCGTCGCATTGTGCATGCCAAAGGTCACCAGGCAGCCACTGCCACCACGGAACAACACGCTCCCCTGCGCCTGCGGCAAGGCCGCCTGCAACGCCGTGACCACGGCGTCGGCATGGCTATCGCCAATCAGGATGGCGCGGGTCGCGCCCTCCCCGTAATGGCAGGACTTGTCGGGGTCGAGGCATTCTTTCAGGCGTGGGTTGTGGTTGTTGCGCTCGGCATCGACCAGCGCCACAGCTTCAGGGAGACGCTTGGGTATGCCGGTCATGCGTACCTGTTGCGCCAGCACCATCATGGCCGCGACCCCGAGCACCAACACCGCACCGGCACGGCGGGCAGTGAAACGACCCAGACGCTGCTGGGCAGGGGTTTCCACCCACACGTAAGAGAGGTGACCGAGCAGCAGCGATACGATGACGCCCATGGCGATCCACAGCGGATCCGCAGCCTTGTCCATGTACGCCAGGGCAACCACCAGTGGCCAGTGCCACAGGTAGATCGAGTACGAGCGGGTACCTAGCCACTGCGCCGGGGCGTTATCGGTCCAGGCTGAATCTTGCCGGGCCGCCAACAGGATCAGCGCACTGCCCAGCACCGGCAGCACCGCGCGCCAGCTTGGCCACAGGGTATGTTTGTCGAACAGCACGATGGCGCCGATCACCAGGGCGAAGCCCAGCAACTCCAAGGCACGCCGCTGCAAGCCCGAAAACGCCCGCTGTCCGGCCATGTACACCATGGCACCGGCGAGCATTTCCCAGGCACGGTTCTGGATCAGGTAGAAGGCGTCGCTGGGCGATACACTCGAACGCCATACGCACAACCCGAGCGAGACCACGAACAACGCACCCACGACCCCCATGACCCCGCGCCGCCCTGGCAGGAACCGGGCCAGCAGCATCAGCACCAGGGGCAGAATCAGGTAGAACTGCCACTCCACCGAGAGCGACCAGGTGTGCAACAGCCACTTCTCCTGGGAGGCCACGTCGAAGTAGCCAGACTCCTTGAAGTAACGCACGTTGGAGGCAAACGTCAGGCTCTCCCGGACATGCCGACCCAGCACCCGGTACTCCTCAGGCATCAGGAAGAACCACCCGGCCAGCAACATCACAACGCACAACACGAACAGCGCCGGCACGATGCGCCGGGCACGCGCCAGGTAGAAACGCCAGACCGAGAAGTCACCGCGCTCAAGCCCGCTGCTGATGATCCCGAACATCAGGTAGCCAGAGATGACGAAGAACACGTCTACCCCGACGAACCCGCCGCCGATACCACTCACGGCAAAGTGGTAGAGCACCACCGCCATCACCGCCCATGCGCGCAATCCATTGATGTCACGACGAAACGCGTTCGTCGCGCCTCCGGCCCTCATCCCTGAGTCCACCTAGCACCCCTCACAGCTAATTAGCGTCGGTCAGCGTCCTGGCATACCTGGCAGGCACGACGACCGACTGCGATATCGTTACCGTATGCAGACACCGGTTCACGGCCCATGCGCTGCGGCACGCGCTTTATCGGCAGAGAGTGAAGAACCTTTAAGGTCTTTGCGAGGTTTTTCAGACGTGCAGCAGCCAGTAAATGGCTACTGCACGCCTGAATAGCAGGACAGGCCTGTGACGCGAGAGGCGTCAGTGCTTGCGGATCTTCTCGACGATCGCTGTGGTGGAGCTGTTTTCTACCAGCCCCAGGACTTTCACGGTGCCGCCATAGGCCTTGACGATATCCGCGCCAACCACCTGATCGATGCCATAGTCGCCGCCCTTGACCAGCACGTCCGGCTTGACCTGGCGCAGCAGGTTCTCCGGGGTAGCCTCAGGGAAACTGATGACCCAGTCCACGGCCCCGAGCCCGGCCAGCACGGCCATGCGCCGGTCGACGCTGTTGATCGGCCGGCCAGGGCCTTTCAGGCGACTGACCGAAGCATCGTCGTTGATGGCGACGATCAGGCGATCACCTTGCGCGCGGGCCTGCTCCAGGTAGGTCACGTGGCCGGCGTGCAGGATGTCGAAGCAGCCGTTGGTGAAGACGATCTTCTCGTTGTGCGCACGCGCATCGTCGATGGCCAGCAGCAGTTGTTCCAGGCCCAGCACACCGCGCTCGGAGCCTTCTTCGCGCTGGATCGCGCGACGCAGCTCGGGGGCACTGATCGCAGCGGTACCCAGCTTGCCAACCACTATACCCGCGGCCAAGTTGGCCAGGGCCACGGCGTGGGGCAGGTCTTCACCGGCAGCGATCGCGGCGGCCAGGGTGGAAATCACGGTGTCGCCGGCACCGGTCACATCGAACACTTCACGGGCACGCGCCGGCAAGTGCAGCGCCGGGTGGCCGGTGCGCAGCAGGGTCATGCCATGCTCGCCACGGGTGACCAGCAAGGCCCCCAGGTCGAGCTCCTCGAGCAGCTTCAGCCCCTTGGCAACCAGCTCGGCCTCATCGCTGCAACGACCAACGATGGTCTCGAACTCGCTCAGGTTGGGGGTGATCAGGCTGGCGCCACGGTAGATGGAAAAATCCTTGCCCTTCGGGTCGGCCAGCACCGGAATGTGCTTGGCGCGCGCGGCCTCGATCAGCGCCTGGTGGTTCTTCAACGCACCTTTGCCGTAGTCGGACAGCACCAGCACCTTGACCCCATCAAGCAGGCTGTCGACCTCGGCACTCAGCGACAGCGCATCGGTGGCGAAGGGTTCCTCGAAGTCGATGCGCAGCAGTTGCTGGTGACGGCTCATGACCCGCAGCTTGACGATGGTCGGCTGGTGGGCGATACGCTGGAAGACCGAACGCACGCCGGCTGCCTGCAAGCTATTGGCCAGGCTATCGGCTGCCTCGTCCTGGCCGGTGACGCCGACCAACGCCGCGGGTGCACCCAACGCCGCGATGTTCAGCGCGACGTTGGCCGCGCCGCCCGGACGATCCTCGATCTGGTCGACCTTGACCACCGGCACTGGTGCCTCCGGCGAAATACGCGAAGTACCGCCATGCCAGTAGCGGTCGAGCATGACATCGCCGACCACCAGAACCGGGGCTTGATCGAAACGCGGCATGGACAACTTCATGGACAACCCATCAGACAGAATGAACAGGGGCGGGATATTAGCACAGGCCTAATCCCACCACTTCAACTCAAGATCCGCCGCACCCAGAACAGCTCGTGCCGGCGAACCGCCTTGCGCAAGAACTCGTTGTCGCCCGTGGCCGGCCAGGTGCGCCCGGCCAGCAGGCGCTGGATCTGGCGGCGCAAACGGCGCTTGAACGACAGCGGTCCCTGCAAGTCATGCTGCATACCCAAGGCCATGGCCTTGTCCAACTGGCGCGCCGGATCGAGCAGTGGGCTCCACAGGCGGTCGGCGGGCAACGGCTCGATTGCCGGAGGTAATGCGATACCCATACCGGCCGGGCCCATGGGCCAGCGGTCGTTGTCGTGCAGGTGGTTGGCGTAGAACAACGCTGTGGTCGGCTTATGCGCGCTCAGGGCGATGGCCTGGAAAATCGCCTGGGTGGTAGCCACGTGATCGGCATGCGGGTCGAGTTCAGGGTGCGGGGTAACGACCACCTCGGGCCGGTAGTGCTCGAGCAGTGCCACCAGGTCGGCGACCAGATTGCTCCAGGTCGGCGCCCCATCGCAATCGCCCGGCAGGCTCAGCGGGTTGTGCTGGCGCACGCTGCGGATATCGCCCTCGCCCGACTCGCGCGATGCCATGGGCTTGTCCGGTTCGGCGGCCATGGCCGGCAGTTGCAGACAGTAATAACCCAGCTGTACGCAATGACTGGCCTTGACCCCGCCCCACAGCGGCACCGCCAGGCTGTCCCAACTGCGCAGGCGGCCCTTCAGGCGGGCAGCGCCAGCCTTGTCCAAGCCCAGTCGCTGGTAGTTCTCGGCCTCGATCTCGCCCTGGGTGAGGGTAACGATGGCCACCTCCGGGCAGCGGCTGTAGTAACCGAACGCGGCCAGCTCCGCGTCGTCGGCATGCGGCGCGAGGATCAGCGTGCGCTGACGGGTGAAATCGGGACTTGCCATGACGTGCAAGGTGGCCTCGGTGGCCACGCGGCAGCGACGGCCACGCACCGTCAGTTCGCCACGGGCCAAAGCATCGCGCTGGCCAGACAGGTTCAGGTAGCGCACGCCATCGACGCCACGCTCGAAGTCCTGGCGGTCATCGCCCACCTCGACGAACGGGTCCAGCCAACGCCCGAGCCACGTATGGCGCACGCGCACGGCCAGCACCAAGGTCTCGCCGGGAGGCAGTTCGCCAGCCAGTTTCAAGCGTCCGCCTTCGATGATCGCCGCCTGGCTCTGAGCGTCCTCGGGGAAGCAGTACTGGTAGTCGTCGCTGCCACGGTAGAACAGGTGATCGGCAAACCACGCCTCATGGGCGACCCAGCCCACCAGCATGAGCAGCGGCACCAGCCACCAGGCCAGGACCACCCCCACCACCAGCAAGGCCAGCAGCGCCAGCAACAGGGCGATACGCTTGTTGCGACGGTGGACTTTCAACAACTGTTGCTTGCGTGCACTCATGGCATCAGACCTGATAGACCGGCACGGTGCGGCACCAGCGGTCCTTGTATTCACGATCGGCGCGGCCGAACGAGTAGCGCAGCGGCTTGCCCAGCGCCCTGGCATCGGCCCAGGCCTGCTGGGTATTGACGAAGCTCAGCACGCTACCGGGACTAAATTCCCGGCTCTGCGGATCGACCCCACCATTGATGTATTCCAGCGACACCCATTGCGGCGCCTCGACCCGGTACAGCACCTGGATCGCCACTGGCGCACCGTCCAGCAAGGCCACGGAGCCTGTCATGAATTCGCGCAACAGGGTGAACACCTCGACCAGCCCCTGCTTGCCCGCCACCTCGAAGCCCCAGCGACGCTCGAACAGGTCGGTGTACATGGCCGCCTGCTCGGCAGGGGTAAATTCAGCCATCGGCCGCATGACCCCGCCCGCTTCTTCGAGCAGACGCAGCTCGCGGCGCTGGTTGTAGCGGAACTTCTTCGAGTAGTCCTCAGGCTCGCGGGCCAGGGCCAGGCCCTCGGGCTGGCTGCGCAGGGTGCTCAGGGAGCCCGCGTTAAGCTCGGAGACATAGCGCATGCGCTGGCGCACCGGGACCTGCACGCCGGCGGCGACCGGCAGAATCACCTCGGCATTGCCCAGGTCCAGCAGGTGGCGCTTGCCCTCGCGCTTGAGCACTTCCTTGGCCAGGGCCAGGTACTGCCCCGAACACGGCATCGCCGCCTGCAACTGGCCCTCGATGAACCAGCCCAGGTAACGCACCGGCACGTCGAGGAAGGCCGACAGACGCGCCACCACTTCGGGGTGAGTGGCAACGCTGCCGCCGAAGCGATACCAGGCCTGGGCGTACTGCGCCGCGTCGATCTCCTGCCAGCCCCGCTCACGCCAACTGCGCAACAGCCTCAGCATGCATCGGTCGCCTGTGCCGGTTTGCCTTGCTCGCCATCCTCGAACTCGCGGGCATGCAGGCGTGCGTAGTGGCCGTTGCGGGCCAGCAGCTCGTTGTGCGAACCCCGCTCGACGATGCGGCCGTCTTCCATGACCAGGATCAGGTCGGCCTTCTCGATGGTCGACAGGCGGTGGGCGATGACCAGGGTCGTGCGGTTCTGCACGACATGGTCGAGGGCCGCCTGGATATGGCGCTCGGACTCGGTGTCCAGCGCCGAGGTGGCCTCGTCGAGGATCAGCAAGGGTGCATCCTTGAGCAGTGCTCGGGCAATCGCCAGACGCTGGCGCTGGCCACCGGAGAGCAGCACGCCGTTTTCGCCGACCAGGGTGTCGTAACCCTGCGGCATCTTGCGGATGAACTCATCGGCGTAGGCTTCGCTGGCCGCTTTGTGCACCGCTTCGATCGGCGCCCCGGCCAGGTCGCCATAGGCGATGTTGTTGGTCACGGTGTCGTTGAACAGGGTCACCTGTTGGCTCACCAGCGCGATGTGCCGGCGCAGGTTGCGCAGGGTGAAGGCCTGCACTTCGTCGCCGTCGAGCAGGATCTGCCCGTGCTCGTGCTGGTAGAAGCGCGGAATCAGCCCAGCCAGGGTCGACTTGCCGCTGCCGGATCTCCCGACCAGCGCCACCATCTGCCCGGGTTCGACGACGAAACTGATGTCATCGAGCACTTTCTTGTCAGTGCCGGGGTACTCGAAGCTCAGGTTGCGCACTTCGAGGCGGCCTTGCAGGCGCTCGCGCTCGATGGTGCCGTTGTCTACCTCGGCCTCTTCGTCGAGCTGCTCGAAGATGCTCTCGGCACCGGCCACACCGCGCTGGATGGTCGAGCTGACCTCCGAAAGCTGACGGATCGGCTTGGGCAGCAGGCCAGCCATAGTGATGTAGGCCACCAGGTCACCGGCTGAGGCCTCGCCGCGCAGCAGCAGGACCAGGAACATGACCACCGCCATGGCGCTGTAGGTAACCAGTTGCAGCGTCGGGGTGTAGACCGCACCGGTCTTGGTCATCGACAGCTGCTTCTCGGTGTTGCTCTGGCTGGCTTGCTGGAAGCGCGCTTTCTCGTAGGTTTCGCCGCCGAAGCTGCGCACCACGCGATAGCCATGGATGGTCTCGGAGGCAACGTGGGTGACATCGCCCATCGAGACCTGGATCTTCTTGCTCTGCTTGCGGAACTTGCGGCTGGTGCTGCTGACCATCAGGGCGATGATCGGCAGGATCGCCACCATCACCAGGGTCAGCTTCCAGTTCATCCACAACAAGGTGACGAACAGGAACACCACGGTCATGCCTTCACGGATCACCACCTTGATCGCATCGGTGGCCGCGCCAGTGACCATGGTGACGTTGAAGGTGATGCGCGAGATCAGGTGCCCGGAGTTGTGCTTGTCGAAGTATTGGTTAGGCAGTTCGAGCAGCTTGTTGAACAGCACCACGCGCAGGTCATGCACCAGTCCAAGCGAAACACGCGCCAGGAAGTAGTTGCCCAGGTACGAGCCGATACCCTGCCAGGCGGCAATGGCCACGATCATCAGCGGCACCGCCTGCAACAGGCGCAGCTCCCCCAGGTAAGGGTTGTTGGGGAACAACACCGCGTCCGGGTTGGCCAGACCATCGACGAAGTATTTGAGGATGTAGGCCAGCATCGGCTGCGTCGAGGCGAACAGCAAAAAGCCGGCAATGCTGAGCAGGAACAGCCCGATGTAGGGCCGCACATAGGTCAGCAGGCGGAAATAGATCGCCAATGTGGACTGGGGGCGAGGTTCAGGACTGCTCATGGGAATCCGCACACGAAAATGAGGCGGGGATCATATCACAGGGCGTTTTTCCCCCAATGAAACCCGGTAGCGGCGATGCCAGGACAAGTCGGCTAAGATAGCCGACCTGTTGATCGGAGGTTACACATGCAAGCACTGGATCACCCCACCTACCTGGCACTGCGCGAGGGCGCGCAAGTGCTCGAAGCCGACGGTTCCGGCGACAAGGTGCTGCGCTTGCGTGACGGATTGATGCTCAAGCTGTTCCGGCGCAAGCGCCTGCTCAGTTCTGCACTGCTGTTCCCGTATGCCGGGCGCTTCGCGCGCAACGCCCAGCGCCTGACCCGACTGGGCATACCCTGCCCCGACATCATCGCCACCTACCGCATCGCCAGCATCGCCCGCGACGCGGTCTACTACCGCCCGCTGCCCGGCCAGACCTTGCGCCAACTGCTGGACGATCCGGCGCAAGCCCAGGCACTGCACGTGCAGTTCGGACGCTTCGTCGCGCGCCTGCATGAAGCGGGGGTGTATTTCCGCTCGCTGCACCTGGGCAACGTGGTACTCACCCCGCAGAACGAGCTGGGCCTGATCGATATCGCCGACCTGCAACGCCAACACTGGGCACTGCGCGACAGCCAGCGCGAGCGCAACTTCCACCACATGCTGCGCTACCCGCAGGACCGCCAGTGGCTGCTCGGCGAAGACGCCGGCGAAACCTTCCTGTCGGGCTATCGCCAGGAGCTGGAGCGGGGCCAGCACAAGCCCCGTCCGCGCCTGCTGGCCAACCTGCGCCAGTTGCTCGGCTGAAGGATCAGCGGCCGATCACCACGAACGTTGCCTTCTTGCGGTTGGAGAAGCTGGCCAGCACGCGCAACTGGTGCTTTTCCAGCCAGGCGGTCAACCACGGCTCATCGGCCCGCGCCTCGATGGCGAAGTAGCTGAAGCGCTCGGCCTCGGTGCCGTCGAACTCGCGCTCGCGCGGCTGGATCGCCGGGTAGCCACGGCCTGCGTAGTAGGCGACTCGCGCATCCTCGTAGTAGACCTTGGCCTGCGGGTCGACATTACCGGCGATCCAGCGGCCAGCCTCGACGATCTGCGGCTTGCCCGCACCGGTGGAAATCACGTTGGCCAGCATCACCAGTACGCCAACCACCACCAGCGCCTTGCCCAGTCGCGGGAAACGCTGGGCGAACAACAGCGCACCGACTGCCAGCAGCGGCACCGCCAACAGGTTCAGGAAGCTCAGGTAACGACCGTTCATGAACTGCTGACCGATGAAGAACAGCATCAGTACCAACAGGTAGACCGCCGCCGCCCAGGCAAATGGCCGAAACTCGCGCAGGTAGGTGCGCAGCGCCTGCCAACTGCTGCGCTGCAGGAACGGCAGGCAGAAGGGGCCGGTCAGCGCCACGAACTTGATCAGCAACGCCGCGAGCAGGCCAAAGAACACGATGCGCCCTGCCTCGTCGCGCGAATACTTGAATTTCAGGCTGTCGCCGAACTGCCCCGCCAATTCATGGAAGGCCACCAGCACACGCTGCGGACTGATCAGGGTGAGGTAGTAGTCCACGCGCCCGGAGCTCAATCCACCCTTGGCCAGCAACACCGACAGCCCGACGACCAGCGCGACCCCAGGCAGCAGCACGAATTGGGCGAAAGACACCCAGTTACGCCGATCACGCAAGCCGACCAACAGCCAAAGGCCCAGCGCCGCCTCCAGCATCACCGCCTCCATGCGAAACAGCATGGCTGCCGCAATCGCCAGGTGGATGACGCCAGCGCGCAGCCAACCGCCACGCGCCTGCCAGTGCATTACCAACCACAGCGTCAGGATGCAGAAGAACCAGAAGCCATATTCACGGAGGATGTCATTGCGGAACTGGTTGACGGCCGGCATCGCCAGCACCAGCAGACACGCCCAGCCAGCGGCGGACGGGACACGCTGGCGCACGGCATCGACCAGCAACGCACAGGTCCCAGCCATGAACAGCGCGCACCACAGGTAGGCACACCACTCCATGGGCAAGCGGGTGACGTTGTGGCTCGCGGCCAGCAGGTAGGTGAACCATGGCCAATTGAATACCTGCCAGGCGACCTGCGGCCCTTCGACGCTGACGCGCTGGGCAATATTCAGGTAGAACGCCGCATCGCGCCCGAGGGCGCTGGTGCCTAGCACAGCGATCAGCGACAGCAGCAGGCTGCCGATAAATGCCAGTCGCACCGGGTAGGTATCGACCATCCTTGAAACGAAAGAACCCACTGCGATTTCCACCCTGTCAGCAGCCAACATCGATTGTTATCAAACTTTCATCAGTCGCAGGGCCTTGCGCAGGTACGTCCAGCGCATGGCTTGCAACGGGCTCAGGCGCAGGGCCTGGGCATAAAAACGCCGGGCCAGGGCACGCTCGTCGGCCAGCAAGGCCGCCCGGAACAGCGACAGGTAGCGCTGCGCTGTGTAGCGCCGGCGCAGCACCTGACACTCTGCGGGCAGGCTGGCGAAGACCTCGCGCACCATACCCATGGCGTATTCTTCTTCGTTTTCGCGACTATGCCGCAAGCTGTCGGCATGCTTGTGGATGCGCGCGATCGGCGCGTTGGTCACCGCCACCTGGGCATTGACCAGAAGAAAGGCGAACACCGGGATGTCCTCGCCGGTGCGCAGGTCTTGCGGATAGGGTCTGCGCAACAGCAGCTCACGGGCGAACAGCGTGCAGCAATGCGACACCGAGATACGCTTTTGCAACAAGTAGCGCCGCGCCAGCTCCAGCGCGCTGGCCCGTGGCACGGGCGTGGGCAGGCGCAGGCGCTCGCGGCCATCGGGGTAGACCGAAAGCTGAGCCCCCAGCACCATGCCCGCCTGCGGGTTGGCCGCCAGAACCTCACGCAGCGCTTCAAGGGCCCCTGGGGTCAATTCGTCGTCAGCATCCAGCAGCAGCACATAGCGCCCTTGCGCCTTGGCGATAGCGTTGTTACGCGCCGCCGAAGCGCCGGCGTTGGCTTGGTCGATCACCTGCAATTGCGGGTAACGTGCCACGTAGCCGGCCAGCACCTCGAGGGTGTTGTCCCGGGAGCCGTCGTTGACCACGATCAGCTCCAGGTCATCGGCCCACTGGCACAGGACCGAGTCCAGTGCCCGTGGCAGCAGTTTCGCGTAGTTGTAGGCGGGTACGACCAGACTGATCAGAACCTCAGGACTCGGCATACTCCGGCGCACCTTCTTTGACGACCAGAATATCTTCCATGATCAGGTACTGCAGGTCCGAGCCGAAGAACATGTTCAGGGCATCGGTCGGCGAGCAGATCATCGGCTCGCCACGGCGGTTGAGCGAGGTGTTCAGCGATACGCCGTTACCGGTCAACGCTTCGAGCGCCTTCATCATGTCGTAGTAGCGCGGGTTGTATTCGCGCTTGAGCACCTGGGCACGCGAGGTGCCGTCCTCGTGCACCACTTCCGGCACACGGGTCTTCCACTCTTCAGCCACTTCGAAGGTGAAGGTCATGAACGGTGCCGGGTGATCGACCTTGATCATCTGCGGACCAACGGTGTCGAGCATCGACGGGCAGAAAGGCCTCCAGCGCTCGCGGAACTTGATTTGCTCGTTGATACGGTTGGCCACGCCCGGCACGCTCGGGCAGCCGATGATCGAACGACCACCCAAGGCACGTGGACCGAACTCCATGCGCCCCTGGAACCAGGCCACCGGATTGCCGTCGACCATGATCTTGGCGATGCGCTCGGGCATGTCGTCGATCTTGCGCCACTTGGGCGCATTCGGATGACGTGCGCAGGCGGCGATGACATCTTCGTTGGAGTACGAAGGGCCGAGGTAGACGTGCTCCATCTTCTCGACCGGCACGCCACGGGCGTGCGACACGTAGGCCGCCGCACCCACTGCGGTACCGGCATCGCCCGAGGCCGGCTGGACGAACAGCTCCTTCACATCATCGCGGGCGATGATCTTCTGGTTCAGCTTGACGTTCAGTGCGCAGCCGCCCGCGAAGGCCAGCTTGCCGGTCTCTTTCAGGGTGTCGCCCAGGTAATGGTCGATCATTTGCAGGGCGAGCTTCTCGAACAGCGCCTGCATGCTGGCCGCATAGTGGATGTACGGCTCGTCAGCGATGTCGCCTTCGCGCTTCGGACCCAGCCACTCGATCAGCTTGGGCGAGAAGTAGAAGCCTTTGCCCTTCTCTTTATAGCGGCGCAGGCCGATGACGTTAGCGTACTCGGTATTGATCACCAGCTCGCCATTTTCGAAGCTGGCCAGGCGCGAGAAGTCGTACTTGCTGGCGTCGCCATACGGCGCCATGCCCATGACCTTGAACTCGCCGTCGAGCATCTCGAAACCGAGGAATTCGGTGATCGCGCCGTACAGGCCGCCCAGCGAATCCGGGTCGAAGAATTCCTTGATCTTGTGGATCTTGCCGTTTTCGCCGTAGCCGAAGAAGGTGGTGGCGTATTCACCCTTGCCGTCGATACCCAGGATCGCGGTCTTTTCCTTGAAGCCCGAGCAGTGGTAGGCACTGGAGGCGTGGGCCAGGTGGTGCTCGACCGGCTCGATCTTGATCTTCTTCGGATCGAAGCCCAGTTGCTCCAGGCACCAGACGATCTTCTTGCGGTAGCGCTTGTAGCGACGGTTGCCCATCAGCAGCGCGTCGAGGGCGCGATCCGGGGCGTACCAGTAGCGCTTGGCGTAGTGCCAGCGGGCCTTGCCGAACAGGCTGATCGGGGCGAACGGGATAGCCACCACGTCGACGTCCGACGGCTTGATGCCCGCCTGTTCCAGGCAGAACTTCGCCGATTCGTAGGGCATGCGGTTTTTCGCATGCTTGTCACGCACGAAGCGCTCTTCTTCGGCGGCGGCAATCAGCTTGCCGTCGATGTACAGGGCCGCGGAAGGGTCATGGCTAAGGGCGCCGGACAGGCCAAGAATCGTCAGTGCCAAGGGTCTAGCCTCTCAAATCGGTAGAAGTGCGCCACCGGCCTCGCAGGCGGATGGCGGCTAAAGGGGCGGGATTATAACGCAAACCTGAGAGGCTGCACGGCCCTTGTAGGAGCGGGCTTGACCCGCGAAGCAGGCAGCGCGGTGGATGGCACCGGCTACACCGGTGATCGCGGGGCAAGCCCGCTCCTACAGGGGGCTGCGCCGGTTTACTCGGCGATCAGCCAGTCCATGCGCAAGCTACCGGCTGTCTGCGCCAGCTCCTTGGCCAGCCACGGCAGCAGCTCCTTGAGTTCATCCTCAAGGCCCCACGGCGGATTGGCAATGGCCAGGCCGGAACCGTTCAGGCCCTGCGGGCTGTCCTGGTGATGCACATAGAGTTCGACCCGCAGCAGCTTCGGTGCGCCGGTGCTGGTCAGGTCCTGGTAGAAACGGGTTAGCGAGCGCTGATCCTTGATCGGGTACCAGATGGCGGCGACGGTCTGGCGCATACGACTGATCGCCTCTTTCATCGCCACGGTGCAGCGCTTGAGTTCGTCGGCCTGTTCGAACGGCGGATCGATCAGCATGATCGCGCGCTTTTCCTGCACGGGCAGCAAGGCGCGGGGCACGTGCCAGCCCTCCCCCAGGTGCACGGTCACGCGCGGATCTTTCTTCATGTTCTCTTTGAGCAGCGGCCCGTCTTCGGGGTGCTTCTCGTTGAGCAGCGCGCGGTCTTGCTGACGCATAAGGCGCCGCGCAAGCTCAGGGGAGCCAGGGTAGTAGCGCAGCTCGCCGTCCGGGTTCAGGCGCTTGATGATGCGCAGATAGTCGGCGCAGGCCGACGGTAGGTCGTCGCGATTCCACAGGCGCGCGACGCCTTCGAGGTACTCGCCGGTACGGCTCGCCTGGTCGCCCTGCAAGTCGTAGAGACCCAGGCCTGCGTGGGTGTCGATGTAGGCGAACGGCTGCTCCTTGCGCGACATCAAGGCGATGAGGCGGGTCAGCACGATATGCTTGAGGACGTCGGCGTGATTGCCGGCGTGGAAGGCGTGACGATAGTTCATGGCGGCTCCTGCGAAGCCGACAAGTTTACCCTGCCTTGCAGGCCGCGTCAGGTGCAGATCGGCGCCCGCCAAGGGGCGGACGCCGAATCAGCAGGCGTTACTTGTCAGCGTGGTACGCCGCATCGGCGGTTTCGAAACGCGAAACCATGCTGGTCGACGGACGGCCCAACTTGCTCACCACGACGATGGCGATGCTGGCGAACAGGAAGCCTGGAATGATTTCGTACAGACCCAGACCCACGTAGTTCTTCCACAGGATCACCGTCAGCGCACCGACCACGATGCCCGCCAACGCGCCGTTACGGGTCATGCCCTTCCACAGCACGGAAATCAGCACCACCGGACCAAATGCCGCGCCGAAGCCTGCCCAGGCATAGGCCACCAGGCCCAGCACGCGGTTTTCAGGGTTGGCAGCCATGGCGATGGACACCAGCGCCACCGCCAGCACCATCAAGCGGCCTACCCAGACCAGCTCCTGCTGCGAAGCACTCTTGCGCAGGAAGGCCTTGTAGAAGTCTTCGGTCAAGGCACTGGAGCACACCAGCAGCTGGCAGCTCAGGGTACTCATCACCGCCGCCAGGATGGCCGACAGCAGCACACCAGCTACCCACGGGTTGAACAGGATCTTGGCCAGCTCGATGAACACCCGCTCATGGTTCTCGCTAACCGGGCCAGCCAGCTCAGGGTGGGCCGAGAAGTAAGCGATACCGAAGAAGCCCACGGCGCAAGTGCCCGCCAGGCACAGGATCATCCAGGTCATGGAAATGCGACGAGCCTTGGCGATCGACTTGACCGAGTCGGCGGCCATGAAGCGCGCCAGGATGTGTGGCTGGCCGAAATAGCCCAGGCCCCAGCCCATCAGCGAGATAATGCCAATGAAGGTGGCGCCCTTGAACATATCGAAGTGCGCCGGATTGACCGCTTCGATGGCCAGGAACGTGGTGTCGAAGCCACCGGTGGAGATCAGCACGATGATCGGGGTGAGAATCAGCGCGAAGATCATCAGCGAGGCCTGTACGGTGTCAGTCCAGCTCACTGCCAGGAAGCCACCGACGAAGGTGTAGGCGATGGTCGCCGCAGCACCGGCCCACAGCGCCGTCTCATAGGACATGCCGAAGGTGCTTTCGAACAGGCGAGCGCCGGCAACGATGCCAGAGGCGCAGTAGATGGTGAAGAACACCAGGATGACGATGGCGGAAATGATCCGCAGCAGGCCAGTCTTGTCCTCGAAACGGCTGGCGAAGTAGTCCGGCAGCGTCAGCGCATCACCGTTGTGCTCGGTCTGTACCCGCAGGCGACCGGCGACGAACAGCCAGTTGAGGTAGGCGCCGACGGTCAGACCGATGGCGATCCAGGCCTCGGACAAGCCGGCGAAGTAAATGGCCCCCGGCAGGCCCATCAGCAGCCAGCCGCTCATGTCGGAGGCCCCGGCAGAGAGCGCGGTGACCACGCTGCCGAGGCTGCGACCGCCCAGGATATAGTCGGAAAGGTTCTTGGTGGAGCGATAGGCGGCGAAGCCGATCAGCACCATTGCCGCGATGTAGACCACGAAAGTGATCGTGATTGGACTGCCCATGAGTTGTGCCCTGGCATTGTTTTTATCTCTTGCGACCGCCGTCCGTGACGACGGTTGCACCCAGGCGGCGAATCCTATGCAACAACATGAACAAGGTGCAACCATTTTTCATTTGCAAGTTGCACCCCGCGATGGTTTTCGGAGAAAAACCGCTTTTTTGCTTCCTTTCGGAGCAAACACTGCACTTTTGATACTAAAACGCACCAACAATGCCCTATTTGATCCACGCCCAAAGCCCTTCGGACGAGTTGCACCTTAGTCGCGAAAAATTCGGGTTGCACCCGGTTGCACCCGAATTGTCCTACAGGCTAATCTTGCCCTCAGCTTAGGCCACGCCCGTGGCCAATAACGAGGATAAGAAATGGCGACGACCACCCTTGGGGTCAAACTCGACGACCCTACCCGTGAGCGACTCAAGGCCGCTGCGCAGTCCATCGACCGCACGCCGCACTGGTTGATCAAGCAAGCGATCTTCAACTATCTCGAGAAGCTCGAGGGTGGCGCCACCCTGCACGAACTCAACGGCCAGGCGACCGGCCTTGGCGATGACGCCGGCGAAGTGACGGGCGATCACAGCCACCAGTGCTTCCTGGAGTTCGCCGAAAGCATCCTGCCGCAATCGGTGCTGCGCGCAGCGATCACCGCCGCCTACCGCCGCCCCGAGCAGGAAGTCGTGCCAATGCTGCTGGAGCAGGCGCGCCTGCCAGCAGCCCAGTCCGAGGCCACCAACAAGCTGGCCGCGTCGCTGGCCGACAAGCTGCGCAACCAGAAGAGCGCCGGTGGCCGCGCCGGTATCGTCCAGGGCCTGCTGCAGGAGTTCTCGCTGTCCTCGCAAGAAGGCGTAGCGCTGATGTGCCTGGCCGAAGCCCTGCTGCGTATCCCGGACAAAGGCACCCGTGATGCGCTGATCCGCGACAAGATCAGCACCGGCAACTGGCAACCGCACCTGGGCAACAGCCCATCGTTGTTCGTCAACGCCGCCACTTGGGGCCTGCTGCTGACCGGCAAACTGGTCAGCACCCACAACGAATCCGGCCTGACCTCCTCGCTCACGCGCATCATCGGCAAGAGCGGCGAACCGATGATCCGCAAGGGCGTCGACATGGCCATGCGCCTGATGGGCGAGCAGTTCGTCACCGGCGAAACCATCGCAGAAGCCCTGGCCAACGCCAGCAAGTTCGAATCCAAGGGCTTCCGCTACAGCTACGACATGCTCGGCGAAGCCGCACTGACCGAGCACGACGCGCAGAAGTACCTGGCCTCCTATGAGCAGGCGATCCACTCGATCGGCAAGGCCTCGCATGGCCGCGGCATCTATGAAGGCCCAGGCATCTCGATCAAGCTCTCGGCCCTGCACCCGCGCTACAGCCGCGCCCAGTACGAGCGCGTGATGAGCGAGCTGTACCCGCGCCTGCTGTCGCTGACCCTGCTGGCCAAGCAATACGACATCGGCCTGAACATCGACGCCGAAGAAGCCGACCGCCTGGAACTGTCGCTCGATTTGCTCGAGCGCCTGTGCTTCGAGCCGTCGCTGGCTGGCTGGAACGGCATCGGCTTCGTCATCCAGGCCTACCAGAAGCGCTGCCCGTACGTGATCGACTACGTCATCGACCTGGCCAAGCGCAGCCGCCACCGCCTGATGATCCGCCTGGTCAAGGGCGCGTACTGGGACAGTGAGATCAAGCGCGCCCAGGTCGAAGGCCTGGAGGGCTATCCGGTGTACACCCGCAAGGTATACACCGACGTTTCCTACATTGCCTGCGCCCGCAAGCTGCTGGCGGTGCCTGAAGCCATCTACCCGCAGTTCGCCACCCACAACGCCCACACCCTGTCGGCCATCTACACCATCGCCGGGCAAAACTATTATCCGGGCCAGTACGAGTTCCAGTGCCTGCACGGCATGGGCGAGCCGCTGTACGAACAGGTGGTGGGTAAAGTCGCCGAGGGCAAGCTGAACCGCCCGTGCCGTGTGTACGCGCCGGTCGGCACCCACGAAACCCTGCTGGCTTACCTGGTGCGCCGCCTGCTGGAAAACGGCGCCAACACCTCGTTCGTCAACCGCATCGCCGACCACTCGATCTCCATCCAGGAACTGGTCGCCGACCCTGTCGTCAGCATCGAGCGCATGGCCACCCAGGAAGGCGGCATCGGCTTGCCGCACCCACGCATCCCGATGCCGCGCGAGCTGTATGGCCGTGAGCGGGCCAACTCGGCCGGCATCGATATGGCCAACGAACACCGCTTGGCATCACTGTCCTGCGCCCTGCTGGCAACCGCCCATAACGACTGGAAAGCCGCCCCGTTGCTGGGCTGCGCCGCCAGCGAGCAAGCGCTCCAGCCGGTCCTCAATCCGGCCGATCACCGCGATGTGGTGGGCCATGTACAAGAAGCCAGCGTTGCCGATGTCGACAACGCCATCCAGTGCGCGCTGAACGCCGCACCGATCTGGCAGGCCACCCCACCGGCCGAGCGCGCCGCCATTCTCGAACGCGCCGCCGACCTGATGGAGGCCGAAATCCAGCCGCTGATGGGGTTGCTGGTGCGTGAGGCCGGCAAGACCTACGCCAATGCCATCGCCGAAGTACGCGAGGCCGTGGACTTCCTGCGCTACTACGCAGTACAGGCGCGCAACGACCTGCGCAACGACAACTGCCGCCCACTGGGCCCTGTGGTGTGCATCAGCCCGTGGAACTTCCCACTGGCGATTTTCTCCGGCCAAGTGGCCGCAGCCCTGGCCGCCGGCAACCCGGTGCTGGCCAAGCCTGCCGAGCAGACCCCACTGGTCGCGGCCCAAGCCGTACGCCTGCTGCTCGAAGCCGGGATCCCCGAAGGCGTGCTGCAACTGCTGCCAGGCCAGGGCGAGACCGTCGGTGCAGGGCTGGTGGGTGACGAACGCGTCAAAGGCGTGATGTTCACCGGCTCCACCGAAGTCGCCCGCCTGCTGCAACGCAACATCGCCGGGCGCCTGGACAACCAGGGGCGCCCGATCCCACTGATTGCCGAGACTGGCGGCCAGAACGCGATGATCGTCGACTCCTCGGCACTGACCGAACAGGTGGTGATCGATGTGGTGTCCTCGGCATTCGACAGCGCCGGCCAGCGTTGCTCGGCCCTGCGCGTGCTGTGCCTGCAGGAAGACTCTGCCGATCGTGTGATCGAAATGCTCAAGGGCGCCATGGCCGAAAGCCGCCTGGGCAACCCCGAGCGCCTGTCGGTCGACATCGGCCCGGTGATCGACGCCGAAGCCAAGGCTGGCATCGAGAAGCACATCCAGGGCATGCGCGAAAAAGGCCGCAACGTCTACCAGGTGGCCATCGCCGAGGGTGAAGAGGTCAAGCGCGGCACCTTCGTGATGCCGACCCTGATCGAGCTGGAGAGCTTCGACGAGCTCAAGCGCGAAATCTTCGGCCCGGTGCTGCACGTAGTACGTTACAACCGCAAGGACCTGGACCAGCTGATCGAACAGATCAATGCGTCGGGCTACGGCCTGACCCTGGGCGTCCACACCCGCATCGACGAGACCATCGCCAAGGTGGTGGGCAACGTCAACGCGGGCAACATGTACGTCAACCGCAATATTGTTGGCGCAGTGGTCGGTGTGCAGCCGTTCGGCGGCGAAGGCCTGTCGGGCACCGGCCCGAAAGCAGGCGGCCCACTGTACCTGTATCGCCTGCTGTCGACCCGTCCAGCCGACGCCATCGCCCGCCACTTCCAGCGCACCGACGGCGAAAGCAAGGCTGACACCGCCCTGCGTGAGCAGCAGCTCAAGCCGCTGAATGCGCTCAAGGCGTGGGCCGAAAGCAACCAGCTGGGCGACCTGGCGATCTTGTGCGAGCAGTTCGCCGAACAATCGCAAAGCGGCATCACCCGCGTATTGCCAGGCCCGACCGGCGAGCGCAATACCTACACCGTCCTGCCACGTGAGCACGTGCTGTGCCTGGCCGACAACGAAACCGACCTGCTGGCGCAGTTCGCGGCGGTGCTGTCGGTGGGCAGCTCGGCAGTGTTCCAGGACGGCGAGCCTGCCAAGGGCCTGCGCAGCCGCCTGCCGAAGGAGCTGCAAGGCAAGATCACCCTGGTGGCTGACTGGAACAAGGATGAGGTGGCATTCGACGCAGTGATCCACCACGGCGACTCGGATCAGTTGCGCGGCATCTGCGAGCAGGTGGCCAAGCGGGCGGGTGCGATCGTCGGGGTCAATGGGCTGTCCAGCGGCGATCACCAGATTGCCCTGGAGCGCCTGGTGATCGAGCGCGCGGTGAGCGTGAATACCGCGGCTGCTGGTGGTAACGCCAGCTTGATGACCATCGGTTGACGCTAAAGGGCTCAAGCTTGATGCAGGTCAGTTGAGCCAACGGGGGCGCTGCGCGCCCCTTTCGCGGCACCAGGCCGCTCCTACACGACCGTGCAAGCCGGCATTCACAGGGCTCACACGGACCTTGTAGGAGCGGCCTCGCGCCGCGAAAGGGCCGCACAGCGGCCCCGGTGGCTTAACAAGCTTGCTTAAGCCTCGACTCTTTTTCTGTGAAGCGGCGAAGCCACCAAAACCCTGTGATCACCTGTATCCGATCAAAGGCTCAAGCAGCAACGTCAATACTAGAGCCAACGTCCCAATCCCCCAAAATACGAAGCCAGGTGCCATCCATAGCCAATTGGCCCACGACATTCGCGCATTCCCGCTACCCGCCTCATCGCCTTCGATCAGATTGACAGCCCGTTGAATCCAGACAACTACCCAGGTCAGCAACGCTAAAGAGCTGAAAATCAATAAAATCGTAATAACAGGCAACAATTCGAGGGTTTTTTCATCAAGCAGCAACAAAGGCACCACTGAAAACAGGTAGAGCATAAACAGCCCCAAAGAAGACCAGCGACAGCGCTGGCCGCTTGAGCGAAGGCTTTGCTCGATGCGCCGCATCAGTGGGTAAAAATACAAAATCTGCCATAACGCACGCATCAGCGGCCACGTCTTGTCGTGCCTGGCGCGCCGTTGATGGACCCAGTGGCGATGGAAGCAGAAGAACCAGTACAAGCCAAAAGTGAAGAAGGTCAGCACGGCCAGCTTCTTCGGTGCCACGATGAAAAAACTCGGGGGTCGGTATTGCGTATGGGTAGGGTCATTCGACATTGATGGGGCTTCCATGGGACGGCAAATTCCAAGCCGTCATCTAACCGCCATCGCCGACGAACATCAGCCCCCTCGTTTCCGAACCGACCGTATGACAACGATCAAAAACAAGTCGGTGAATGGCACTGCTTAGGTAGGAATTCTCCAGCAGTCATCGGCGGGGCCTCCTGAACCCAGGCTGCGACTTGCCCCGCGATGTTCTTGCTAGTGTTTACCGGCCCATGCCCAGTTCCGCATCATCCATCAATGCTTTGGCCAACCCGCTGAGGTAGTGCGAAGCCCACACCAGTTGCGGGTTTTCGTCCATCACGCCGCTGAGGGTCAGGTCGCGCACGTAGCCCATCAATTCCGAGGCCTGCTCTCGAGCGTGCCGGCACGGGATGCCGGGCTCTATGCGAAATAGCGGTTGGGTGCGGCCTTCGCCCTGATAGAAGCAGGTCTTGCCGACGGTGGTCTTGTCTTCGGTGGTCATTGCTTGATCTCCCTGAATCACTTAGATGCGTGCCCCGCAATAAGGCCACCGAGCCTAGTGGAGCACCTGCTCATCGCTCGCCATCTGCACTTGGATCAACGCCGATTCGAGCAACGCTCGCAGCGACTCGATTTCATGCATCGACGCCATCATCAGCACGCTGGCCGGTGAACGGGGTTTAAACAGTACGGCCTGATGGGCCACGGTCAGGGCGCACTGAGCGTACTCCGCAGCCTGGATCAAGGTGTCTTCGAGGGAATGGAGATTACGGGGCGGATCGGGAACTATCTTCAGCATGGTCATAGTCCTGTTCAGTCAATGAGGACCACCACCGTCTGCTGTCAAACAAGAGGGTGGCAGCTGTACATGGGTTGACAGACCGGTGAACAGAACCAGAAACCGGCGCACACAGAGGTGCCCCACGTACAGCCGCCATAAAAGGCAAAGCCATCCGGTTCGTTCAGAGCGGCCTGTCAAAGCCGGTCGCTGTTTCGCAACGACCGCCCGAGACTAGAGGCCAACCCAGAGCACCGCAATGGCTTGAAAGGGGTTGGGAGCATGTTTGGGAAATGGACTACAAGCAATAGGGAAAAGCTTAAAAAATCCACCTAAATCGCAAGCTGCCTAGCGGTTTCCGGGCGGGCACGATCAGGGGCGCAGGGCCCTCACCACCATACACATCCACCCCGAGACCTGTCTGCCTTGCGATACAGAGAGACATCGCCTTTGGGAAGCATCTTGCAGGACAGCCAGCCTAAAGAGCAGAAACATCTTCCCTCCCAAGAACACTTGACTCAGCCCCCTCAGGATGCATAATTCCGCTCAGGACGCGACCGAGGTCGCTCCGTCTCCGAGGCCCGGCATACTTTGTGTGTCGGGCTTTCGTGTTTCTGGAGATATGACATGTACGTCGCTGACCTTGATGAGTTTGGTCACATTGGCCCGTTTGTCTCAAAAGAAGACCCCTCCTTTCATACCCATCCGGTCTTTGGCCTCGCTGGCTTGGTTCTCCCTGCTGAAAAAGTCCGCGAGTTTTCCGCGTTCTTCTTCAATCTGAAGAAGAACGTGCTGGGTGCGAAGATTGAAAAAACCGGCACCCACCCCGCCGCATTCGAGGAAAAGCTTCCACTTTCTTCAAGACCAGCCAATTTAACGGCCAAAGCCGCGCTCGACGACACAAAATCGACGCGGTGAACCGAATCTTCAGCAAGGTCCGTCAGTTGGGCGGATTTTTCTTCTATGTTGGCATTGAGAAAGATCAATCACCTGAAAACTCAAATGCCAAAGGGCTCTACAAGATCGTGCTACGTGAAGCGATCAAACGCTTGAACGATGAAATGGTGACAAGAAAAAGCCACTTCATGATCGTTCTCGATCAGCAGGACGATATGAACCACAAGAAAGAAAACGGCAATAGCATGCGCCTTGAACTCGTCAAGCAAGCCTCGTTTTCGATGTTTGGCGAAGAGCGGCGCATGACGTTGATCGAGCCTCCGATTCAAGTGGAAAGCCATCTGTACCAAACCATCCAATGCGCTGACTGGATCTGCGGCTTGGTCGGTAAAACGACGTACTACAGCACCCGCCCTGCGGACTGCCCGACATACAAAGTCTTTCATGATCTCTTCGCCGAGCGACTCGCAATGACTCAGCGCCGAAGCGGAGTCCGCACGCGAAAAATCCCCAACGCAGAAGGTATCGACTCGGTCTGATTACCAGGCGTTCTTGGTCACCATCAACGCACCTGATGAAACTCTTCAGGCGTATTACGGCTCGCTAGACTTCGAGGCACCCCGCCCCAGGACCGCCCCCATGCCCGAGACCCTGCTCAGCCCCCGCAACCTCGCCTTCGAGCTATACGAAGTCCTCGACGCCGAAGCCCTGACCCAGCGCCCGCGCTTCGCCGAGCACAGCCGCGAGACCTTCGACGCTGCGCTTACCACCGCGCGCACCATCGCCGAGAAATACTTCGCCCCGCACAACCGCAAGGGCGACGAGCACGAGCCGCGCTATGTGGACGGCCGCGCCGAGTTGATCCCCGAAGTGAAACCGGCCGTCGAGGCGTTTCTCGAAGCGGGCTTTCTCAATGCCAACCGCGACTTTGACGTGGGCGGCATGCAGCTGCCCAGCCTGGTGTCGCAAGCCTGCTTCGCCCACTTCCAGGCGGCTAACGCCGGCACCACGGCCTACCCGTTCCTGACCATGGGCGCGGCCAACCTGATCGAAAGCTTCGGCACCGACGAACAGAAACGCCTGTTCCTGCAACCGATGATCGAAGGCCGCTACTTTGGCACCATGGCCCTGACCGAGCCCCATGCCGGCTCCTCGCTCGCCGACATCCGCACCCGCGCGCAACCGGCAGGCGATGGCAGCTACCGACTCAAGGGCAACAAGATCTTCATCTCCGGCGGTGATCACCAGCTGTCGCAGAACATCGTGCACATGGTCCTGGCCAAGCTGCCGGACGCTCCACCCGGGGTCAAAGGCATCTCGCTGTTCATCGTGCCCAAGTACCTGGTCAACCCGGACGGCAGCCTAGGAGCCCGCAACGATGTGCTGCTGGCCGGGCTGTTCCACAAGATGGGCTGGCGTGGCACCACGTCTACCGCGCTGAACTTCGGCGACAACGGCCAGTGCGTGGGCTACCTGGTGGGCCAGCCGCATCAGGGCCTGGCCTGCATGTTCCAGATGATGAACGAGGCGCGCATCGGCGTGGGCATGGGCGCGGTGATGCTCGGCTACGCCGGCTACCTGTATTCGCTCGAGTACGCCCGCCAGCGCCCACAAGGCCGCCTGCCGGACGACAAGGACCCGCAAAGCCCAGCGCTGCCGATCATCGAGCACACCGACGTGAAGCGCATGCTGCTGGCGCAAAAGGCCTATGTAGAAGGTGCCTTCGACCTAGGCCTGTACGCCGCCCGACTGTTCGACGACACCCACACCGCGGCAGATGACGCCGCGCGCAGCCAGGCCCAACAGTTGCTCGACCTGCTGACCCCAATCGTAAAATCCTGGCCCTCGGCGTACTGCCTGAAGGCCAACGAACTGGCGATCCAGATACTCGGCGGCCACGGCTACACCCGCGAATACCCGGTAGAGCAGTACTACCGCGACAACCGTCTGAACCCGATCCACGAAGGCACCGAGGGCATCCAGTCGCTCGACCTGCTGGGGCGCAAGCTTGCGCAAAACAACGGCGCTGGGCTCAAGCAACTGATCCGCCTGATCGCCGTCACCTGCGAGCGCGCCAGCCACCACCCGGCCCTCGACCCGCTGCGCCAGCCACTGGAGCAACTGGTCAATCGCCTGCAAACGGTGACCCTCGCCCTGCTCGGCGACCTGGCCCAGGGCAAGGTCACAAGCGCGCTGGCCAACTCGGCGCTGTACTTGAAAGCCTTCGGCCACTGCGTAATCGGCTGGCGCTGGTTGGAACAGGCGATTCACGCCGAGCTTGGCCTGCTCAAGGGGCATGACCGCGACTTCTACCAGGGCAAGTTGCAGGCCGCGCGTTATTTCCTCACCTGGGAAGTACCGCCCTGCCATAATGACCTCGCATTGCTCGAAGCGCGTGACGACACGTGCCTTGGCATGCAGGAGGGGTGGTTCTAGGGGGAGCCGCCGCGTACCGGAGGTTCCCGCATGTTCGATTCCAGCGGCCTACTGCGCCAGCGCTTCGCCGCGCTGCGCAGCACCGCCGAGCTGTTCTCGCTTCGCCATGTGAAGCAATCGCACCAGTCGTTGTCGGTTCGGCGCAACGTCGCCGAACCGCCGCACTTCAGCCAGGACGAAGGCGCCATGCTCACCGTGCGCGTCGACGGCGTCGAGGCCTACGCGGCCACTGCCGACCTGTCGCAAAGCGGATTGCAGCATGCACTGGAGCAAGCCGAAGCCTTGGCCCGGCGCATCAAGCGCCACAGCCTGCTCGACCTGAGCGGCCAGTCAGTCTCCAGCCAGCGCCACGATCACCTCTCGCCCAACCTTGACCGCGCACTACCGAGCCTTGCCGACTGCCTCGAACTGCTCGCCGCAGAATCGGCCAGCGTGCCGAAGGACGCGCGTCTGGTGGACTGGCAGGCCAGCCTGGGGATCACCCGGGTCGAGCAGACCTACCTGAACTCCGTCGGTGCCGAACTGCGCCACGCCCAGCGCTTCATGTTCCCCGGCCTTGGCGTGACCGCAAGCGATGGTCAGGACAGCCAGAGCCGCACCTTGGGCCGGGACAATTTCGGCCAGCAGGGTGGTTTCGAAGTGATCGAGCGCTGCGGCCTGGTCGGCGCGGCACGCCGGGTCGCCGACGAGGCCCTGCAATTGCTGCTGGCGCCCAACACCCCGAGCGGCGTGCGCGACCTGCTGCTGATGCCCGACCAGATGATGCTGCAAATCCACGAGTCCATCGGCCACCCGCTGGAGATGGACCGCATTCTCGGTGATGAACGCAACTACGCCGGCACCAGCTTCGTCAAACCTGCCGACTTCGGCCACTTGCAGTACGGCTCGGCGCTGCTCAACGTGACCTTCGACCCCGGCATCGGCGAAGAGCTGGCCAGCTACAGTTTCGATGACGACGGCACCCAGGCCAGCAAGCAATTCCTGATCCGCGACGGGCTGCTGGTACGCCCGCTGGGCGGTGCGCTGTCGCAATGGCGTTCGGGGCTCGATGGCGTGGCCAACAGCCGCGCCTGCGGCTGGAACCGTGCGCCCATCGACCGCATGGCCAACCTCAATATCGAGCCGGGCGAGCAAACACTGGCGCAACTGATCGGCGCTATCGAGCACGGCATTCTGATGCGTACCAACCGCTCGTGGTCCATCGATGATGCGCGCAACAAGTTCCAGTTTGGCTGCGAGTGGGGCCAACTGATCGAAAACGGCGAGCTCAAGGGCGTTGTGAAAAACCCCAACTACCGCGGCATTTCCGCCGACTTCTGGCGCAACCTGTCGGCGGTGGGCGACCGCAGCACCTTCCAGGTACTCGGCACACCCAACTGCGGCAAGGGCGAACCCAACCAGGTGGTGCGGGTCGGCCATGCCTCGCCAGCCTGTGTGTTCCGCCAGATCGACGTATTTGGAGGGGACGCCTGATGAGCATCTATCAGCAACGCTTCGAAGACCTGCTCGGCGCCCTGCGCGATGCACTGCAACCTGGCGAGCAGTTCACCCTCGGCTACAGCGCCGAGCAGTCACAATTCGTGCGCCTGAACCATGCCAAGGTGCGCCAGGCGGGAGAAGTCAGCCAGGCCAGCGTGCAACTGCGTCTGGTCAATGAGGGGCGCCAGGCCGAACAGCAGCTCACCCTGGGCGATGATCCCGAACTGGACCGCCAGCGCCTGTTCGAGGCCCTGGCACAACTGCGCCAGACCCTACCGCTGCTGCCACTCGATCCGTACCTGAGCCTGGATGAAAGCCCCTGGCACAGCCACAGCCTGCACGCGCAGCCGTTGCCCGAGCTGGACGAAGTGCTGGCGCTGGTCGAGCGCGAGGCAGGCGACCTAGACTTGGTCGGCATCTACGCCGCTGGCCCCATCTGTCGAGGCTTCGCCAGCTCGTTCGGGGCGTTCGGCTGGCACCAGGCCAACAGCTTCAATTTCGATTGGAGCCTGTTCCACGCCGACGGCCAAGCGGTCAAGGCCAACTACGCCGGCCAGACCTGGAGCAGCGAAGCCTTCGCCGCACGCCTGCGCCAGGCCCGCGAACAACTGCAGCACCTGGGTCGCCCGGCCATCACCCTCAAGCCTGGCAGCTACCGGGCCTACCTGGCACCTGCGGCCATGGACGAAATCACCGGCATGCTCTGCTGGGGCGGTTTCTCAGCCCAGGACCTGGCTACCGGCAACAGCCCGCTGCAACGCCTGTACAACGGTGACGCCCGGCTCAGCCCGCAGGTGACGCTCAGCGAGCAGGTCAGCGGCTCACTGAGCCCGGCGTTTTCCGACGAGGGCTCGCCGCGCCAGGACCTTTGCCTGATTGCCGAAGGCCAGGCGCAGCAACGCCTGGTCAGCGCCCGCAGCGCTGCCGAGTTCGGCCTTACCGCCAATGGCGCGGACAGCTACGAGTCGCCCTGCGCCCTGAGCCTGGCAGCCGGTAGCCTGCCGAATGATGAGGTCTTGCAGCGCCTGGGCACCGGCCTGTACATCAGCAACCTGTGGTACCTGAACTACTCAGACCTGCCCGCCGCGCGCATGACCGGCCTGACCCGCTTCGCCACGTTCTGGGTGGAGAACGGCCAGATCCAGGGCCCGGTAAGCACCATGCGCTTCGACGACAGCCTCTATCACCTGCTGGGCAACCAGCTGGAAGCACTGACCTGCGAGCGCGAGATGATCCTGTCCACCAGCACCTACGGCCAGCGCAGTACCGGGTCGAGTCATCTGCCAGGAGCGCTGGTCAAAGGTCTGACCCTGACGTTGTGAATGGCAGGGCCGACCCCTTCGCCGGCGAACCCGCTTCCACAGGGTTGCTGATGAACCTGAAGGGGCCGGCACCGGACAATCGAGAACCTGAGGTAACCCATGCCCGACCGCGCCAACCTGGACCCCATCACCGCACGCTGGCTGCCCTGGGTGGTGGCCATCGCTTTTTTCATGCAGTCGCTGGACGGCACCATCCTCAACACCGCGCTGCCGGCCATGGCCCGCTCGCTGGCCGAAGACCCACTGCGCATGCAGGGGGTGATCATTGCCTACATGCTCACCGTGGCCTTGCTGATCCCAGCCTCGGGCTGGATCGCCGACCGCTTCGGCACCAAGCGCATCTTCTTTGGCGCAATCTTGCTGTTCAGCTTCGGCTCGCTGTTGTGCGCCATGGCCAACAGCCTGGGCATGCTGATCTTCGCCCGCATCGTACAGGGCCTGGGCGGTGCGCTGATGCTGCCGGTCGGGCGACTGGTAGTGCTGCGCGCCTACCCGCGTACGGAGCTGGTGCGGATCATGAGTTTCATCACCATCCCCGGCCTGCTCGGCCCGCTGCTGGGCCCGACGTTGGGCGGCTGGCTGGTGCAGATCCTGAGCTGGCACTGGATCTTCCTGATCAACCTGCCCGTCGGCGCACTGGGCTGCTACGCGGTGTGGAAGTTCATCCCCGACCTGCGCGGCGCCGAGCGGACGCGCTTCGACGGCCCGGGCTTCCTGCTGTTCGGCGCGGCGATGGTGCTGATCACCATCGCCATGGAGGGCCTGGGCGAGCTGCACCTGCCACACCTGCGGGTGATGTTGCTGCTGTTCGCCGGCATGGCCTGCCTGGCCGCCTACTGGCTGCGTGCAGGCCGCGACCCCGAGCCGCTGTTCTCACCCTCGCTGTTCCGTGTGCGGACCTTCGCCATCGGCATTCTCGGCAACCTGTTCGCCAGGCTCGGCAGCGGTGCCCTGCCGTTCCTGGTGCCGTTGCTGCTGCAAGTGGCGCTGGGCTACTCGCCTGCCCAGGCCGGCATGAGCATGATCCCGCTGGCCGCGGCGGCGATGCTCGCCAAATCGGTGGCACGGCCATTGATCGAGCGCCTGGGCTACCGCATCGTGCTCACCGGCAACACCCTGCTGCTCGGCATACTGCTGGCCAGCCTGGGGCTGGTGACCGAACAGACGCCCTATGCGCTGCTGCTGGTGCAGTTGGCGTTGCTGGGTGCGGTGAACTCGATGCAGTTCACAGCGATGAACACGGTCACCCTGATCGACCTGGACGACGCCAGCGCCAGCAGCGGCAACAGCCTGCTGTCGGTGGTCGCGCAGTTGTCGCTGAGCCTGGGCGTGGCCTGCGCGGGTGCACTACTGGGTGGCTTCACGGCGGCGGGCAATGCCGATGGGGTAGAGACCACGCTGGGGGCGTTCCAACTGACCTTCGTGACTATCGGGGTGATGGCCATGCTGGCGGCAGCGATCTTCCTGCAACTTTCGCCGACGGACGGAAGGCGTGCCCGTCGTCCGGAAGAACACGTCGAGTCGTAGGGCGAATGGCCGCGAGGCTGGTAGACTGTGCGGCATTTTTCGCTTCGCAGCAGGCCCGCCCCGTGACCGTTGAAACCACCGCCTTTGCCACCCTCCCGCTGTCCACCGCCATGCTGGCCAACCTGGATGCGCTGGGCTACACCTCGATGACGCCGATCCAGGCGCAGAGCCTGCCGGTCATTCTCAAGGGGCAGGACCTGATCGCCCAGGCCAAGACCGGCAGCGGCAAGACCGCCGCCTTCGGCATTGGCCTGCTCAACCCGATCAATCCTCGCTACTTCGGCTGCCAGGCGCTGGTGCTGTGCCCGACCCGCGAGTTGGCCGACCAGGTCGCCAAGGAGCTGCGCCGCCTGGCCCGGGCCGAGGACAACATCAAGATCCTCACCCTCTGTGGCGGCGTGTCGCTGGGCCCGCAGATCGCCTCGCTGGAGCACGGTGCGCACATCATCGTCGGCACCCCAGGACGCATCCAGCAGCACCTGGACAAAGGCACCCTGTCGCTCAGCGGCCTCAACACCCTGGTGCTCGACGAAGCCGACCGCATGCTCGACATGGGCTTCTTCGATGCCATCGCCAGCATCATCGGCAAGACCCCGTCGCGCCGCCAGACCCTGCTGTTCTCGGCCACCTACCCGGCCGGCATCGAGCAACTGGCCAAGGACTTCATGCGCCAGCCGCAGCAGGTCAAGGTCGAGGCGCTGCACAGTGACAGCCAGATCGAGCAGCGCTTCATCGAGATCGACCCGCAACAGCGCCTGGAAGCAGTGACCCGCGTGCTCGGCCACTACCGCCCGCAATCCTGCGTGGCGTTCTGCTTCACCAAGCAGCAGTGCGAGGACGTGGTCGCCCACCTCACCGCCAAAGGCATCGTCGCCCAGGCGCTGCACGGCGACCTGGAACAACGCGACCGTGACCAGGTGCTGACGATGTTCGCCAACCGCAGCAGCTCGGTGCTGGTGGCCACCGACGTGGCCGCCCGTGGCCTGGACATCGACGGCCTGGACCTGGTGATCAACGTCGAGCTGGCGCGTGACGCCGAAATCCACGTACACCGGGTCGGCCGCACCGGGCGTGCCGGCGAGAAAGGCGTGGCGATCAGCCTGGTGGCCCCGGCCGAAGGCCACCGCGCCCAGGCCATCGAAGACCTGCAAAACACGCCGCTGCGCTGGGAACAGCTGGACAATCTCAAGCACAAGGGCGGCGAGCCGCTGCTGCCAAGCATGACCACCCTATGCATCGGCGCAGGCCGCAAGGACAAGCTGCGCCCAGGCGATATCCTGGGGGCGCTGACCGGCGATGCGGGCATTCCGGGCAAACAGGTGGGCAAGATCGCCATCTTCGATTTCGTGGCCTTCGTGGCCGTGGAGCGGGCGCTGGCCAAGCAGGCCATGCAGCGGCTCAACAGCGGCAAGATCAAGGGCCGCGCCCTTAAAGTCCGTATCATTTGAAGTCAGCAAGTTCCCTGTGGGAGCGGGTTTACCCACGAAAGCGGTAGTGGATGCACCATCGCATTCGCGGGTAAACCCGCTCCCACAGGTTTGGCGTTCCCATATCCATTCCAGACAGGTTTACACCGTGCACTCCACCGACGTGATCATTCTCGGCGCCGGCGCCGCCGGCCTGATGTGCGCCCAGCTCGCCGCCCAACGTGGGCGCCGGGTGCTGGTGCTCGACCACGCCAACAAACCGGGCAAGAAGATCCTCATGTCCGGCGGCGGGCGCTGCAATTTCACCAACCTGTACACCGAGCCTGCCAACTTCCTCTCGCACAACCCACACTTCTGCAAGTCGGCGTTGGCTCGCTACACCCAATGGGACTTCATCGAGCTGGTGTGCAAGCATGGCGTGCCGTACCACGAGAAGAAACTCGGCCAGCTGTTCTGCGACAACAAGTCCAGCGACATCCTCGACATGCTCCTGGCCGAGTGCGACACAGCCGGTGCCGAGCTGCGTATGAACACCAGCATCGAGCAGATCGCCAAGACCGACGCAGGCTACACTCTGCACACCAGTGCCGGGCCATTCGCCTGCCAGTCGCTGGTGATCGCCACCGGTGGGCTGTCGATCCCAACCTTGGGCGCCACCGGCTTCGGTTACCAAGTGGCTCGCCAGTTCGGCCACGAACTGCTGCCGACACGCGCCGGGCTGGTGCCGTTCACCATCACCGAGCCCCAACTCAAGGCACTGTGCACAGAGTTGTCGGGCACCTCGCTGGACTGCGTGGCCAGCTGCAACGGGGTGAGCTTCCGCGAGAACCTGCTGTTCACTCACCGTGGCCTGAGCGGCCCGGCAATCCTGCAGGTTTCGTCGTTCTGGGAGGCTGGCGACAGCGTCGAGATCAACCTGCTGCCGGATCGCGACGCGCTGCAATGGCTGCAAGGCCAGCAGCTCGAGCGCCCCAACAGCGAACTCAAGACCGTGCTCGGTGAAGTATTCACCCGCAAGCTCGCGAACCTGCTCGCCGAACAATGGTTCGTGTCCAAGCCGCTGAAGCAATACACACCGGCAGAACTGGCCGAGGTCGCCGAAAAACTGGCGGCCTGGCAGGTGGTGCCGGCGGGCACCGAGGGCTACCGCACCGCCGAGGTCACCTTGGGCGGCGTGGACACCCGCGAGGTGTCGTCCAAGACCATGGAGTCGTTGAAGAGCCCTGGGCTGTACTTCATCGGCGAGGTACTGGATGTGAGCGGGCACCTGGGCGGTTTCAACTTCCAGTGGGCCTGGGCTTCGGCCAACGCCGCAGCGCAGTTCGTGTAGAGTAGAATCCATTCAGCAGCACGGAACGCTTCTTGCTGGTCTGTGCTGGAGCGCCATGCTTCGCGGCACCAGGCCGCTCCTACAGAGGTACGCAATCTCATGTGGAGCGGCCTGGTGCCACGAAAGGGCCTCATCAGGTATTCATCCGCTCACTGCCCAGGGCCATCATGTCATCCAGCTCGTTTCGCCATTCATTGCGTCGCCTGTGGGGTCAAGACAAGTTCAGCTATGCCATCCGGGTGACCATCGCCCTGACCGGCAGCATGGCCTGGTGCTGGTACCAGAACGAGATGAGCCTGCTCATTCCGCTGTTCCTCGGCATCATCGCCAGCGCGCTGGCCGAGACCGACGACGGCTGGCAAGGCCGCCTCAGCGCACTGGCCGTGACCCTGACCTGTTTCGCCATCGCCGCGCTGTCGGTGGAGTTGCTGTTCCCCTACCCCTGGATTTTCGCCGCGTCGCTGGCACTGGCCGCCTTTGGCCTGACCATGCTCGGCGCACTGGGCGAGCGCTATGGGGCGATTGCCTCAGCCACGCTGATTCTCTCGGTGTACACCATGATCGGCGTGGACCAGCGCGGCGGCGAAGTGACCGATTTCTGGCACGAGCCCCTGCTGCTGGTAGCCGGTGCAGGCTGGTACGGCCTGTTGTCGGTACTCTGGCAGGCGCTGTTTTCCAACCAACCGGTGCAACAAAGCCTGGCCAAGCTGTTCTTCGAACTGGGCAGCTACCTCAAGCTCAAGGCCAGCCTGTTCGAGCCGGTGCGCACCCTCGACGTCGAGGCCACGCGCCTTGAGCTGGCCAAGCAGAATGGGCGGGTGGTCGCTGCACTCAACGCGGCCAAGGAAATCATCCTGCACCGGGTCGGCAACAGCCAACCCAACTCAAAGGTCAGCCGCTACCTGAAGCTGTACTTCTTGGCGCAGGATATTCACGAACGGGTCAGCGCCTCGCACTACCCCTACAACGCCCTGACCGCGGCGTTTTTCCACAGCGACGTGATGTTCCGTTGTCAGCGCCTGCTACGCAAACAGGGCGCCTCGTGCCAGGAACTGGCCCGCTCGATCCGCCTGCGCCAGCCGTTCGTCCTGGCCAGCGGCTACCCCGAAGCCCTGGAGGACCTCAACGCCTCGCTGGAGCACTTGCGCATCCAGAGCAACCCGGCCTGGCGTGGCCTGCTGCGCTCGTTGCGAGCGCTGGCCGCCAACCTGGCCACGCTGGACCGGCTCCTCAGCGCCGCCAGCAACCCCGATAGCCTGGCCGACGCCAGCGACAGCAGCTTGCTGGACCGCTCGCCGCGCACCCTCAAGGATGTCTGGACCCGCCTGCGCACCCAGTTCACCCCCACCTCGCTGCTGTTTCGCCATGCGCTGCGCCTCTCGCTGGCGCTGCTGGTGGGCTATGGCATGGTGCACCTGATCCACCCGACCCAGGGCTACTGGATCATCCTCACCACACTGTTCGTGTGCCAGCCCAACTACGGTGCAACACGGCGCAAACTGGTACAGCGCGTGGCCGGCACGGCCATGGGCCTGACGGTGGGCTGGGCGCTGTTCGACCTGTTCCCCAACCCGCTGATCCAATCGACCTTTGCCGTGGTGGCCGGGGTGGTGTTCTTCGTCAACCGCACCACCCGCTACACCCTGGCCACGGCAGCGATCACCCTGATGGTGCTGTTCTGCTTCAACCAGATCGGCGATGGCTATGGGTTGTTCCTGCCGCGTCTGTTCGATACCTTGGTGGGCAGCCTGATCGCCATCCTGGCCGTGTTCCTGTTCCTGCCCGACTGGCAGGGCCGACGCCTAAACAAAGTGCTGGGCAACACGCTGGCCTGCGCCAGCCAGTACCTGCGCCAGATCATGCAGCAGTATGCGCATGGCAAACGCGACGATCTCGCCTACCGGCTGGCCCGGCGTAATGCCCACAACGCCGACGCGGCGTTATCCACCACCTTGGCCAACATGCTCATGGAGCCTGGACACTTTCGCAAGGAAGCCGACGTGGGCTTCCGCTTCCTGGTCCTGTCGCACACCCTGCTCAGCTACCTGTCCGGTCTGGGTGCACACCGCGACACCGCATTACCGACCGAGGTGCATGAGCAGTTGATCGACGGCGCCGGGCAGACCCTGGCCGCCAGCCTCGACGAAATCGCCAACGGCCTGAGCGCACGCCTGCCCGTGGCGATCCACAGCGATGCCGAAGAAGCCCTGGCCAATGCCCTGGAACAGATGCCAGACGAACTGGACGAGCATCAGCGGCTGGTGCAGACCCAGTTAGCGCTGATCTGCCGACAACTGGGGCCGCTGCGCACGCTCGCAGGGCATCTGATCAAGGAAGGGCAGCCGGGCTGAACGGCCGGGCAGGGCGCTGTACGCCGGTTAGCCAGCTCAGCGCCCTAGGCTCTGCGTTCAAAATCCATATTGGTGCATCAGACGCGCGTAGCTGCCATCGGCCTTCATCGCCGCGATGGCCTGCTCGAAGCGCGCAACGATCTGCTGGTGATCGGGATGCTGCAAGCTCACCAGGATATGCAGGCTGTTCTCCCCCAGCGGCGCCTCCACGAAGCGGATGCCATCGCGTACCGACGGCGGTTCGCGCTGCAAGTTGTAGCGCGCAACGTACTCATCCTCCACCGCCAGATCGACCCGGCCAGCCGCCAGCATCCGCACGGCCGAGGAAAAGTTGCGCACCGTCACTTTGTTCAAGCGCGTGTCGCGGTCAAAGGCCGGCGAGTAGGCATAGTCGCGCACCACGGCGATGGTGTAGGGGTACAAGTCAGCCAGGCGCTCATAGGTGAAGCGTTGGTGCTGCTGTTGCAGCAGGCGGATACGGTTGGTGAGGTAGGCGCCAGAGAACTGGCCGATACGTTCGCGCTCGTCGTTGTACCAGGCGTTGACCAACACATCGTAGCGCCCGTCGCCAATGCCCATCAGGGCCCGAGCCCAGGGCACCTCTTCGAATGCCGTGGTGAAACCTGCGCGGTTGAGCGCCGTCGTGACCAGGCTGGTGGCAAGCCCCCCACCCGGCATGCCGCTGTCGCTGAACGGTGGCCAGTTGTCGGCCACCAGGCGCAACCGCTCCTGCGCCAGGGCAGGCACCGCATACAACACGCTCAGTAAGCCAAGAACGCAAAGCAGTGGCCGCATGCTCAAGTCCCTTTGCAGTGGAGGGCCGACGCTGAAGAAGGTGATCCTTACTACCAATCCGCCTTGCAGATTACACAAGCCGACTCGGCTGGGCAGCGGACAATAATGTCATTTAGCCTCTATTTTGGCCGAATGCCGCACCAGCAGCGGTACTCGTACCCGGCATCAGGATTTGCGATGATTCAGCGCCATCCCAGGAGCCCGTTTCATGTCCATCGAATGGATCTGCAAGCACCATACCGACCTCAGCAAAGAGCACCTGTATGCGCTGCTGCAACTGCGCACGCACGTCTTCGTGGTTGAGCAGCGCTGTGCCTATCAGGAAGTCGATGGGCAGGACTTGGTCGGCGATACCCTGCACCTGATGGGCTGGCAGGGCGACAAGCTGGTGGCCTACCTGCGCTTGCTCGACCCTCAGTCACACGAGGGCGATGTGGTGATCGGCCGCGTGGTGACCGCAGCGCACGCGCGCGGCGGCGGGCTGGGCCATGAATTGCTGCTCAAGGGGCTGGAATGCGCGACGCATTGCTGGCCAGGAACGCCGGTGTACCTGTCGGCACAGGCACATTTGCAGGGGTATTACGCCCGGCATGGCTTCGTGGCATTCGGGGAGGTGTATCTGGAGGACGATATTCCGCATATCGGCATGCGCAAGGTTTGAAAGTGCTCCTGCATCAGCCCCATCAACTGAAACGCTTGCTGTAGGAGCGGCCTCGCCGGGGCGCCGGACCGGCCGGAAAGGGCTGCGTAGCAGCCCCGGCAATTTTGCATGATGTCGAGATCCTGGGGCCGCTACGCAGCCCTTTCCGGCCGGTCCGGCACTCCGGCAAGGCCGCGCCTACAGGGATCACCGTCTTACTGCCGTCAGGGATACCCCAGCACATCGCGAATCGTGCGCAGGTGCTGGATGATCCACTGCTTATCAATCGCCCCCCAGTCGCGGATGCGGTAGTGCCCGGCATGGTTGCGCGCGCCGGCCTGCTGCTCGAACTCACAGGCAATGTCCAGGTCGGCCAGGGCGGCGATGGTGTCCTGCGCCGTGCGCCGAGGCATGCCAGTGGCTTCCATCAAGGCAGGCACGCTGGTCGCGGTCTGGCTGTCGACCAGCCAGGCGACATACAGGCGCCGATAGAAACTGCTGCGGGTCTTGCTCACTTGCGTGCTCATGCGGTGCGTGTGCCTCAGGTGGTGCCTGGCAGCTCCCGAAGGGTCAGGTAGACGCGCAGGTCGAATTCCAGTTGATGGTAGTCCGGCTCCATGTGCTCGCAGAGCTGGTAAAACGCCTTGTTGTGATCACGCTCCTTCAGGTGCGCCAGTTCGTGCACCACGATCATGCGCAGGAACTCTGGCGCAGCCTCCTTGAACAGCGAGGCGATGCGGATTTCCTTCTTGGCCTTGAGCTTGCCACCCTGCACCCGCGACACGGCGGTGTTCAGCCCAAGCGCACGGTGGGTCAGGTCCAGGCGGTTGTCGAACATGACCTTGTCCAGCGGCGCGGCGTTGCGCAGGAAGGCCTGCTTGAGGTCCTGGGCATAGGTGTACAACGCCTTGTCGTTCTGTACCGTGTGGCGTTCGGGGTAGCGTTGCTGTAGGTAATCACCCAGGCGCCCACTGGCGATCATCTGGCGGACCTGTTCCTGAAGGTGCGGCGGGTAGGCTTGCAGGTAGCGAAGTACGGTCATGGCAGGCAAATCGGTACAAGGAGCGCCGAGTGTAGCCAATCATGTGCCCCAGGGGAAAACCACCGGAAAATCGCTGGCATCGCTGGCAGTCATTGGCCGCGCCACCAGGAAGCCTTGCACGTAGGCACACCCCGCCGCCTTGAGCCAGTCGGCCTGGGCCTGGGTTTCGACGCCTTCGGCGATCACCGTGATGCCGTATGCGGCACACAAATCGATGACGCTGCGCACCAGGGCGATGTCCTGCACCGAATCCGGCAGGCGCGCCACCAGATGGCGGTCGAGCTTGAGGGTGTCGATGGGCAGGTCGCGTAGCATGCGCAGCGAGCAGTCACCGGCGCCAAAGTCGTCCAGCGCCACACGAATGCCCAGCTCGCGCAGGCGGTTGATCTGCTTGACCGCTGCATCGATGTTGTACATCAGCGAGGTTTCGGCCACCTCCACTTCCAGCTGGCAACCCTGCAGGCCGTATTCACCGATCACCCGTGCCAGTTCGTCGGCCAGCCCGGGCATGGCAAACTGCGCGCGCCCCAGGCTGATCCCCAGCACCACCCCCTCGCCGAAGCGCTCATGCCACGCGCAGCGCTGGTCGGCGCCTTTACGGTAGATCCAGCTGGCCAGCTGGTTGATCAGCCGGGCCTCTTCGAGCAGTGGAATGAACAGCCCCGGCGGCACGTCGCCAACGCTTGGGTGCTTCCAGCGCAGCAACGCTTCGAAGCCACGCACACGGCCGTCGGCGAAGGCCACCTGGGGTTGGTAGACAAGGGTGAAGTCGTTCTGCTCGATGGCCGCGCGCACGCTGTCCTCGAGCATCAAGCGCGAGCGTGCGCGACCGTTGAGTTCCTGGTCATAGAATCGGTACTGCTGGCGCCCCGCCTGCTTGGCCGCATACATCGCCACGTCCGAGGCCCGCAACAACCCTTCGACGTTGGCGCCACAGTCGGGATAGGTGGCAATGCCGATGCTCACCCCAAGGCTCACTTCCAGGCCATCGACCTCCTTGAACCCTGACATGCGTTCGAGCAACTGCTCGGCGAAGCGCCCCGCCTGCTCCGGGTAAGGCAGCCCATCGAACAATGCGGTGAATTCGTCGCCGCCCATGCGTGCCAGCAACGCCGCACTGCCCAGGCAATCCTTGAGCTGCTCGGAAACCCAGCGCAACACCTGGTCGCCCGCCTCGTGGCCGAGCAAGTCGTTGATCCGCTTGAAGCCGTCCAGGTCCATGTACATCAAGGCCTTGGCCTTCCCGGAACGCTCGTTGCGCAGCAGCGCACTTTCCGCGGCCTGATAGAAGCCACGGCGATTGAGCAGCCCCGTCAGTGGGTCGGTCACCGCCTGATACTCAAGCTGTTGGTGCAGGCTGTGCACCACCGACATGTCCAGCACGGTCACCACCATCGCCCGCTGCTCGGCCGGCAGCGGCGCGCAGGACAGCGCCACCGGCACCAGTTGACCACATGACGTTCGCAACTGGGCATCATGCACACGGAAAATCTCGCGGCCGAGGTAGGCCTGGTAGAAGTCCGAGTCAAACCACAGGTTGGCGCACGGCAACTGGATCAGGTCGAGCACGTGGGCACCTTGCAGCGTGTTCACCGGGGTATCCAGCAACCGGGAAATGGCCGGGTTGGCAAAGCCGATAGTACCCGACTCATCCACCACCAGAATGCCTTCGGCAGCGTTCTCCAGGATCGAAGCATTGAACGCTCGCGCCGCTTCAAGCTCACGGGTCAGGCGCTGCAGCATGCGCCGGCTGTGCTGCTGCTCCAGCAACGCTTGTACCTTGGGCTTGAGGATTTGCGGGTCGAACGGCTTGAACAGGTAATCCACCGCACCACTGGCATAGCCCTTGAGTACAGCCGCTTCGGATTGTTCGTTGGCAGTCAGGAAAATGATCGGTGTCAGCCGCGTGCGTTGGCTGCCGCGCATCAGGCGGGCGACTTCGAAGCCATCCATCTCGGGCATCTGCACATCGAGCAGCACCAGGTCCACTTCATGCTCCAGCAACGTACTCAGCGCTTCCATCCCGGAGCTTGCGGTCAGCACCTGCCAATCCTGGCGTGACAGCAAGGCGCGCATGCTGATGAGGTTTTCCGGATAGTCGTCTACGACGAGTAGCGTCGACCTGCTGTCCGATGTTTGCGTATGAGCGACATCCATGTTGCTTCTCTTGTTAGAACGACCACGGCCTTGATTGGATCCGATATTTACTCTAGACAGCGCACATCAAGACGCAATGCACACTTATGGCGTTCAGCCATGAATCTGATGGTAGCCGACTAACGGTCGATGTGCTTTTTTTTGCCAACTGCGTCACAAATATACGCTACATGACAACCCATCAGTTCGGCTTGCGTGAACGATAGATTCACGTGGACGACAGGTTGTTCACCCCCGAACCTAAAAAAAAACCCGCATGAATGCGGGTTTTTTGCACATCGCCGGATCAGTTGACCTTGGCGTTGAGCTCACCTTTGAGGTAGCGCTGGAACATGCCTTCCAGGGAGATCGGCTTGATCTTAGAGGCATTACCGGCAGTGCCGAACGCTTCGTAACGCGCGATGCACACGTCACGCATGGCCTTGACGGTTTCACCGAAGAACTTGCGTGGGTCGAACTCACTCGGGTTCTGCGCCATCAGGCGGCGCATGGCACCCGTGGAGGCCAGACGCAGGTCGGTGTCGATGTTGACCTTACGTACGCCGTGCTTGATGCCTTCGACGATCTCTTCGACCGGTACGCCGTAGGTTTCCTTAATGTCACCGCCGTACTGGTTGATGATCGCCAGCCACTCTTGCGGCACCGAGGAAGAACCGTGCATCACCAGATGGGTGTTCGGGATGCGCTTGTGGATTTCCTTGATACGGTCGATCGCCAGCACGTCACCGGTCGGCGGCTTGGTGAACTTGTAGGCGCCGTGGCTGGTGCCGATGGCGATGGCCAGGGCGTCCACTTGGGTCTTCTTGACGAAGTCGGCGGCTTCTTCCGGGTCAGTCAGCATCTGGCTGTGATCCAGCACGCCTTCGGCGCCGATACCGTCCTCTTCACCGGCCATGCCGGTTTCCAGCGAACCCAGGCAGCCCAGCTCGCCTTCGACCGAAACGCCGCAGGCGTGGGCCATGGCGACGGTTTGCTGGGTAACGCGCACGTTGTACTCGTAATCAGTCGGGGTCTTGCCGTCTTCACCGAGCGAGCCGTCCATCATGACCGAGCTGAAGCCCAGTTGGATCGAACGCTGGCACACGTCAGGGCTGGTGCCGTGGTCCTGGTGCATGCACACCGGGATATGCGGGAACTCTTCGATGGCTGCCAGGATCAGGTGGCGCAGGAACGGGGCACCAGCATATTTGCGGGCACCGGCGGAGGCCTGAACGATAACCGGGGAGTCGGTCGCGTTGGCCGCTTCCATGATGGCGCGCATCTGCTCGAGGTTGTTGACGTTGAAAGCCGGAACGCCGTAGCCGAACTCGGCGGCGTGGTCCAGCATCTGGCGCATGCTAATGAGTGCCATTGTGTATCTCTCTCCCGACAAGCGTCGTTGTTTCGTGCAAGCCTGCCGCAGGGGCGCTTGCTGTTCAAGTAGTGTGGGCCATCGTCGTGGCCCGGCCAGTCACGGTGCCTTGCAGCCCCGCCCAATCAGATCGTCGGTCGCCACCCAGTACACCAAGCCTTCGTTGCCCTTGGTGTGGAAGGCCAGCACGCCGTCACTGTACAGCGCGCCCGAAGCGCCCGGCTCGGACTTGAGCCGGTAGACCTGGTCGCTGCCCGCCAGGCGCACGTCCACCGCGTCCTGCTTGGCGTCGGCGAAGCGCCACAGCACTTGCGCCTTGCTGTCGCACACCCAGCGGGTCCAGTTGTCCGCCGATGCGGGTTGGGCCGGTTGCAGCAGCGAACAGCCTGCCAGTGTCGCCAGGGCTATCAGGGCCAGTAGCGCTTTCATCCGTTAAACCTCATGTTGGGTCCGCTACGCAGCCCCTAGTCCAAGACCACAAAAGCCAAGCTTGGTTGCCCAGGCGCCGATCAAGGGCAGCCCGGCGCCTTGCGCTGGTGTTCGTCGTCGTACTTTTCCAGGCCATCCGGGCCCACGCGCTTGCTGATCACAGGCACCGTCTCGGCCTGCCACTGAGACTGGTAGCAGCCGCCCTTGGACGACTGCGCAGGCTCGGCGTCCGAAGACGGGCTGCTGGCACAAGCGCCGAGCAGGCCCGCGAGGATCAACAACGGCAATTGCTTGACCATCAGGTCGCTCCCTTTGCCTGGCGCCGTGGTGCTCAGGCCTTGGCCCGCTGTTCGAGGATGGCGACGGCCGGCAGGACCTTGCCTTCGACGAACTCGAGGAACGCACCGCCACCGGTAGAAATGTAGGAGATTTCCTTACCGACAGCATATTTGTCGATGGCCGCCAGGGTATCGCCGCCACCGGCGATGGAGAACGCGGCGCTCTCGGCGATGGCCTTGGCCAGCACCTGGGTGCCGTTGCCGAACTGGTCGAATTCGAACACGCCCACTGGGCCGTTCCACAGGATGGTCTTGGACGATTTCAGCAACTCGGCGAAATTGGCCGCAGTTTGCGGGCCGATGTCCAGGATCATGTCGTCGGCGGCAACATCCGCGATGGCCTTGACGGTCGCTTCGGCGTCTTCGGCAAACGTCTTGGCCACCACCACGTCAACCGGCAGCGGCACGCTGACCTTGGCGGCGATGGCCTTGGCGGTTTCGACCAGGTCAGGCTCGTACAGCGACTTGCCGACCGGGTGACCGGCGGCGGCCAGGAAGGTGTTGGCGATGCCGCCGCCGACGATCAGCTGGTCGCAGACCGAGCTGAGGCTGTTCAGTACGTCCAGCTTGGTCGACACCTTGGAGCCGGCGACGATCGCCGCCATCGGCTTGGCCGGGGCCTTCAGGGCCTTGCCCAGGGCGTCCAGCTCGGCGGCCAGCAGTGGGCCGGCAGCGGCCACCTTGGCGAACTTGGCAACGCCGTGGGTCGAACCCTCGGCGCGGTGGGCGGTGCCGAAGGCATCCATCACGAACACGTCGCACAGGGCTGCATATTGCTGGGCCAGTTCATCGACGTTCTTTTTCTCGCCCTTGTTGAAGCGCACGTTCTCGAACAGTACCAGGTCGCCGGCCTTGACCTCGACGCCACCCAGGTAGTCGGCCACCAGCGGCACTTCGCGGCCCAGGGCCTTGCTCAGGTAGTCGGCCACGGGCTTGAGGCTGTTCTCGGCGGAGAACTCACCTTCGGTTGGGCGACCCAGGTGCGAGCAGACCATTACCGCTGCACCCTTTTCCAGGGCCAGCTTGATGGTCGGCAGCGCGGCCAGGATACGCGCATCGCTCGCGACCACACCGTCCTTAACAGGGACGTTGAGGTCTTCGCGAATCAGTACGCGCTTACCTTGCAGGTCGAGGTCGGTCATCTTCAACACGGTCATGAATGCAGTCCTTCAGGGCTGTTTGCTGCGGAGTGGTTGGACGACGTGCAAGTAGTGCTGGGCAACGTCGAGCATACGGTTGGCGAACCCCCATTCGTTGTCGAACCAAGCCAGCAGGTTCACCAGGCGAGGGCCGGAAACGCGGGTCTGGCTGGCATCGACGATGGCCGAATGCGGGTCATGGTTAAAATCACAGCTGGCATGGGGCAACTCGGTGTAGGCCAGCAAACCTTTGAGCGGTCCGCTCAGCGCGGCCTCGCGCAACACCCGGTTGACCTCTGCGGCGCTGGTGTCACGAGCGGTTTGCAGGGTGATGTCCAGGCACGAGACGTTCACCGTCGGCACGCGTACGGCTTTGGCCTGAATTCGCCCGGCAAGTTCCGGGAGCAGCCGCTCGATACCCCGGGCAAGCCCGGTCGACACAGGGATCACCGACTGGAATGCCGAACGCGTGCGGCGCAGGTCTTCGTGGTGATAGGCATCGATCACTGGCTGGTCATTCATTGCCGAGTGGATGGTAGTGATCTGTACGTACTCGATGCCGAATGCCTGGTCCAGCACCCGCAACAGCGGCACGCCGCAGTTGGTGGTACAGGAGGCGTTCGACACCAGACGCTCGGCACCGGTCAGGCCATCCTGGTTGATGCCGTAGACCACGGTGGCATCGACATCGGCCTCACTGGCCATCGGTTGCGAGAACAGCACTCGCGGCGCGCCGGCGTCGAGGAAACGCTGGCCGTCGGCACGGGTGTTGTAGGCACCGGAGCACTCCAGCACCAGGTCGATGTCCAGGGAGGCCCAGTCAATGCCCTCGGGGGTGGCGCTGCGCAGCACTTTCACGCAGTCGCCGTTGATGTGCAGACAGTCGCCGTCGACCTTTACCTCGCCGGGAAAACGGCCATGGGTGGAGTCGAAGCGAGTCAGGTATTCGATGCTGGCCTGATCGGCCAGGTCGTTCAACGCGACGATCTCGAAGCCAGCCTCCGCCCTACGCTCGAACAGTGCGCGCAGGACACAACGGCCAATGCGGCCGTAACCGTTGAGTGCAACTTTATAGGGGCGCGGGTGGGGCATAAGTAGCTCTTGAACTCCGGCGGTTGAACGGGGCCGCTATGCGGCCCATTCGCGGCACAAGGCCGCTCCTACAGGGGACGGCATACGCAATACCCTGTAGGAGCGGCCTTGCGCCGCGAACGAGGGCCAACGGCCCTCGCCTTGCCTGTATCAGTCTTCCAGCAGCTCTTCGGCGGTACCCAGGATGTTCTCCAGGGTGAAGCCAAATTCCTCGAACAGCGCAGGGGCCGGAGCCGATTCGCCATAGGTGGTCATGCCGATGACACGGCCTTCGAGGCCGACGTACTTGTACCAGAAGTCCGCGTGGGCAGCTTCGATAGCGATACGTGCACCGACTTGCAGTGGCAGGACCGACTGCTTGTAGGCGGCGTCCTGGGCGTCGAACACGCTGGTGCTCGGCATCGACACCACGCGGACCTTGCGGCCCTGCTCGCTGAGCTTGTCGAAGGCCTGAACGGCCAGGCCGACTTCCGAGCCGGTGGCGATCAGGATCAGCTCAGGCTCGCCTGCGCAGTCCTTGAGCACGTAACCGCCACGCGCGATATCAGCGATCTGCTGGGCGTCGCGGTCCTGATGTTGCAGGTTCTGACGCGAGAAGATCAGCGCCGATGGGCCGTCCTTACGCTCCAGGGCGTACTTCCAGGACACGGCGGATTCCACCGCGTCGGCTGGACGCCAGGTATCCAGGTTCGGAGTGCTGCGCAGGCTGGTCAGTTGCTCGATCGGCTGGTGGGTCGGGCCGTCTTCGCCCAGGCCGATGGAATCGTGGGTGTAGACATGGATCACACGCTGCTTCATCAGTGCCGACATGCGCACTGCGTTACGCGCGTATTCCATGAACATCAGGAAGGTCGCGCCGTACGGCACCAGGCCGCCGTGCAGGGCAACGCCGTTCATGATGGCGGTCATGCCGAACTCGCGTACGCCGTAGAACACGTAGTTGCCGTTGGCGTCATTGGCTTCGACGCCCTTGCAACCCTTCCACAGGGTCAGGTTGGAGCCGGCCAGGTCAGCCGAGCCGCCGAGGAACTCGGGCAGCAGCGGACCGAAAGCGTTCAGGGTGTTCTGGCTGGCTTTACGGCTAGCGATGGTTTCGCCCTTGGCCGCGACTTCGTTGATGTACTGCTGGGCCTTGGCGCTGAAGTCGGCAGGCAGGTCACCGGCAGCACGACGTTTGAACTCGGCAGCCAGCTCCGGGAACGCCTTGGCGTAGGCGTCGAAGCGCTGGTTCCACTCGGCCTCGGCCTTGGCACCGGCAGCCTTGGCGTCCCACTCGGCGTAGATGTCGGCTGGGATTTCGAACGGGCCGTGGTTCCAGTTCAGCTCCTTGCGAGCCAGGGCGATTTCGTCGTTGCCAAGCGGCGCACCGTGGCAGTCTTCTTTGCCCTGCTTGTTCGGCGAGCCGAAGCCGATGATGGTCTTGCAGCAGATCAGGGTCGGACGGTCGCTCTTGCGAGCGGTGTCGATGGCCATCTTGATTTCGTCGGCATCGTGACCGTTGACGTTACGGATCACCTGCCAGTTGTACGCTTCGAAGCGCGCCGGGGTGTTGTCGGTGAACCAGCCGTGCACTTCGCCGTCGATGGAGATGCCGTTGTCGTCATAGAAGGCGATCAGCTTGTTCAGGCCCAAGGTGCCGGCCAGCGAGGCGACCTCATGGGAGATACCTTCCATCATGCAGCCATCGCCCAGGAACACGTAGGTGTTGTGGTCGACGATGGTGTGGCCGTCACGGTTGAACTGGGCCGCCAGGACTTTTTCAGCCAGGGCGAAGCCCACGGCGTTGGCGATACCTTGGCCGAGCGGACCGGTGGTGGTCTCCACGCCTGGGGTATAGCCATACTCCGGGTGACCCGGAGTGCGGCTGTGCAGTTGACGGAAGGCCTTGAGATCGTCGATCGACAGGTCGTAGCCGGTCAGGTGCAGCAGCGAGTAGATCAGCATCGAGCCATGGCCGTTGGACAGCACGAAGCGGTCACGGTCGGCGAAGTTCGGGTTGCTTGGGTTGTGCTTGAGGTAGTCGCGCCAAAGCACTTCGGCGATATCCGCCATACCCATGGGGGCACCTGGGTGGCCGCTGTTGGCCTTTTGCACGGCATCCATGCTGAGGGCACGAATGGCGTTGGCACGTTCACGACGGCTGGGCATCGCTGAGTCTCCTGGGGCTTTAAATAAGTGGTGAAACGAAAAAAGGCGACCATTTTCGCCCAGTGCGGGGGCCGGGGGCAAACATTAAAGCGCCAAGCGGCAAGCTTTAAGCGGCAAGAGCGTCCCGACTTGTGACACCACCGCGCTTTGCTTGCTGCTGAAAGCTTGCAGCCCATCAGCAATATCAAAACTTTTTGATATTGACCTTGCAGGGGCATCGCTGCCTGTCTAGACTCCCGCCCCATGAATTTGCCCACCCCCATTCCACTTCAAAGCAGCGACGAGTTGGCTGCCCTGTGCAAGGCCAGCGGCGATCCGCTGCGCCTGAATGTACTGCGCGCGCTAGCCAGCGACTCGTTCGGCGTGCTGGAGCTGGCGCAGATTTTCGACATCGGCCAGTCGGGCATGAGCCATCACCTCAAGGTACTGGCGCAGGCCGAGCTGGTGGCGACGCGCCGCGAAGGCAATGCGATCTTCTATCGCCGCGCCCTGCCCGACAGCCAGCGCCATGGCGGTCGCCTGCACGCGGCATTGCTCGACGAAGTCGATGCGCTAGGCCTGCCCCAGGATGTGCTGGCACGCATTGATCAGGTCCAGCAACGCCGCGCCGCCACCAGCCAGGACTTTTTCCTACGCGTGGAAGAGAAGTTTCGCGCCCAGCAAGACCTGATCGCCGGCCTGCCGCAGTACCGCGACAGCCTGCTGGCATTGCTCGACAAGCTGCATTTCGGCCCGCATGCCAGTGCCCTCGAAGTCGGCCCCGGCGATGGCGGTTTCCTGCCTGACCTGGCCCGGCGCTTCGCCCAGGTCACGGGCATGGACAACAGCCCGACCATGCTAGACCTGGCGCGACAAGTTTGCGAACGCGAGCAACTGGATAACGTAAACCTGCAGTTGGCCGATGCACTGGGTACAACGGATGTAAACGCCGACTGCGTTGTGCTGAACATGGTCCTGCACCATTTCAGCGACCCGGCCCTGGCTTTGCGCCAGCTGGCCAGACGGGTGAAAGCGGGCGGCAGCCTGCTGGTCACCGAGCTTTGCAGCCATGACCAAGGTTGGGCCCGCGATGCCTGCGGCGACCTGTGGCTTGGCTTCGAGCAGGACGACCTGGCCCGTTGGGCCAACGCTGCGGGGCTGATTCCAGGGGACAGCCTCTACGTGGGCTTGCGTAACGGTTTCCAGATCCAGGTCCGGCATTTCCAGCGGGCCGCTGGCGACACACAACATCGGTAAATTTCAGGAACCCATCGAGATGAGCGAATACTCCCTTTTCACCTCCGAGTCCGTGTCCGAAGGGCATCCGGACAAGATCGCCGACCAGATTTCCGACGCGGTCCTGGACGCGATCATCGCCCAGGACAAATACGCCCGCGTGGCCTGTGAAACCCTGGTCAAGACCGGTGTTGCCATCATTGCCGGCGAAGTAACCACTTCGGCCTGGGTCGACCTGGAAGACCTGGTGCGCAAGGTCATCATCGACATCGGTTACAACAGCTCTGACGTCGGTTTCGACGGCGCGACCTGCGCCGTCATGAACATCATCGGCAAGCAATCGGTGGACATCGCCCAAGGTGTCGACCGTTCGCGCCCGGAAGACCAGGGCGCCGGTGACCAGGGCCTGATGTTCGGCTACGCCAGCAACGAAACCGATGTGCTGATGCCCGCGCCGATCTGCTTCTCGCACCGCCTGGTCGAGCGTCAGGCCGAAGCGCGCAAGTCCAAGCTGCTGCCGTGGCTGCGCCCAGACGCGAAGTCCCAGGTCACCTGCCGCTACGAGAACGGCAAGGTGGTGGGCATCGACGCCGTCGTGCTGTCGACCCAGCACAACCCTGAAGTGTCCCAGAAAGACCTGCAGGAAGCGGTGATGGAACTGATCGTCAAGCACACCCTGCCGGCCGAGCTGCTGCACAAGGGTACCCAGTACCACATCAACCCCACCGGCAACTTCATCATTGGTGGCCCAGTGGGCGACTGCGGCCTGACCGGTCGCAAGATCATCGTCGACTCCTACGGTGGCATGGCCCGCCACGGCGGCGGCGCGTTCTCCGGCAAGGACCCATCCAAGGTCGACCGCTCCGCCGCCTACGCCGGCCGCTACGTCGCCAAGAACATCGTCGCCGCCGGCCTGGCCGAGCGTTGCGAGATCCAGGTGTCCTACGCCATCGGCGTGGCCCAGCCGACCTCCATCTCGATCAACACCTTCGGCACCGGCAAAGTATCCGACGACAAGATCATCCAGCTGGTGCGCGAGTGCTTCGACCTGCGTCCATACGCCATCACCACCATGCTCGACCTGCTCCACCCGATGTACCAGGAAACCGCCGCTTACGGCCACTTCGGTCGTACTCCGCAGCAGAAGACCGTTGGTGACGACACGTTCACCACCTTTACCTGGGAGCGCACCGACCGCGCCGCCGACCTGCGCGCCGCCGCCGGCCTGTAAACGTCCTACAGCCGCTCAGGAAAGCCCCTGCCGAGTCGATCGGCAGGGGCTTTTTCGTGACATATCGGCTAACACCTGCGTGATCGAAATTGCCACTCCCAGGCCTAGGCTGTGGTCTCCACTTCGCCACGCAAGGATGCCGGCCATGCCATGGTTGATGCTGCTGATCCTCCCCCTTCACGTACTCATCGCCCAGGCCAGCGAATGCCCGCCTTGGTCACCCGAGCAGGCTGCCACGGAACTCAGGCAATTACGCGACACCCTGAGTCGCTGGGACGATCACTACCACCGCCAGGGCAAAGCCCTGGTGGCCGACGAACTGTATGACCAAAGCCGCCAGCGCCTGCAGCACCTGCAAGGCTGTTTCGCCCAGCCCGGCGAAACGAATCCGCTAGCCAACGCAAAAGGCCCGATCCCTCACCCGGTTCCACACACCGGTGTCGACAAGCTGCCCGACGCCGAGGCGGTAGGGCGCTGGTTGCAGGGCAAGCACGGCGTCTGGCTGCAACCGAAAGTCGATGGTGTGGCCGCCACGCTGGTCTACCGCAGGGGACGCCTGGTGAAACTGCTGAGCCGTGGCGATGGCATTCAAGGGCATGACTGGAGCCGCCACATCGGCGTGCTGAGCAACATTCCCCAGACATTACCCGAGCCGCTCAACATGCTGCTGCAAGGCGAGCTGTACCTGCGCCTGGACCAGCATGTCCAGGCGCAGGCAGGCAGCGTCGGCGCGCGCGGGGCCGTCGCCGGGCTAATGGCGCACACGCACATGAGCGCCGAACAAGGGGCCACCGTGGGCCTGTTCGTCTGGGACTGGCCACACGGCCCGAACACCCAAGGCGAACGTCTGGCCAGGCTGGCCGCCTTGGGCTTCGCCGACAGCCAGCGCTTGAGCGTGGCCATCGACCGTTTGGAGGAGGCCGAGCGCTGGCGCCAACACTGGTATCGCACGCCCCTGCCCTTCGCCACCGACGGGGTGATCCTGCGCCAGGACAGCCGGCCACCGGCGCAACGCTGGCAAGCGAAAGCTCCCTACTGGATCGCCGCCTGGAAATACCCGTACTCACAGGCCTTGGCAGAGGTGCGCGCGGTGCAGTTCCGCGTCGGCCGTACAGGCCGGGTTACCCCGGTGCTCAAATTGCGCGCGGTCACCCTCGATGATCGTCAGATCACCCAGGTCAGCCTCGGCTCGCTCGCACGTTGGCAAGCACTCGACATCCGCCCAGGCGATCAGGTCGCCATCAGCCTGGCCGGACTGACTATTCCGCGCTTCGAACAGGTGGTGCATAGAGCCCGCGAACGACCTGCGGTCGCGGCGCCAGCCGCTGAGCAATACGGCCCACACACCTGTTGGCAAGCCAGCGAGGGCTGCGAAGAGCAGTTCATTGCTCGCCTGGCATGGCTAAGCGGCAAACATGGGCTGGCCATGCCTGGCACTGGGCCTGCGACCTGGAGGCGCCTGGTGCAAGGCGGACAGGTGCGGCGCATGAGCGACTGGCTGACGCTCGACGCCAGCCAACTGGCTGCGCTTCCCGGTTTCGGCGAAACCAGAGCCAAGCACTTGCTGCACAGTTTCAAGGCCGGCCGCTCACGCCCTTTCGAGCAATGGCTACACGGGCTGGGCGTGCCCGCGCCGCGTACCCCGCCACTACTGGGCGACTGGACACAACTTACTACGCGTACGATCGATGAGTGGCGTGCAGTGCCCGGCATCGGCACCAAACGCGCCCACCAGCTTGCGGGTTTCTTTGCCGCGCCCCAGGTACAGGCATTGGCGCAGCAACTACAAAATCTCGGCATCGCAGGTTTCGAATGACGCCCTTAGGCAATAAGCGCTAACAAAAACGCAGGTAGGAAAAGTCCGATCTTGCTTCAGAAAGCTGGAGCAAGGGTTTCTAAATTGTGAAAACCAAGGCAGGATTTGCCGCACTATTTTGCTACCTCGCCCCATCAAGGAGGCTTAGATGAAATTCGCGCCCACCCTCACCCTGCTGGCAACCCTCGCGCTGGCGTTCGGCACAGCACAAGCCGCAGCGCCTGATACCGGGCTGACCGGCTGCGCGGCCAAGCGCAGCGCAATCGAAAACCAGCTCAAGATCGCCCAAGACCACGGCAACACGGCCCAGGCGGCTGGACTTGAAGAAGCACTGCGCGGCGTCGAGAACTGCACCGACAGTGGCCTGCGCAAGGAGCGTGAGCAAAAAGTGCTGGATGCCCGCCACGAAGTGGCACAGCGCGAAATGGACCTGAAAAAGGCCGAGAAGAAAGGCGACGCCGAGAAGATCAACAAGCGCAAGGACAAGCTCGCCGAGTCTCGCAAGGAACTGCAAAAAGCAGTGGACGAGCTGGACCGTTGATCGTTTCAGGTCGCTCGTCAGTACGCGCGATCAATGATTTCGAAACTCTGCATGACACGCTTTGCACGCGGCCTCGACCCTGTCCATCGGCCCCTTGAGCTGCGCGGCGTCCAAGGGCTGCGCGCGCGTCACCGCCACCAGCTCGCCCGTCACGCCCTCCAGTTGCCGGGCCAGGTCCTGAAAACGCGCCTGACGCTCCCACACCTCGGCACGGGCGCTGCTGTCTCCCGCATCCCGTGCCTGCGGGAAGTGCTGCCAAGGTTGATGGGACAGCTCATCGAGCGTCACAGCACCCTCGGCGAACGTCTGCCCATTGAACGGCAAACGGCCTCGCAGCATGCCGCCCAGGTCTTCACTGGTCTTCAACATCGACTTGAAGATCGCCTTGCGCTGGCCCAACGGCGAGTGCGGATCGACACCATCGCAAGCCGTCAGGGCCAGGGCAGCGAGCAGCACTACGGTCAATCGTTTGAACATCTGGGGTCTCTTCGGCCAGCACAATGGGGCTGCCAGTATCGCTGCCCGCTGGGCAAAGACCAATAGCCATACAAAAAACAGGGCTGAATATTCATGTGCGCCCCCACAGGATTGCAACCATGACCTCTGCATTGCGACACCTCGCCTGGGCCCTGCCGGCACTGGCCCTGCTGGCCGGCTGCAACGGCGGCGAAAGCACCAAGCCCGAGCCACACGCCATCGCCACCTACGTCGATGCGACCTGGCAAGATCTACCCGCCGTCAGCGACGGCGACCTACTGGCCGGTTTCCAGGCCTGGCGTGTCGGCTGCGAGAAGCTCACTCGCGATACGGTCTGGGCCGACACCTGCACCGCCGCAGCCGGGGTCCCCGCCGACCCGGCGCAGGTTCGCGACTTCCTGCAACAGAACCTGCAAGTGCATGGCCTGCGCTCGGCCGAAAACAACGCGAACGGCCTGATCACCGGTTACTACGAGCCGGTCTATCCCGGCAGCCTCACGCGTACCGATAACGCGCAGGTGCCGGTGTATGGCATACCCGAGGACATGGTCGTGGTGGACCTGGCCAGCGTGTACCCCGAACTCAAGGGCAAGCGCCTGCGCGGGCGTCTCGAAGGCCGAGTGCTCAAGCCCTACGACACCGCCGAGGTCATCAACCGCGAGGGTGCCAAGGCGCCAGTGCTGGCGTGGCTGACCGATCCGATGGACCTACAGTTCCTGCAGATCCAGGGTTCAGGCCGGGTGCAACTGCCGAACGGGCGGCAATTGCGCCTGGGCTATGCCGATCAGAATGGCCACCCTTACCGCCCGATCGGCCGCTGGCTAGTCGAGCAGGGCCAGTTGAAGAAAGAGGACGTGACCATGGGCAGTATCCACGCCTGGGCTATGGCCAACCCGCAGCGCGTACCGGAGCTGCTGGCCAGCAACCCCAGCTATGTGTTCTTCAGTACACGCCCGGACAGCAACGAAGGGCCGCGCGGCTCGCTCAACGTCCCGTTGACTGCCGGCTACAGCGTGGCCATCGACCGTAAGGTCATTCCCTTGGGCAGCTTGCTGTGGTTATCCACCACCCGCCCGGACGGCAGCCCGGTGGTACGCCCGGTAGGGGCTCAGGACACAGGCGGAGCAATCACCGGTGAGGTACGCGCCGACCTGTTCTGGGGCACCGGCCCCGCTGCTGGCGAACTGGCCGGTAACATGAAGCAGCAAGGGCAGATCTGGATGCTCTGGCCCAAGGGCAAGCCACTGCCCGAAGTGCCCAAGGTGCCGTGATCGATACAGCGTACTTCGCGGGCTTGCCCGCGAAGACAGCGCAGCGGACTTAGGCCGAAACCACGAAGAACGAGACGATCAACGCCAGCCCCACCAGCCAGACCACCGAACGTAGCACCGCCCAGTCGGCCAGGTAGCAGATGATGTAGAGCAGCCGGCTGGTGATGTACATGACCCCCAGCACATCCTGGGTGACCTGTTCGGCATTCCCGACGATATCCGCCACCAGCACGGCTGCGGCAAATGCCGGAAACGCTTCGTAGCCATTCTGTTGCGCAGCATGGGCGCGTCGCGGCAAACCCGACAAGGTGTCGAGGAAGGCACGCGGGTCATGGTTATCGCTCATACCAAAGCGCCCACTGGCCGCCTTGGCAATCAAGGCGCACAGCGGCGGCAGGCACAGAGCGATGAGAATGCACCAAAGGGCGACGGTCATGGACAGGACTCCTTGTTTACACGGGAAGGGTTCAGAGCTTCATCACCAGCATGCCGGCCAGGACCAGCCCGCAAGCTAGGAGTCTCGGGCCACCAAAAGGTTCTTTGAGGTAGCGCATGCCCAGCAGCACGACCAGGATCACACTCACCTCGCGCAGTGCCGCCGCCTCCGCCACCGACCCCAGGTGCATGGCCCACAGCACCAGGGCATAGCTGAACAGCACACAGAACCCCACCGCCAGGCCCAATTTCCACTGCATGCGCCAGAACAGCACGAATGGCGCACGCCGGGCCACACTCGCCAGCAACGGGAACGGCCAGGCGCTGAGCAGGGTGAGCCAGACCAGATAATCCAGCGGTTTGCCCCACAAGCGCACCGCCTGGCCGTCGAACCAGGTGTAACAGCCGATGCACAGGCCGATCAGCGCGACCACCGGTAACATCGACCAGGGTAGTCGATGGCCGCCACCACCCTGCCACAGCAAGCAGGCCATGCCGCAGGGAATCAACAAAATGCCGATGATTTGCTGCTGGCTCAGGGATTCACCCGCGAACGCCAAGGTCAGCCCCAGCACCACCAGCGGCGACAAACCGCGCATCAACGGATACACCAGCCCAAGGTCTCCGACTCGGTAGGCCTTGATCAGCAGCACCCGGTACACCTGTTCGGCGAAGGCGGAGGCCAACAGCCATGGCCAGACCTGCGTCGGCGGCAGCTCGACGAACGCCACCGCCAGCACCGCGCACACCAGCGCCACCGCATCCATGCTGGCGATCACCAGCAGACGCTCGGCGCTGAACTTGATCAGGGTGTTCCACGTGGCGTGCAGCAAGGCTGCTACCAGCACGAGAGAGGTTGCAAGCACGCCTCGGATCCTTGTTTTCGTTGTTTGGCCAGCACTATATCGCGCCTACCTGGCGATCGGGCCAGCATAGGCTGTCCAGGAACTCATTCAACAAATCCGGTCATAAGGTGTGTCCCGAACCGCACGCCAGGTCATCAAAGAACTGCCCGAGCCATTCGGGTAACGACTTGGAAGCCACTGTCACAGGATTCGGGATGCTTGAATTAGTTGCCGCGTTTATCTGCCTCACCACCCTCCTCACCTACGTCAACTACCGCTTCATCGGCTTGCCACCGGCCATTGGCGTCATGGTCACGGCCCTGCTGTTCTCGCTGATGCTTCAGGGCCTGAGCCTGATCGGGTTCCCTGGGCTCGAAGCGCGCGTCGAAAGCCTGATGAACCAGATCGACTTCAACGACCTGCTGATGCACTGGATGCTGTCGTTCCTGCTGTTTGCCGGCGCGCTTCACGTGAACCTGACCGACCTGCGCAGCTACCGCTGGCCCATCGGCCTGCTGGCGACCTTCGGCGTACTGATCGCCACGGTAATGATCGGCTACCTGGCGCACTGGGTTTTCGCGCTGTTCGGCTGGAACGTGCCGATGATCTATTGCCTGCTGTTCGGCGCGCTGATTTCGCCGACCGACCCGATTGCCGTGCTCGGCGCACTGCGCACGGCCAACGCGCCCAAGCCGCTGAAAACCACCATCGTGGGTGAATCACTGTTCAACGATGGCACGGCGGTCGTGGTGTTCACCGTGTTGCTGGGCATCATCCAACTGGGCGAGACCCCAAGTGTGGCCGACACCGCCACCCTGTTCGCCCGCGAAGCCATCGGCGGCGTGGTGTTCGGTGGCCTGATCGGCTACGCCACCTACCGCATGATCAAGAGCGTCGAGCAGTACCAGGTGGAGGTGATGCTGACCCTGGCCCTGGTGATTGGCGGCTCGGCGATGTGCTACGAGCTGCACGTATCGGCGCCGATCGCCATGGTGGTGGCGGGCCTGATCATTGGCAACCTGGGGCGCAACCTGGCGATGAACGACATGACCCGTCGCTACATGGACGCGTTCTGGGAGCTGATCGACGACATGCTCAACGCCTTGTTGTTCGCCCTGATCGGCCTGGAACTGCTACTGCTGCCGTTCAACTGGATGCACCTGGCAGCCGGTGGCGTGCTGGCGCTGGCAGTGCTGCTGTCGCGTCTGCTCACCGTGGCGCCCGCCATTGTCCTGCTGCGCCGCTGGCGAGCAGTGCCGCAGGGGACCGTGCGGGTTCTGACGTGGGGTGGCTTGCGTGGCGGCGTATCGGTGGCCCTGGCGCTGTCGTTGCCCATGGGCGAGGAGCGCGACTTGCTGCTGTCGATCACCTACATCGTGGTGCTGTCGTCGATCCTGGTGCAGGGCCTGACCATCGGCAAGGTGGTGCGCGGGGTCAGCCAGCCTTCGGCCTGAACCCAGGCGTGGGCGGGGCACCGCACGTGCCCCGCGGCCACCCGGTCAGCGCTCACTCGACCGCAGAGTCCGGGAACTGGTCCTGGATGTACTTGATCTCGGTACGCCCGTGCGGCGCCGGCAAGCCGTCGTCGCCCAGGTTGACGAAGACCATCTTGTCGACGGTGAGAATTGCCTTGCGGGTGATCTTGTTGCGCACTTCGCACTTGAGGGTGATGGAGGTACGGCCGAATTCGGTGGCGGTAATGCCTAGCTCGATGATGTCGCCCTGACGCGACGCGCTGACGAAGTTGATCTCGGAAATGTACTTGGTCACCACGCGCTGGTTGCCCAACTGCACGATGGCGTAGATCGCCGCCTCTTCGTCGATCCAGCGCAGCAGGCTGCCGCCGAACAGCGTGCCGTTGGGGTTGAGGTCTTCGGGTTTAACCCACTTGCGGGTGTGAAAGTTCATCGATACTCCTAACCTGCATGTTTGACGTGCCTCCATGATGGCAGACCGGCGAGTCACGCTCCATTGAGCATCGACTATCGTCGCGATAAATCGACAGAAAGTCTTGGGTGTGTCACATAGCCCCGGCTATAATCCCCGCCGATTCCAATGGCCCCCGCACGGGCGGCCATCCCGCCACCCGGTCGAGGGGCGCTGCAGCAGGTTCACCCTGTCAGGCTCGAACGGGGCGTTGTCCGCCACGCGGACGCTCAACGCACAACGGCGCCCATTCGCACACTACGAATGGAGGCTCTTCATGAGCGCTGTAAACACGCCTGCAGGTTTCACCGATTTCAAAGTCGCCGACATCTCCCTGGCCGCCTGGGGTCGTCGCGAAACCATCATTGCCGAATCGGAAATGCCTGCGCTGATGGGCCTGCGTCGCAAGTACCTCGCCGAGCAACCGCTCAAGGGTGCGAAGATCCTGGGCTGCATCCACATGACCATCCAGACTGCCGTGCTGATCGAGACCCTGGTTGCCCTGGGCGCCGAAGTACGCTGGTCGTCCTGCAACATCTTCTCCACCCAGGACCAGGCCGCCGCCTCCATCGCCGCTGCGGGTATCCCGGTGTTCGCCTGGAAAGGTGAAACCGAAGAAGAATACGAATGGTGCCTGGAACAGACCATCCTCAAGGATGGCCAGCCATGGGACGCCAACATGATCCTCGACGACGGCGGCGACCTGACCGAACTGCTGCACAAGAAGTACCCGGCGGTTCTTGAGCGCGTACACGGCGTCACCGAAGAGACCACCACCGGCGTGCACCGCCTGCTGGACATGCTGGCCAAGGGCGAGCTGAAGGTCCCGGCGATCAACGTCAACGACTCGGTCACCAAGAGCAAGAACGACAACAAGTACGGCTGCCGTCACAGCCTCAACGATGCCATCAAGCGCGGTACCGACCACCTGCTTTCGGGCAAGCAAGCCCTGGTGATCGGCTACGGTGACGTGGGCAAGGGTTCGGCCCAGTCGCTGCGTCAGGAAGGCATGATCGTCAAGGTGACCGAAGTCGACCCGATCTGCGCCATGCAGGCCTGCATGGACGGCTTCGAGCTGGTCTCGCCGTTCATCGACGGCATCAACGACGGTACCGAAGCGAGCATCGACAAGGCCCTGCTGGGCAAGATCGACCTGATCGTCACCACCACCGGTAACGTCAACGTCTGCGACGCCAACATGCTCAAGGCCCTGAAAAAGCGTGCCGTGGTGTGCAACATCGGTCACTTCGACAACGAAATCGACACCGCCTACATGCGCAAGCACTGGGCATGGGAAGAGGTCAAGCCGCAGGTGCACAAGATCCACCGTACCGGCGCTGGTGAGTTCGACCCACAGAACGACGACTACCTGATCCTGCTGGCCGAAGGCCGTCTGGTGAACCTGGGCAACGCCACTGGTCACCCAAGCCGCATCATGGACGGCTCGTTCGCCAACCAGGTCCTGGCACAGATCTTCCTGTTCCAGCAGAAGTACGCTGACCTGCCAGCCGAGAAGAAAGCCGAGCGCCTGACCGTCGAAGTGCTGCCCAAGAAGCTCGACGAAGAAGTGGCCCTGGAAATGGTCCGTGGCTTCGGTGGCGTGGTGACTAAACTGACCCAGCAGCAAGCCGACTACATCGGCGTGACCGTCGAAGGTCCGTTCAAGCCGCACGCCTACCGCTACTAAGCGGCAGGCATGCAGCTGCAAGCGGCAAGAAACGGCAGAGCCTGCCGTTGCAACCTGCAGCTCAAGCCTGACTGTCCTTGAACGATGCCCAAGCCAGATCGGCCATCACCGATCTGGCTTTTACTTGCAGCTTGCCGCCCAACGCTTGCTGCTGAGGACCGAGAGATGTCACAAGAACGCCGCTACAGTTTCGAGTTCTTCCCCACCAAGACCGATGCCGGCCACGAAAAACTGATGGGCGTCGCCCGCCAGCTGGCCAGCTACAACCCGGATTTCTTCTCCTGCACGTATGGCGCTGGTGGCTCGACCCGCGACCGCACCCTGAACACCGTGCTGCAGCTGGAAAGCGAAGTGAAGGTTCCGGCCGCCCCGCACCTGTCCTGCGTGGGTGACACCAAGGCCGAACTGCGTGCCCTGCTGGAACAATACAAGGCTGCCGGCATCCAGCGCATCGTCGCCCTGCGCGGCGACCTGCCTTCGGGCATGGGCATGGCCAGCGGTGAGCTGCGCTACGCCAGCGACCTGGTCGAGTTCATCCGCCAGGAAAGCGCTGACCACTTCCACCTCGAAGTGGCCGCTTACCCCGAAATGCACCCGCAGGCTCGCCACTTCGAGGCAGACCTTGCCAACTTCGTGCACAAGGTCAAAGCCGGTGCCGACAGCGCCATCACCCAGTACTTCTTCAACGCCGACAGCTACTTCTACTTCGTCGAACGAGCGCAGAAGCTGGGCGTGGACATCCCGGTGGTGCCAGGCATCATGCCAATCACCAACTACAGCAAGCTGGCGCGCTTCTCCGACGCCTGCGGCGCGGAGATCCCACGTTGGATCCGCAAGCAACTCGAAGCCTATGCCGACGACACCGCCAGCATCCAGGCCTTCGGTGAAGAAGTGATCACCCGCCTGTGCGAACAGCTGCTGCAAGGCGGCGCACCGGGCCTGCACTTCTACACCTTGAACCAGGCCGAACCAAGCCTGGCGATCTGGAACAACCTCAAGCTACCCCGCTGAAGGTCATGGGCAAGGTGTTGAAGCCATTCAAGGCCTTGCCCACACCAGCACCGCGACCTGCACGCAGACACTGGCCTAGATCGTGCGCCCAGCGTACTCTCCCGCCATGCGTACACTGACCCTTGCCTGCCTGTTGCTGTTCGCGTGCCTGAGCCCTGTGGCCCAGGCCGACCGCCTGCGCATCGTCAGCGACGACTGGGCCCCCTACATCTACCTGGAAAACGGCCAGCCCAAGGGTATCGACTACGAAGTCACCAACGAAGTGTTCCGCCGCCTGGGATACGAGGTGCAGTGGGAGTTCATGCCGTGGCGGCGCTGCCTGGCGATGGTCCAGCAGGGCCTGGCCGATGGCGTGATGGATATCTTCCAAAGCCAGGCGCGGGAAACGTTCCTGGTCTACCCCGACGAACCCATGTCCCAGGTCGAATTCGTGCTGTTCCAAGCCAGCGCTCGCCCGCATCAGGTCGAGCGTCTCAAGGACCTTGCAGGGCTGACCGTGGGCACCTCGCCGGGCTACAACTATGGCGCCGGGTTCAACGACTCGCCACTGTTTCGCCGCGAGCCAGCCCCCACCCAGGAGGCCAACTTCGGCAAGCTGATGCTCGGGCGCATCGACTTGCTGGTGACCGACCGTCAGGTTGGCCGCTTCCTGCGTCGACAACTGGGGCTGCAAGCACGTGTCGACGAGTTGCCGCTGGTCATCAGCCGCCAGTTGCAATACTTGGGCCTGGCCCGTAAACCGGGCCGCGAAGCCCTGGCCATAGCCTTTTCCGCGGAGCTGCGACGCTTCCGACAGGAGCCGGCCTATGCCGAAATTCAGGCGCGTTACGACAGCACGGGCGATTTTCCTTTCACCGTTGAGCAGCAGGAACGCAGCACACCCTGATTGCTCTGTTATACTCGGGCCTTCCCGCCCGGCTCACGCCCGGACGCTCGGCCCCGCCACAGCCTTCCAGACACACGGCAGCGCACTGTTCAGTGCAGACCTGCCATGAACCTGGATGCGCCGTGACCGCCCAGCTGGACCGGACGCGATCGCATCCCTCAGATGCCCGTCGCGCCAGGCAGAACACCCCATAGGGCCCAGCCCCCACGAGAACAGGATTGCCCATGTCCTTTGCTTCCCTCGGTCTCTCCGAGGCTCTTGTCCGCGCTATCGAGGCTGCGGGCTATACCCAGCCCACTCCGGTGCAACAGCGGGCTATCCCCGCCGTGTTGCAAGGCCGCGACCTGATGGTTGCCGCCCAGACAGGTACTGGTAAGACCGGCGGCTTCGCGCTGCCGATTCTCGAGCGCCTGTTCCCGGGTGGCCACCCTGACAAGTCACAGCGCCACGGCCCACGCCAGCCTCGCGTGCTGGTGCTAACGCCGACTCGCGAACTGGCCGCCCAGGTACACGACAGCTTCAAGATCTATGCGCGCGACCTGAACTTCATCAGCGCCTGCATCTTTGGCGGCGTCGGCATGAACCCACAGGTCCAGGCCATGGCCAAGGGCGTCGACGTACTGGTCGCCTGCCCAGGCCGCCTGCTCGACCTCGCCGGCCAAGGCAGCGTCGACCTGTCCAAGGTCGAGATCCTGGTACTCGATGAAGCCGACCGCATGCTCGACATGGGCTTCATCCACGATGTCAAGAAAGTGCTGGCACGCCTGCCGGCCAAGCGCCAGAACCTGCTGTTCTCGGCGACTTTCTCCAAGGACATCACCGACCTTGCCGACAAGCTGCTGCACAACCCCGAGCGCATCGAGGTCACGCCGCCGAACACCACCGTCGAGCGCATCGAGCAGCGCGTCTATCGCCTGCCGGCCAGCCACAAGCGCGCCCTGCTGGCGCACTTGATCACCCTGGGCGCCTGGGAACAGGTGCTGGTATTCACACGCACCAAGCATGGCGCCAACCGCCTGGCCGAGTACCTCGAGAAACACGGCCTGACTGCTGCAGCGATTCACGGCAACAAGAGCCAGAACGCCCGCACCAAGGCGCTGGCCGATTTCAAGGCCAACAGCGTACGTGTGCTGGTGGCCACCGACATCGCCGCACGCGGCCTGGACATCGACCAACTGCCGCACGTGGTCAACTTCGAGTTGCCCAACGTCGAGGAAGACTACGTCCATCGTATCGGCCGTACCGGCCGTGCCGGTCGCTCGGGCGAAGCTATCTCGCTGGTCGCACCCGATGAAGAAAAACTGCTCAAGAGCATCGAGCGGGTCACCAAGCAGAAGATCCCGGACGGTGACCTGATGGGCTTCGACGCTTCGCAAGTCGAAGCCGAGAAACCCGAAGTACGCGAGCGCCAGCAGAACAACGGCCGCGGGGGACGCAACCAGCAGTCCCGTGGCGAAGCCGGCAAGGAAGGCAGCGGCGGGCGCAAGGACAAGGGCAAGGACAAAGGCAAGAACAAGCCTGCGGCCGAGAAGCCTGCCGACAAGGAAAAGTCTGGCGACAAGCCACAAGGCCAACAGCGCAAGCAGCGTGACAAGAAGCCACGCCAGCAACAGGCCGCGCAAGGTCAGAGCGCCATCCCAAAACCCGCTGCCGACCGTGACCCAGAAGAATTCCTGGATGACGACGTCGACAACTTCGGTAACCGCGCCGACTACGTCAGCCCCTACCAGAATGCCAAGAACCAAGGCCGCAACCGCCGTCCGGGTGGCAATGGTGGCCAGGGTCAGGCGCAGGGTCAACGCAGCGGTGGTGGTGGTCAGGGTCAAGGCCGTGGCAATGGCCAGCAGCGCCAAGGCCAGGGTTCCGGTGAAAAACGCGCCCGCAATGGCGGGGCTGGCAACAACGGGGCCCGTCGCGACAACAACGGCGGCCGTAACCGCCGCGATGACACCGCTCGCCAGGAACCCGCCGTGCGCAACCCGCGCGACTCGCAGCCGGCGCCGGTGATCATCCGCAAGGAATCCAAGCTCGACCGTTACCCAACCCCCGAGCAACTGGACGATCTGCCAAGCCGCCCACGCGGCGAGCGCCCGGCGCTGCTGACCCGCAAGGGCTGAAGGACCGCGCCAGCGCCCACAGCACTGTAGGCGCTGGCAAACCTTCGATGAAGCACCTGTCGCACAAATAAAAACGCCGCCCCTAGGGCGGCGTTTTCGTTACTGGCGAAGCCGATTACTTCTGCTTCACGCCTTCGACGCTGATATCCAGGTCCAGGGTCTGCGAGGTTGGGCCCGGGCCCTTGATGCCGAAGTCGTTCAGGTTCAGGGTGGTGGTGGCGTTGAAGCCAGCACGCTCGCCGCCCCACGGATCCTTGCCCTCACCGTTGAAGGTAGCCTTGAAGGTGACCGGCTTGGTCACGCCGTGCAGGGTCAGGTCGCCAGTCACGTCAGCGGTCTTGGCACCGGTGGACTTGACGGCGGTGGAGACGAACTTGGCGTCTGGGTATTTCTTGACGTCCAGGAAGTCGGCACTGGCGATGTGCTTGTCACGTTCGGCGTGGTTGGACCACACGCTTGCGGTTTTCAGGTCCACGCTGATCTTGCTGGCTTCAGGCTTGGCACTGTCCCAGGTGAAGTTACCGTCGAAGTCCTTGAAGGTACCGTGGATGAAGCTGTAGCCCAGGTGGCTGATTTTCCAGTCAACGAACGCGTGCTGGCCTTCCTTGTCGATCTTGTATTCGGCGGCCATGGCCTGGCCGGCACAGATCAGAGCGGAACCGAGCGCCAGAGCGGCAAAAGTCTTTTTCAACATCCTTACTTCCTTCCTTTGCAATTGAGGTTGAGAGTCAAGCTTTGCGGCCCAGCATACGGGTGAGGGTCGCGTCACGGTCGATGAAATGATGTTTCAAGGCTGCCAGGCCATGCAGCACGGCAAAAATCACCAGCCCCCAGGCCAACCACAGGTGGATCACCCCGGCGGTATCGGCCTGATCAGGCAAATCGCTGATCAGTGCCGGTACTTCGAACAGTCCGAACACCGGGATACCCACACCGTCGGCGGTAGAAATCAGGTAGCCCGCCGCCATGACTGCGAACAACCCGAGGTACAACGCCAAGTGGCCGAGTTTGGCCGAAATCCGGGTCAGTGGGCCATGATTGGCTGGTGCCGGCGGCGGTGGGCTGACGAAGCGCCAGAGCACCCGCAGCACCATGACCGCCAGCAAAACCATGCCGATGCTCTTGTGCAGGTCAGGACCCGACTTGCGCCATGGACTGTAGTAATCCAGCCCCACCATCCACAGCCCAAGGCCGAACAGGCCAAACACTGCCAGTGCCACGCCCCAGTGCAGGACGAGGCTGACAGCGCCATAGCGAGAAGATGAGTTGCGCAATTGCATGTTGGCGTATTTCCCCGTGAAAGCTGTCCACAGACTAGCGCGTAACGTATCGAATAAAAGCGGAAAAAATTGCTTCGGATTATCTAATAATCCGATATTTAGTGTGCAAGCGTCCCGTTAAGGAAACATTAACGCCAGAGGCACGCAAGGGGGATTTGGAGACACACCGCCGGGCAAGCCCCCCCCCCATCGTGTAGTGCGGAGCGGGCCTGGCCGGGGCTCACATCAGTTGGCCTTGGCCTGGGTGTTGGTCACGGCCTTTTTCGCAGGCTCGGTCTTGGCGGCGGACTTCTTCGCCGGCGCAGGCTTGGCGGCAGGCTTGTGCGTCTGCTTGGCGGCCGGCTTGTGGGCTGCAGGTTTGGCTGCAGCGGGCTTGGCAGGCGCCACTTTGGCCGGCGCTTGCTCAGCCACGCTGGCAGCCGGGGTCGGTGCAGGGGCGGCGGGCGCTGCAGGAGCGGCGACCGGCGCCGGGGCCACGGTCTCAGCCTTGGCGGCCGGAGCGGCCTTGACCTCAGGCTTGTCACCCATCCCGAACAGACGCGAGAAGAAGCCAGGCTTGTCTTGCTTGGGAGCTTCAGCCTTAGCGGCCTCTGGCTTGGCCTCAGTCTTGGCGGACGAACCGCCGAACAGGTTGGAGAAGAAGCCGCCCTTGTCCTTGGTCGCGACGGCAGCGGCCGTCCCTGCAGCAGCAGCCGCCGCTACCGGTGCAGCCTTGACCGGGTCGAACGATTTGCCCGCCGCCAGATCCTGCACTTGGCTGGCGGCGCGCTGGCCACTGCGCAGGGCGCCTTCCAGCGTACCGGGGTACAGCGCATCGGTGTGCTCGCCCGCGAAGGCGATTCGCTGTACCGGGCGCTCCCACAGGCGCCAGAACTTGCTGATCTGGCCCGGACCATAGGCCAGGTAGGCGCCTCCTGTGCCTGCGTCGGTGCTGTAACGACGAACCTCGTAGCCGGTGAAGGCTCCACGGGCCTGTGGATAGAAGGCGTGCAGGCGGATCAGCACCTGATCGACCATCTGCTTGTCGCCAAACGCCTGCAACAGGCGGGCGTTATCGCCAGACAGGTTGATCACCACATTGGCGCCACCCTTGAGCGCCGGCTCGATCCACAGCATACCAAGGCCGGTGTTGCTGAAGATCTCGCCCGACATGCGCGCACGGCTCTCCCACACCGGGTTCTTGAACTTGAGCATCAACTGGTCGCGCCAGCCGTAGTTGGTGCCCTTGAGCGCGGCCAGGTGCTGGTTATCCAGGCCGGGTGTGATCTGGATCTTGGCCAGTGCGCGCAGCGGCACGGCCATCACCAGGTAGTCGGCCTGGTAGCCTACAGCACCGACCTTGACCGTCACGCCGTCCTTGTCCTGCACGATGGCGGTGACCGGCGAGCTGGTCTTGATGGTCTTGAGCTGCTTGACGAAGGCCTGGGCCAGCACCGGGCTGCCACCAGGCAGGCGCGCAGCGCGCAGGTCGCGGTCGCTGACGTTGCGGTACACGCGGTTCTGCTGGGCGAAGTACAGCAGCGACAGGCGCGAAGGTTCGTCATAGCGCGTGCGGATCTGCTGGTTGACCAACTGGCGGGCGGTGGCGGGCAGTTGCAGCTTATCCAGCCAGGTGGCGACGTTGATCTGGTCGAGCGCGAACAAAGTGCTGTTGGCGGCCGGGTTCAGCGGGTCTTCAATCGAGCGCGCGAGGTCATCGAGGGTCTTTTCGTAACGCTTGAGCGCCTCGGCCGTGGCCGGTTGCTTGGCGGCCAGGTCGGCGGCGCTGAAGTACTCGCCGTCGATCAGATAGCCAGGGGTGCGCACGAACTCAGGCGCCGGCAAGGTGCCAACCTTGAAGCGCTCCAGGTACTGGTTGAGCACCGGCTGCGTCTTGCCATTGCCAATCCATTCACTGGTGGCCAGGCCAGAGCGCCCGCCGATACCCGACTTGGCTTCGAGCAAGGTCACCTGCCAGCCCTTGCCTTGCAGCTCGTAGGCCGCCGTCAAACCTGCCAGGCCACCGCCGACGACGATCGCCGTCGGGGTTTTGTCCTTGGCCAGGGCCGCACCACTGGACACACCAATCAATACCAACGCGCACAGGCGCACCCAAGCAGCAGCCATGTCGGCGAACTCCGGATCAGAAGTGACAGAAATAAAGGGGAGGAACGCCCCGAGAAAAGTGCGCTAAGAATACGTCAGCCCCCGCCCCCCCGCCAGCACAGCGACATCAAGTGCCTTTGCCGGCTGGTTTTTTCATCTTCGGCTGCGGTTGTCCTGCCCCTCGGCATTGCTTAGGCTAACGCGGTCAAACCAAGCCGTACCGCCAGGAGAAGTGCCCATGGGCCTCAACGATCAGTGGATGCAGCGCGACCTCAAGGTCCTGTGGCACCCCTGCACCCAGATGAAAGACCACGAGCAACTGCCGCTGATCCCCATCCGCCGTGGCGAGGGCGTCTGGCTCGAAGACTTCGAGGGCAAACGCTACCTCGATGCGGTCAGTTCCTGGTGGGTCAACGTGTTCGGTCACGCCAACCCACGCATCAACCAGCGCATCAAGGATCAGGTCGATCAGCTGGAGCATGTGATCCTGGCAGGCTTCAGCCATCAGCCGGTGATCGAGCTGTCCGAGCGCCTGGTGGCGATGACCCCGGCAGGCCTGGAGCGGGTGTTCTACGCCGATAACGGCTCATCGTGCATCGAAGTCGCGCTGAAAATGAGCTTTCACTACTGGCAGAACACCGGCAAGCCGGACAAGAAACGCTTCGTCACCCTGACCAACAGCTACCATGGCGAAACCATCGCCGCGATGTCGGTAGGCGACGTGCCGCTATTCACCGAAACCTACAAGGCTCTGCTGCTGGACACACTGAAGGTGCCCAGCCCGGACTGCTACCTGCGCCCCGAAGGCATGGGCTGGGAAGAGCATTCACGCAACATGTTCGCCGCCATGGAGCAGACCCTGGCCGAACACCACGCCAGCATCGCGGCGGTGATCGTCGAGCCGCTGATCCAGGGTGCCGGTGGTATGCGCATGTACCATCCGGTGTACCTCAGGCTGCTGCGCGAGGCCTGCGACCGCTACGATGTGCACCTGATCCACGACGAGATCGCCGTGGGCTTCGGCCGCACCGGCACGATGTTCGCCTGCGAGCAGGCCGGCATCCGCCCGGACTTCCTGTGCCTGTCCAAGGCCCTGACCGGGGGCTACCTGCCGCTGGCCGCCTGCCTGACCACCGACAAGGTGTACCAGGCGTTCTACGACGACTACCCGACCCTGCGCGCGTTCCTCCACTCGCACAGCTACACCGGTAACCCACTGGCCTGCGCGGCCGCGCTGGCGACCCTGGATATCTTCGAGCAGGACAACGTGATCGAGGCCAACAAGGCCCTGTCCGCGCGCATGGGCAGTGCCACCGCGCACCTGGCCGAACACGCCCATGTCGCGGAAATCCGCCAGACCGGCATGGCCTTGGCGATCGAAATGGTCCAGGACAAGGCCGGCAAGGTCGCCTACCCCTGGCAGCAACGGCGCGGCCTGAAGGTGTTCGAGCATGCCCTGAGCCGTGGCGCGCTGCTGCGTCCGCTGGGCAGCGTGGTGTACTTCCTGCCGCCCTACGTAATCACCCCCGAGCAGATCGACTTCCTTGCCGAAGTGGCCAGCGAAGGGATCGACATTGCCACCCGCGATAGCGTCAGCGTGGCGGTGCCTGCAAACTTCCACCCTGACTTCCGCGATCCGGGCTAGACCCTAACCTGTACGCGCCCGTGTGTAGGAGCCGCCTTGCGCCGCGAAAGGCCGCAACGCGGCCCCTGCTATTTCCGCTGCGAAGCTGCACTCTGGGGCCACTTCGCAGCCCTTTGCGACCGGTCCGGCGCCCCGGCAAGGCCTCACACAGGGCGATGTCCGCCACCACATTCCGAGCCTGAACATGAGACTGTCCCGCTTTTTCATCGACGCCCCCCTGAGCCTTGGCGAGCACGATCTCCCCGAAGCCCAAGCCCACTACATCGGCCGCGTGCTGCGCATGGCCGCCGGCGACGCCGTGCAACTGTTCGACGGCAGTGGCCAGGAATACCTCGGCCAACTGCTTGAAGTGGGCAAGAAGAGCGTGCGCGTGAGCCTCGAACAAACCCTGCCCGGTCAGGCCGACTCACCGTTGCATGTGCACCTTGGCCAAGGCCTGTCGCGCGGCGAGCGCATGGACTGGGCGATCCAGAAAGCCACTGAACTGGGGGTCAACGCCATCACCCCGATCGTCAGCGAACGCTGCGAAGTACGGCTCAAGGATGAACGCGCCGACAAGCGCCTGGCCCACTGGCGCCAAGTAGCGATCAGCGCCTGCGAGCAATGCGGTCGCTCGACCCTGCCTGTGATCCACCCGCCGCTCACCCTGGCCGAATGGCTCAAAGCGACCGAGGCGGACCTCAAGCTGGTGCTCCACCCCGTTGCGCAGCCGCTGACCAGCCACGCCAAACCCGCCCGCCTGGCGTTCCTGATTGGCCCCGAAGGCGGTCTGAGCGATGCCGAGGTGGAGCAGGCCAAGACCGCCGGTTTCCATGCCGCGCGCCTCGGCCCACGGGTGCTGCGCACCGAGACCGCGCCGGTGGTGGCGCTGTCGGTGGCGCAGCAACTGTGGGGTGATTTCTAGCGGACGTAGAAAAATACCGCGATGAAGTGCATCAGGCTGCCAGCGATGACGAACAGGTGCCAGATGCCGTGCCAGTGGCGAAAACGGCTGTCGAAGGCGAAGAAAATGATGCCGACGGTGTACAACACACCGCCAGCCGCCAGCCAGCCAAAGCCCGCCGTGCCCAGGCTGTGCAGCAGCGGCTTGACCGCTACCAGCACGATCCAACCCATCACCGCGTAGATCACGATCGACAGGATCCGCGCCTCAGAGCGCGGCTTGATCTCTTGCAGCATGCCGATCAGCGCCAGCCCCCAGACCACCCCGAACAGGCTCCAGCCCCACGGCCCGCGCAAGCTGACCAGGCAGAACGGTGTGTAGCTGCCGGCGATCAGCAAGTAGATCGACAGGTGATCGAGCTTGCGCATCACCCGCTTCGCTCGCCCGCGCGTGCTGTGGTACAGGGTGGAAATGCTGTAGAGCAACAGCAGCGTGAAGCCGTAGATGGAGAAGCTGACGATCTTCCACGGATCGCCCTGCAGGCCGGCACCGACGATCAGCCAAATGGCCCCGATACAGGCAAGGACCGCACCGACCAGATGCGTCCAGGCGTTGAAGCGTTCACCGTAATACATGCAAACACAGACCTCTTCGCTAGCCTCAAGTTTCAAGCTGCAAGCACCAAGCAAGAGCGGAGCCGCAGTGATCAGCTTGCCGCTTGCAGCTTACAACTTGAAGCTCAAGAAAGTTGCGCGTCACGCACCAGTCTTTCCAGCCCCGCCAGGTCCGGCACTCGGGCCACCTGCTCGCCCACCTGTACCGCCGCCAGTTCAAGCCCGGCCAGCGGCACATCGACGTAGTTGAGCTGGCTGTCCAACTTGCACGAGCGCGGAATACCCTGCAGCAGCACCGCCAAGTAGCGCAGCCCGGTATCGCCCAACGCGTTGAGCACCACGATCCGGGCCCGCTCACCGCACGGTGTCTGCCCGCCACAGGCCGCCTCGAAGCCGATCAACGGCAGGCGCTGCTGGCGCCAGTCCACCCAGCCCAGATGCCAGGTGTGCTCACCCGGCTCGCACACTGGCGCGCGTTGCCCGATCAGCTCGGCCACGGCGACATTCGGTAACACCAGGGTACGATCACCCAGGGGCAGCAACAGCCCGGTCAGGCTGCTGCGCTGTCTGGCGATATGTTCAAGCATGCGGCTGGCTCCAATGGGCGATGCTGTGCAACAGGACCGACTCCTGGTAGGGCTTGCCGAGGTAATCGTTGACCCCGATGGCCATGGCCCGGTCACGGTGCTTCTGCCCGGTGCGCGAGGTGATCATGATGATCGGCAGGTGCTGCAAACGCGCATCGCGGCGGATCCGCGTCGCCACTTCGAAACCGTCCATGCGCGGCATCTCGATATCCAGCAGCAGCACATCGGGGCGGTGCTCTTCGAGCAGGGCCATGGCGTCGACTCCGTCCTTGGCGGTCAGCACGCTCATTCCGTGGCGCTCCAGCAGGCGGCTGGTGACCTTGCGCACGGTCACCGAGTCGTCCACCACCATCACCAGCAGCGGCCGACGCGGTGCCGGGCCGATCAACGAGCGCGGGTTGTCGGCCTCCCCCGGCAAGCGCGCCAGGCGCCGCTGCTGACCGCGCAACTGGCCCAGCAGGTCGAGAATCAAAACCACCCGGCCATCCCCCAACAAGGTCGCACCCGACAAGCCAGGTACCGCCGCGAACTGCGGCCCCAGGCTCTTGACCACGATCTCGCGGCTCGCTGACAGGCTATCGACCTGGATCGCGAACGACTGCTCGTGCGAATGCGTCAACAGCACCGGCAGTGGCACGCTCTGCCCCAGCAAGGCAGGCTGGCCACTGCCCTGCACCAGCTCACCAAGGTAGCGCAGGGCATAATCGTGTCCGGCATAGCTGTAGCGCGGCGGATCGCGGCGATAGCAAGCCTCCAGCTCCGCAGGTGGCACCCGTACGATGCCCTCGATGGTGTTCAGCGGGATGGCGTATTGCTCATCGCCCAGGTGCACCATCAACGCGCGGTTCACCGACACGGTGAACGGCAGGCGAATCAGGAAGCGCGCGCCCCGGCCTGGGCTCGACTCGATGCTCATCGAGCCGCCGAGCTGCTTGACCTCCTCATGCACCACGTCCATGCCCAGCCCACGCCCAGAGATCTGGGTGATTTTTTCTGCCGTGGAAAAGCCGGGACGCAGGATGAACTGCAAGATTTCATGGTCGCTGAGCTGCGCATGGGGTGACAGCAGCCCACGCTTGATCGCCTTGCTGCGCACGGCCTCCAACGGCACACCGGCGCCGTCGTCACTCATCTCGATGACGATATCGGCGCCTTCGTGCAGCAAGTTAAGGTGAATGGTGCCCAACTCCGGCTTGCCGGCGGCCAGGCGCGCCTCGCGCGACTCCAGACCGTGGTCCACGGCGTTGCGCAACATGTGTTCGAGCGGCGCCACCATACGCTCCAGGACGCTGCGGTCCAGCTCGCCCTCAGCGTTGCCCACCACCAGCTCGACCTGCTTGCCCAGTTCGCTGGCGACCTGCCGCACCACCCGTTGCAGGCGTGGCACCAGGCGCTCGAACGGCACCATCAACGTGGCAGTCAGGCCCTCTTGCAGTTGGCTGTTGACCCGCGCTTGCTGCTGCAAAAGGCTGTAAGTCTCCTGCGAGCGCTGTAGCAGCGTCTCGCGCAGGTCGAGCAGGTCCGAGGCCGACTCGAACAACGCCCGCGACAGCTGCTGCAACTGCGAGTGACGGTCCATCTCCAGCGGGTCAAAGTCGTCGTAGACGTCGCTTTCGAACGCCTGGCGGCTCAGGATCCGCCCTTGGGTCTCGATATCCAGGCGCAGCAGCTGGTCACGCATGCGCTCCAGGGTGGTTTCCATTTCGCTGAGGGCGAACTGGGCATCGTTGACCTGTTGCTCGATCCGCCCGCGAATCACCGCATGCTCGCCGGCCAGGTTGCCCAGGTCGTCCAGCAACTCGGCATCGACCTTGACCATGTCAGCAGCCCGCTCCGGGGCGACGGCAGGCGCCTCGGCCGTTGCCGTCTCGAGGTGCGGCTGGCCTGCGGCGCTATCGGTCAATGCGGCGCTGGAGAAGTTGCGGATGTAGTCGATCAGCGCAGTGGCAGCATGCAGTGGCTGGCCGAGGCGCACCGCATCAAGCATGTGCGCCAGGCGGTCATGGCAGTTTTGTAGCAGGCTGAACAACGCTGGCGTCGGCGGCAAACGCCCGGCGGCGAGCAGTTCGTAGAGAAATTCCAGTTCATGGGCCAGGTCGCCGATGGCGGCGATCTCGACCATGCGCGCACCGCCCTTGAGGGTGTGCAGGTCGCGCAGCAGGTTTTCGACCTCCACCGTGCTACGGGGGTCGGCCTGCCAACGGGCCAGGGATTCGGCGGCGCTCTCGACGATGTCCGAGCTTTCTTCGAGGAAGACCTCCAACAGTTCCTTGTCGCCGGCGTTCGCTTCGGTGTCATCCGGCGCCACCGCCAGCGGCTGTACCGTCTGGCCGCCGACCACCCCCAGCGCGCTTGGGTCGAGGGCATCGTCGAGCAGCCCGCGCAAGGCCGCCAGGCACTCGGGACGGGCACTCGGGTCCTGGCCTGCGGCAATTTCGTCGAGCAGGTCGAACAGGCTTTCGTGGCCCTCGCGGGCCACGCCGAAGAAGCGCGCCGAGGCCGACAAGCTACCCTCCTCCACGGCCCCGTACAGGTCGAGCAAGCCTTCGCAGACTTCGTCCACCTGCCACAGCTCGGCCTGGTGTGCGGCGTGGCCGAGCTGGGTCATGACATCGAGCAGGGTTTCGAGCCCCTGGCGCTGCGTGGGGTGTTGCTCCCACTCGGCCAGCAAGGTGTCGGCCTCCAGCAGGATATCCATGGCTTGGCCGAGGAAGGCTGCGAGCAACTGCGGATCGCGGCGGCGGCGGCGTGCCGGATGCAGCTCGGTGTGCTGCTGGGCGAGCCGCGCATCGACGGTCTGGCCGACCTGCTCGATCAGCTCGACCGCACCAGGGATCGGAGCCAACGGCGTGCTGCCCAGCTGCGCCAGGCCCAGGTGGAACAGCGCCCGGGCGGCTTCCAGCAATTCGATCTCCACCCGCAGCAGGGGCTGCTCGTGGGCTTTGTATTCGCGGACCAGCCGATCCAGCGCCGTGGCCAGTTCTGCCACTGGCATCACCCCAGCCATCGCCGCGCTGCCCTTGAGGGTGTGCAGGGCGCGCTGCAAGCTGTCGCTGACTGGCGTGCCTGTGGGGTCGGCGGCTTGCAGGCAGGCATCGAGCCCGGCCAAGTGGCCCTGGGCTTCGTTGCGGAAGATCTCCAGCAGGTTCGGGTCGAGCCCGTCAATGTTGGCCCCGGGCGCGGCATCGTTTAGCGCCAGCGCGTGCAGGTGGGCGGCCAACTGCTCGACTTCGGCGGTAGCCGGCACCAGGCCGGCGGCAAAGTCGGCCAACAGGTCGGGCAGGCGCACGAACACCTGCTGCAACGCCACCAGCCCTTCGGCGCTAAGCACGATGCGCCCTTCGAGCACACGGTTGAGCAGGTGCTCGGCGCCCCAGGCCAGCTCTGCCAGGGCCTGGGCGTGCACCATGCGCCCACTGCCCTTGAGCGTGTGCAGGGCACGGCGCACTTCCACCAGGGCATCGCGCAGGCTGTTGTCGGCGCGCCAGCGTAGCCAGTGCCGCTCAATCTCCGGCAGCAGCTCGCCGGCCTCTTCGAGAAAGACCTCGCGTAGCTCGTCGTCGATGCCATCGATCGCCGCCAAGGCCTGCGGGCTGGCCTCGCAGGAGCGGCACTGCACCCCAAGCGCGGCCAGGCTGGCGTGGGCCATGTCGATGAAACGCTGCGCGTCGGCCAGCGGATCGGCCACGCGCCATTGCAGGTAGGCCTCACAGGCGCACAGGGCATCGGCCAGGTGCGCCAGCTCGTCAGGCAAAGGCTCTTGCTCCAGATGCCCCAGCCAGCCTTGTACGTAGCCTGCGCAACCGGCAAACAGTTCGGCGGCCACCGGCAGCATGAGCATGGCCATGGCCCCGCGAACTTGCTGGAACAAGCCGGGCAGCGCTTGCAGGTGTTGGCGTGACCAGTCCGACTCAAGGCAATCGCCGATCAGGTCCTTGGCCTGCTGCAACACGTTCAGCGACTCATTGAGCACCAGTTGGCGGGTATCGGCCAGGTCCGCGCCAGGCAGGCTGCCAGGTGTGGTCTCTTCCAACGGCCCGACCATGCCGTTGAGGGTCGCCTCGACATATAACAGTGCGCCGGCTACATCCATGAGCAGCGCTTCGTCGGCCGCATCGTCCTGCTCGACCAGGGCTTGCAGCGCCAGCACCTGGTCGATGATCACCCGTCGCGGCTGCTGGAAGCCCAGCACCGCAAGGGTGTCGGCGACATGCCGCAGCGGCGCGATCAGGGCCTGCAGCGGTTCGCGCGGTGGGCGCTCGGCATTCACGACAGGGTCCAGGTGCTCCTTGATACGCATCAGGTCATCGCACAAGGCCATCACTACCGAGCGCAGCGCGTCGCGCCCAGGGCCGGCCTGCATGTGCTCGCGCCAGCTGCCCAGCGACAGGTCGAGGTCGGCCAGGTCCGCCGCACCCGCCAGGCGCTGGCCGAACTCACCCAGCAGGCTGCCTTGGGCCAAGGGTTCGGCACCACGGCACTGCCGCAACTGGTTGAGCAGCGGCAGAACCACCAGCGGCAGGTCATGCCGCGCACCGCGCAGCCGGTCGAGGTAGGGCGGCAGTTGCTCAAGCCCGCGGAACAACGCCCCCAGGCAATCGCCGCGCGGGCTGACCTGGCCCTCGGCCAGGGCTCGCCCGAGCAGTTCCAGCTCTTCGGCCAGACGCGTGGCGCCGGGTAGCTGGAACATACGCAGGCAGCCATGTACCTGATGCAGGTTGTCGATGAAGAAGGCCAGGATCGACACGTCGTCCGGGGTGCCGGAAAAGCGCTCCAACGCCTGGCGCGCCTGGCCCAGGCAGTCGAGGATCGGCGCCTTGGCCCAGGCCAGGGCCACGGTGTCGTGGCGGGTATCACCCGCCATCACGCCATTCACGAGCGCTCGACCTTGGGCAAGGTGAAACCGGACACCGAGCGGCGCATCTCGCTGGCCATGCGCGCCAGGTGGCGAATGCTATCGGCAGTGGCGCCGGAGCCTGCGGAGGTCTGCGCGGTGATCTGCTGGATCACCGCCATGGTGTGGGAAATCTGCCCGGCTGAAGAGGTCTGCAACTGGGCGGCATCGGAAATGCTGTGGATCAGCTCGGCCAAGGTCTGCGACACGCCTTCGATCTCGGCCAGCGCCACGCCGGCGTCCTGGGCTAGCCGCGCGCCACGGACAACCTCGGCGGTGGTCTGCTCCATCGAGGTGACTGCCTCGTGGGTGTCGGCCTGGATGGTGCGTACCAGCGCTTCGATCTGCCGGGTGGCCGAAGACGAACGCTCGGCCAGGCGTTGTACCTCGTCGGCTACCACGGCGAACCCACGCCCGGCCTCGCCGGCCAGCGAGGCCTGGATCGCCGCGTTGAGGGCGAGAATGTTGGTCTGGTCGGCAATGTCGTCGATCAGGCTGACGATATCGCCAATCTCCTGGGAAGATTCGCCCAAACGCTTGATCCGTTTGGCGGTGTCCTGGATCTGCTCGCGGATGTTGTCCATGCCATGGATGGTGTTGTGCACCACCTCATTGCCCTTGTTGGCGATGGCCACCGAGCGCTCGGCCACCTTGGCCGACTCGTAGGCGTGGGCCGATACCCGGTCGATCGACTCGACCATGTCGCCGACAGCCTCGGACGCCTCGCTGATCTGGTCGGCCTGATGCTCCGAAGCCTTGGCCAACTGGCGCGCAGTGTTCTGCGTGTCTTGCACCGCCGCCGCCACCTGCTCGGCACTGTGGTTGATAGTGGCGACCAGGTCGCGCAGTTGGTCGACCGAGTAGTTGATCGAATCGGCGATGGCCCCGGTGAAGTCCTCGGTGACTGACACCGTGACGGTCAGGTCGCCGTCGGCCAGCTCTTCGATTTCGTCCAGCAGGCGCATGATCGCCTGCTGGTTACGTTCGTTCTTCTCGGCGGTCTCGCGCAACTGGCGGTGGGTGGCGCGCACCATCACCAGCCCGATGAGGATGATCGAGGCCAGTGCCAGCAGGCCAAGCACGTAGCCGCCTACGGTATCCAGGGTGCGTCCGCCTGCAAGGTTCTCGAAGCCGTTGGCCAGGTGCGAGGCTTCATCGAGCAGGGTCTGGGAAAGACTGAAGATGTTGCTGGCGGCCTCGCGTACGCGAAACAGCTCGGGCGAGGTTTCGAGGATCTCGTCGACCGAACCTGCGACAAATTGGAACAGCTCGGAGATTTCCGCCAGACGCGCACGCGCGTCGGTGTCCTCGACCCGGGTCACGTGAATGGCCGGATTGCCCGCCAGCATGCCTTCGAGCACTTGGCCGAAACGGCTGGCATCGCGGCCAAACGCATCGGCGGCCTGCACCGAGGCTTCGTCGCCCGCCAGCACCGTATTGACCGATCCGAGGATGCGCTCGGCCAGCAGCAACTGGCGTTGGGCCACGGCCACCTGAGCGGCCGGGGCGCCACTTTGCAGCAGAATCTCGACCACCTTTTCATACTCGACCTGCAACTGTGGCACGGTTTCGGCCAGGGTCGCCGCTACCTGGTGCAGCGACAGCACGGTCTGCTCACTGCCCAGGATGGTGTCGGTGTTCTTGCGCAGGTTGTCCCAGTCCTGGCGCACCGCATCCATTTCCTCGCGCACGGCGGCCGGTGCCGACGGCAAGCCGGTGCTCTTGTCGCCATGACGCAGGTAGTCCCAACGCCGCTCGAAATCGTTGCGCGCATCGCTCAGCTGACGGAACGCCAAGGCTTTGCCGGTGGCCGCCTCGGTGGCGTTCTTGGCGATGCGCTGGGAGAGCACGCGCAACTCGCCGGCATGCCCGATGTACTGCTTGTCGTGATTGGACTGGGTGTTGAGGTAGGCGAAATTGGCGAACAGCAGAATGATCGACAGGATCAGGACCACGAACAGCACGGTGATCTGCGCAGTGCTGCGCGGGCGCTGGACCACGGCGGCGGGAGAAACGGAAGGGCCCGGCTTGTTCACGTCGAAAATCCTCTACAACGCCACATCGAGAAAGCCCGGCGCCTGGGCCAGGGCGAACGGGCTGAAGATCGCCCAATTGCGCTCACGCGGGAAATGCCCCTGGACGTAAGGCGCGGCCGCGCGGATCAGCGGCTGCGGCGGCGACAGCTCCAGACTGTTCAAAGCGAAGTGCTGTAGCCCCATCACCTCGTCGACCAGCAACCCGGCGAACAGCTCTTCGTGATCCAGCACCAGCACCCGGCGCTGCTTGCCTGGCGCTGCCGGCCCCAGCCCGAAAAACGCACACAGATCCATCACCGGCAGCAACCGCCCACGCAGGTTAGCCATCCCGCGCACCCAGGGCTGTACCCCCGGCACACGGCTGCTGCGGGGCTCACGCAGAACCTCGGCGACCTCGCCCATGGGCGCGACGAACCACTGCCCGGCGATGCGAAAGCCGATGCCGCTCCACTGCTGCAGGCGGGTGTCTTGCAGCGGCTGGTCGGCCACCAGCAGGCGACAGCGCCGGTCAATGTCCAGCAGCAACTCGAAGGCGGTCAGCGACGCGCCCTGGGGGCGGGTGGTCAAGCGCCGAGCACCTCGCTGAGCTTGGCGATCAGCGCGTCTTCCTCGACCGGCTTGGTCAGGAAATCCCGGGCGCCCTGGCGGGCCGCCCAGATGCGGTCGGTTTCCTGATCCTTGGCAGTCACCACCACCACCGGAATGGCGCTGGTTTCCGGGTCCTTGCTCAACTGGCGGGTGGCCTGGAAGCCGTTCATGCCAGGCATGACGATGTCCATCAGCACCGCGTCGGGTTTTTCCTGGCGGGCCAGGGCCACGCCGTCGGCGCCGTTGTCGGCCTTGAGGACCTGGTGGCCGTGTTTTTCGAGCCACTCGGTCAATCGGTACATTTCTGTCGGCGAGTCGTCGACAATCAGAACTCGGGCCATGCTCTTTCCCCATGAGGAACGTGAAACGCCGCCTCGGCGGGCGGTGTCAGGGTGCGTGTTGCGGCTGCTCGACGAAACCGGGCACGTGGGCACGGATCGCATCGAGCAGTTCTTCCTTGCTGAACGGCTTGGTCAGGAACTGGTCGGAACCCACCACCCGACCGCGGGCCTTGTCGAACAGGCCATCGCGGGAAGACAGCAGGATCACCGGGGTGTCGCTGAATTCGTGGTTGTGCTTGATGACCGCGCAGGTCTGGTAACCGTCCAGGCGCGGCATGAGCACATCGACGAAGATGATGTGCGGCTTGTGATCGACGATCTTGGCCAGGGCATCGAAGCCGTCGCTGGCGGTGATCACCTCGCAACCGGCCTCGCCGAGCAACATCTGCGCAGTGCGGCGGATCGTGCGCGAATCGTCGATCACCATCACCTTCAGGGGGTGTTCCATAGATTTTGCCACCATTGCTGCTCTCGCCTGAGCGGCAAGCTGCGAGCACACACGGCAAGAAAGAGCAGATCGCTGCACAGGGCTTCATTCTTGTAGCTTGCGGCTCGAAACTTGAAGCTTGTTCGCGCCTTTTTAACACAGTCCCGGTAGCCATTCCATCTGCCCGCCCCTTGACCAGGCGCGCGCCCGGCGCCACCCTGAGCCACTTTCATTTTCGTGCCATCGCGGCCAGTGGCCGCCAAGAGGAATTACCCCATGAGCGTTCGCCTCGGGATTGTCATGGACCCCATCGCGTCCATCTCCTACAAAAAGGACAGCTCGCTGGCCATGTTGCTGGCCGCCCAGGAACGTGGCTGGGAGCTGTTCTACATGGAGCAGCGCGACCTGTACCAGGCCCAGGGCAAGGCCCGCGCACGGATGCGCCCGCTGAAGGTGTTCGCCGACCCGGCGCGCTGGTTCGAGCTTGGCGATGAACAGGACAGCCTGCTGTCAGAGTTGAACGTGATCCTGATGCGCAAGGATCCGCCTTTCGACATGGAGTTCGTCTACAGCACCTACCTGCTGGAGCAGGCCGAAGCCGAAGGCGTGCTGGTGGTCAACCGCCCGCAAAGCCTGCGCGACTGCAACGAAAAGCTCTTTGCCACGTTGTTCCCGCAGTGCACCCCGCCGACGCTGGTCAGCCGCCGCCCGGACATCATCCGCCAATTCGCCGCCGAGCATGGCGATGTGATCCTCAAGCCGCTGGACGGCATGGGCGGCACCTCGATCTTCCGCCACCGCGCCGGTGACCCGAACCTGTCGGTTATCCTCGAAACCCTTACCGCCCTGGGCGCGCAGCAGATCATGGCGCAGGCCTACCTGCCGGCCATCGTGGACGGCGACAAGCGCATCCTGATGATCGACGGCGAGCCGGTGGACTACTGCCTGGCACGCATCCCGGCCAGCGGCGAGACCCGCGGCAACCTGGCCGCCGGTGGCCGTGGCGAGGCCCGCCCGCTGACCGAGCGCGACCGCTGGATCGCCGCCCAGGTCGGCCCGACCCTGCGTGCCAAAGGCCTGCTGTTCGTCGGCCTGGACGTGATCGGCGAGCACCTCACCGAAATCAACGTCACCAGCCCAACCTGCATCCGCGAGATCGATGCAGCGTTCAACACCAATATCGGTGGCCAGTTGATGGACGCCATTGATCGCCAGTTGCAGGCACGCTGACCGAGGACACGCGGCAATACCGCGCAGTGGGGTATGATGCGCAGCCGCAAGCTTCAAGCCGCAAGCCACAAGCACCAACCGGCCTGCACCGAACCGCTCTTGCTTGGAGCTTGCAGCTTGTAACTCGAAGCTGCCCTTGGATATCCGATGACGCTCCCCGCCGACATCCCCTCCGACCTGCTGCCACCCCGCGTCCGCCCGGTGGACCGGCTAGGCTTTACCCTGTTCCTGGCGGCCCTGGTGCACCTGGCGCTGATCCTCGGCGTGGGTTTCAGCGTGGTCAAACCAGCCGACATCCGCCAGACCCTGGACATCACCCTGGCCACCTTCAAGAGCGAGAAAGCGCCCGAGAAAGCCGACTTCCAGGCCCAGGAAAACCAGCAGGGCAGCGGCACGCTGGACAAGAAGGCGGTTCCCAAGACCACTGAAGTGGCGCCGTTCCAGGACAGCAAGATCAACAAGGTCACCCCGCCCCCTGCCGCCCGCCAGGAGGTGCCACCGCCTGTGGTGCAGCACAAGTCCGCCGTCACCACCCAGGCGCCCAAGGCGCAGAAGGTCGAGCCCAAGCCAAAGGAAACCAAGCCCCAGCCGCAGGCCGAGGCCAAAGTGCCAGACTTCGACAGCTCGCAGTTGTCGAGCCAGATCGCCAGCCTTGAGGCGGAGCTTTCCAACGAGCAGCAGCGCTACGCCAAGCGCCCGCGCATTCACCGCCTGAACGCCGCCTCGACCATGCGCGACAAGGGCGCCTGGTACAAGGAAGAGTGGCGCAAGAAGGTCGAACGCATCGGCAACCTCAACTACCCCGAGGAGGCCCGGCGCCAACAGATGTACGGCAGCTTGCGCCTGATGGTGTCGATCAACCATGACGGTTCGCTGTATGAGGTACTGGTACTGGAGTCGTCTGGCCAGCCGGTGCTGGATCAGGCGGCCCAACGCATCGTGCGGCTGGCGGCGCCGTTCGCGCCATTCACCGGCGACATGGCCGAGTTCGACCGGCTGGAAATCATTCGCACCTGGCGCTTTGCCCGTGGGGACAAGCTGTCGAGTAACTGACAAAGGCCCGCCTGGCCCGTGTAGGAGCGGCCTTGTGCCGCGAAAGGGGCGCGTAGCGGCCCCGACGATAGGTGCCATAGCCAAGATCCTGGGGCCGCTGCGCAGCCCTTTCGCGACACAAGGCCGCTCCTACAAGGGAGTGCATGGCGCATCGAGCACCTTGTCAGCCTCGCCACCTGGCGCCACACTAGCGCTCATGAAAACCATCAGCCCCAGCTACCTAAAGCACCAGTTCCTGATCGCCATGCCGCACATGAGCGACCCGAACTTCGCGCAAACGCTGACTTATATCGTCGAGCACAACGCCAACGGCGCCATGGGGCTAGTGGTCAACCGGCCGCAGGAGCTGAACCTGGCCGATATCCTGGAGCAACTGCGCCCCGACGAGCAGCCGCCGGCCAGCACCTTGCAGGTGCCCATCTACCAGGGCGGCCCGGTGCAGACCGACCGCGGCTTCGTGCTGCACAGCAACGAGTGCAGCTTCCAGGCAACGGTGGCGCTTGAAGGGCTGTCGCTGACCACCTCGCAGGACGTGCTGCTGGCCATCGCGGCGGGCGTGGGGCCCAAGCAGAGCCTGATCACCCTCGGCTACGCCGGCTGGGAAGCAGGGCAACTGGAAGCCGAGCTGGCCGACAACGCTTGGCTCAACTGCCCGTTCGACTCCGAGATCATCTTCGGCCTGGCCAGCGACCTGCGCCTGGACGCTGCCGCCGCGAGCCTGGGCATCAACCTCAGCCTGCTCACCAGCCAGGCAGGCCACGCCTGATGGCCGAACTGCGCCTACTGCTGGGCTTCGACTACGGCAGCAAACAGATCGGCGTGGCGGTCGGCCAGGTGATCACCGGCCAGGCCCGCGAGCTGTGCACGCTCAAGGCCCAAAACGGCGTGCCGGACTGGAACCAGGTGGAGAAGCTGATCAAGGAATGGAAGCCCGATGCCATCGTCGTTGGCCTGCCGCTGAACATGGACGGCACCCCCAGCGAGATGAGCGAGCGCGCCGAAAAGTTCGCCCGCCGCCTGCACGGGCGCTACAACCTGCCGGTACACACCCACGACGAGCGCCTGACCACCTTCGAAGCCAAGGGCGAGCAGATGGCCCGGGGCAACCGTCACGGCAGCTATCGCGACAACCCGGTCGACGCCATCGCCGCCGCGCTGCTGCTGCAAGGCTGGCTGGAGGCCAACACTTAAATCCGCTTTGCCGCCGGAGCCACCCGGCACCCCGCCCAAGGAGCACGCAATGAGCCTACCCAATCCCGCCGAGCTGATCCGGCAGATGGCCGTCGACCTTCGCGCCCACCTGGCCCGCCGTGCCATTACCGAACCACGCTACATCGGCATCCGCACCGGTGGCGTGTGGGTGGCCCAGGCGCTGCAAGCCGAGCTGGGCGACAGCAGCCCGCTGGGCACGCTCGACGTCTCGTTCTACCGTGACGATTTCAGCCAGAACGGCCTGCACCCGCAGGTGCGCCCCTCGGAGCTTCCGTTCGAGATCGAAGGCCAGCATCTGGTGCTGATCGACGACGTGCTGATGAGTGGCCGGACCATTCGTGCCGCCCTCAACGAACTGTTCGACTACGGTCGCCCGGCCAGCGTAACGCTGGTGTGCCTGCTCGATCTGGACGCCGGTGAGCTGCCGATCCGCCCCAATGTGCTAGGTGCCACCCTGTCGCTGGCTGCCCATGAACGGGTAAAATTGACCGGACCCGCCCCGCTCGCCCTCGAGCGCCAGGACCTCGCACCCGCATCCGCCCTTTAAGAGTCCCCTGCGATGACGCCATTCGACGCCAAGCGCCCGCTGCAGCTCAATGATCAGGGCCAGCTACGCCATTTCCTCTCGCTCGACGGTTTGCCCCGCGAACTGCTCACCGAGATCCTCGAGACCGCCGACTCGTTCCTCGAAGTCGGCGCTCGAGCCGTGAAGAAAGTCCCGTTGCTGCGCGGCAAGACGGTGTGCAACGTGTTCTTCGAGAACTCCACCCGCACCCGCACTACGTTCGAACTGGCAGCCCAGCGCCTGTCGGCGGACGTGATCAGCCTCAATGTGTCGACCTCCTCGACCAGCAAGGGCGAAACCTTGTTCGACACCCTGCGCAACCTCGAAGCCATGGCCGCCGACATGTTCGTCGTGCGCCACTCCGACTCCGGTGCTGCGCACTTCATCGCCGAGCACGTTTGCCCGGACGTGGCCGTGATCAACGGTGGCGATGGCCGCCACGCACACCCGACCCAGGGCATGCTCGACATGCTGACCATCCGCCGCCACAAAGGCAGCTTCGAGAACCTCTCGGTGGCGATCGTCGGCGACATCCTGCACTCGCGCGTGGCCCGCTCGGACATGCTCGCGCTCAAGACCCTGGGCTGTCCGGATATCCGCGTGATCGGCCCGAAAACCTTGATTCCGGTGGGTATCGAGCAGTATGGCGTGAAGGTCTACACCGACATGGCCGAAGGCCTGAAAGACGTCGACGTGGTGATCATGCTGCGCCTGCAACGTGAACGCATGGCCGGCGGCCTGCTGCCCAGCGAAGGTGAGTTCTACCGCCTGTTCGGCCTGACCACCGCGCGCCTGGCCGGCGCCAAACCCGATGCCATCGTCATGCACCCAGGCCCTATCAACCGCGGCGTGGAGATCGAGTCGGCGGTCGCCGACGGCAAACATTCGGTGATCCTCAACCAGGTCACCTACGGCATCGCCGTCCGCATGGCGGTGCTGTCCATGGCCATGAGCGGACAGAACGCGCAACGTCAATTCGACCAGGAGAACGCCCTGTGACCATCAGTATCATTGGCGCCCGGGTGATCGATCCGCACAGCGGCCTGGACAGCGTTACCGACCTGCACCTGGACGGCGGGCGCATCGTTGCCCTCGGCGCGGCGCCGACCGGCTTCAGCGCCAGCCGCGTGATCGAGGCGCATGGCCTGGTGGCCGCGCCAGGCCTGGTAGACCTGGGCGTATCGCTACGCGAGCCGGGCTATAGCCGCAAAGGCAACATCGCCAGCGAAACCCGCGCGGCGGTGGCTGGTGGTGTCACCAGCCTGTGCTGCCCGCCGCAAACCAAGCCGGTGCTCGACACCCCAGCGGTGGCCGAGCTGATTCTCGACCGTGCCCGCGAAGCTGCCAACAGCAAGGTCTACCCGATCGGCGCCCTGACCAAGGGCCTGGAAGGCGAGCAACTGGCCGAGTTGGTGGCGCTGCGCGACACCGGCTGCGTAGCGTTCGGCAACGGCCTGAAAGAGATCCCCAACAACCGCACCCTGGCCCGCGCGCTTGAGTACGCCGCGACTTTCGACCTGACCGTGGTGTTCCACTCGCAGGACCGCGACCTGTCGCAAGGTGGCTTGGCCCACGAAGGCCCGATGGCCAGTTTCCTGGGCTTGCCCGGCATCCCTGAAAGCGCCGAAACCGTAGCCTTGGCGCGCAACCTGCTGCTGGTCGAGCAAAGCGGCGTGCGTGCCCACTTCAGCCAGATCACCAGTGCCCGTGGCGCGCGGCTGATCGCCCAGGCCCAGCAACTCGGGCTGCCGGTGACCGCCGATGTGGCGCTGTACCAGCTGATCCTCACCGACGAGGCGCTGCGCGACTTTTCCAGCCTGTACCACGTGCAACCGCCGCTGCGTACCGCCGCCGACCGCGACGGCCTGCGCGAGGCGGTCAAGTCCGGTGTGATCCAGGCGATCTCCAGCCATCACCAGCCCCACGAGCGTGACGCCAAGCTGGCCCCATTCGGTGCCACTGAGCCGGGCATCAGCAGCGTCGAGTTGCTGCTGCCGCTGGCAATGACGCTGGTCGAGGATGGCCTGCTCGACCTACCAACCCTGCTCGCACGCCTGTCCAGTGGCCCGGCCGCTGCACTGCGCCTGCCAGCGGGCGAGCTGAAAGTCGGCGGCGCGGCAGACCTGGTGCTGTTCGACCCACAAGCCTCCACCGTGGCGGGCGAGCAATGGTTCTCGCGCGGCGATAACTGCCCGTTCATCGGCCACTGCCTGCCGGGTGCGGTGCGTTATACCCTGGTCGATGGGCACGTCTGCCACGAGGCCTGAGCGCGTCATCCGTTGCCTGCGCGATCCCTGTAGGAGCGGCCTTGTGCCGCTCCTACAGGGGCGGTGCAAAGGCGACCATTCATCTTCCCCGGTTGAAATCCTTCCCCCCACCCCCATATGTCTCTGCATCAGGCATTTTCGCCCCGCTGCGTGGAGACTCTCCCTTGACTACCATCGTTTCTGTCCGCCGTAACGGCAAAGTCGTCATGGGCGGCGACGGCCAGGTTTCCCTCGGCAACACCGTGATGAAAGGCAACGCCAAGAAAGTCCGGCGCCTGTACAACGGCCAGGTAATCGCAGGCTTCGCCGGCGCCACTGCCGACGCCTTCACACTGTTCGAGCGCTTCGAAGCCCAGCTGCAGAAACACTCCGGCCATCTGGTGCGTGCTGCCGTGGAACTGGCCAAGGAATGGCGTACCGACCGCTCGCTCAGCCGCCTGGAAGCGATGCTGGCCGTTGCCAACAAGGACGCCTCCCTGATCATCACCGGCAACGGCGACGTGGTCGAACCCGAAGACGGCCTGATCGCCATGGGTTCCGGTGGCGCCTACGCCCAGGCCGCCGCCCGCGCCCTGCTGAACAAGACCGACCTCTCGGCCCGTGAAATCGCCGAGACCGCCCTGAACATCGCCGGTGACATCTGCGTGTTCACCAACCACAACCTGACCATCGAGGAGCAGGACCTGGCCGAGTGATCAGCTGTTCTGGCGCCCCACCTCGGTGGTGGGGCTTTTCCACGCTGACCCATTCTGCTCGAGGACCATATTCACCATGTCCATGACCCCCCGCGAGATCGTCCACGAACTCAACCGCCACATCATCGGCCAGGACGACGCCAAGCGCGCCGTGGCCATCGCCCTGCGCAACCGCTGGCGGCGCATGCAGCTACCCGCCGAACTGCGCCAGGAAGTGACCCCCAAAAACATCCTGATGATTGGCCCCACCGGCGTGGGCAAGACTGAAATTGCCCGACGCCTGGCCAAGCTGGCCAACGCGCCGTTCATCAAGGTCGAGGCGACCAAGTTCACCGAGGTCGGCTATGTCGGCCGTGACGTCGAATCGATCATCCGCGACCTAGCCGATGCCGCCCTGAAGATGCTGCGTGAGCAGGAAATCGTGCGGGTGCGCCACCGCGCCGAAGACGCCGCCGAAGACCGCATCCTCGATGCCCTGCTGCCGCAAGCACGGGTCAGCAGCTTCAGCGAGGAAGCCCAGCAGAGCAGCAGCGATTCCAACACCCGCCAGCTGTTCCGCAAGCGCCTGCGTGAAGGTCAGCTGGACGACAAGGAAATCGAAATCGAAGTTGCCGAGAACATGGGCGTCGAGATTGCCGCGCCGCCCGGCATGGAAGAGATGACCAACCAGCTACAAAGCCTGTTCGCCAACATGGGCAAGGGCAAGCGCAAATCGCGCAAGCTGAAGGTCAAGGACGCCCTGAAGATGGTTCGCGACGAAGAAGCCAGCCGTCTGGTCAACGAGGAAGAACTCAAGGCCAAGGCCCTGGAAGCGGTCGAGCAGCACGGTATCGTGTTCATCGACGAAATCGACAAGGTGGCCAAGCGCGGCAACGTCGGCGGCGCCGATGTGTCCCGCGAAGGTGTACAGCGCGACCTGCTGCCGCTGATCGAAGGCTGCACGGTCAACACCAAGCTGGGCATGGTCAAGACTGACCATATCCTGTTCATCGCCTCTGGCGCGTTCCACCTGAGCAAGCCGAGCGACCTGGTGCCTGAATTGCAAGGCCGCCTGCCGATCCGTGTCGAGCTCAAGGCGCTGACCCCGGAAGACTTCGAGCGCATCCTCAAAGAGCCGCACGCCTCGCTGACCGAGCAATACCGCGAGCTGCTCAAGACCGAAGGCCTGAACATCGCCTTCGCCGACGAGGGCATCAAGCGTCTGGCCGAGATCGCCTTCCAAGTCAACGAGAAGACCGAGAACATCGGTGCCCGTCGCCTGCACACCCTGCTTGAGCGCCTACTCGAAGAGGTGTCGTTCAGCGCCGGCGACTTGGCCAGCGCCCACGACGAGACGCCGATCAACATCGACGCTGCGTATGTGAACAGCCACCTGGGTGAGCTGGCACAGAACGAAGACCTGTCGCGTTACATTCTGTAAGCGCCAAGCTGAAAGCTGCAAGCGACAAGCTCGATTGTGTCGCTTGCAGCGGCGCTGCTCTGCAGGTCTATCTGCGGCGCAAGGTGCATCGCCTCTTGAAGCTTGAAGCTTGAAGCTTGAAGCTTGAAGCTTACAGCCTGAAGCTCAAGAGAGAACGCCCATGGCCCGCCTGCCCACCGCCATCAACCTGCACAAAGCCTCGAAAACCCTGAGCCTTACCTATGGGCCAGAAGAGGTCTATCACCTGCCCGCCGAATTCCTGCGGGTACACTCCCCCTCCGCCGAAGTCCAAGGCCACGGCAAGCCCATCCTGCAATTTGGCAAGATCAACGTAGGCCTCTCTGGCCTGGAGCCGGCCGGCCAATATGCACTGAAACTGACCTTCGACGACGGCCATGACTCAGGCCTGTTCACCTGGGAATACCTCGAACAACTCTGCCTGCGCCAGCAGCAGCTGTGGACCGAATACCTGGACGAACTTCACAAGGCCGGCAAATCCCGAGACCCCGCCGAATCCGTCGTGAAACTGATGCTCTAGCTCAAGGTTCCTACGAGTTAGAGCGCATTTTCTAATCTCATCTGCTTGAATGCCTGACAGACGGCCAGAGACGGGCTGTCTTGCGCATTACATGAAAGTCGGGTAACCAATGGAGCTGGCAAGTTCCCTGCATCGCCTCACCGGCAAGCAGGGCCAGGCCGGTACGTCGTGGTCTCGAGCGAAAGCAGGCTGTCTTCACACGCAAAACACCCCGCCGCTCATCACCGACACGTCGCCGGTCGCAGCACCGCTGTTCCTTATCACTGGTCACCCCGAGTAACAGTACCGGGCTGTCACAGCACGCCGGTACTCGTCTCAGGACAACGGAGCGTCGTAGATGAGTAACAAGAACAACGATGAGTTGCAGCGGCAAGCCTCGGAAAACACCCTGGGGCTGAACCCGGTCATCGGCATTCGTCGCAAGGATCTGCTGAGTTCAGCGCGCACTGTGTTGCGCCAGGCCGTGCGCCAGCCGTTGCACAGCGCCAAGCACGTGGCGCATTTCGGCCTGGAATTGAAGAATGTGCTGCTGGGCAAGTCCAGCCTGCAACCCGAAGGCGACGACCGCCGCTTCAGCGACCCGGCCTGGAGCCAGAACCCGCTGTATCGCCGCTACCTGCAAACCTATCTGGCCTGGCGCAAGGAACTCAACGACTGGGTCAGCAGCAGCGACCTGTCGCCCCAAGACATCAGCCGCGGCCAGTTCGTCATCAACCTCATGACTGAGGCCATGGCCCCCACCAACACGCTGTCCAACCCCGCAGCGATCAAGCGCTTCTTCGAAACCGGCGGCAAGAGCCTGCTCGATGGCCTGTCCAACTTGGCCAAGGACATGGTGCATAACGGCGGCATGCCCAGCCAGGTGAACATGGAGGCGTTCGAGGTGGGCAAGAACCTGGGCACCAGCGAAGGCGCGGTGGTGTTCCGCAACGACGTGCTGGAACTGATCCAGTACAAGCCCATCACCGAGCAGGTGCACAGCCGCCCCCTGCTGGTGGTGCCGCCGCAGATCAACAAGTTCTACGTGTTCGACCTGAGCCCGGAAAAGAGCCTGGCGCGCTTTTGCCTGCGTTCGCAACAGCAGACCTTCATCATCAGCTGGCGCAACCCCACCAAGGCCCAGCGCGAATGGGGCCTGTCCACCTACATCGACGCGCTCAAGGAAGCGGTCGACGCGGTGCTGGCGATTACCGGCAGCAAGGACTTGAACATGCTCGGCGCCTGCTCCGGCGGCATCACCTGCACCGCATTGGTCGGCCACTACGCCGCCCAGGGCGAGAAGAAGGTCAATGCCCTGACCCTGCTGGTGAGCGTGCTGGACACCACCGTCGACACCCAGGTGGCGTTGTTCGTCGACGAGCAGACCCTCGAGGCGGCCAAGCGCCACTCTTATCAGTCCGGGGTGCTCGAAGGCAGCGACATGGCCAAGGTATTCGCCTGGATGCGCCCCAACGACCTGATCTGGAACTACTGGGTCAACAACTACCTGCTGGGCAACGCGCCACCTGTGTTCGACATCCTGTTCTGGAACAACGACACCACGCGCCTGCCGGCCGCCTTCCATGGCGACCTGATCGAGATGTTCAAGAACAACCCCCTGACGCGCCCCAATGCGCTGGAGGTGTGTGGCACCGCGATCGACCTCAAGGCGGTCGACTGTGACATCTACAGCGTCGCCGGCACCGCCGACCACATCACGCCATGGCAGTCGTGCTACCGCTCGGCGCACCTGTTCGGCGGCAAGATCGAGTTCGTGTTGTCCAACAGCGGCCACATCCAGAGCATCCTCAACCCGCCAGGCAACCCCAAGGCCCGCTTCATGACCGGCGAAGACCGCCCGGACGATCCGCTGGCCTGGCAGGAAAACGCGATCAAGCACGCCGACTCCTGGTGGCTGCACTGGCAGAACTGGCTCGGCGAACGCGCAGGCGAGTTGAAGAAGGCGCCCACACGCCTGGGTAACCGTACCTATACCGCCGGCGAAGCTGCGCCGGGCACCTACGTCCACGAACGCTGAGAGGCCCCTGCGCGGCGCCCGTGCGCGCCACGCAGCCTACTCAACCACAGAGCCACGTGCATGCCGCAACCGTATCTGTTCAGGACCGTCGAGCTGGACGACCAGTCGATCCGCACGGCAGTCCGCCCGGGTAAACCACATCTGACCCCGCTGCTGATTTTCAACGGCATCGGCGCCAACCTCGAACTGGTGTTTCCGTTCATCGAGGCACTGGACCCGGACCTGGAAGTCATCGCCTTCGACGTGCCCGGTGTCGGTGGGTCGTCGACGCCCCGCCACCCTTATCGGTTTAGCGGGCTGGCCAAGCTCACCGCGCGCATGCTCGATTACCTCGATTACGGCCAAGTCAACGTGATTGGCGTGTCCTGGGGCGGCGCGCTGGCGCAACAGTTCGCCCACGACTACCCCGAGCGCTGCAAGAAGCTGGTGCTGGCCGCCACTGCCGCAGGCGCGGTGATGGTGCCGGGCAAGCCCAAGGTGCTGTGGATGATGGCCAGCCCCCGGCGCTACGTCCAGCCTTCCCACGTGATCCGCATCGCGCCACTGATCTACGGTGGGGGCTTTCGCCGCGACCCGGAACTGGCGATGTACCACGCCTCGAAGGTGCGCTCCGGCGGCAAGCTCGGCTACTACTGGCAGTTGTTCGCCGGACTCGGCTGGACCAGCATTCACTGGCTGCACAAGATCCATCAGCCCACGCTCGTGCTGGCCGGCGACGACGATCCACTGATCCCGCTGATCAACATGCGCCTGCTGGCGTGGCGGATTCCCAATGCACAACTACACATAATCGACGACGGCCACCTGTTCCTGATCACCCGGGCCGAGGCCGTCGCCCCCATCATCATGAAATTCCTCCAGCAGGAGCGCCAGCGGGCGGTCATGCACCCGCGGCCGGCCCCGGGCGGCTGATGGCCCACCTCGCCCCTTGTAGGAGCGCCTGCTGGATCAACCCGTGATGGCCCGATTGCTAAACGATGGAGTGTTGGCATGAAAGACAAACCGGCTCCCGGGACAGCCCCGGCCCCCGCCGCCAGCATGAACGTGCAGAACGCGATCACCGGCCTGCGCGGCCGTGACCTGATCTCGACCCTGCGCCATGTCGGTCGCCACAGCTTGCGCCACCCGCTGCACACCGCCCGCCACCTGCTGGAGCTTGGCGGCACCCTGAGCCGGGTTATGCTGGGCGACACCCCCTACCAGCCGCATCCGCGCGACAGCCGCTTCACCGATCCGACCTGGAGCCAGAACCCGTTCTACCGCCGTGGCCTGCAAGCCTATCTGGCCTGGCAGAAGCAGACCCGTCTGTGGATCGAACAAAGCGCCCTGGACCACGATGACCGAGCCCGTGCGCAGTTCCTGTTCAACCTGATCAACGACGCAATCGCCCCCAGCAACTCGCTGCTCAACCCCCTGGCAATCAAGGAACTGCTCAACACTGGCGGCCAAAGCCTGCTGCGCGGAGCCAGCCACCTACTCGACGACCTGCGCCACAACGATGGCCTGCCACGTCAGGTGGACGAACGCGCCTTCGAAGTCGGCGGCAATCTGGCCGCCACACCCGGCGCGGTGGTGTTTCGCAACGAGATGCTGGAGCTGATCCAGTACAAGCCGTTGAGCGAAAAGCAGTATGCAAGGCCCTTGCTGGTGGTGCCGCCACAGATCAACAAGTTCTACATCTTCGACCTGGGTCCGACCAACAGCTTCGTGCAGTACATGCTCAAGCACGGCCTGCAGGTGTTCATGATCAGTTGGCGCAATCCCGAGCCACGGCACCGCGAGTGGGGCCTGTCGAGCTATGTGCAGGCGCTCGAAGAGGCGCTCAACGTCTGCCGGAGCATCAGCGGCAACCGCGACCCCAATTTGATGGGCGCTTGCGCCGGTGGCCTGACCATGGCAGCCCTGCAAGGCCACTTGCAGGTTAAAAAGCAACTGCGCAAGATCCGTAGCGCCACCTACCTGGTGAGCCTGCTGGACAGCCAGTTCGAAAGCCCGGCCAGCCTGTTCGCCGACGAACAGACCCTTGAGGCTGCCAAACGCCGCTCGTACCAGCGCGGCGTGCTCGACGGTGGCGAGGTGGCGCGGATTTTCGCCTGGATGCGGCCCAACGATCTGATCTGGAACTACTGGGTCAACAACTACCTGATGGGCAAGACCCCACCGGCCTTCGATATCCTCTACTGGAACGCCGACAACACACGCCTGCCGGCAGCGCTGCACGGCGACCTGCTGGACTTCTTCAAGCACAACCCGCTGACTTTCGCCGACGGCCTGGAGGTCTGCGGCACGCCCATAGACCTCAAGCAGGTGGACCTCGACAGCTTCACCGTCGCCGGCAGCAACGACCATATCACCCCATGGGATGCGGTGTACCGCTCGGCACTGCTGCTCGGCGGAGAACGGCGCTTCGTGCTGGCCAACAGCGGGCATATCCAGAGCATCATCAACCCGCCTGGCAATCCGAAGGCCTACTACCTGGAAAACTCCCGGCTCTCCAGTGACCCACGCGCCTGGTTCCACGATGCCAAACGCCACGAAGGCAGCTGGTGGCCGCTGTGGCTGGAATGGATCGGCGCGCGCTCAGGCCCGTTGAAACCACCGCGCGTGGAGCTGGGCAATGCCACCTACCCGGTGCTGGGCCCTGCGCCAGGCACCTACGTGTTGGCGCGCTGATCCGATGAAAACTCGCGACCGCATCCTGGAATGCGCCCTCACACTGTTCAACCAACAGGGCGAGCCGAACGTCTCGACCCTGGAAATCGCTAATGAAATGGGCATCAGCCCTGGCAACCTGTATTACCACTTCCACGGCAAGGAGCCGTTGGTGATCGGGTTGTTCGAACGCTTCGAAGAAGCCTTGATGCCACTGCTCGACCCACCCCTGGACGTGCGCCTGGAGGCCGAGGACTACTGGCTGTTCCTGCACCTGATCGTCGAGCACATGGCCAAGTACCGTTTCCTGTTCCAGGACCTGTCCAACCTGAGCGGCCGCTTGCCCAAGCTGGCGCGTGGCATGCGCAGCCTGATCAACGCGCTCAAGCGCACCCTGGCGGCATTGCTGGCCAGTCTCAAGCGTCACGGCCAGATCACCAGCCACACCCAGGCGCTGGGACAGTTGGTGGAGCAGATCACCCTGACGTTGATGTGTTCGCTGGACTATCAGCGGGTTTTGGGCCGCGAAGGCGATGTGGGGGTGGTGGTGTACCAGGTGATGATGCTGGTGGCGCCGCACTTGCAGGCCCCGGCGCGTACGGCAGCCGAGCAGCTAGCGATGCGCTATCTCGAAGGCTGAGTAAGCCCGCCCCACAGGTGCAGCGCACAATGCAGGCATTGCACCCTCCTGTAGGAGTTCACCCAGCCCTGCCGGGCTGCGCTGTCGTGCAGAGAACTGATTTCGCAAGCGCGCCGCGTACCCTGTGGGAGCGGCGGTTCGGCGCCCCGACTTGCCCGCGAAGCAGGCGACTCGGTGTATGGCACCGGCTTCGCCGGTGTTCGCGGGCAAGCCCGCTCCCACAGGTCCCTGCTAAATCAACAAGTTATGTGTAGTTCTATGAGAGCGGCCTCGTGCCGCGAAGGCTGCGAAGCAGCCCCGACGGTCTTGCATGATGCCAAGCCTTAGGCCGCTCCTACAGGGTTTGTAAGGCCCTGTGGGAGCGGGCTTGCTCGCGCTCAAGACGACGCGGTTCAGGCCTGGGTGGTCGTGTTTGCCGGTGCCGACGGGGTGCTGCTGGCCGGGGCTGCGCTCGGCGCAGGCGCTGCGGTAGCGGCCGAAGCTGTGGCTGGCTTGGCGGCAGCCGGCTTGGCCGGGGTCTTCTTCACCGCAGGCTTCTTGGCCGCAGCGGGTTTGGCAGCTGGCTTGGCCGCAACCGGTTTGGCCGCTGGCTTGGCCGCCGGTTTTGCCGCTGCGGTTTTCGCCGCGGGCTTGGCAGCCGGTTTAGCAGCGGCGGCCTTGGCGGCAGGTTTGGCCTTGGCCAATGGCTTGGCCGCCGTCTTGCTGGCGGCGGCCTTGGAGATCGGCGTTACCGACGCACCGGTGAGTTTCTCGATCTGCTTGGTCAGCGTGTCGACCTGCTGGTGCAGTGCCTTGATCTCGTTACGGTTGGGCACGCCCAGGCGCGAGATAGCGCTATTGAGTCGCTTGTCGAAGGCTTCTTCGAGTTCGCTCCACTTGCCCAGGGCACGGTCCTTGACACCGGAGACCCGCGAAGTGGTCGAAGACTTGGCGGTTTCGGCCACATCTTCGGCAGTTTTCTTCGCCTGCTTTTCGGCTTTCTCGCCATCCTTTACCAGCGAGTCGAACAGCTTCGGACCGTCCTGATCGATCTTGGAGTAGATCCCCAGCCCTGCCAGCCAGATCTTGCGGGAATATTTCTCGATCCCGCCGACCCAGGAGCTGCTTTCTTTGTCGGAATTCTTCTTGCCAGCCATCCTGCTCTCCTTATGGTTTGTGCGCGACGCGCTCAAGCAGCTCGTGCAGCTGTTCAAGCTTGATGGACAACGCCTCAACGTCATGTTTAGACGCAATGCCAAGGCGATTCAAGGCGCGCCCTACGCGCTCGTCGAAGGCTTTCTCGATTTTGTCCAATTGGGCCTCGACCCGGCCTGGTACGCGGACGACTTCCTGGGTGGCTTCGTCGATCTGGGTGTTGGCGGCATCGACCGCCTTGTCCAGGCGTTTCTTGCCGCGTTTCTCGACGCCTTCGCCGGCCTTGACCAGCTCCTTGAAGTAGTCGGAGCCTTCCTGGCCGACGCGGGCGTAGGCACCGATGCCCGCCAGCCAGATCTTGCGCGCGTAGCCGCGCACCTCGCCCAGGGTGCCCTGGGTTTCATCTTTTTGCTTCAGGTTCACTTTGGCCATGCTCTGCACCTCATGCTCATGCTAGGGAGGGAGGAACTGCCCGTGGGGTTTGGGCTTGAGCATAAGGTAGGGAAGGAAATTAGAATTCTCACCCTAAGAGCAGCTGCAAGCTGCAAGCAAAAGCAGATCGCCGCTTTTTCTTGAAGCTTGAAGCTTGCAGCTGCCCCTCTCAGGCCAGCGCCTTGTCCAGCGCCCGCTCGATCTCGCCCTTGATCGTGCCGCTCATCATCGACAGCATCATCCCAAGCTTGAGTTCGACGCGGATGGCGTCCTCGAAAATCTGCACGCTGCCATTGGCGCCACTGCGCGAGACGTCGACGCGATCGCCGCTCCAGCTGGCCTTGAGGTCGTATTCGCGGGTCAGCTTTTCAACCAGCACCTCGGCCTTGGCACGGGCGGCCTCGCGGCCGAGGGTATGTTTGCGTTCGACGCTGATCTGGGTCATGCGGGTGATCCTGAGGACAAAGACATAATCGCCATTATGCCCGCCACCTGCATGCGGCACACCCCGCCAAGACAAATCCGCCCGTAGCCCCTAGAATGGCCGTAATTTTTTTCTGGTGAAGCGATATGACCGACCCGCGCAAAGGCGACCACGCCGAACCCACCACCCATTTCGGCTACCAGGACGTGCCTGAGAGCCAAAAGGCGAAGAAAGTCGCCGAAGTGTTCCACTCCGTCGCCGCCAAGTACGACCTGATGAACGACGTGCTATCCGGCGGCATGCACCGCCTGTGGAAGCGCTTCACCATCGAACTGTCGGGCGTACGCAGCGGCAACCGCGTGCTGGACATCGCCGGTGGCACGGGCGACCTGGCCGCCAAGTTCTCGCGCCTGGTCGGCCCGACCGGCCAGGTGGTGCTCGCCGACATCAACGAATCGATGCTCAAGGTCGGCCGTGACCGCCTGCTCGACCGTGGCGTGGCCGGCAACATCGAGTTCGTGCAGGCCGATGCCGAAAAGCTGCCGTTCCCGGACAACCACTTCGACTGCGTGACCATCGCCTTCGGCCTGCGTAACGTCACCCATAAGGACGAAGCCATCCGCTCGATGCTGCGCGTGCTCAAGCCAGGCGGACGTCTGTTGGTGCTGGAGTTCTCCAAACCTACCAACAAACTCATGTCCAAGGCCTACGACGCGTACTCGTTCGCCTTCATGCCGCTGGCTGGCAAGCTGATCACCAATGACTCCGAGAGCTACCGCTACCTGGCCGAGTCGATCCGCATGCACCCTGACCAGGAAACCCTGAAAAGCATGATGGTCGAGGCCGGCTTCGACCGCGTCACCTACCACAACATGACCAGCGGCATCGTTGCCGTGCACCGGGGGATCAAGCCCTGATGCTCCTGGCCGGCCTTCTCGCCAGCGCCGAGCACGGCATCAACCGTGTGCTGCGCATGGACAGCACCGCGTTGCCGCGCCTCGCCGCGCTGGAGGGCAAGGTGGTCGAGATCGACTGCCTACAGCCGGCCCTCAAGCTATTCGTGCTGCCCGATGAAGAGGGTCTGATGCTCGCCGCCCACTGGGAAGGCGAGGTCGACTGCACGCTGCGCGCCCCGGCCGGGCGCCTGGCGCAGCTAGCCCTGGCCAAGGACAAGACGGCCGTGCTGCACAGCCCGCAAGTCCAGTTGCACGGTGACAGCGCCGTGCTCCTCGACCTGTTCGGCGTGCTGCAAGACCTCGAACTGGACTGGGAACACGAGCTGCAACGCTGGCTCGGCCCGGTGCCAACCGCCTTGCTGGCTGGCCATGTGCGCCTGCGCGCGCGCTGGACCAAACAAGGCCTGGCCCGTTTCAGCCAGAACCTTTCGGAGTACCTGGCCGAGGAGTCCCGCACTTTGGTCGGCCAACGTGAAGCCGAAGCGGCGTTCAGCGAACTCGATGCGCTGAAAGTCGACATCGAACGCCTTGAGGCGCGCCTGCGTCGTCTCGCCCACATTCTTGATACCAGCGATAACGCATGAAGCTGCTCGCCGTCCGCCGTCTGTTGCGCATCCAGCGCGTCGTGATCCGCTACCGCCTCGATGACCTGTTGTTCGAACAGCCCTTGCTGCCATGGTGGCTGGCCAGCCTGCGCCTGCTGATGCCCTGGCGCTGGCTGCCGCGCAAGCCACTTGAGCTGAGCCGGGGCGCGCGCCTGCGCCTGGCGCTGCAAGATCTGGGGCCGATTTTCATCAAGTTCGGCCAGTTGCTCTCGACCCGCCGCGACCTGCTGCCCACCGACATCGCCGACGAGCTGATGCTGCTGCAAGACCGCGTGCCGCCATTCGACCCACAAAAGGCCGTGGCGCTGATCGAAGCACAACTCGGCGCCAAGGTCAGCGAGGTGTTCAGCCGTTTCGACGTCGAGCCACTGGCCTCGGCCTCGGTTGCCCAAGTGCATGCCGCGCGGCTTAAAACCGGCGAGGAGGTGGTGGTCAAGGTGGTACGCCCTGGCCTGAAGCCGGTCATCGCCCAGGACCTGGCGTGGCTGTTCCTGATCGCCAAGGCCGCCGAGCGCGCCTCGGCCGATGCCCGACGCCTGCATCCGGTGGAGATCGTCGGCGACTACGAAAAAACCATCTACGACGAGCTCGACCTGCTGCGCGAGGCTGCCAATGCCAGCCAGCTGCGGCGTAACTTCGAGGGCTCGGAGCTGATGTACGTACCCCAGGTGTACTGGGACTTCTGCCGCCCGAAAGTGCTGGTGATGGAGCGCATCTACGGTGTGCCGGTCACCGACATGGCCACCCTCGCCGACCAGCGCACCGACATGAAGATGCTCGCCGAACGCGGTGTCGAGGTGTTCTTCACCCAGGTGTTCCGCGACAGCTTCTTCCACGCCGACATGCACCCGGGCAACATTTTCGTCAGCACGGTCAAGCCCTGGAGCCCGCAGTACATCGCCATCGACTGCGGCATCGTCGGCAGCCTCACTGACGAGGACCAGGACTACCTGGCCCGCAACCTGATCGCCTTCTTCAAGCGCGACTACCGCCGCGTGGCACAACTGCACATCGATTCGGGCTGGGTGCCGGCGCAGACCAAGGTCAACGAGTTCGAAGCGGCGATCCGTACCGTGTGCGAGCCGATCTTCGAAAAGCCACTCAAGGACATCTCCTTCGGCCAGGTACTGATGCGCCTGTTCCAGACCGCACGGCGCTTCAACATGGAAGTCCAGCCGCAACTGGTGCTGCTGCAGAAAACCTTGCTCAACATCGAAGGACTGGGTCGCCAGCTGTACCCCGACCTGGACCTGTGGAGCACCGCCAAACCGTTCCTGGAGCGCTGGATGCGCGAACGCATGAGCCCCAAGGCGGTGATCGGCAACCTGTACAGCCAGGCCGAGCAACTGCCGCACCTGGCCGACATGACCCGTGACTTGCTCGAGCGCCTGTCGCAACCCCACCTGCACGACCCGCAACTGCCCGAGCGCCGCCGCGTCGGCGACAACTGGGCGCTGCGCCTGCTCGGTGCCGGTCTGCTGGTCGGCGGCGCCACGCTCGCCGCTGGCGCGGTCAGCCTCAGCGCCCCGACCGCCTGGCCAGCCTGGCTGATGCTGGCAAGCGGCCTGTACCTGATCGTGCGCCGATAGCCAGCCGCGCCGCTGGCTGGCACACTAACGCCGAGGGGCCCGTACGAGCGCGGGCCCGGTTTGGAGTCGACGATGAAAGACTGGCTGGACGAGATCAAGTGGAACAGCGATGGCCTGGTACCGGCCATCGCCCAGGACCACAAGACCGGGCGCGTGCTGATGATGGCCTGGATGAACCGTGAATCGTTACTGCTCACCGCCACCGAACAACGCGCCATCTACTGGTCGCGCTCGCGGGGCAAGCTGTGGCGCAAGGGCGAGGAGTCGGGGCATGTGCAAAAACTGCACGAAATGCGCCTGGACTGCGACGCTGACGTGATCATCCTGATGGTCGAGCAACTGGGTCATATCGCCTGCCATACCGGCCGCGAAAGCTGCTTCTATCGCGTCTTCGATAACGGCCAGTGGAAAATCGTCGACCCGGTCCTGAAGGACCCGCACGCCATCTACAGCGCAGGACACTGACATGAGCGACACCCTCGACCGCCTGGCTGAAGTGCTGGAGCAACGCAAACAGGCCGCCCCTGACAGCAGCTATGTAGCCAGCCTGTATCACAAGGGCCTGAACAAGATCCTCGAGAAGCTCGGCGAAGAATCCATCGAGACCATCATCGCCGCCAAGGACGCCGCCATCAGCAACGATTGCAGCGATGTCATCTATGAAACCGCCGACTTGTGGTTCCATAGCCTGGTGATGCTCAGCGCGCTGGGCCAGCACCCGCAGGCGGTACTCGATGAGCTGGATCGTCGTTTCGGGCTGTCCGGGCATGACGAAAAGGCAGCGCGGTCTGAATGAATGCCGGGGGCGCTTTGCGCTCCATCGCGGCACAAGGCCGCTCCTACAGGAGCGCGTGCCGCCCGAATGACCGCCGATCCCTGTAGGAGCGGCCTTGTGCCGCGATGGGCTGCAAAGCAGCCCCCAGGGCCCGACAGACAGACACACAACTTCAGGAGTTAAAAATGGGCATTTTCGACTGGAAACACTGGATCGTCCTGTTGATCGTGGTGGTACTGGTATTCGGCACCAAGAAACTGAAGAACTTCGGCAGCGACCTGGGCGAATCGATCAAGGGCTTCCGTAAGGCCATGAACGAAGAAGAAACCAAGCCCTCCGAAACCCCGCCACCTGCCCAGCCTGTGCCACCAGTCCAGCAGAACACTGCCCAGCAGGCCCAAGGTCACACCCTCGAAGGCCAGGCCCAGCCGGTCCAAGAGCCACAGCGGAAAGACTGACCCATGTTCGGCATCAGTTTCAGCGAGCTGCTGCTCGTCGGCCTGGTCGCACTGCTGGTACTCGGCCCCGAGCGCCTGCCCGGCGCCGCGCGTACCGCAGGCCTGTGGATCGGCCGCCTCAAGCGCAGCTTCAACGCCATCAAGATGGAGGTCGAACGCGAAATCGGCGCCGACGACATCCGCCGCCAGCTGCACAACGAGCACATCCTGCACATGGAAGAGCACGCCAAGCGCATACTCAACCCGCAGAAACCTGAGCCCACCAGCCAGGCCAGCTCTGAAACACCCGCAACGCCCGCCGCCGCTGCCTCGCCGCAGACGGCCGCGCCAACCCCTTCCGAGCCGCCACAACCCCCGCGAGCCCCATGAGCGAGAATCCGGAACATGACCAGCCCATGCCGCTGGTCTCGCACCTGACCGAACTACGCACCCGCCTGCTGCGCTGCGTGGCCGCTATTTTCCTGATCTTCGCCGGGCTGTTCTCCTTCGCCCAGCAGATCTACACCCTGGTCTCCGCGCCACTGCGCGCGCACCTGCCGGCCAACGCGACGATGATCGCCACTGACGTGGCCTCGCCGTTCCTCACGCCGTTCAAGCTGACCATGATCGTTTCGCTGTTTCTGGCGATCCCGTTCATTCTCCAGCAGATCTGGGGCTTCATCGCCCCGGGCCTGTACCGCCACGAAAAACGTATTGCCATTCCACTGCTGATCTCCAGCATCCTGCTGTTCTATGCCGGCATGGCCTTCGCGTATTTCCTGGTGTTCCCATTGATGTTCAGCTTCTTCGCCGCCGCGACCCCCGAAGGCGTGTCGATGATGACCGACATCGCCAGTTACCTCGATTTCGTCATGACCTTGTTCTTCGCCTTCGGCGTCGCCTTCGAGATTCCCGTGGCGGTGGTGCTGCTGGTATGGATCGGCGTGGTCGATGTGCAATACCTGAAGAAGGTCCGTCCCTACGTGATCATTGGCTGCTTCGTGGTCGGCATGATTCTGACCCCGCCAGACATCTTCTCTCAGACCCTACTGGCCGTACCGATGTGGATGCTGTTCGAGGTCGGCGTGCTATGCGGCAGCCTGATTCGCAAGCGCAGCCAGCCTGACGAAGCCGCGGACGATCACAACGACCAGCCACCTGCGACCCAACCGTGAACCTGCTACTGCTTGAGGAGGCCGACTTCGTCGCGGCCGACCGTGTCGTCCTGGCTGACCGCCGTTTCACCCACATGCAGGAGATCCATCGCGTGGCGGTGGGTGACCAGCTGCGGGTCGGACGCATCGGTGGGCTGATGGGCAAGGCCGAGGTCATTCGCCTGGAAGGCCACGAAGCCGAACTGCATGTGGCCTTCGACCAACCGCCACCGGCCAAGCTCCCGCTGACCCTGGTACTGGCTGTGCCACGGCCAAAAATGCTACGCCGCTTGTTCCAGACCATCGCCACCCTCGGTGTGCCACGCTTGATCCTGGTGAACAGCTACAAAGTCGAAAAGAGCTTCTGGCAGACGCCTTTCCTGAGTCCCGAGGCCATTCGCGAAAACCTGATCCTGGGCCTTGAGCAGGCCCGCGATACCGTGCTGCCGGAGGTGATCATCGAAAAACGCTTCAAACCGTTCGTCGAAGACCGCCTGCCTGCCATCGCCGCCGATACCCTCGGTCTGGTCGGGCATCCTGGCCCCTACCCTGCCTGCCCGCGCGCGGTGCAAGGCCCGGTTACCCTGGCAATCGGCCCCGAAGGCGGCTGGATCCCGTACGAAGTCGACCTGCTGGCCAAGGCAGGCCTGCAACCGGTGCAGTTGGGCGAGCGCATCCTACGGGTCGAGACAGCCGTCACGGCCCTCCTGTCGAGAATTTTCTGACGGCCTGATCAGAATTTTCGCCGTCAAGTTTCCCCGCGCTACGCCGATGTCATGGGCAACAGAACAACAATCCGCACTGCCGAACCGGGGAGTCGTCTATGTACCGTTGGTTTGCCCAGACTCTGGGGAACATAAGCGTCAATCGTAAATTGGGGATCGGTTTCGGGCTGGTGCTGCTGCTAACGCTAGGCATCACCTTCACCGGCTGGATGGGCATCGATAATGTCACCAAGCGCGGCGACACGCTCGGCAATATCGCGGTGATCCACCAGTACACCCAAGACCTGCGCATCGCCCGCCAGCACTATGAACGCACCCGCGACGACGTTGCCGTGGCCGAGCTGGAAAAGGCCCTGGCCAATATCGAACGCCAGGTACAGTCAATGATCGGCCAGATCGAACAGCCTGCCGACCATCAACGCCTGCTCCAGCAGCAGGAAGCCGTGCGTCAGTACCAAGCCGCGTTCGCCGAGCTGCGCCAGGCGGCCCAACGCCGCGAGGCCGCCCGTGGTGTACTGGGCGACAGCGCCGACAAGGCCGCTGCACTGATGGACAAGACCCAGCAGCGCCTGCTGCAAGCCGGCGATATCCAGCAATACCAGGAGGCCGTGCAAGCCAGCGCCTTGCTGCAACAGGCACGCTTCCAGGTACGCGGCTACACCTACAGTGGCAAAGCCGAGTTCCAGCAGACCGCGCTCGACGCCATCGATCAATCACTGGCCCTGCTCAAGTCCTTGCCGGCACGCCTGCCTGCCGAATATGCCGCCAGCCTCGATGACGCCGCCAGTGCCATGGCCGCCTACCGCGACGCGGTGAACCAGGTCGGTAGCGCCCAAAGCGCCAATGAACAAGCCTTGCAGCGCATGGCCGACCAAGGCCAGGTACTGCTCGAAACCAGCCAGGCACTGACCAAATCGCAGACCGCCGTTCGCGACCAAGGCACCCAGCAAGCCAAGACCCTGCTCGGGGGCGCCACCACCTTGGCCTTGCTGCTCGGTATGCTGGCAGCCTTTATCATCACCCGGCAGATCATCGTACCGCTGCGCCAGACCCTGGCCGCCGCCGAACGCGTGGCCAATGGCGACCTGCGCCAGGACCTGCTGGTAGAGCGTCGCGACGAGCTGGGCCAGCTGCAAACCAGCATGCAGCGCATGAACCAGGGCCTTCGCCAGCTGATCGGCGGCATCGGCGATGGCGTCACGCAGATCGCCAGCGCTGCCGAGGAGCTGTCGGCGGTGACCGAGCAGACCAGCGCCGGGGTGAACAACCAGAAGGTCGAGACCGATCAGGTCGCCACTGCCATGAACGAAATGGCCGCTACCGTGCAAGAGGTCGCGCTCAATGCCGAACAGGCCCGCGAAGCCGCCCTGATGGCCGACCAGCAAGCCCGCGAGGGCGACAAGGTGGTCGGTGAGGCGATCGCCCAGATCGAGCGCCTGGCCTGTGAGGTGATCAACTCCAGCGAGGCGATGAACCAGCTCAAGGCCGAGAGCGACAAGATCGGCAGCGTGCTCGATGTGATCAAGTCGGTGGCCCAGCAAACCAACCTGCTGGCGCTCAACGCCGCCATCGAAGCCGCCCGTGCGGGCGAGGCCGGGCGTGGCTTCGCAGTGGTGGCCGATGAAGTGCGTAGCCTGGCCCAGCGTACCCAGCAGTCCACCGAGGAAATCGAAGAGTTGATCGCCAGCCTGCAAAATGGCACCCAGCGAGTCGCCAGTGTGATGGACAACAGCCGTGCGCTGACCGACAGCAGCGTGGAACTGACACGCCGTGCCGGTGGCTCGCTGGGCACCATCACCCGTACGGTGTCATCGATCCAGGCGATGAACCAGCAGATCGCCACCGCCGCTGAGCAGCAAAGCGCAGTCGCAGAGGAGATCAACCGCAGCGTGATGAACGTGCGCGACATTTCCGACCAAACCTCCGCGGCCAGCGAAGAAACCGCCAGCTCCAGCGTCGAACTGGCCCGCCTGGGCACGCACCTGCAAGGGTTGGTGGGCCAGTTCCGGCTGTAGTCGATCTGCGGCTCGGGCGTTCGGAATGAGCGCCCGAGCAAAATGCCCACCACGCCACGGGAAATCTCCTACAGCATTTACAGGTCCAGTCCTACGCAACCCCGGCCGATGAGCTGAGGGTCCGCGCCTTGCGGCGTGTACCCCTTTCCATTGCTGGAGACTCATCATGCTCGGACCTTTCAACAGGATGCTCAGCCACCTCAGCGTTCGCGCGAAACTGGCCAGCGGATTCGCCGTAGTACTGCTGCTGACCCTGCTCACCACACTGACCGGCTGGTTCGCCTTGGACGATGCCATCGAACGCTCGGAAAAGCTCACCCAGATTGCCCACCTCAACGACTACAGCAAGGACCTACGCGCCGAGCGCATCACCTATCGCGTACTCGCTGACGAGCACAGCCGTACCCAGGTAGAAAGTGCGATCCAGCAGATCGAAGGCCTGCTTGACCAGATGCGCCCGCGTTACAACAGCCCTGAAAGCCTCCGCGTGCTAGCCAACACGCGCGACATCGTCAGTCGCTACCGGAGCGACTTCAGCAACCTGCAAAAGGCAGTAGCCACACGCCAGCAGCAACAGCAGGCACTCACGACGCAGCAGACAACGCTGGACACGGTCAGTACGCAGGTGCAGCAAAAATTGGTGGTACAGCTGAGTCAAGTGGATCAGACGGCCACGAAAAGCCAGGCCTTCTACCTATTGGATAAGGTCATCCGGCACATCGAAATGTCCAGCCAGAGCGCTGCAAGCCCAGCCTATTTCAGCGAGCCGCTGCAAGCCTTCGCGCAAGTCGGCCAACCTGCCGTTGCCTCTGCCGACGCCGCTCTAGGTGAATTGCGCACGCTGCTGCCCCAGGCTCAGCAACTGATCGAGCCATTGAGCAATCACCTGGCGCGCTACCGCGAGCAGTTGCAGCAATACGCCCGCGCCGCCATCGCCGTCGAAGAGCTACAGGCCGACATGGAGCGGTTGGGCGACCAGATCACCGCCAGCAGCCGTGAAATGAGCGACAACCAAGTCGTGCTGCGCGACCAGCAAGCCTTGGCCGCCCGCAGCCTGATGAGCAGCGTGGCGCTTATAGCCCTGTTGATCGGCAGCCTGGCAGCCTTGCTGATCAGCCAGCAGATCACCGGGCCGCTGCGTCTGACCCTGCAACAAGCCGAGCGCATCGCTCATGGCGACCTGAGCCAGGTCGACGAGGTGCACCGTGAGGATGAACTAGGGCAATTGCAACGCAGCATGCGCAGTATGACCTTGAGCCTGCGCGAGCTACTGGGCGGTATCGACAAAGGGGTGTCGCGACTGTCCCAGGCTACGACTGAACTGTCGTCGGTCAGCGTGCAGACCCAGCAGCGTGTCGGCCAGCAGCGCGAGGAAACCGACCAGGTCGCCACGGCCATGAACCAGATGAGCGCTACCGTGCAGGAGGTGGCACACAACGCCGAACTGGCCTCTCAGGCGGCGACCACGGCCGATCAGCAGGCGCAAGTGGGGGATCAGGTGGTGGCCGAGGCGATCGGCCAGATCGAGCAACTGGCCGAGCAGATGGACCATTGCCTGGGAGCGATGAACCACCTGGCAGCGGAAAGCGAGCGGATCGGCACGATTCTCGATGTGATCAAGTCGGTATCCGAGCAGACCAACCTGCTGGCCCTCAACGCCGCCATCGAAGCGGCACGCGCCGGTGAGGCAGGACGCGGGTTCGCGGTGGTGGCCGACGAAGTACGCGGCCTGGCCCAACGCACCCAGCAGTCCACCGAAGAAATCGAAAAACTGATCGAAAGCCTGCACGGCGGTACCGACCAAGTGATGACACTACTGGGAGACAGCAAGCGCTTGACCGAGCAGAGCGTCGAACTCAGCCGCAAGGCGGGCGAAGCGCTGGGGCAAATCACCAGCACCGTGTCGACCATCCAGGGCATGAACCAGCAGATCGCCACGGCCAGCGAAGAACAGAGCGTGGTGGCCGAGCAGATCAACCGCAGCGTGATCAATGTGCGCGACGCCTCGGACCAGACCAGCACGGCCAGCGAGCAGACAGCAGCATCAAGCGTCGAATTGGGGGACTTGGGGCGGGAACTGCGTACGATGGTGGGGCGTTTCAGGCTCTGAAACAGCTACAAGCTGCAAGCTGCAAGAAAAAGCCAGACCGCGACATCCCTACATTCTGGGTCTGGCGTTGCTTGTCGCTTGCAGCTTGCAGCTTGCTACTGCTTCACAGCACCTGGCGCAGAAATGCCTGGGCACGTGGGTCTTTCGGCGCATCGAAGAACGCCTGGGGCACCGAGTCCTCCAGCAGCTTGCCGTGATCGAAGAACAGCACGCGGTCGGCCACTTCACGGGCAAAGCCCATCTCGTGGGTGACGCAGACCATGGTCATGCCTTCCTGGGCCAGGGTCTTCATCACGTCCAGCACCTCGCCGACCATCTCCGGGTCGAGCGCCGAGGTGGGCTCGTCGAACAGCATCACCTTGGGCTCCATCGCCAGGGCGCGGGCAATTGCCACGCGCTGCTGCTGGCCACCGGACAGGCGCGAGGGGTACTCGTTGGCCTTCTCGGCGATGCCGACCTTTTTCAGCAGCGCGTGTGCTTTGGCTTCGCGTTCGGCCTTGTTGCGCTTGCGCACCACCTTCTGTGCCAGGCACAGGTTCTCCAGCACAGTCATGTGCGGGAACAGGTTGAAGTGCTGGAACACCATGCCGACTTCGCGGCGGTAGGCGTTGATGTCGGTCTTCGGATCGTCCAGTTGCAGGCCGTCGATGGCCACATGCCCGGCATCGAAATGCTCCAGGCCGTTGAGGCAACGCAGGAAGGTCGACTTGCCCGAGCCCGACGGGCCCAGCACCACCACCACCTCTCCCTTGGCCACGCGGGTGGTGACGTTGTCCACGGCGCGAACCAGCATGCCGCGGGTGTCGAAGACTTTCAGCAGGTCACGAACTTCAATCACTTTGCGCAAGCCTCCGCTCAAGCCGGCTGGCGATATGCGACAGCGGCAGGTTGATCAGCAGGTACAGGCCAGCCACGCAGAACCAGATCTCGAAGGTCGAGAACGAGGTGGTGATGGCTTCGCGACCGCTCTTGGTCAGCTCGGTGATCGCGATCACCGACACCAGCGAGGTGTCCTTGACCAGGCTGATGAACTGCCCGGCAAGTGGCGGCAGCACACGTTTGAAAGCCTGCGGCAGGATCACGTGGCGCATCGACTGGCTGCCGTTCAGGCCCAGCGAGCGCGCAGCCTCGTTCTGGCCCTTGGCGATCGACTGTACGCCGGCACGCACGATCTCGGCCACGTAGGCGCCAGTGAACAGTGCCAGCGCCGCGACCCCGGCGAACTCGCGGGACAGGTTGAGCACGGTGCCGATGAAGAAGTAGAAAATGAAGATCTGCACCAGCAGCGGCGTACCGCGCACCAGCTCTACATACACCGTCGACAAGTCGCGCAGGGTCGGGTTGGCGGACAACCGGCAGAGGCCTGCGAACAGGCCGATCAACAGCCCCAGGGCACCGGAAATCACCGAGATCCACAACGTAGTCCACAGGCCCCAGGCCAGGGGGCCTGCGGCCCAATGACGGGTGACGCCGATGGCATCGCCTTCGGCCACATCGTCGCCACGCGATAATTGCAGGCTGTCGTTGGCCACGTCGATGACTTGCGTGGTGCCGCTGTCATCTTTCAGGGTGACCCGGGCGTTGTCGCCGGACACCACGATTTGCTCGACGGTGCCGTAGTTGGCGGCACGCTGGGTTTCCTCGGCCTTGTAGGCGAAGTATTGCGGAACGCGGTTCCAGCGCCACTCGTAGGAAATCATCGAGGTGGCCAGGTACAGGCTAACCGCCAGGCCCACCAGGACCAGCGCGGTCAGCCCATGCCAGGGCCACTGGGCTTTCTTGTGTTTGATCACGTGTCAACTCCAGAAAGCGACAAGCCGCAAGCTACAAGCTGCAAGGCAAGCGGACCCAAGGTGGACCTGCTTCTTCTTGCAACTGGCAACTTGCGGCTTGCAGCTGTCTCTTATTCCATTTCCTTCAGCCAGTCCTTGCTCTTGAACCACTTATCGTGGATACGATCGTAGGTCCCGTCATGCTTGATCTGGTGCAGGAAGTTGTTGATGTAGTTGATGCTGTCGTAGTCGCCTTTCTTCAGGCCGAAGGCCAGCGGCTCGTAGGTGAAGGGTTCTTCCAGGAACACCAGCTTGCCAGCGCCGGCTTTCTCCACGGCAACCACGTTGTAGGGCGAGTCGTAGACAAAGGCATCGGCCTTGCCGTTGACCACGTCCATCACGCCTTCCTGTTCGTTGTCGTAACCGTGGTACTTGGCTTTGCTGATCAGCTTCTTGGCCACCATCTCGCCGGTGGTGCCGAGCTTGGAGGTCAGGCGGTACTTCTCGTTGTTCAGGTCCTTGTACGACTTGATCTCACCGGCCAGTTCCTTGCGGATCAGCAGGGTCTGGCCGACCACGATGAAGGGCTCGCTGAAGTTCAGGCGCAGGTTGCGTTCCTGGGTCAGGGTCATGCCGCTGCCGATGAAGTCGAACTTGTCGGTCATCAGGGCCGGGATGATGCCGTCGTACGCGGTGGAAACCATCTCCAGCTTGACGCCCATAGACTTGGCCATCGCCTTGAGAATGTCCACCTCGAAGCCGATGATCTCACCGCGCTTGTTGGTCATCTCGAACGGCATGTAGGTCGGGTCCATACCGACACGCAGGGTGCCGCGCTTGACCGCATCGTCGATGGCGCCAGCCTGGGCTGTGCTCACCGCGACCAGTGCGGTCACGCCGAGCAGCAGTCGCGACAGGTATTTCTTCATCATCACCAAGTCCCCTGAAAAAAATAGTCTGCAGTTGTTCTTATAGGCACGGCCGTACCGACCTGTGCGATATGTCGGGTGGGATGCTAACGCATGCGCGGCCTGGGACCTAGTGCCGGGGGGGACTTTGTTGGCCAAATTCGCCGCAAAAGCATCGCGGGCAAGCCCGCCCCCACAGGTCGGTGAAGATCCTGTGGGAGCGGGCTTGCCCGCGATTGGGCCGCTAAGCAGCCGCTAAGCGCATCAAGCCAAAGCCGGCTGGGCCTGGCTCTCTGGATGCAGCGGCAGCAGTGGCGAGTGCGGATCGTTGTCGATCGATGCGCGCCACACGTCGATCCACGCCGAGTGATGCCCGGCCCAGACCTGCTCGTGCAGGCGCGACAGAGCCACTGGATCGCTCAGCAAGGCCAAGCGGGTATTGCCGTCCAGCCCCTTTGGCCCGACTTCCAGCGCCTTGGCCACTCGCTCGGCACGCAAAGCCTCGATTGGCGCAGCCTTGCCATGCCGCGCCGTGGCCATGGCACAAGCCAGCGCGTTCTGGCGCGGGTCGACCACGGCCCGCACGAAACCGTCGTGCAGGGCGTGCCAGCGGTTCTCGTGGGTGTACTGGTCGGTGGCCAGCAGCGCTTGCGGCGTGGCGTACTCCTCAGGAATCAGGAACAGCTTCTCGTCACGGGCCGCCAGGCCCAGGCGCACACGGCTGGAGATAACCGATACCGGGATCGACAACACCAGCGAACCCACGATTGGTGCCAGCCACCACAGGAAACTCGGATTCAACCATGCCACCAGGCCAGCCCAGGCAACGCCGAGCAGGGTCTGCGGACCGTGGCGGCGTACCGCCTCGCTCCATGGAGTGGAGTCATCGTCACGCTGCGGCGAGTTCCAGGTTGCGGCCCAGCCGAGGAACGCAGCCAGCACGAAACGGGTGTGGAAGATCATCCGCACCGGCGCCAGGAGCATGGAAAACAGCATCTCCATCAGCATCGACAGGGTGACTTTGACGCGCCCACCGAATTCGGTGGCGCCCTTGGCCCAGATCAGTACCACGCTCAGCAGCTTCGGCAGGAACAGCAGCACAATGGTGGTGGAGAACAGCGCGATGGCTTTTTCCGGGTGCCACTGCGGCCACAGCGGGTAGAGCTGGAACGGCTCAATGAAGTATTGCGGCTCCATCAATGTGTTGGTCGCCAGCAACGCCGTCGACAACACCAGGAACAGGAACCACAGCGGTGCCGACAGGTACGACATGACACCGGTGAGGAACACCGCGCGGTGTACCGGGTGCATGCCCTTGACCAGGAACAGGCGGAAGTTCATCAGGTTGCCGTGGCACCAGCGACGGTCACGCTTGAGTTCATCGAGCAGGTTCGGCGGCAGCTCTTCGTAACTGCCCGGCAGGTCGTAGGCAATCCAGACGCCCCAACCGGCACGACGCATCAACGCGGCTTCGACGAAGTCGTGGGACAGAATCGCCCCGGCGAACGCGCCCTTGCCCGGCAACGGCGCCAACGCGCAGTGCTCGATAAAAGGCTTCATGCGAATGATCGCGTTGTGGCCCCAGTAGTGCGACTCGCCCAGTTGCCAGAAATGCAGGCCGGCGGTGAACAGCGGGCCATACACCCGGGTGGCGAACTGCTGCATGCGTGCATACAGGGTATCCATGCCCGAGGCCTTCGGCCCGGTCTGGATGATGCCCGCATCCGGGTTGGCCTCCATCAGGCGCACCAGGCTGCTCAGGCATTCGCCGGTCATGACGCTGTCGGCGTCGAGCACGACCATGTACTTGTACTCGCCACCCCAGCGACGGCAGAAGTCGTCGAGGTTGCCGCTCTTGCGTTTGACCCGGCGCCGACGGCGGCGATAGAAGATGCGCCCGAAACCTTTGGTCTCGCGGCACACGTCCAGCCAGGCCTGTTGCTCGGCCACGGCGATATCGGTGTCGTTGGTGTCGCTGAGCACGAAGAAGTCGAAACGGTCAAGGTTGCCGCTGGCGGCCACCGACTCGAACGTCGCCCGCAGGCCGGCGAACACACGCGGCACATCTTCGTTGCAGATCGGCATCACCAGCGCGGTGCGCGCCTCGGGAGCGATTGGCTCATTGCCTGCGCTGCTGCCCGAGATGCGGTACTTGTCACGCCCGGTGAGCAGCTCCAAAAAGCCCATCAACGCGGTCCAGAAACCGGCCGATACCCAGCAGAACAGGATGCCGAACAGCACCAGGATGGACGTCTGCAAGGCATACGGCCAGACCTGCACCACGGTGTCCCACAGCGGCTGGTTGAAGATCTCGTCGAAATCGACGAACGACCAGCCCTGGTAAGGCAGGATACCCTTCATGTACCAGCCGGCAACGAACGTCTGGCCGATCATCAGGGTCAGCAGGATGTAGCGACGGATCGAGCCAACCGTACGCCAGCGCGCTGGCGGCAGCTCGCGCTTGGGCGGCTGCGGGGCGTTGGTGCGACCGGTCATGCGCCGCCAGATACGGATCAGCACGTTGGTGCGCCACGGCTCGGGCACGACCTTGGTGCGCTTGATCGGCGGGGCGATCTTCAGGCACAGCCGCCCACTGCCGTCGACGCCGAGCATTTCGGCCTCTTCCAGCTCGGCGGCGCTGCCAATAGTCAGGCGCGAACCCACCGAGGCCTGCACGGCCTCGGTAGTGCTGGCGGCAGGTTGCGCCGCCAGGCGTTGGTGCAGCTCGCTGAACGAGGTGCAGCTAGCGAGTTCCGCACGCTGCTCGTCGCTCAGAGGAAGGTGGGCCAGGTATTCGCCAAGCGATTCTGGCCTTGGGCTTGAGTTACTCATCGGCAGGCAACTGATAGCTCCAGGTCTCGGTCAGCACTTTCTCAGTGGTGGCCGGGGCCTCGGTGGTGGACGCCGCGTCGGCGGCAGGTTGCTCGGCAGCTTTCTCAGCCTTGGCTTTCTCGGCCTTGGCGTGGACGTTCTTGGCGGCGGCCTTGGTTTCCTTGGCAGGCTTAGGCTGCTCGACCGGCACGTCACGCACCAGGGCGGCACGCATTTCGGTGGACTTCTTCGGATCCTTGATCTTCAACCGCAGGGTCAGGCGCCAGCCTTTGGTTTCCGGGTTGTAGCGCAGGTTGTTCTCGACCACCTCGGCGTTGTCGCCGGTGCTGACCTGGCTACGCACAGCGGCGTCGGCCGGCAGGGCGGCGAGGTTGGGGCCGACGAAGTCGACCAGCAGGGCGACGCTGCCATCGAGCTGGCGAATCAGGTTGGCTTGCTTGACGTCACCGCTGGAGCGTAGGGTCTGCTTGACCCAACCCAGGTCCTGGGCGTGCAGTTGGTCTTCCTTGATGGTCCAGCGCAGGCGATAGTCGTACTCGAACGGCTTGCCTGGCTCAGGCAAGGTTTCCGGGCTCCAGAAAGCCACGATGTTGTCGTTGGTCTCGTCGGCGGTTGGGATCTCGACCAGATCGACAGTGCCTTTGCCCCAGTCGCCTTTAGGCTCGATCCAGGCGCTCGGGCGCTTTTCGTACTCGTCGTCGAGGTCTTCGAAGTCGCTGAACGCGCGCTGGCGCTGCAAGAGGCCGAAACCACGCGGGTTTTCCACGCTGAAGTTGCTGACTGCCAGGTGCTTTGGGTTGTTCAGCGGGCGCCACAGCCATTCGCCGTTGCCCGCGTGGATGCTCAGGCCTTCGGAGTCGTGCAGGGCCGGACGGTAGTTCTGTACCTTGGACGGCTGGTTGGGACCGAACAGGAACATGCTGGTCAGCGGGGCGATGCCCAGGCGGCTGACGTGGTCACGCAGGTACACGCGCGACTTGACGTCGACCAGGGTGTCTTCGCCCGGACGCAGGGTCAGCTTGTAGGCCCCAGTGGAACGCGGCGAGTCGAGCAGTGCGTAGATCACCAGATGCTTGTCGTTAGGCTTGGGCTTCTCGACCCAGAACTCGCGAAAACGCGGGAACTCTTCGCCCGACGGCAGTGCGGTGTCGATGGCCAGGCCACGGGCCGACAGGCCGTAGCGGTGGCCCTTGCCGACCACGCGGAAGTAGCTGGCGCCAAGCAGGGTCATGATCTCGTCCTGCTTGTCGGCCTTGTTGATCGGGTAGAGCACGCGGAAGCCTGCATAACCCAGGTTCTTGGTGGCCTCGGCGTCATGCGGCACGTCGCCGAACTCGAAACGGCTTGGGTCGTACTTGATCTCTTCGACCTTGTTGGCGGTGATCTCGTTGATTTTCACCGGCGTGTCGAAGTGCATGCCCTGATGGTAGAAGGACAGCTTGAACGGCGTCTTGTCCTTGGCCCACTCGGCCTTTTCCTGGAGGAAGTGGATCTTCTGGTAGTCGGCGTACTTCATGTCGCGGAACACCGGCGGCAGATTGCTCTTCGGTGCCTCGAACTTCTGACCGGCCAGATCCTTTGCCTTGGCTGCAACATCGTCCAGATTGAATGCCCACAGCTGGCCTGCGCTCATCAGGCCGACCAGCGCAACGCCAGCCAGCACGACCTTACGTAGCCGGGTGCCGGGGATTCTTGGTGCAATACAGGGGCTTACAATCACGAGCAATCCTCGCCGAAAAACAGATCATGAAACCAACGGCCAGCGACAAATGCCGGGTTGGCGAGCACTGTTCGGACCCCGTGAGGGCGTAATGATTCCCCAAACGGATCCAGACAATGCTCGTGTCAAAGTGAACCGAACCTACGAACGCAGGCTCACGCAGCGCGCGATTATCCAGCAGGTCGCGTTACAACGCATCAGGCTGGACAAAGTATTTATCGTACAAAACCCCTTGTTTTCCTACAAACAAGGGGTTTTTTGACCTCATATTTGTAACATAAATGTTACCGGGCCATCATTGACCAGGTGAACCTGCATATCGGCACCAAAACGCCCGCTGGCCACGTTCGGGTGTTGGCGCCCAGCCTGCGTGAAAAGATACTCGAACAACTCGGCGCCAAGTGCCGGAGGGGCCGCGGTCGAGAAGCTCGGGCGCATGCCGCTGCGGGTATCTGCCGCCAGGGTGAATTGTGAAACCAGCAGCAGCCCACCGCCGACATCTGTCAGCGAGCGATTCATCTTGCCCTGCTCGTCACTGAACACCCGATAGTTGAGCAGCTTGTGCAGCAGTTTATCGGCATGTTCCCGAGAATCTTCAGGCTCAACCGCCACCAGCGCCAGCAAACCCTGGTCGATGGCGCCGACGATCTCGCCGGCAACTTCGACCCGTGCGCCGCGCACACGCTGGATCAGGCCTTTCATGCTTCGTCCAGGGGCAGGTCGAGCAGGCGGCGGGCCATCTGGTCGGCAGCGCGCACCAGAGCATCGGTAATACCGGGTTCGGAGGCCGCGTGACCGGCGTCGCGGATCACCTTCAACTCGCTGTTCGGCCAGGCCTGGTGCAGCGCCCAGGCGTTATCAAGCGGGCAGATCACGTCATAGCGGCCATGCACGATCACCGCTGGCAGGTGGGCAATCTTCGGCATGTCGCGGATCAGTTGGTCCGGTTCGAGGAACGCGTTGTTAGTGAAATAGTGGCACTCGATGCGGGCAATCGACAGCGCGCGCTGCGGCTCGGAGAAACGATCGACCACCAACGGGTTGGGACGCAGCGTGGCGGTGCGCCCTTCCCAGGTGGACCAGGCCTTGGCCGCGTGCATCTGGGCGATCTGGTCGTTGCCGGTAAGGCGCTTGTGGAAGGCACCGACCAGGTCGCCCCGCTCTTCGGGCGGGATCGGCGCGATGTAGTCCTGCCAGTAGTCGGGGAACAGGCGGCTGGCACCTTCCTGGTAGAACCAACTGATCTCCTGCGGGCGGCACAGAAAAATGCCACGCAGGATCAAGCCGTGCACGCGTTCTGGGTGCGTCTGGGCATACGCCAGGGCCAGGGTCGAACCCCATGAGCCGCCGAACAACACCCACTTGTCGATCCCCAGGTGCTCGCGAATACGCTCGAGGTCCTCGACCAGGTGCCAGGTGGTGTTGTTCTCCAGGCTCGCATGGGGCGTGGAACGGCCGCAGCCACGCTGGTCGAAGGTGACGATACGGTACAGGTTCGGGTCGAAGTAGCAACGGCTCTGGGCATCGCAACCAGCGCCAGGGCCGCCGTGGATGAACACCACCGGCAGACCTTCTGGCGAGCCGCTTTCATCGACGTACAACACGTGCGGCGCTTCCACGGCCAGATCGTGCCGGGCGTAGGGTTTGATCTGCGGGTACAGGGTCTGCATTGCGCACTCCGTGTGAGGATTTAGTCAGCCGTTGGGCATCATAAACCTGAATTGCGCTTTGAGCATGTGTCTCGGCGAGATCATCTTGTGCATAGGCAGTAGGCAAGGCCCATTACCCACCGCCCACCTGCAAATTACCCGACAAGCCGATGCCGACCTGCACGCGCAGCCACTCAGCCAAAGGCCTGTGAAGCACATATATCTACCACTTTCGCGCCAGGCGGAACCGCCAAAGTCCGTTGCCCTCATCACGCAATGGAGCTCGCTATGCCAACCTCGCCCAACATCCACTACGCCACGATCGAACAAAAGATCCCTGCCTGGCTAAAACAAACCTCCGCGCCAGTGCACCACGCGCTGCGCAAGGCGCAACAGGCACCCGCCTGGCTGGTGGCGGCGATCCAGCGACAGCCCGATGTCGCCAAGGCCTGGAGCGATGAGCATGCGCGCCACCGTGAACACCATGCACGCGTGCAGGAACTGTTCGCCCAGTTGCCCGACCTGGAGAGCTTTGCCAGAAAGGTGCTGAGCGATGCCATCGAAGAACGGTTCAGCCCCGCGTCCCCCATCGATGTGGACAAGACCTATCTCATCGACGCACGCCTGATCGACACGACCCATGCCATCGACAGCCGCCAGGCCGTGAACCGCGCGACACGTTCACTACTGCAATGCGCTCTGCACAACTTCGATACCGACTCGGCAGCCGAGCATGGCATGGACGCACCCGATGCGCTGTTGAAGAAGTCAGTGATCGTCGATCACCGCCGATTCATGGGCACACTGCCCATCAACAACCGGATCGACATCACCGCCGAAGCCTTTGCCGGCCTGTGCCGCAGCCTGGATATCGGGGCTAGGTATCATGAACGGGTGCATGCCATCTATTACCCCGCAGCCACCGTCGAGCGCAGCGCCGACGAGGTGGCGCTGGAGGTCTACCAAACATTGGGTAGAGCCGAAGTCTCGGCATTCCGGCAGTCCTTGCACTTCGCAAGGCTCAAGGGCGATATCGATCAAGGTTTCTACGACGCAGCCCTTGCCTTGCCCATGGACGAAGCACCGAAGGCAAACGCCACCATCACCTTCAACACACTGAGCCTCTGGGAAGCCGAGCTGACCGGCGTTGTCCTCATCGAGCGGGAAGCCGACGGGCAAAAGACGCACACGCTGTACATCCCACAAGACGACGAGACACCGCTCAAGACATTTTCCTCCATCGAGGCACTGGACAAGGCGCTTAGCGACCGTCTACGGGCGAACATGGGCTACTTGAACCCGCATATTGCCGATCGCGACAAAGCCTCGGTGCAAACCCGCCTGGCAGACCGCCTTGCACCGCTTGGATGGAGCACGCGTGGCCTGCACGAGCGCTTACCCGACCCACATGCCAGCCTGTACCCGGTAGCCCACCCGTTCAGATCAGACATGCCTTCCAGGGCAAGATGGCGTTCCAGAAGGCCGAGCGCCATGAAAAGGATGCCCTGTACAACGCCACCCCCACCGAAATCGTCGATCGTCGTGCCGCCCAGGCCCACCGCGAACTGGTCTTCGCACGCGTGCTGACCGGATTGAACATTGCCGGCTTCTTCGTGCCGGGCCTGGGCCAGTTCATGCTTGCAATCTGCGTGACGCAATTGGCCTTCGAGGTATATGAGGGTATCGAAGCCTGGCACAACGACGAACGCGACACCGCGCTTAATTACCTGGTCGACGTCATTGAGAACGTTGCGATCATGGCCGCACTCAGCGCTGCGCATAAGGGCCTCAAGGGTATGAAGGGTGAAGCCAATGGCCCGGAAGAAGAACTTGAGGTCGAGCGCATCCCGGTGGAAACGCCATCCTTCATCGAAGAGCTGGAAGACGTCGTGATGCCTGACGGCCAGGTACGCTTGTGGAAACCGGACCTTACGGCTTACCACAGTAGCGAGACACTCCCTGATGACCTGGAACCCGATGAACGTGGTCTGCGCCAGTACCAGGGCAAGCAATGGCTGGTGATCGAAGGCCAGCAATACCAAGTCGAACAAACGCCAGCGACGGATGAGTATCGCCTGCGACATCCCACCAACACGCGCCGTTACCAGCCCCGCGTCACGCATAACGGCTCCGGTGTCTGGCTGCTGCCCGGCGACCAGCCATCTGAATGGACAGGCTCGGCATTACTGCGCCGGCTTGGGCATGCGAGTGCGCATTTCGACGAGGCCACGTTGCAACGCATGCTCGACATCAGCGCCACCCACGAGGATGTACTCCGCCGAGCGCTGACGGAACACCAGCGTCTACCCGCTTTGCTAGAAGACACCTTGCAACGCTTCAAGCTGGACCAGTCCATCCGCCAGATGCCAGACCACAGCGCTTGGCCTGAAGCGTTCACCCAGGCCTACAAACGCATCCACATCATCCAGGCACCCCACAGCGAGATCATCCAGCGTATCTATCCCAGCCTGCCCGGCGCGGTCGTCGACGAGCTGGTACGCAATGCCAGTGCCAGCGAACTGCAAGCACTCAGTACGGGTAAGGTCCCCCTGCGTCTGAGCGAAGAAATTCGCATCTATCAGCAACACATTCGCCTGGCCCGTGCCTACGAGGGGCTGTACTTGGCCAGCGTGCAAAGCTGGGACAGCGACCGGCTGGTCTTGCAAACCCTGGCACACCTGCCTGGCTGGCCCGCTGACTGCAAGCTGCAAATACTCCAGCGCAGCGTCTGGCCTGACCAGCAATATGCCATTGGCCCTCAGGACACACGCCCCGACACGACGATCACCCATGCACATGCCGGCTACATCGTCCATGATGCGAGTCGGCCCGGGGCTGCTGTGAGCGCTCACCCGGACATTTACACTGCATTGCACGAAACGCTGCCTGAAGTCATGGCACAGCTCGGCGCGGCAGATGGCAAGGCGCTTCAGTTCCTGATGCAGCAGAGCCCGTTGCTACCCCGCGCAGCCCTGCGCGAGGCGCTGGGCATGCAACCTATTCGACCCGGATACCGTTCACCCATGCGCCTTGCCGATGGCCGCATCGGTTACCCCTTGAGCGGCGGCAACAGCGACTCGCCAGGGAGCACGCGCCAGCATCTGCTCGCTATGGTCCAGGCAACAGGTATCCCAGAACGCACCGGCAGGTCCGCCGAGCACATTCTGACCTCGATTGCCAGCCAAGGCCGCAACCGGCTGCAGATCCTTGAATACCTGAACACCCTGGAGGAGGAACGTAACACGCTGCAAAGCCGTCTTGACGACTGGAGTGAAGCCATTTCACCCGCATCCGACGAGGCCGCTCGCGCCTACGACACCCTACGTGAATCGATCATGCAACACTGGTACGAGACAGCCCTGGAAGATGATGCCGCGCTGGCAGCCGAGCTGAGCGTACAGGGTGTGGCGTTGACAGATATCCCGATGACCCTGCCTGATTTTTTTTACCGGCGTATCCGCAGCCTGCGCCTGCTCGACCTGCCGAGCGGAACCCTCTCAGGTTGGGGACAACACGACCGCCTCGTGCAACGCTTGCTCGCACTAGTGCCACGTCTCGAGTCGCTGGAAGTCAGCAGGCCCTACACGTCCAGAGCAACCCCCTCACTGTGGCTGTCCAGCGCCCCGATCATCGCGACGGCATTGCCCAACTTGCGCAGGCTGGCACTGACAAACCAGAACATCGCCTTGTCCGGCAGCGACCTGAACGCACTCGCAGAGCTTGCGCATCTAGGCCACCTGGACCTCAGCGGCAACCGGCTACAGCAGGTCAGTGACAGGCCCAGCTTCCATGTGTTTAGCCTGGATTATCTCGGTCTGGACCGCATGCAGTTGAGCCAATGGCCCGCAGGCATCGGTAGCGATGCCCTGGACCGAATCGGCCATCTGTCCCTACAACAGAACAACTTGACGGCGCTGCCCTCGTTCTTGCTTAACGAAGCAGACACGCTGACCCGACCGCCGGTCATCTCGTTACAAGGCAACCCCATCAACGAAACTCACCTGCAACGTCTGTTGCTGAACGAGCGACCCGAGACCGCGCAGGTGTCGGTGGATCAATCAGCATCACTCAATGAGCGGCTAGAACGTGTCCGTAACGAGCGGCAAGCGTTGCGCGATGCGATCGATGGCTGGGTCCAGGCCTCCAGCTCAAGCAACCCGTTGAGCCAGGCCGCCCTCGCAGACAGGCAACGGATCGCTTCCTCCATAAATGAATTCTGGGAGCGCCAGGAGCAGGGTCAGCGATACCTTCGCCTGCAACTGGAGGACATCGCGATCGAGCACTTCCCCCGTCGGCTTCCCGCGTTCTTCGGCGAACGCGTGGACTCGATGGCACTGACCCGTTTGAGCGGCACGGCCGCGCAGCTCGATGAACTGCTCGGTCACTTCCCGAACATCACCCGCCTGACCCTCGATGCACACCAAGCAGCAACCCCCGCACTGGTATCCGCATTGCCACGCCTTTCCCAACTGACCTACCTCGAGTTCCGCAACATGGGCCTGGAGGTCGACCAGGCTATGCTGGACACCTTTGCCCAGCTGGAACACCTAAACTCGCTCGACCTGTCAGGCAACCGTTTGGGCACCATCACGCAAGTGCCCGCGCGGTTGTCCACCAATCTGACGTCACTCGGACTCACCAACATGAACCTGCAAGCCTGGCCGAACTGGTGCAATGATTTACTACCGCTGGAACTGCTGGATCTGAGCTCCAACAACCTTACCGACTTGCCCGAGCACATCCTTTCCAACCTGAACAACACCATGCCAATTTCGTCGATTTCCCTGTTCGACAACCCCTTGCCCATGGAAACCATCCTGCGTGTACGTACGTTCTCGGACAGCCAAAATAGCTACTCTTTCGCCTTGGACATTCCCGAGAACCTCCTGCTGGTCAACGCCTCCAGCGAAGAGGCCCTGGAACATCCGCATTTTCCCTTGCAGGGCGACGACACCCCCAGGTTGGCAGACTGGATGCTGGGGAACGCGGCACAGAACGAGGCGTTACAGGACTGTTGGACACAACTCGAAGGCAGTGACCTGCTGCGCTTGGTTGGCCGTTTGCACAATGCTGCACCGTTCGTCGATCTGAGCACCCGGGCCAGCTTCTGCGAGCGAGTACGACTGATGCTTGTGGCGGCGGTGGCCAACGAAGCCCAACGCCCGATCATGGAAAGCATTGCCGCAGCGGCGCTACCTGATCCTGAAACAGGCTCGCAAACCTGCCATGATGGCGCGCTGCAAGAGTTCAACAATATCGAACTTCATCTGATGACTGAACGCGTGCTGATCGACGCTGGCGATACCCTGCAAACTCTGTACAAGCGACTGCTGCAGTTGTTCCGCGTCGAGCAACTGGAGAAGCTTGCCAGCACACGCAACCAACCCGGTGATCGGGTTTCGGTACGCCTGGCCTATCGCCGTGAGCTGGCCAAGGAACTGGACTTGCCGATTGCGGACAGCATGCGTTTTCGAAGCGCCGCCAATCTGGCGCATGGCGAACTGTCCAGCGTGCTGGAGAGCGTGCGTCAGAGTGAACACAGCGAGGCCTTCATCGACTACCTGCTGAACAACGCCGATTGGAGCACACGCCTACGGGCCGAACATGCATCTCGCTTTGCCGAGGTCGAGGCAAGATTCCGTCAACGCGTACTCGACCTAGCCGGTGCCGACCACGCGCTTCAGGAGGAATTGGACCTGCAGCGAAGCCTCCAGATCAGCAAGGAGCAGGAAGAGACGGCTCTTCTACGCGAGCTGACTATCACCTACGTCGATAACAGCTAAGCAGCCCAGCACAAGGCGACGTCCGTGCGTGGGGCGTCGCCACCGCTCAGCGTGGGTAACGCTCGCGCCCCCAGGCCAGCAGCGTCTCCAGCAACCGCCGCAACACCTCCTGCGTCGGCTGCGCCAGATCCTCGCGGTAGGCGAACGGCTCGACCTCCTGCATATAGGTACGCTGCGCCAGCTCCAGCTGGACCGCATGGATATGGTTGGCCGGATCGCCATAATGGCGGGTGATGTGCCCGCCCTTGAAGCGCCCGTTGAGCACATGGCTATAGGCCGGAAACTCCGCACACACAACCTTCAAGCGTTCAGCCAGTTGGGGATCGCAACTGGCGCCGTTGAAGGTGCCGAGGTTGAAATCCGGCAGCTTGCCTTCGAACAGATGCGGGATCTGCGAGCGGATCGAGTGGGCATCCCACAGCAGCGCATAGCCGAATGTCTCGCGCAGGCGGGCCAACTCGCGACGAATCGTGTCGTGGTAAGGGCGCCAGATGTGCGTCAAGTACTCGGCCCGCTGCTCGGCCGTCGGGGCCTTGCCCTCCTGGAACAGCGGCTCGCCTTCGAACAGCGTGGCCGGGTACAGGCCGGTGGTGGCGCCGACGTACAGCGGCTTGTCGTCGTCGGGGCGGTTGAGGTCGATGACGAAGCGCGAGTACTCCGCCGCCACCACACTGGCACCCAGCTCACGGGCGAAGTCGTACAGTTGCGGGATGTGCCAGTCGGTGTCCGGCAGGCTGCGCGCAGGGGCGACCAGACCGTCAGCCACCGCCTCGGTCAGGGCCAGGCCTGCGTGGGGCATGCTGATCAGTAGCGGCAGTTGACCCTGGTGAAAACTCAATACCTTGTCCATATGACTCCTGAGGTTGCTACACCCTAAACCTAGCCAACGGGGCCGCCTTGCGGCCCTTTCGTGGCACGAGGCCGCTCCTACAATGTCCGCGTGAGCCCGGTGAATGCCGGGTTTCAGTTGGATATTTCATGACCCAGGCGCACCACGCGCTTGGGCAGGTCGCCGCCAAGCCAGTAGGCAAGGTCAGCAGGGCGCTCGATCTGCCAGGCGACGAAGTCGGCGACCTTGCCCTCTTCCAGCGAGCCGTGGCTGTCACCCAATCCCAACGCGATGGCGGCGTGCAGGGTGACGCCTGCCAGGGCCTCCTCGGGCGTCATGCGAAACAGCGTGCAGCCCATGTTCAGCATCAGGCGCAGCGACAGCCCCGGCGATGTGCCAGGGTTGAGGTCGCTGGCCAGGGCGATCTTCACGCCATGCCGACGCAAGGCGTCCATCGGCGGCAGCTGGGTTTCGCGCAGGAAGTAGAACGCGCCCGGCAGCAACACTGCGACCGTGCCGGCCTCGGCCATGGCGATGGCGTCTTGCTCGGTCATGAATTCCAGATGGTCGGCCGACAGCGCCTGATAGCGCGCCGCCAGGCTGGAGCCATGCAGCGACGACAGTTGTTCGGCATGCAGCTTGACCGGCAGCCCCAGTTCGCGAGCCTTGATGAACACACGCTCAACCTGCGCCGGGGAGAACGCCAGGTGCTCGCAAAAGGCGTCCACGGCGTCCACCAGGCCTTCGGCAGCCAGCGCCGGGAGCATCTGCTCGCAAATATGCGTAATGTAGTCATCGGCCCGGCCCGCGTACTCGGGCGGCAGGGCGTGAGCGGCCAGGCAGGTGGTACGCACGCCCAACGGCAGTTCTTCGCCCAGGCGCCGCGCCACGCGCAGCATCTTGCGCTCGCCGGCCAAGTCCAGGCCATAGCCGGACTTGATCTCCAGGGTGGTCACACCGTCGCGCATCAGCGCCTGGACACGCTGGCGGGCACTGGCCAACAGCGCTTCTTCGCTGGCCGCACGGGTAGCCCGCACGGTGCTGGCGATGCCACCGCCCTGGGCGGCGATCTCGGCGTAGCTCACACCCTGCAGGCGCTGTTCGAACTCACCGCTGCGGTTACCGCCGAACACCGCATGGGTGTGGCAGTCGATCAGCCCCGGCGTCACCCAGGCGCCGCCCAGGTCGACGATGCGGTCGGCGGCCACGGGCGGCACGTCGTTACGCGGGCCGATCCATTCGATCAGGCCTGCACGGGTGACGATCGCGGCGTCCTCGATGACCGAGTAACGGCCCTCGCGAAGGGTCGCGGCATGGCAGTGCTGCCAGAGGGTTCTCATATACAGGCTCCGTTGTTGCAAAGTTCTACGGCCAGACGCGCTCCCCTGTAGGAGCGGCCTTGTGTCGCGATGGGCCGCGCAGCGGCCCCGAGGTCGGCGCGCAAACTCAACACATGCGGGGGCCGCTTTGCGGTGCTATCGCGACACAAGGCCGCTCCTACAGAAATTGTGTGATCACAGGCTCGGCAACACACCCGCTGGCAGCAGTCCGGTCAGGGTGCCTTTGGCCAGAAGGTCGGCGGCCACTTCGATGTCCGGCGCAAAGAAACGGTCGCGGTCGTAATGCGGCACCTCGCGGCGCAGCACCTGGCGGGCATGCTCCAGCTTTACCGAGGTCTTCAGCCCTTTACGCAGGTCCAGCCCCTGGCAGGCCCCCAGCCACTCGATGGCCAGCACGCCACGGGTGTTCTCGGCCATTTCCCACAGGCGATTGCCAGCCGCCGGGGCCATGGACACATGGTCCTCCTGGTTGGCCGAGGTGGGCAGGCTGTCGACGCTGTGCGGATGCGACAGGGCCTTGTTCTCGCTGGCCAGGGCCGCCGCGGTGACCTGGGCGATCATGAAGCCTGAGTTCACCCCGCCGTTCTCCACCAGGAACGGCGGCAACTGCGACATGTGCTTGTCCATCATCAGCGAAATGCGCCGCTCACTCAGCGCGCCGATCTCGGCGATTGCCAGGGCGAGGTTGTCAGCGGCCATGGCCACTGGCTCGGCATGGAAGTTGCCGCCCGACACCACATCCCCCTCGGCAGCGAACACCAGTGGATTGTCCGACACCGCGTTGGCCTCTATGCCCAGCACTTCGGCCGCCTGGCGCAGCTGGGTCAGGCAGGCGCCCATGACCTGCGGCTGACAGCGCAGGGAATACGGATCCTGCACCTTGTCGCAATTTTTGTGCGACAGCGACACCTCGCTGCTGTCGCCCAGCAGCTCACGCAAGCACGCGGCGCTATCGATCTGCCCGCGCTGACCGCGTACGGCATGAATACGGGCATCGAATGGCGCCCGCGAGCCCAGCGCCGCCTCGACGCTCAAGGCGCCACAGGCGATGCCAGCGGCGTACAGGTCTTCGGCCTGGAACAAACCACGCAGGGCGTAGGCGGTGGATGCCTGAGTACCGTTGAGCAGCGCCAGCCCCTCCTTGGCCGCCAGGGTCAGCGGCTCCAGGCCTGCAACGGCCAGAGCCTCGGGAGCCGACAGCCACTGCCCCTGATAACGCGCCTTGCCCTCCCCCAACAGCACCAGCGACATGTGCGCCAGCGGCGCCAGGTCACCCGAGGCCCCGACAGACCCCTTGAGCGGAATGTGCGGGTAGACCTCGGCGTTGACCAGGGCGATCAACGCATCGATGACCTTGCGGCGGATCCCCGAAAAACCCCGGCTCAAGCTATTGATCTTGAGCACCATGATCAACCGCACCAGGTCGTCATCCAGCGGCGCGCCGATACCCGCAGCGTGCGACAGCACCAGCGAGCGTTGCAGGTTCTCAAGGTCGTGGCTGGCGATGCGGGTCGAGGCCAACAGGCCGAAACCTGTGTTGATGCCATAGGCGGTGCGGTCTTCGGCAATGATCTGCTCGACACAGGCGACGCTGGCGTCGATCGCCGGCGCGGCGCTGTCATCCAGTTGCAGGCGCACCGGCCCGTGGTGGATACGACGCAGGTCGGCCAACGTCAGGTGGCCGGGCAGCAGGTTCAGGGGTTGCATAGTCAGTTCCTTGTCATTGTTCAGTGCAGCGCCGCCAACACAGGCTGCGCCAACCAGGGTCGGTTGGGGACGCGTTGCCCCCCAACGGCCCATCAGCCAGTGATCATCGGCAGGTTCAGGCCCTGCTCCCTGGCGCAATTGATCGCGATTTCATAACCGGCATCAGCATGGCGCATCACACCGGTTCCAGGATCATTGGTCAGCACCCGCGCGATGCGTGCAGCCGCTTCGTCTGTGCCATCGCACACAATCACCATGCCAGAATGCTGCGAGAAGCCCATGCCCACCCCCCCACCGTGGTGCAGCGAAACCCAGGTGGCGCCGCTGGCAGTGTTCAAAAGTGCATTGAGCAGCGGCCAGTCGGACACCGCGTCCGAACCGTCGCGCATGGCCTCGGTCTCGCGGTTGGGGCTGGAGACCGAGCCCGAGTCGAGGTGGTCGCGGCCAATCACGATCGGTGCCGACAACTCGCCGCTGCGCACCATCTCGTTGAACGCCAGGCCCAGTTTGGCACGCTGACCCAGGCCCACCCAGCAGATACGCGCTGGCAGGCCTTGGAAGCTGATGCGCTCGCGGGCCATGTCCAGCCAGCGGTGCAGGTGGGCGTCATCGGGGATCAGTTCCTTGACCTTGGCGTCGGTCTTGTAGATGTCCTCGGCGTCGCCGGACAGCGCCGCCCAGCGGAACGGGCCGATGCCCCGGCAGAACAGCGGGCGGATGTACGCCGGCACGAAGCCTGGGAAGTCGAAGGCGTTGGCCACGCCTTCCTCCTTGGCCATCTGGCGGATGTTGTTGCCATAGTCGAAGGTCGGTACACCCGCCTTCTGGAAGTCCAGCATGGCTTGCACATGCACGGCCATGGACTGCTTGGCCGCCTTGACCACGGCAGTAGGGTCGGTCTTGGCGCGGTCGCGATACTGCTCCCAACTCCAGCCAATCGGCAGATAGCCGTTGAGCGGGTCGTGGGCGCTGGTCTGGTCGGTGACCAAGTCCGGGCGCACGCCACGGCGCACCAGCTCCGGCAGGACTTCGGCTGCGTTGCCGTGCAGGGCGATGGAAACCGCCTTGCCTTCGGCGGTGTACTTGGCGATACGCGCCAGCGCGTCATCCAGGTCGCTGGCCTGCTCGTCGACGTAGCGGGTGCGCAAGCGGAAGTCGATGCTGGTCTGCTGGCACTCGATGTTCAGCGAGCAGGCGCCGGCAAGGGTGGCCGCCAATGGCTGCGCACCGCCCATGCCGCCGAGGCCGGCGGTGAGCACCCACTTGCCCTTGAGGCTGCCGTTGTAGTGCTGGCGACCGGCCTCGACGAAGGTCTCAAAGGTGCCCTGGACGATGCCCTGGCTGCCGATGTAGATCCAGCTACCCGCGGTCATCTGGCCGTACATGGCCAGGCCCTTGGCATCGAGTTCGTTGAAGTGCTCCCAGTTGGCCCAGTGCGGCACCAGGTTGGAGTTGGCGATCAGCACCCGTGGGGCATTGCTGTGGGTCTTGAACACGCCCACCGGCTTGCCCGACTGCACCAGCAGCGTCTCGTCGTCGTTCAGTTCCTTGAGCGTCGAGACGATCTTGTCGTAGCACTCCCAGTTGCGCGCCGCGCGGCCGATACCGCCATACACCACCAGCTCCTTGGGGTTTTCGGCCACTTGCGGATCGAGGTTGTTCATCAGCATGCGCAGCGGCGCTTCGGTCAGCCAGCTTTTGGCAGTGAGCGTGGTGCCACGCGGGGCGCGGATCTCGACGTCACGGAAGGTGTTGAACGCTTTGTCAGTCACGAAGGGGCTCCTTGAGCGATCGTTTCAAACCCGGCGAGATCGGCGGGCCAGTTAAGTCGGTGTATGCAGCGCGAAAGGGACGGCCTAACTACTATCGCGCACTTAGCTTTACTTGTACATACAAGCATAGGCAATTGAAATGCCAAGTTCTGAATCGCGCCCGAGCGAGGGCCCGATGCCGCTGTGCAGGCCGCGTGAATAGAGGGTTCAGGAGGAAGGGAAATCTACGCAGGGCGTAAGCGAGGGGCGCAAAACGATCAAAGCATTGCGCCATCTTGGGGCGTTCGGTAACAGCGCGCCGCTGTTGCGGGCGCTACCGGGGTAACTCATCTATCAAAAGCGACACTGCCCCTGTGAGAGCGGTGTCAGGCGGGAAACTCAGCGAATCTCGGTCAGCTCGATCACGCAGCAACGCCCAACCACATCCACTTCCAACAAACGCTCGTTACCACTCAGGCGCAGACAGTCATAACGGCCCAGCGAGACTGGCGGCTGGCCGCTGATCGTCACCGGCAAGTCCGTCTGCGCACTGAACACCATCAGCGCACCCGCAGCACTGAAGAGCCGGGTACCGCCATTGAACCACTGCAATCGCGCGCGGTAGCGGTCCGGCGCGTAGATCAGGTTGAAATCCCGGATTGGCCCGCCCAGCAGCGCGCAGCCCACGTGGCTTTCGCCGCTAAAGGCAAATGCGTCGAACGGCACCAGAGGCCGACTGTCATGGCCGTCTACTGTCAGACGCATGCCATCGCCCTGCAGCACGGTGATGATCCGCTGGTAACCGGCAAAACTCGAAAAGCCGCCGGACGCTTCGATGTCGGCAATCGACAGGCGCCAGCCGAACCCTTCAAGGCCCGTACCGGCATCGCGGGTGATCTCTTCGGTGGAGCCACCGCCATTCTTCCAGGGCATGCGCAGGTAGTCGCCTGCACGCAACACTTGCAACGCGCTCATTTGCTGAAACGTCCTTCCAGACGGTGACGGGAACCGGGGTGGATCAGCCGTGCGGCCGTCACCGGCTGACGCCCCGACCAGGTACGTCGGCGAATCAACAGGCACGGCTCGCCGCGCTCGATCTGCAACAACCGGCATTCGTCCGCTTCGGCCAGGATCGCCTCGACCACGTGCTCGCCCTCGGTGAGTGGCGCGACGTGCGAAAGGTATTCATAGGGGGTCTGGCGGGTGAAGTCCTGCTTGAGGTAGTCCGGGGCCACGCTGGCGTTGACATAGCGATCCTCGATCTGCACAGGCACGCCGTTCTCGCAGTGCACGATCAGCGAGTGGAACACCCGCTGGCCTTCGCGCATGTCCAGCGCCAGCGCGCGCTCGGAGCCCGCCGCCTCCTCCACCAGGGTGATCACCTGGCAGCTATGCTGATGGCCGCGCGCGGCGATCTCGTCAGCGATGTTGTTGACCTCGAACAGTGCCGAACGGGTCTTGGGTTCGGCGACGAAGGTGCCCACGCCCTGCATGCGCACCAACAGCCCTTCGGCGGTCAGCTCGCGCAGGGCACGGTTGATGGTCATGCGGCTGAAGCCCAGCTGATTGACCAACTCACTCTCCGAAGGGACCCGGTGATGCGGCGGCCAGCTGCCGTTTTCGATCTGCTGGATGATCATCTGTTTTACCCGCGCATAGAGCGGCGCCGGCCCTTCGCCCATCTGGGCAACCAGTTCGGAGACAGGAGGTTTGGGCACGACGTGAGGTCCTTGTGCGATTGGAGTGAGCGGTAGCTTGCCGGAGTTTACCCGGCAGGCAAACGGCTGTATATGTATATACAAGTTAATCCCTGACAGAGAAATGACCCATGCCCGCCTATTTCGCCGAACGCGCCCTGCTGCCCACAGGCTGGGCACGCAACGTCCGCCTGGAGGTCGCCAACGATGGTCGTCTGGCCTCGGTGAGCGCAGATGCCCAGGCCGACGGTGCCGAGCGGCTGGCTGGGCCGTTGTTGCCAGGCATGCCCAACCTCCATTCGCATGCCTTCCAGCGGGCCATGGCCGGCTTGGCGGAGGTGGTCGGCAACCCCAACGACAGTTTCTGGACCTGGCGCGAACTCATGTACCGGCTGGCGGGCAACGTCAGCCCGGAGCAATTGCAGGTTATTGCGCAACAGGTGTACATCGAGATGCTCAAGGCCGGGTACACGTCGGTGGCCGAGTTCCACTATGTCCACCACGACCCACACGGTCAGGTCTACGCCGACCCCGCCGAGCTGTCGCGCCGCATCAGCGCCGCAGCGGCCTCGACAGGTATCGGCCTGACCCTGCTGCCAGTGCTCTACAGCCATTCAGGCTTCGGCGGCCAGGCACCCAGCCACGGGCAGCGGCGCTTCATCAACAGCACCGAGCAATACCTGCACCTGCAACGACAACTTGAACCTCTGCTGGCCGCGCAACCGGCACAGCGCCTGGGCCTGTGCTTCCATTCGCTGCGCGCGGTCACCCCCGCACAAATCGCCGAAGTACTCGGCGCCAGCGACGCCCACAGCCCGGTGCATATCCATATCGCCGAACAACACAAGGAAGTCGAGGACTGCCTGGCCTGGAGCGGCCGACGTCCGCTGCAATGGCTGTACGAGCATGCCGAGGTCGACGCGCGCTGGTGCCTGGTCCACGCCACCCATGCACAGCCCGACGAAGTGCGTGCCATGGCCCGTAGCGGCGCGGTGGCCGGGCTGTGCCTGACCACAGAGGCCAACCTGGGCGACGGCATTTTCCCAGCGGTGGACTACCTGGCCCAGGGCGGGCGCCTGGGCATCGGCTCGGACAGCCATGTGTCATTGAGCGTGGTAGAGGAACTGCGCTGGCTGGAATACGGCCAGCGCCTGCGCGACCAACGCCGCAATCGACTGCACCGCAGCGATCAGCCGGGGGTCGGGCGCACGCTCTACGACGCAGCCCTGGCCGGTGGTGCACAAGCACTGGGGCAGCCGATAGGCGAGCTGGCGGCGGGCAAACGGGCGGACTGGCTGGTGCTGGACGGGCAAGACCCGTACCTGGCCGTGGCCGAAGGCGATGCGATCCTCAACCGCTGGCTGTTCGCCGGCAGCGATCGCCAAGTGCGTGACGTGATGGTCAACGGACAGTGGGTGGTGCGCCAGGGGCGGCACGGGCTGGAGAGCGAGAGCGCGGTGGCATTTGCCGAAGTGTTGCGCCAGTTGCTGGGCTGACGCGGCCTGTTGTAGGAGCGGCCTTGTGTCGCGAAAGGGGTGCGTAGCGCCCCCAAGATTCCAGCCAAGGCACACATCGTCGGGGCCGCTTTGCGGCCCTTTCGCGACACAAGGCCGCTCTTACATGGGTCGCGTTGCGTCTTCAGTGCCGGGCGACGATATCGCGATCCGGCGTGCGCCAGATCAGCCGGCTGGTGTCATAACCCTGCTGACGCGCCTTGGACATCAGGCTCTCACGTTCCCAGGCCGGCATCGATGGCGTGCGCGACAGGATCCACAGGTACTTGCGGTCAGGGCTGCCGACGATCGCGGTGCGGTAGCGCTCATCGACGTACAGAATCCAGTAATCCCCCTTGGCCACCCCTGGCACTAGGCGGGTGAACCAATTATCGAACTCCACCCACAGCTTGTCGGTGTGTCCAGGCTGCTGCGCCGTGGCATGGCCCTCTGCGCGCAGCCATTCGTCACCGAGGGTCCGGCAACGGTTGAGCACGCCGACGCTGCCGTCGGGCTTGAGGTTGTAGTGGGCTTCGGATTGCGCGCAGCCTTCCTGGTACTTCATCGGCAGGCGCGCCAGTTCGAACCATTTGCCCTGGTAACGCTTGAGGTCGACCGCACCTGCGGTCTTCGGCGCCAGCGGGTCGGTGGCAGAGGTGGCACAGCCACCCAACAGCATCACCAGGCACACGCCCAGCAGCAGGTGCATACGCCTCATTTGAGGCCCTGCCCGGAATACATCAGGACCTTGTCAGCCGCGTACTGCACGCTGATGAAGCTCTTCTCGTCACCCCAGGTGCAACTGCTCATGCCCAGCGCGCCAGAGCACTCGGTCGGCGTGCCGAGCAACTGCTCGACCTCGGCTTTGTGCATGCCGGCCTTGAGCTTGGCATAGTTTTCCTGGTTGATCTTGCTGCAGGCGGTCAGGATGACGCACAAGGACAACAGGGCGAGGGAACGCAACGACATGAAGGGACACTCCTGGAGGTGGATACACAGGCTTGAAGGCCTGCAGGGAGCTTAGAAGGGAAAAAGGGTCCTCGGTTCCCTGCCTGCACAGGTTTTCGTCGGCCACCGCTGGTCGGACGGCGCCTAAACGCTTCATGTTTTCAACCGGCAGGTCGAAACAGTCTACGACGGTACGGCCTTGCGCCGCGCCAGCCCTCCTTCGTGCCCGTGCGCAGACCTTAGAAAAATGACCAAGAACCTCAAGTTCAGCCACAAGATCCTGCTGGCTGCCGCCCTCGTCGTAGCGGTAGCCTTCACCTGCTTCGTGCTGTTCAACGATTACCGACAACGTCAGTCCCTGCGCAGTGACGCGCAGACCACGCTACAGGATCTGGGCAACCTGACTGCGGGCAACATCCACAATTGGCTCGACAGCCGCATCCAGCTACTGAACACCTTCGCCCAACAGGTGGCCGTCGATGGCCCCAGCAAAGCCAGCCTGGACCGCAGCCTGGGGCTGCCGGTGTATGCCAGCAACTTCATGCTGACCTACTTTGGCGGTCAGGATGGCAGCATGCAGTCCGTCCCGGTGGGCAACCGCGCCGCCGACTACGACCCGCGTGCGCGCGGCTGGTACAAGGCAGCCAGTGCGGCCGGCCAAACCATCGTCACCGAGCCCTACCTGTCGGCCTCGGCCGGCAAACTGGTGATCACCCTGGCCACGCCTGTGCAGCAGGCGGGCAAGTTGATCGGCGTGAGCGGGGTGGATACCGACCTGCAAACCATCAGCAAGCTGATCAACACCCTCAACTTCGATGGCCGAGGCCATGCCTTCATCGTCAACGGCGAGGGCAAGATTCTCATCCACCCTAACGCCGAGCTGGCGCTCAAGACCCTCGCCGATGTCTATCCCGGCGACACCCCGCGCATCGGCAGTGGCTTGAAAGACGTCGAAAGCGACGGACGCAAGCAGTTCATCAGCTTCAGCCATATCGATGGCGTACCCTCGGCAGACTGGTACGTAGCGCTGGTACTGGATCAGGACGCCGCCTTCGCGATGCTCAGCGAACTGCGCACCTCGGCGCTGGTGGCCACCCTGATCGCGGTACTGGTGATCATCGGCCTGCTTGGGCTGCTGATCCGTGTGCTGATGGAACCGCTGCACGTGATGGGCCGAGCCATGCGTGACATCGCCGAAGGCGAAGGCGACCTAACCCGGCGCCTGACGATCCACGCCCACGACGAGTTCGGCAGCCTGGCGCTCTCGTTCAACCGTTTCGTCGAGCGTATCCACACCTCGATTCGTGAAGTGGCCTCGGCCACCGACCAGGTCAACAGCGTGGCCAGCCAGGTAGTCAGCGCCTCCAATGCTTCGATCCACAACGCCGACCAACAGTCCAGCCGCACCAACAGCGTGGCGGCGGCGATCAACCAGTTGGGCGCCGCAGCGCAGGAGATCGCCCAGAACGCCGCCCTCGCCTCGCAGCACTCCAGCGACGCGCGTGGCCTGGCCGAGGAAGGCCAGCAGGTGGTGGGCGAGACCATCGAGGTGATGAACCAACTGTCATCGCGCATCAGCGATGCCAGCGGCAACATCGAGACACTCAACCACCATACGGTGAACATCGGCCAGATTCTCGATGTGATCAGTGGCATCTCCCAGCAAACCAACCTGCTGGCGCTCAACGCCGCCATTGAGGCAGCCAGGGCCGGCGAAGCAGGACGTGGGTTCGCCGTGGTGGCCGATGAGGTGCGCAACCTGGCGCACCGCACGCAGGAATCGGCGCAACAGGTACAGCGCCTGATCGAGGAATTGCAGGCCGGCGCGCAAATGGCTGTGAGCACCATGAACCAGAGCCAGCAACACAGCGACCGCAGCGTGGGCATCGCCAACCAGGCCGGCGAGCGCCTGGGCAGCGTCACCCAACGGATCGGCGAAATCGATGGCATGAATCAGTCGGTGGCCACTGCCACCGAAGAGCAAACCGCCGTGGTCGAGTCGATCAATGTCGACATCACCGAGATCAATACGCTGAATCAGGAAGGGGTGCAGAACCTGCAGAGCACCTTGCGTGCCTGCAACGACCTGGAGCTTCAGGTAGAGCGGTTGAAGCATCTGGTGGGTAGTTTCAGGATCTGAAATCGGCGCCGCCTGCTTCGCGGGTAAATCGGGGCGCCGAACCGCCGCTCCCACAGGAATGTGCAAAGCCTGAATCCAGCGCTGTACCTGTAGGAGCGGCTTTAGCCGCGAACACCGGCAAAGCCGGTGCCATCTACCAAGTCGCCTGCTTCGCGGGCAAGCCCGCTCCCACAGGGATGTGCAAAGCCTAAATCCAGCGCTGTACCTGTAGGAGCGGCTTTAGCCGCGAACACCGGCAAAGCCGGTGCCATCCACCGCGAAGAGGCAGGATCAGGCTTTCACCACTCAGAACCTGGACCCAGGCTCCAGCAAGAAGTCCATCTCTTCACTGGTGCTAGGCCGGCCAAGCATCAGGTTGCGCTGCGGGAAGCGACCAAAACGGACGATCACCCGCTGGTGCTGCTCGGCGTAATCCAGGAACCCTTCGAACAGCCTGCGGTTGGCTTCAGGCTGCTCGTCCAGCAAGGCCTGGTAGCGCTCCACGCAAAGGTTCTGCCAGTCCAGCACTTCGGCGTGCTCCAGCACCAGCAGCACGAACACCCGCTGAATTGGCAGCAACTGGTAATCCCAGCCCTTCTGCAAGCCCTGCAAAGCCACCACCTGCGCCCGCCGGTCGCCTTCGAAGGCGCGCGGCGTGTCGCGGTAGAGCATGCGCGGCAACTGATCCAACAGGATCAGCAGCCCCAGCCAACCCTGCGGGCTTTGCTGCCACTCCTCGAGCCCGCCCGCCAGGGCCTGCTCGACCAAGTCGCCGAACAGCGCCTGCGCGTCGGCATCGTGCTGCTTGCCGAACCACAGCGTACTCTTCTCGTCAGCCACGGCCTGGGGACTGGTGCCCCAACCGAACCACCACTCCAGCAACGGCTGCCAAGGTGCGAGCATGACTTACTCCTTGTGGTAGGCGGTGGCGCGCTCGACCTCTTCCTTCGAGCCCAGGATCACCGACACACGCTGGTGCAGGCTCTCAGGCTTGATATCGAGGATGCGCTCGTAGCCGTTGGTGGAGGCGCCACCGGCCTGCTCGATGATGAACGACATCGGGTTGGCCTCGTACATCAGGCGCAGCTTGCCCGGCTTGCTCGGCTCGCGGGCATCACGTGGGTACATGAACAGGCCGCCACGGGTCAGGATGCGGTGCACGTCGGCCACCATCGAGGCGATCCAACGCATGTTGTAGTTCTTCTTCAGCGGACCGGTCTCACCGGCCAGCAGCTCGCCAACATAGCGCTGTACTGGGGCTTCCCAGTGACGCTGGTTGGACATGTTGATGGCGAACTCGGCGGTGCTTTCCGGGACGCGGATGTTCTCGTGGGTGAGCACGAAGCTGCCCAGCTCGCGGTCCAGGGTGAAGCCCTTGACGCCGTTGCCCAGGGTGAGGATCAGCATGGTCTGCGGGCCGTAGATGGCGTAACCGGCGGCGACCTGCTGGGTGCCTGGTTGCAGGAAGGCGTTCTCGTTCAGGGTTTCGTTCTGGCTCAGGTACTCGTTGGGGCAACGCAGGACCGAGAAGATGGTGCCGACCGAGACGTTGACGTCGATGTTCGACGAGCCGTCCAATGGGTCGAAGACCAGCAGGTAAGCGCCTTTGGGGTACTTGCCCGGGATCTGGTAGGCGTTGTCCATTTCTTCGGACGCCATGCCGGCCAGGTGGCCGCCCCACTCGTTGGCTTCGAGCAAGATGTCGTTGGAGATCACGTCGAGCTTCTTCTGCACTTCGCCCTGCACGTTTTCGGTGCCCATGCTGCCCAGCACGCCGCCCAGGGCGCCCTTGGAAACGTGGTGGCTGATCTCCTTGCACGCACGCGCCACCACCTCGATCAGGAAGCGCAGATCGGCAGGGGTATTGTTGCTGCGGGTCTGCTCAATCAGATAGCGACTCAGGGTAACGCGGGACATGTATGGCTCCGAAAAGGATAGGGGGAGAAAAACCCCCGCAGTTTACAGGGAGTGATGCGGGCTAGCGAGCAAAGAGACTCGCTTGAAGGGGTTAGGTTCAGCCCACAGCCTGCCAATGGTCGGCGTGGCTGCCTTGCAGCCCTTAGCCGGCAAGCCCGCGCCCAACGGTACGGCGCAGCTCTGGATATCAGCGCTGTACCGTGGGAGCGTACTTGCCCGCGAAGGGCGGTAAGGCGATTCACAGCCTCAATCGAGCGCCTTCCAGATCTCGTCCGCATACTCGCGAATGGTCCGGTCCGATGAGAACCAACCCATTCGCGCGGTGTTGAGCACGGCCATGCGCCACCACTCCTGGGGGGTATGCCACAGCTCCTCGACTCGCCGCTGGGCGTCCCAGTAGGCATCAAAGTCTGCGCATACCAGGAAGCGGTCGTAGCCGACCAGTCCATCGATCAGCCCGGTGTAGCGCGATGGATCGTCCGGCGAGAACACCCCGCTGCGAATCGCCTGCAATACATCCCCCAGCCGACTGGAGGCGGTGATCGCGGCAGTCGCGCCAAAGTCGCCGGACTTGCCGCGCGCGCCCACCTGCTGCGCGGTCAGGCCGAAGATGAACATATTCTCCGCTCCCACCTGCTCGCACATCTCGACGTTGGCGCCATCGAGGGTGCCGATGGTCAATGCACCGTTGAGGGCGAACTTCATGTTGCTGGTGCCCGAGGCCTCATAACCGGCGGTGGAGATCTGCTCAGAGAGGTCGGCAGCCGGAATGATGCTTTCGGCCAGGCTGACGTTGTAGTTGGGCAGGAACACCACCTTCAACAGGCCACGCACGGTGGGGTCGTTGTTGACCACCCGGGCGATGTCATTGGCCAGCTTGATGATCAATTTGGCCTGGTGGTAGCTGGCCGCAGCCTTGCCGGCGAAGATCTTCACGCGTGGCACCCAGTCGGTGCTCGGATCGTTACGAATGGCCTGGTACAACGCCACGGTATGCAGCAGGTTGAGCAACTGGCGCTTGTACTCGTGGATGCGCTTGACCTGCACATCGAACATCGCCTCGGGGTTAACCGTCACCCCAATGCGGTCCTGGATGATGCTGGCCAGGGCTCGCTTGCTATGCAGACGCTGGGCAGCGAACTGCTTGCGGAAGGTTGCCTTGTCGGCGAACGGCTCCAGCGCCTTGAGCTTGCCTTGCGGGTCGTCCAGCACGCCCTCGCCCAGTGCCTCGACCAACATGGCGGTGAGCGGTGGGTTGGCCTGGTACAGCCAGCGGCGGAAGGTGATGCCGTTGGTCTTGTTGTTGATGCGCTGCGGATAGAGCTTGTGCAGCTCGGCGAACACCGTGCTCTTCATCAGCTTGCTGTGCAGCGCCGACACGCCATTGACACTGTGCGAGCCGAGGAACGCCAGGTTGCCCATGCGCACGCGGCGGCCGTTGTCTTCTTCGATCAGCGACACCGCGCGCAGCACGTCGAAATCGTGCAAGCCTTTGGCGCGCAAGGCGTCGATATGGTAGGCGTTGATCAGGTAGATGATCTGCATGTGCCGCGGCAACATGCGCTCCATCAAGGCCACCGGCCAGGTTTCCAGGGCCTCGGGCAACAACGTGTGGTTGGTGTAGGCGAGGGTCCCGACGGTCAGTTCCCAGGCTTTATCCCAAGGAATTTCATGCTGATCCACCAACAGGCGCATCAACTCGGCCACGGCGATCGAGGGGTGCGTGTCGTTGAGCTGGATGGCCGCAGCATCAGGCAGGTTGAGCAGGTCCTTGTGCATGTTCAGGTGCCGGCGTAGCAGGTCCTGCAACGAAGCCGAGACGAAGAAGTACTCCTGGCGCAAACGCAGCTCCTGCCCGGCCTCGGTACTGTCGGCTGGGTACAGCACCCGCGAGATGCTCTCGGCGCGGGCCACTTCAGCGACCGCGCCCAAGTGGTCGCCGGCATTGAAGCGCTCCAGGTGCAACTCTTCCAGCGCCCTCGCCCGCCACAGGCGCAAGGTGTTGACGCTGAAGCCGCGCCAACCGACCACCGGCGTGTCGTAGGCCACTGCCCGCACCGTTTCGCCGGGCGACCACACCTGGCGTTGCTGGCCATTGCTCTCGTTCACGGTCTCGACACTACCGCCGAAGCTGATCGGGTAGATCACCTCGGCCCGCTCGAACTCCCACGGGTTGCCGAAATCCAGCCAGTTCTCGGTCTGTTCCTGCTGCCAGCCATCGACCAACGCCTGGCGGAACAGGCCATGTTCGTAGCGGATGCCGTAGCCGTGGGCGGCGATGCCAAGGGTCGACATGCTTTCCATGAAGCACGCCGCCAGGCGCCCGAGCCCGCCGTTGCCCAACGCTGCGTCCGGCTCCAGCAGGCGGATGCGCTCAAGGTCCACGTCCAGGCCTTCCAGGGCCTCGCGGGCGATGTCCAGGTAGCCCAGGTTGCTCAGGCTGTCGTACAGCAAGCGGCCGATGAGAAATTCGAGAGAGAGGTAATACACCCGTTTCTGGCTGCGTCGGTAGGCTTGGCGGGTGTGGTCCATCCAGTGATCGACCATGTGATCGCGGGCAGCCAGGGCGATGGCCTCGAACCAGTCGTGGTCGAAGGCGTGTTCCGGGTCCTTGCCGACCGCGTAGGTCAGCTTGGCCAGCACGGCGGCGCGGAAGTCGGCCACCTCTTCGTGTCGAGCTTTGGCCTCACGGGCCTTGTTTTCCTGGGACATGCGGCATCCTCGGGCAAGTAGGCTAAAGCGCAGGGAGATGATTGAGCCTAGACGCTCTGACACAGAGCGACAGCGCCGGTTCGCGGTTTTCATGAATCAGGCGAAAGGTTGTTCACAAATTGAACAACTCCGGTATGATCGCGCGCCCCAAGACCGTGATACGCCCCCAAAAAATGAAAACGACCCTGATCGCCGCCGCCGAAGTCGACCGCCTGGAGACTTGGCAGCGCTACGCCAGCCACATGTGCGGTGGCTGCCATTCGACCTGCTGCACCTTGCCGGTGGAGGTGAAGATCAAGGATCTGATCCGTATTGGCGTGGTGGATGAGTTCGAGAAAGACGAGCCGCCGAAGAACATCGCCAAGCGCCTGCAAAAGGACGGCATCATCGAGCGCTTCAACCAGAAGTCGGGGATTTTCACCCTGACCCGGATGAGCAACGACGACTGCCTGTACCTGGACCGCAAGAGCCGCCTGTGCACCATCTACGACAAGCGCCCGGACACCTGCCGCAACCATCCCAAGGTCGGGCCGCGGCCGGGATATTGCGCCTACAAGCCCAAGGTGGCTGGGCGTTGAAGCTGTTTTTTGCTTGAGCATCTGGGGCTGCTACGCAGCCCTTTCCGGCCGGTCCGGCGCCCCGGCAAGGCTGCTCCTATAGAACTGTACATAACTTGTTGATTTAGCGGGGATCTGTGGGAGCGGCGGTTCGGCGCTCCCACAGGACTGTGCAACGGGCCGCAAAATCCACAGGCAAACAAAAACGCCCCCGGCCTTGCGACCGGGGGCGTTTTCGTTTCAGCTCAGGCTAGACGATCAAGCCTTGGCTTTCTTGGCAGCGCGGGTACGCTCGCCCTCGTCGAGGATCTTCTTGCGCAGACGGATCGACTTCGGCGTGACTTCGCACAGCTCGTCGTCCTGGATGAATTCCAGGGCCTGTTCGAGGGTGTGGCGAACCGGCGGCACCAGGGCGATGACTTCGTCTTTGCCCGAAGCACGCATGTTGTCGAGCTTCTTGCCTTTGGTTGGGTTCACGCCCAGGTCGTTGTCACGGCTGTTCAGACCGATGATCTGACCGTTGTAGATCTCCTGGCCGTGCTCGACGAACAGCTTGCCGCGCGCCTGCAGGGTTTCCAGCGAGTAGGTCAGGGCCTTGCCAGTCTCGACCGAAACCAGCACACCGTTCAGACGGCCGGACATCTGGCCTGGCTTCATGGTGTCGTAGCGGTCGAAGATCGAGGTCAGGATGCCTGCACCGTTGGTCAGGGTCAGGAACTGGTTACGGAAACCGATCAGACCGCGAGCAGGTACGTTGTACTCCAGACGTACACGGCCCTTGCCATCCGGGACCATGTTGGTCAGGTCGCCCTTACGCAGGCCCATCTCTTCCATGACCTTGCCCTGGGATTCTTCAGGGATGTCGATGGTGACGTTCTCGAACGGCTCCTGCTTGACGCCGTCGACTTCACGGATGATCACTTCAGGACGGCCCACAGCCATCTCGAAGCCTTCACGACGCATGGTTTCGATCAGTACCGACAGGTGCAGCTCACCACGGCCCGAAACCTTGAACTTGTCTGGGGAGTCGGTTTCCTGAACGCGCAGGGCAACGTTGTACAGCAGTTCTTTGTCCAGACGGTCCTTGATGTTGCGGCTGGTAACGAACTTGCCTTCCTTGCCGCAGAACGGCGAATCGTTGACCTGGAAGGTCATCGAAACGGTCGGCTCGTCGACGGTCAGCGGCTTCATCGCTTCGACCGCGTCCGGGGCGCACAGGGTATCGGAGATGAACAGCTCGTCGAAGCCGCTGATGCAGACGATGTCGCCGGCCTGGGCTTCTTCGACGTCGACACGGTGCAGGCCGTGGTGGCCCATCAGCTTGAGGATACGACCGTTACGCTTCTTGCCGTTGGTGTCGATGGCGACCACCGGGGTGTTCGGCTTGATGCGGCCACGGGCGATACGGCCAACGCCGATAACGCCGAGGAAGCTGTTGTAGTCCAGTGCCGAAATCTGCATCTGGAACGAGCCGTCACGGTCAACGTCCGGCGCCGGTACGTTGTCGACGATCGACTGGTACAGGGCGGTCATGTCTTCGCCCATGGCGGTGTGGTCCAGACCGGCGATGCCGTTCAGGGCCGAGGCGTAGACGACTTTGAAGTCCAGCTGTTCGTCGGTGGCACCGAGGTTGTCGAACAGGTCGAAGATCTGGTCCAGAACCCAGTCAGGACGCGCGCCCGGACGGTCGACCTTGTTGATCACGACGATTGGCTTGAGGCCAGCTTCGAAGGCTTTCTTGGTCACGAAGCGGGTTTGCGGCATCGGGCCGTCTTGGGCGTCGACCAGCAGCAGCACCGAGTCAACCATCGACATTACACGCTCAACCTCGCCACCGAAGTCGGCGTGACCGGGGGTGTCGACGATGTTGATGTGGTAGCCGTTCCAGTTGATGGCGGTGTTTTTCGCCAGAATGGTAATGCCGCGCTCTTTTTCCTGGTCGTTGGAGTCCATGACGCGCTCGTCGTTGAGCTCGTTACGCTCCAGAGTGCCGGACTGACGCAGGAGTTTGTCGACCAGGGTGGTTTTACCATGGTCAACGTGGGCGATGATGGCGATGTTACGCAGATTTTCGATCACAACTGTATCTCGATCAGAGGATTCGGTTGCCGCCTAGTCTAGGTGGCGAATATGTAAGGTTTGAGGCTCAGCGGGCCCGGCGGTCGGGAGGGCGATGGCGGATGCTGCCGCCATACAGCCCTGGCGTCTTATGCCGGACGATAAACACGCACATTGGCATGTCCCTCACTGAGCAGGTGGTGTGCGTGCAAACGGCTCATCACACCTTTGTCGCAATACAGCAAGTACTGGCGCGTAGGGTCCAGGTGCTTGAACTTGCTGTTGATGGCGTAGAACGGCATGGCCTGGACTTCGATACCGTCCAGCGCCAGAGGTTCGTCTTCCTGGGCGTCGGGGTGACGGATGTCGATAACGATCTGGCCCGGCAGCGCCTCGGCCACCTCTTCGATTTCGATGTCCTTACCCAGTTCGTCGATCACGTGGTCGATGGAGATGAACTTGGCGCGCTCCAGGGCGCGCTCCAGTACCGCCATGTCGAACTGTTTCTCTTCGTGCTCCATGCGGTGACGCTTGGCATGGGTGGTCGGGTTTACCGAAATCACGCCGCAATACTCAGGCATGTGCTTGGCGAAGTCGGCAGTGCCGATTTCGGTGGCCTGGTCGATGATGTCCTGCTTGTGGCTGGCCAGCAGCGGGCGCAACACCAGCTTGTCGGTGGCCGAGTCGATGATCGACAGGTTCGGCAGGGTCTGGCTCGACACCTGCGAGATCGCCTCGCCGGTGACCAGCGCGTCGATCTGCAGGCGCTCGGCCATGTGCGCGGCACCGCGCAGCATCATGCGCTTGAGGGTGACGCCCATGTAGCTGTTGTCGACCTTGTTGAGGATCTCGCCAACCACTTCCTCGAACGGCACGCTGATGAACAGCACGCGCTGGCTGCTGCCGTACTTCTTCCACAGGAAGTGCGCCACTTCCATCACCCCCAGCTCGTGGGCACGCCCGCCGAGGTTGAAGAAGCAGAAGTGGGTCATCAGACCGCGACGCATCATCTGGTAGGCCGCCACGGTGGAGTCGAAACCACCGGACATCAGCACCAGGGTCTGCTCCAGCGCGCCTAGCGGGTAGCCGCCGATGCCGTTGTGTTGGTTGTGGATCACGTACAGGCGCTGGTCACGGATCTCGATGCGCACCAGCACTTCGGGGTTCTTCAGCGTGATGCCGGCGGCGCCGCATTGCTGGCGCAGTTGGCTACCGACGTAGCGGTCGACATCCATCGAGGTGAAGTCGTGGTGACCACCGCGCTTGCAGCGCACGGCGAAGTGCTTGCCGGCCAGCAGATGACCGAAGTGGTGCTTGCACTTGGCGACGATGTCGTCGAAGTCTCCCAACGGGTATTGCTCGACCTGCAAGAAGTGGGCGATCCCCGGGGTGCAGGTGAGGCGCTCGATCATTTCGCGCTGGATCTTCTCGTCCTCGACGCGGGTGACCACCTCGAGATTGTCCCAGACACCATCGACCGCAAGCTCAGGATCGAGATCCTTGAGCACGTTGCGGATGTTCTTGCCGAGCTGGCGGATGAAGCGCTTGCGCACCGGCCGGCTCTTGATGGTGATCTCAGGGAAGACTTTGACGATAAGTTTCATTGGGTTAACAGCGCGCGCAGGGCCTGCCGAAAATAGGGGGCGCGAATTATAGCGGAAATTGCTCAGCTTTTGAGCAACTTTTGATCAGAAGCTTTCAGATCGCTGCGCTGGGAGATTTCTGTAGGTGGCGCTGGCGTACAGAGCACCGATATCGCAGGCGCGCCGCGTACCTTGTGGGAGCGGCTTTAACCGCGAAGCAAGCAACGCGTTGGATGGCACCGGCTGCGCCGGTGTTCGCGGCGCGCCTGCGAAATCAGTTCTCTGCGCGACAGCGCAGCCCTAAGGGCTGGGTGATCTCCCACAGGTGCGGCGCTTTGTAAAAGTCCCTGCTACATCAACACTTTATGTGCCGATCCCTGAGCGCCGCCACCGCTCGATCAGCAGCTTGGCTTGCCTGCGGTGTACTTGTCCGCCGGATTCACCGCCGCCTTGAACGCTTTCAAGGCCTTGGAGCCGACCAGCAACGGATAGTTGAAGCTGCTGCGATCAACCAAGTTGACCTCGACGGTACGCTTCACATCGCCCAGACACAGCTCCAGGTCCACTACCGGGCGGTGCGACAACTCAGGGGCGTCGCCCTCTTCATCCTCGTCGGCGCGGTTCTTGATCTTGCTGATGCGCGAGACCTCATGCTCGTAGACCTTGCCATCGGCGTCCTTGGTCGCCAGGCGGAAACGCACCCACTCCTCGCCATCGCGGGTGAACAGCTCAATGTCCTTGGCCGACAGCGACGCGGTATAGGCGCCGGTGTCCATCTTGGCCCGCAGGGTCTGGCCGATCTCGGGCACGCCGATCCGCTCGTAACGGCCATACAGCGTGGGTTCGGCAGCCATGACCGGCAGCGCCAGGAAGGACAACAGAGCAATCAGGGATTTCACGGGGGCAGGCTTCCTTTTTCGAGCGGGTTGGTTTCGAGCTGCAAGTAACAAGCTGCAAGCTGCAAGTTAAAAGCGGATAGCGGCAACCTACACTGAACTGCTTAGCTTGTAACTTGCCGCTTGTAGCTTGTAGCTGCTGCGCCAGCAGCCTACCCAACATAATGTGAAACATTTGTTCCACCCGCCGGGCACTGGAGGTTTGGCGTAGGCCGCTGCCCTGCTTATCATTGCCAGCCGTACATTTCATACAACAAGAGTCTCCTCTATGCGTCGCCTGCTGACCGGCATCCTCACCACTACCCTGCTGCTGCTCAACACCTTGGTGATGATCGGCCCGCTGCTGGTCTTCGCCCTGCTCAAGCTGGTGTTGCCCGGCCGCTGGCGCGACTACGCCTCGGCGGCGGTGATGTGGATCGCCGAAAGCTGGTCGGAGGTGGACAAAGCCATCTTCGCCCTGTGCATCCCGACCCAGTGGGACATTCGCGGTGCCGAGAACCTGGGCAAGCACACCTCGTACCTGTGCGTCAGCAACCACCAGAGCTGGGTCGACATTCCCGCGCTGATCGAGGCGCTCAACCGACGGGTGCCGTTCTTCAAGTTCTTCCTCAAGAAAGAGCTGATCTGGGTGCCGCTGCTGGGCCTGGCCTGGTGGGGCCTGGATTACCCGTTCATGAAGCGCTACAGCAAGGCCTTCCTGGAAAAGCACCCCGAGCTCAAAGGCAAGGACCTGGAGATCACCAAGGCCGCCTGCGAGCTGTTCAAGCGCCAGCCGGTCACCGTGGTCAACTACCTCGAAGGCACCCGCTTCACCCAGGCCAAGCACGACCAGCAGCAATCGCCCTACCGTAACCTGCTCAAGCCCAAGGCAGGCGGCGTGGCCTTCGTGCTGGCGGCGCTGGGCGAACAGCTCGACGCGCTATTGGACGTCACCATCGTATATCCCGGCAACCAGGCACCGGGGTTCTGGGCGCTGCTCAATGGCAGCATCGACCGGGTGATCATCGACATCCGCGTACGTGAGCTGGACCCAGCGCTCAGCGCAGGTGACTACGAGAACGACCCGGCGTTCCGCCAGACGGTACAGGCATGGGTGAACCAGCTGTGGGCCGAGAAAGACCAGCGCATCGAGCAGTTGCGGGCCGAGCGGCGCTGAGCCGGCTCCGCCTCCGGCAAGCCCGAATCCACCGCCTCTCCTGTGTAGGAGATCACCCAGCCCTTTGGGCTGCGCTGTCGCGCAGAGAACTGATTTCGCAAGCGCTCCGCGTACCCTGTGGGAGCGGCGGTTCGGCGCCCCGACTTGCCCGCGAAGCAGGCGACTCGGTGTATGGCACCGGCTTTGCCGGTGTTCGCGGGCAAGCCCGCTCCCACAGATTCCTTCTAAATCAACAAGTTATGTGTAGCTCTATGAGAGCGGCCTCGTGCCGCGAACACCGGCGAAGCCGGTGCCATACACCGAGTCGCCTGTTTCGCGGGTAAACCCGCTCCCACAGGTCCCCGCTAAATCAACAAGTTATGTGTAGTTCTATGAAAGCGGGTTTACCGGAGTGCCGGATCACCGCCGAACACGGGCGAAGCCCGTGCCAGACAACGCGTCGTTTGGCTTCGCGATAGCCCGGCAACCAGCGCCCGCAGGTTCAGCACCGTGCTCTAGACCGACGGCTGAACCAACGGCGCCGGCGTCGTCCACAAATTCCCCAGGTTCTGCAACAACGACCCGGCAATCCCCTGTTGCCCCAGGTATTGCAGGATCAACGGCGCAAACTGCCCGATCATCCCGGTATCCATGCCCAACGCCTTGAACGCATTGTCCAGGTCGGTGCGGTTCTCTACCTCACCGCCCAGGGCATTGCCCAACGGCGTCGCGTTCTTGTCCCCACCGAGCAACTGCCCCAGCCCGCTCAAGCCGCCCAATGCGTTTGCGCCAGACAGCAGGTCCAGCCCCGGCACCGCCTTGGTCAATTGCCCATAGTCATCGCCACTGAGGTTGTTACGCGCCAGCCCCAACATCGCACCAGCACCACCGATGGCCTGCTCAGGGGTGATCTTCAGTTCGCTGCCCAAGGTGTTGAGCAAGTTGGCCTGGCCAGCCGGCGCTTGCACCTGGGCGCCCTGCTGCGGATGCTGCGTGGACGAGACCGCACTGGCCACATCGCTGAGGTTGAAGGCGAGCACCGGGCTTGCGGCCAGGGTCATCAGGGTTGCCAGGGTGAATGCTTTCATCAGGAAGAACCTCATTGGCCGGGATGGCCAGGAAACGAGGCATTCGACTGAGCACCCGAGCCTTTGTTCCAGCCCGACGGTCGGCTCCCGGTCGGGCCAGACGACGAGGCAAGTCACCGACCATCCAGCCCTAGGGACTGCCGCTAAACCTGTGGAAGCGGGCTCAATCCTCGGGCCGCTTCTCGACTGCACGGGTCAACGCATCCGCCTGGCCCCAGGCAATCTGCATGGCCCGCAGCCCGAGTTGCAGCAACTGCCGGGTTTCCTCGTCTTTGATGCGATCCAATGCGCGGTGGCTGTCGCTGAAGGCGAACATCAGGTAGTGGGAGACGTTCATCAGCACGTACTCCATCGGCACGACACCATCCTGGATGGCACGGGCGAGGGATTTGTCGGGGGGAAGAATGAATTGATGGGGTGGGTCGGGGACGATTTTTTTCATTAGGCACCATACCTTGTCAGGTCCACCTGCTGCTTCCACCCATCAGGGTGACAGTTGCACGCGGGGTGGAAGACCAGGCGTATGGCGAACCCGGTAGACCCAAAGGTCTCCCGCGTGCAACTGTCATAACGACAGCCATCGACATTGCCGGGCTTCCACACCCGATCGCTGAACCCTCAGCGACGGACAGAGCCTAGTGGGCAGTGTTTCCCCGGACAATCAGACGCTTATCGACAGACTGCGTAGGATAATTCCGTCAACTCCCAGTGACTGTAGGAAGCAGGCCATGAACACGTAGGCCGTTTCTGCATAACTAGCATTTTTGCCAGTAGCCGCCATCTACGTACCGCCTGACTATTTAGCTCCCTACCTGACCTGATCCAAACGCAGGAGAGCGATCGTGGAAACTCAAGCAGGCAAAACGTTGCACTTTTATCAAGGAGACTGGCTCGTCACCATCAATCGCGCCGGCCAACCACGTGCAATTCTCCGCGCTACGGACATTCCCTTGGCCGAGCATTCAAAGGGAAGTCAAGCAACCAAAATATTGGCCGTAGATAAAAAAGGCTCGGCTTTGATCGCACTGAATGCTAATAAAAAACAACATGCCTTCACTGCGTATGGCCACTCACCCTCAAGTGAGGAAAGCATGAGTTCAATTCAATTCAATGGCCAATATGCAGACCCACTGACTGCCAGCTATCTCCTAGGAAATGGCTATCGAGCCTACTGCCCCAGCATTATGCGCTTCAATAGCCCCGATACACTTAGTCCATTTGAAGAGGGTGGGCTGAATGGCTATGCCTATGTTCAGAACGACCCAGTAAACTTTATCGACCCTTCAGGTCATTTTAGTTTTTTCAGCCATTCGCGAACGTTCAGGGGTGAAGCCAGGGTTATCGAGGCTGGGGCTTTCGCCTTTATGGCGAAACATCCAACTAACAAAGGAAAGCAAGCCATAACCTTAGCAGTTCATGGATCAGGCGGAAAAATTCATGGCCAACGTAAATCTCTGGATGCAAAGGGAATAATTAGTAACCTGGAAAAAGAAAACTTCAAAACTAAAGATTACGATATCCACCTCATTTCCTGCACATCTGCCGACACCCCCAAAGGCGCTGAATATTCTCTGGCGCAAGAGATCGCAAACTTAACCAAAAAAACTGTAATTGGATACTCCGGAACTGTACACGCCAGCACAAAGTTTAACAGACAAGGGCGACACACATTTATTAGTCACACCGTCTGGGAGGAAATATCATCATTCCGTCCAAAAACAAAAGTAAACTTCGACAGAAAAGTCTTTAAACCGCAAGCTCAGACCAATAATTTGCGGAAGTCGTAGCTGAAATCCGCCAGGGCTGCGCATCCATGTCAAATTAAACTACGTGGAAGCACTCCCGCCCTGTGATTAAGTCAGCACAGGCAAGCTCACTGAACCTGTCGCGGCCATCGCGGGGTAAACCCTCGGGCTCAACACACAGGACGGTCCTCGCCTGCACTGTTCAGCGCATCCGCCCAGGTCGGTGTAAGGCGTTTTTGCATAACTAGAATTTTTGTCAGTATAAAACGGGCATGTTTCCTATCAGAATCAACTAGAGACTGTTTTCTAGAGCTGCCGCAATAAGGAAACCAACATGGCAACCAACACATCAATAAACCTTATTTTCTACAAACATTTCAAATTGATTAAAATTCAAAAAGGCGAACAAGCTTGCGCCATATTCCGCGCAGCGACAACGCCTCTAGAGGAGCACCAAACAGCCTCAGCCGAAGTCAATTTACTGGCGACAAACAAAAACAGTTCAATACTGTGAACAGGACGAAAATATATTTTATTGGCGAGACCCAAGCGCTAATCGCGACGATTCACTAAAATAAATAAGCCTGAATACGTTGATTATTAATTTTTTCCAGCAACCTCAGCCCTCAACAGTTACCAGCCTCTGTCTGAGCATTATTGAAAGCACTGACTGTACATAGGAGATCGCCATGAAGCGCCAAGTCAACAGCACTCAATTTTTCTACCAGAACGGCAAACTAGCAACCGTCAGTCAACCGGGCCAGCAGCGCGCGATCTTCCGCAGCGCCGAACTTCCTCTGGCCGAATTGGAGGCAGGAAGCAGCCCACACGCCGCACTGCTGGAAACCGACCAAAGCGGTTCCGTGCTGGCCGCCCAGCGAGATAGCGACGAGGAAGAACACTATTGCTACACCGTGTATGGGCATGATCCATCACAGCCTTCGGTACGCACGCAGGCTGGTTTCAATGGCGAACGTATTGAGGCCGTGGCGCAAGGGTACCTACTGGGTAATGGCTACAGGTTATACAACCCTGCACTGATGCGCTTTCAGGCACCGGACAATATCAGCCCTTTCGACGAAGGTGGCTTGAATGCGTACAGCTATTGCCAAGGCGACCCGGTGAATAACACTGACCCTAGCGGACATTTCTCTCTCTGGCGGCCGCAGACTTGGATTACCACGCGCACTACACGAAATGAGCAGCGCCTTGCGGCTCTGAATAAACTGATACCTGATATTGAAGCTAAAACCTCACAAATCGCAGCGCTAAATGGGGGCTACACCGATCTCTCCAAAAATGCTGCAAAAAAAATCTTTTCCGCGAAACTAGAAAGATTAATTGAAAGAGCAGAAAGAAAGGCTAACAAACTTGACACATATAAATACAACAAACCTGAGCGCACTTGGGAAATCATAGAAGACGCTAAAATCACAATAAAACCGCCTGAAAAATACATACACCCTCAGAAGGTAAATAAAGGACCCTTTGGACGTAACGACAGGAGACCTAACCCATATGGTGACGGCGGTGAAGACCAGTCAAAATCTACCTCCATCACAATGAATGTTATCCGCAAAACCTGACAACAACCTGGAATACGCTAGCTGCTCATTACCCTGCAATAGCTAGTGAATATAAAAAGCATTTCAGTGTGCCGAGGATATGTGCCCCATCTGAAAGTTTCCATAACTATCGAGTAGGAGGCGGCTTTACAGCCGCCGTCCTCTTACACCACCGTGCGTACGGTTCCGTACACGGCGGTTCAGGTTATGCGGCTAAGCCGGTTAATTTTATCCAGCATCGATTGTTCCAGTCCGGTGGTCGGCTCTAGATCAGACCGTCGACGAGGACGATTACAGAGCATTCAGCCCCTTGGGTTGCGTTGTCACGCGGAGAACTGATTCCGCAAGCACGCCTCGCACCCTGTGGGAGCGGGCTTGCCGGAGTGCCGGACTACCACGAAGCAGACGACGCGGTAGAGGATCGGGGACGATTTTTCATATGATCACCATATTGGCTATGGGCCACCCGTTCGTTTCCACACATTGGGGTGACAGCTGTACGCGGGGTGGAAAACCAGGCATATGGCGGACCCGGTAGGCCCAAAGGTCTCCCGCGTGCAACTGTCATAACGACAGCCATCGACATTGCCGGGCTTCCACACCCGATCGCTGAACCCTCAGCGACGGACAGAGCCTAGTGGGCAGTGTTTCCCCGGACAATCAGACGCGCATCGACAGACTGCGTAGGATAATTCCATTAACCCCAAGCGACTGTAAGACGCAGACTATGAGTACGTAGGCCGTTTCTGCATAACTAGCATTTTTACCAGTAGCCCTAGCGCCCATCACTAATCAGCATCCTGCTTCAGCACGATTGAAAAACACTCGCTGCAAACAGGAGATCGCGATGAAGCGCCAAGCTACCACCACCCAATTCTTCTACCAAAACGGCAAGCTCGCTACGGTCAACCAGGGCGGACAGAAGCGAGCCATCTTTCGTAGCGCCGACATGCCGTTAGCCGAACTCTCGGCAGGCGAACGCCAAGAAACCGGGCTGCTTGAGGTCGACCAGAATGGCTCTGTACTGAAAGTCTCGGGGGATGCCGATGATGAAGAACGTCATGCTTACTCAGTATACGGCCATGATCCGTCCCTGCCCTCGCAGCGCACTATGGCCGGGTTCAACGGCGAGCATATCGAAGCGGTAGCAGCAGGTTATTTGCTGGGGAACGGATATAGGCTATTCAACCCTGCGCTAATGCGTTTTCACTCAGCTGACAGCCTCAGTCCTTTCGGTATAGGTGGCCTTAATGCTTACAGTTACTGCCAAGGCGACCCGATAAACTTTAAAGACCCTTCCGGCCACACTTTACAAAGGCTATTGATTTCTTTAGGCCTCAGAAAGAGGCGCGCAGGCGTAGCTGAGCTAATAAAATCCACTTCAAACATTTCGAAACACTTGGTAAATCGAGACTATAACTTGCCAAGTTATAAAGCGGCTCTTAGGGAGTTTAGCTACGATGGCGTTCCTTCTCCGGAATACACCACCTTACCTACCGAGGGGCAATCTGTAATAACCGAGCCGACGTTCGAAGGCATACCAATAAACATTAGTTCAGGTGCGCTTTCAAGCAAAATTCGAGCAGTGGACCGTCGCCTGGAAAACCTTAAAAGCGAATTAGAAGGCCTCAAACTAGAACAACCTGGCTCAGCACAACTGGCTGGAACTCACATCAAAGAGATCGAGGCACTGGAGACTATGGAACGGATGCTCATAATCCGCAGCGAAAGGCTAAATCTAAATAGATGAACGGGCATTTAGAAACTATCCTAAAAAGGAGCCCCTCGACTCAAGGGGCTCTGTAGTCAAACCACGGAGTTCAAGCCGCACCCCACATCTTATGCGGGTCAATCACAAACTTCTTCGGCACCCCTGCATCGAACTCGCCATACCCTTCCGGCGCCTGATCCAGGTTGATCACCTGCACCCCCACCACTTCAGCAATATTGATGCGGTCCCACATGATCGCCTGCATCAGCTGGCGGTTGTACTTCATGGTCGGGGTTTGCCCGGTGTGGAAGCTGTGCGACTTCGCCCAGCCCAGACCGAAGCGGATGCTCAACGCGCCGATCTTGGCAGCGGCATCCACCGCACCCGGGTCTTCGGTCACATACAGGCCCGGAATACCGATGCTGCCGGCCACCCGGGTCACTTGCATCAGCGAGTTGAGCACCGTGGCCGGGGCCTCGTGCTTGGCGCCTTCGTGGCCGTGGCCACGGGCTTCGAAGCCTACCGCGTCAACGGCGCAGTCCACTTCTGGCTCGCCGAGGATATCGACGATCTGCTCGTGCAGCGGGGTATCTTTGGACAGGTCGACCACCTCGAAGCCTTGCGACTTGGCATGGGCCAGGCGTGCCGGGTTCAGGTCGCCGACGATCACGCAGGCGGCGCCCAACAGGCGCGCCGAGGCAGCGGCGGCGAGGCCGACCGGGCCGGCACCAGCCACATACACGGTGCTGCCTGGGCCGACACCGGCAGTAACGGCGCCGTGGTAGCCGGTGGGCAGAATGTCCGACAGGCAGGTCAGGTCACGGATCTTTTCCATGGCCTTGTCGCGCTCGGGCAGTTTCAGCAGGTTGAAGTCGGCATACGGCACCAGCACGTACTCAGCCTGGCCACCGGTCCAGTCGCCCATGTCGACGTAGCCGTAGGCGCCACCGGCGCGGGCGGGGTTGACGGTCAGGCACACGCCGGTGTGCATTTCCTTGCAGGAGCGGCAACGGCCGCACGCGACGTTGAACGGTACCGAGACCAGGTCGCCGATCTGCATGCGCTCGACGTCACGGCCTTTCTCGACGATTTCACCGGTGATTTCGTGGCCCAGAACCAGGCCGACTTGGGCAGTAGTGCGGCCACGGACCATGTGCTGGTCGGAGCCGCAAATGTTGGTGGAAACCACCTTCAAAATGACGCCGTGCTCGATCTTCTTACCGCGCGGATCCTGCATCTTGGGGTAGTCGATCTTCTGCACCTCGACCTTACCTGCGCCGAGATACACCACTCCACGATTACCAGACATGCTCTTACCTCGCTTGATTTTTATTTATGCAGCGGTGGTTGAACCTGCCGCCATCCCTGGGCGGCATGTGTTACTGGAATGAGGAGGATTGTGGGCCCGATAGGGGATGTCGCGGTGACTGGAAACGACAGGGAGATGCCTCTTAGCGGCAAAAAAACCCGGGGCCGCTTTGCGGCCCTCTAGCGACACAAGGCCACTCCTACAGGGGATCGCGTGGTCCTGTAGGAGCGGCCTTGCCGGGGCGCCGGACCGGTCGGAAAGGGCTGCAGAGCAGCCCCAATGTCAAAGCACGACGGTACGATTGGCGTTCAGGAACACCCGGCGCTCGATGTGGTACCCCACCGCTCGCGCCAGGGTCAGGCATTCGATATCGCGCCCCTTGGCGATCAGGTCTTCCGGGTAGTGGCTGTGGTCCACCACCTCGACGCCCTGGGCGATGATCGGGCCTTCGTCGAGGTCGTTGTTGATGTAGTGCGCGGTGGCACCGACCATCTTCACGCCCTTGTTGTAGGCCTGGTGATACGGCTTGGCGCCCTTGAAGCCGGGCAGCAGCGAGTGATGGATGTTAATCGCACGGCCATCGAGCTGGCGGCACAGCTCGGGCGACAGCACCTGCATGTAGCGGGCAAGAATCACCAGCTCCGCGCCGGTCTGCTCGATCACCTGCAACACCTTGCGCTCTTGCGCCGGTTTGTCGTTCGGGTCGAGGGCGAAGTGGTAGTACGGAATCTTGTGCCAGTGCGCCAGCGGTTCAAGGTCGGGGTGGTTGGACACCACCGCGACCACGTCCATGCCCAGCTGGCCAATGCGCTGGCGATACAGCAGGTCGTTCAGGCAATGGTCGGCCTTGGACACCATGATCACCACCTTGGGGCGGTGATTTGGCGCGGTCAGCTCGAAGGCCATGCCGAACGCTGCGCTACGCTCGGCAAGGCCGGCCCGGAAACCGTCCTCGTCGAAACCGTCAGGAGCGCGGAACTCCACGCGAATGAAGAACCGCCCCGACAGCCGGTCGTCGAACGAATGGTGCTCGGTGACGTAGCAGCGCTGCTCGTAGAGGTGACGCGTCACTACATCGACGGTGCCGAGCATGCTCGGGCAGTCGGCAGTGAGAATCCAGGTGTCCGGTGCCCGACTCATGCTGTGTGCTCCTTAGGCTTCGATGGCCAAGCCGTACTCGGCCGAAGCGTCCTGCAGCCACAGCCACCAGTAGTCGGAGAAGCTGCGACGGATCATCAGTTCCCAGGTGTCTTCGGCGGTACGGCGGATCACCAGCTGCGACTTGGCGAACACGGTGCCGATGGCCTTGCCGACCGGGAAGTTGTTGGGGTGTACGTCGTAGCTGGTGGACTTCATCAGCACGTCACGCACGTTCGGGCCGCGCAGTTCGAGCAGGGTCTGCCCGCCGCTGACGTTGACCACCTGGATGTGCTGGCCGTCGAGGGCTGCACGCAGCTTGTTCTCGACTTCCACTTCCTGGCCGCCAGGCACGATCAGCAGATACTCGTCCGGGCCCATCCATTGCAGCGACATCTCGCCGTTGGCGACCACGGTCAGGGCCACCGGCAGTTCCAGGCCCAGGGCCTTGTGCACGCCGCCGGCAAAGGCCGGGTCATGGCCATCGCCACGCAGGGTGAGGTGGCCGAGGAATTTCTTCTCGCGCAGGGTCACACCTGCGTTCTTGCGGCCTTTGCCGACCAGGCTGGCCAGGTCGGCGTGGTGCAGCGGCGACTGAGCCTTGGCGTTGCCGCCAGGGTTTTGCTCGAAGACGTTGATAGCGCTCATTTGTTACCTGCCTTGAATTCTTGTTGATCGCAAAGACTGGAGATCAGGCAAAGGGCGCCTAGGCGCAGGCGGTCCTGTGGGAGCGGGCTTGCCCGCGAAGAAGGCGGCGTTGCCACCATCGCATTCGCGGGCAAGCCCGCTCCCACAGGTACCTCTTCTGGCCATCGGCGCGCGGTTTGCCTCACGCAGCCTTAAACGTTCTGCCGCTCACCCTTCGGATCGAAGAACACCGAAGACACGATTTCCGCCTCGATCACGCTGCCATCGGCTTGCGGCGAGTAGACGCGTTCACCCATGCGCTTCAGGCCGCCCTTGACCACGCCCATGGCGAACGAATAGCCCAGGGAGTTGGAGGCGTAGCTGGAGGTGACGTGACCCACCATGTCCATCGGGATCGGCTGCTTGGGATCGAACACCAACTGAGCGCCCTCAGGCAGCCACTTGGTCGGATCGATCGGCTTGAGGCCGACCAGCTGCTTGCGGTTCTCGCGCACGCAGTCCTCGCGGTTCATGCCGCGCAGGCCGATCCACGAGAACGGCTTGTTGCGGCCCACGCACCAGCTCATGTTGAGGTCGTCCGGGGTCATCGAGCCGTCGGTGTCCTGGCCCACGATGATGAAGCCCTTCTCGGCCCGCAGCACGTGCATGGTCTCGGTGCCATACGGGGTCAGGTTGTACTTCTTGCCGGCCTCGATGATCTGTTCCAGCACGCCCATGGCGTAGTTAGCCTGCACGTTGACTTCGTACGACAGCTCGCCGGTGAACGAGATACGGAACACGCGGGCAGGCACACCGCCGACGTTGCCTTCCTTCCAGGTCATGAACGGGAAGGCTTCCTTGTCCATGTCGATGTCGGTCAGCTCGCTGAGCAGCTTGCGGCTGTTCGGGCCGGACAGGGTCATGGTGGCCCAGTGGTCGGTGACGGAGGTGAAGTACACCTTCATGTCCGGCCATTCGGTCTGGTGGTACAGCTCCAGCCATTGCAGCACGCGGGCGGCGCCGCCGGTGGTGGTGGTCATGATGAAGTGGTTGTCGCCGACGCAGGCAGTCACGCCGTCGTCGAAGACCATGCCATCCTCTTTGCACATCAGGCCGTAGCGGGCCTTGCCCACGTCGAGCTTGGTCCAGGCGTTGGTGTACACGCGGTTGAGGAACTCGCGCGCATCCGGGCCCTGGATGTCGATCTTACCCAGGGTCGAGGCGTCGAGCAGGCCAACGCTGTCACGTACCGCCTTGCACTCGCGCTCAACGGCAGCGTGGATGTCTTCACCGGGTTTTGGGAAGTACCACGGACGCTTCCACTGGCCGACGTCCTCGAACTCGGCGCCATTCTTCACATGCCAGGCATGCAGGGCGGTGAAGCGCACCGGCTCGAACAGGTGGCCACAGTGACGACCGGCAACGGCGCCGAAGGTCACCGGGGTGTAGTTCGGGCGGAACATGGTGGTGCCCATTTCCGGGATACCGATGCCCAGCGAACGGGCGGCGATGGCCAGGCCGTTGATGTTGCCCAGCTTGCCCTGGTCGGTACCGAAGCCCAGCGCGGTGTAGCGCTTGACGTGCTCGACCGACTCGAAGCCTTCGCGGGTGGCCAGCTCGATGGCGGCGGCAGTGACGTCGTTCTGTTGGTCGACGAACTGCTTGGGCGCACGCGCCGTGCCTTTGTCATGCGGCACCTGGAACAGGGCCACGGTGGCCTCTTCCTTGCGTGCCACGGTTTTCGGGACGCTGCCGGCGACCGCCTTGAAACCGGCCTCGGTGGCGGCGCGGGCGCCACCTTCGAAACCATCGGCAATCACGTCGCTCAGTGGGTAGACACCGTTCACACCGCCCACGCAGACGCGTTTCTGCGGCGCATCGCCCGGCACGAAGCCGAGGATGTCCTCACGCCATACCGGGCGACCGCCCAGGTGCGAGGCCAGGTGAACCACAGGGCTGTAGCCACCGGAGGTCGCGATCAGGTCGCAGTCCAGGGTCTCGCCGGGGCTGGTGACCTGGTGCGCCTGCACATCGATGGCGGCCACGCGGGCGCCGGTAACGTGCTTGCTGCCCTTGGCCTCGATCACGGCGCTGGAGGTCAGGATACGGATGCCCTTGGCGCGCGCTTCCTCGACCAGCGAACCACGCGGGTTGTGGCGGGCGTCAGCGATGGCGACTACTTGCAAGCCAGCGTCATGCCAGTCCAGTGCGGTGCGGTAGGCGTGGTCGTTGTTGGTCGACAGCACCAGCTTGCGGCCCGGTGCCACGCCGTAACGGCGTACGTAGGTCGACACGGCGCCGGCCAGCATGTTGCCGGGCACGTCGTTGTTGGCGTAGACCAGCGGACGCTCATGCGCGCCGGCGGCCAGCACCACACGCTTGGCGCGTACGCGGTGGACCCGGTGGCGAACCTGGCCAATCGGTGCGCGATCACCGAGGTGGTCGGTCAGACGCTCATGAATGGTCAGGAAGTTGTGGTCGTGGTAGCCGTTGACCGTGGCGCGCGGCAGCAAGGTCACTTCTGGCAGGTTTTCCAGCTCCTTGACCACGCTGGCGACCCACTCGGCGGCCGGTTTGCCGTCCAGGGTCTCGCGGGTGTCGAGCAGGCTGCCGCCGAACTCTTCCTGTTCATCGGCCACAATCACGCGGGCGCCACTGCGCGCGGCAGAGAGTGCCGCGGCGAGGCCGGCAGGGCCTGCACCGACCACCAGCACGTCGCAGTGCTGGTTCATGTAGTCGTAGCTGTCCGGGTCGTTCTGCAGCGGCGCCCGGCCAAGACCTGCGGCCTTGCGGATGTACTTCTCGTAGGTCATCCAGAACGACTTGGGGTACATGAAGGTTTTGTAGTAGAAGCCCGGCGGCATCATGCTGCCCCCGACTTTACCCAGGATACCCATCATGTCGTTGTTGACGTTCGGCCAACCGTTGGTGCTGGTGGCGACCAGACCGGCGTACAGCGCCTGCTGGGTGGCGCGCACGTTGGGGATCTGGGTGGCTTCGCTGGAGCCAATCTGCAAGATGGCGTTCGGCTCCTCGGGGCCTGCGGCGATGATGCCGCGCGGACGCGAGTACTTGAAGCTGCGACCAACGATGTCGACGCCGTTGGCCAGCAGGGCAGCGGCCAGGCTGTCGCCGGCATAGCCCTGGTAGGTCTTGCCGTTGAAGCTGAAGTTCAGCACCTTGCTGCGGTCGATACGGCCGCCGCTGGCGAGGCGATAGGTCTGGCTCATACTTTTTCCCCTTGGCCCTTGGCGGTCGCGGCGCCCGCGCCTTGCTTGCCGGCAGCGGTAACTTGAGGCTTCTCGCCGATCTTGTAGGTTTCCAGAATTTCGTAGGTCACGGTGTCGCGGGTGACGTTGAAGTACTGGCGGCAGCCGGCGACGTGGTCCCACAGTTCATGGTGAATACCGCGCGGGTTGTCGCGGTAGAACATGTAGGTGCCCCACTCCTGGTCGGAGCAGGCGTTGGGGTCCAGCGGACGGGCAATGTGCGCCTGGCCAGAGGCGTGGAACTCTTCTTCGGAGCGCAGCTCGCCGCAGTGGGGACAGAAAATGTGCAACATGACGGTGTCTCCGGTTAGTGGGCGACGGCAGCGGCGCCGTGTTCGTCGATCAATGCGCCGTTGTAGAAACGGTCCATGGAGAACGGTGCGGCCAATGGGTGCATTTCGCCCTTGGCCAGGCTCGCAGCGAACACGTTGCCCGAACCTGGGGTCGCCTTGAAGCCGCCGGTGCCCCAGCCACAGTTGAAGAACAGGTTCTTGACCGGGGTCTTGGTGATGATCGGGCAGGCGTCGGGCGAGGTATCGACGATGCCACCCCATTGACGGTTCATGCGCACGCGCGAGAGGTTGGGGAACATCTCGACGATCGCTTGCAGGGTGTGCTCGATCACCGGGTACGAACCGCGCTGGCCGTAGCCGACCCAACCGTCGATACCCGCACCGATGACCAGGTCGCCTTTGTCGGACTGGCTGATGTAGCCGTGCACCGCGTTGGACATGATCACGCTGTCGATGATCGGCTTGATCGGCTCGGACACCAGCGCTTGCAGCGGGTGGGATTCGAGCGGCAGGCGGAAGCCTGCGAGCTTGGCCATGTGCCCGGAGTTACCGGCAGTGACCACACCGACGCGCTTGGCACCGATGAAGCCCTTGTTGGTCTCGACACCGATGACCGCGCCGTTTTCCTTGCGGAAACCGGTCACCTCGGTCTGCTGGATCAGGTCCACGCCCAAGGCATCGGCGGCACGCGCGAAGCCCCAGGCCACGGCGTCGTGACGCGCCACGCCGCCACGCCTTTGCACGGTCGCACCGAGGATCGGATAGCGGGTGTTCTTCGAGCAGTCCAGGTACGGAATCTCGGCGGCGACTTGCGCCGTGTTGAGCAGTTCGCCGTCCACGCCATTGAGGCGGTTGGCGCTGACACGGCGCTCGGAGTCACGCATGTCTTGCAGGGTGTGGCACAGGTTGTAGACACCGCGCTGGGAGAACATCACGTTGTAGTTCAGGTCCTGCGACAGGCCTTCCCACAATTTCATGGCGTGTTCGTACAGGTGCGCCGACTCGTCCCACAGGTAGTTGGAACGCACGATGGTGGTGTTACGGGCGGTGTTGCCGCCGCCCAGGTAACCCTTCTCGATCACCGCGACGTTGGTGATGCCGTGTTCCTTGGCCAGGTAGTAGGCGGTGGCCAGGCCATGCCCGCCACCGCCGACGATGACCACGTCATAGACCTTCTTAGGGGTCGGCGTGCGCCACATGCGCTGCCAGTTTTCGTGGTGGCTGAGGGAGTGTTTGAAGAGGCCGAAGCCCGAATAGCGTTGCATGGTGTGTTACTCCACTCAGCGGTAGACCGGGAAGTCGGCGCACAGCGCGGCGACGTTCTTGGCGACATCGGCCTCGACGTCGGCATCGCCCAAGTTGTCCAGCACATCGCAGATCCAGCCGGCCAGCGCGACGCACTGAGCGACCTTGAAACCGCGAGTGGTGACCGCCGGGGTGCCGATACGCAGGCCCGAGGTGACGAACGGCGACTGTGGGTCGTTCGGCACGGCGTTCTTGTTGACAGTGATATGGGCGCGGCCGAGGGCGGCATCCGCGTCCTTGCCGGTCAGGCCCTGACGGATCAGGCTGACCAGGAACAGGTGGTTGTCGGTACCGCCCGAGACCACGTCATAGCCACGCTCGATGAACACCTGGGCCATGGCCTGGGCGTTTTCGATGACCTGCTGCTGGTAGGCCTTGAAGCCAGGCTCCAGCGCTTCCTTGAAGCACACCGCCTTGGCGGCGATCACGTGCATCAGCGGGCCGCCCTGGGCGCCAGGGAAGACGGCGGCGTTGAGCTTTTTCTCGATCTCTTCGTTGGCCTTGGCCAGGATCAGGCCACCACGCGGACCGCGCAGGGTCTTGTGGGTGGTGGTGGTGACCACGTCGGCGAAGGGGATCGGGTTCGGGTACAGGCCTGCGGCGACCAGGCCGGCAACGTGGGCCATGTCGACGAACAGCAGCGCACCGACTTTGTCGGCGATGGCGCGGAAACGTGGGAAATCAAGGGTTTTCGAGTAAGCCGAGAAGCCTGCGACGATCATCTTGGGCTTGTGCTCGACGGCCAAGCGCTCGACCTCATCGTAGTCGATCAAGCCGGTATTGGTATCGATACCGTACTGAACAGCGTTATACAGCTTGCCCGAGCTGGATACCTTGGCGCCGTGAGTCAGGTGGCCGCCGTGGGCCAAGCTCATGCCCAGGATGGTATCACCGGCCTGCAGCAGGGCCAGGTACACGGCGCTGTTGGCCGAGGAGCCGGAATGCGGCTGGACGTTGGCGTAGTCGGCGCCGAACAACTGCTTGGCGCGCTCAATGGCCAGTGCCTCGACTTTGTCGACGTGCTCACAGCCACCGTAGTAGCGCTTGCCCGGATAGCCTTCGGCGTACTTGTTGGTCAGGCCGCTGCCCTGGGCCTGCATCACGCGCTTGCTGGTGTAGTTCTCCGAGGCGATCAGCTCGATGTGATCTTCCTGGCGCTGTTCTTCGGCATTCATCGCCGCCAGCAGTGCATCGTCATAACCCTGGATCTGGTCTTGCTTGCTGAACATCGTGTTTCTCCCGGCAGCGATCAGTTCTTGTTTGGAGAGGGATTAGTCACCCTTTGCGGCGATGTTATGACTGGGCCGGGGGGCACAGATGCCTGCGCGCGCCTTGCAATGGCGCGTTTACGACATTGACCGATTGGCAGTGATGGTCCTTTCGCGGTGGTCCGGTATTCCGGCCCGCTCCCATAGTCTTCCAGAGCGCTACAACCCCTGTGGGATCGGGCTTGCCCGCGCAAGGGCCAGTCCAGGCTAACAAGGCACCCCGGTTGTATAGGCAACCTGCGAATCAATGGTTTAGAGTGCTTTCCTGCGTCGTAAAAAGGACAGGCGTCATGACCGACAACAACCAACAATTCGCCAGCGACAACTACTCCGGCATCTGCCCTGAAGCCTGGAGCGCGATGGAAAAGGCCAACCAGGGCCATGAACGCGCCTACGGCGACGACCAATGGACCGAACGCGCCGCCGAGTATTTTCGTAAATTGTTCGAAACCGACTGCGAGGTGTTCTTCGCCTTCAACGGCACCGCTGCCAACTCTCTGGCCCTCGCCTCGCTGTGCCAGAGCTACCATAGCGTGATCTGTTCGGAGACTGCCCACGTCGAGACCGACGAGTGCGGCGCGCCGGAGTTCTTCTCCAATGGCTCCAAGCTACTCACCGCCGCCAGCGTCAGCGGCAAGCTCACCCCGCAGTCGATCCGCGAAGTGGCGCTCAAGCGCCAGGACATCCACTACCCCAAGCCACGCGTGGTGACCATCACCCAGGCCACCGAAGTTGGCACCGTGTACAGCCCCGAGGAGCTCAAGGCGATTAGCGCTACCTGCAAGGAGCTGGGCCTGAACCTGCACATGGACGGCGCGCGCTTCACCAACGCCTGTGCATTCCTCGGCTGCTCGCCGGCAGAGCTGACCTGGAAAGCCGGCGTCGATGTACTGTGCTTTGGCGGCACCAAGAACGGCATGGCGGTAGGCGAGGCGATCCTGTTCTTCAACCGCCAACTGGCCGAAGACTTCGACTACCGCTGCAAGCAGGCCGGGCAACTGGCCTCGAAGATGCGCTTCCTGTCTGCGCCCTGGGTGGGCCTGCTGGAAGACGGCGCCTGGCTGCGCCACGGCGCACACGCCAACCACTGCGCGCAGTTGCTGGCATCGCTGGTGAGTGACCTGCCGGGCATCGAGCTGATGTTCCCGGTGCAAGCCAACGGGGTGTTCCTGCACATGCCGGAGCCGGCCATCGAGGCCCTGCGCGCCAAGGGCTGGCGCTTCTACACCTTCATTGGCAGCGGCGGCGCGCGGTTCATGTGTTCGTGGGACACCGAAGAGGCGCGCGTGCGTCAGCTGGCGGCGGATATCCGCAGCATCGTCGGCGCCTGACGCCTAATCCTGCGCCCTTGCCGGGGCGCAGGACTTTTACTGCTCGCCGATGGTACGGCTGATGGCATCGACCGTGGCGTCGATCTGCGCTTGTGTGCGCTCAAGCGTCTGCTGATGCTCGCGCTGTAGCTCGATCTGCTTGGAGCACAGGTTCAGGGCAGCCAACACCAGGAGCTTGTCGCCAATCAGAGTCGGGTAATTGCGCTTGGTTTCGGCCAGGGCGGCATTGAGCATGCGCACGGCTTGGGACAGCGTCTCTTCCTGCCCCTCGGGCGCCTTGAGCGAATAGTCGTTGCCCAGGATCGACACGACATTGATCGGCTGCGCGTGCAGTCTCATGCGCCGACAACGCCAGCGCTGGCGCGGTCGACCAGCGCCTGGATGCGTGCGGCGGTCGCGCCGTGCTTCTCTTCCTGCTCCATCAGCGACAGTTGCAGGGTTTCGTTCTCTTCCTTGGCTTGGGCCAGTTCTTGGGCCAGTTGCGCGTTTTTGTGCATCAGGTCAGTGACCAGTTGCTCGAGTTGATTCAGGGAAGTTTCCAGCATGGGGGCAATCTCGGGTTGTTGCAGAGGGCGCACACGATAAGGAAAAACCTGCGCCACCGCCATTAAATATCGGATTCATAAGGTTTTTGCCTGGTCAGGTTGACCTGAGATTGGCCGGCTTGTTCCGGCTATGGGCAACCACTGGTCAGGAAACACCGCCGCCCCCGCCGCGCTGGTGCGCCCACAAGCAAACGCGGGCAAGCACACCCCCTTCGAGATCGCTTGATCCCTGTGGGGGCGGGCTTGCCCGCGAAGTTTCGAATTCGAGGCGGATCAGTATTCGATCCGTACGTCCCCTTTTGGCACGCTACAGCACGACAGGATATAGCCCTCGGCTTCATCCTCCTCGGTAATCCCGCCGTTGTGCTCCATAGTCACCTCACCGCCCAGCTTGAGCACCTTGCAGGTGCCGCAGATGCCCATGCCGCAGGCCTTGGGAATCATCAACCCGACCTTGGCCGCAGCAGCATGCACGGTTTCGCCAGGGGCGATGCGGATGCTCTTGTCGCTGTCGACGAACTCCACCAGGTTCAGGTCGCTGGCGTCGAGCTGTGGCGCATCGGCGGCAGCTTCGGCATGCTCCACCGCGTCGGCCTTGGCCTCGGGCGGCGTCGCGCCGAACGACTCCTCGTGGTAGTTCTTCATGTCGAAGCCAACCGCTTCGAGCATGCGCTTGACCGCGTTCATGTACGGCGTCGGGCCACAGCAGAAGATCACCCGCTCCATGTAGTCCGGGGCGATCAGTTCCATCAACCGCTGGTTCAGGTAACCCCGGTAGCCTGCCCAAGGCTCACCCAGGCCATGCTTCTCGCAAATGATGTGCAGGCTGAAGTTGGGGATGCGCGAGGCCATCTGTTCCAACTCACGGTGGAAGATGATGTCTTTCGGCGACCGGGCACTGTGTACGAAGACCATATCGACATTGGCGTTGGTGTCGTAGAACCAACGCGCCATCGACATGACCGGGGTGATGCCGACACCACCGGACAGGTACAGCATTTTCTGCGCCGGGAAATCGATGGCGTTGAACAAGCCCACCGGCCCGTGCACCGGCAGCTCGGTGCCTTCGTGCATGGTGTCGTGGAGGAAGTTGGAGACCAGCCCGCCGGGCACGCGCTTGACCGTGATCGAGAAACTGTAGGGCACCGACGGCGAGCTTGAGATGGTATAGGAACGCATCACCGGCTTGCCTTCGATCTCCAGCTCCAGGGTGACGAACTGCCCGGGCTTGAAGAAGAACATGATCGGCTGGTCCGCCATGAAGCAGAAGGTCCGCACGTCCCAGGTCTCCTGGATGACCTTGACGCAGCGCACGATGTGGCGGCCATTGGCCCAGGTCTGGGTGGTGACCGGATTGAGGAAGGTATCGGACATGTTCATCTCCAGCAGCCGACGATCGGCCTTTCTTATGGCTGCGATGATGCGCACTCCAGCGGCGCCGTACATTCCCATCCGCGACATCGGCGTACTTATCGCGACCAGCCCCACACCATAGGGGTTGGCGAGTCGGGATTCGATTCGGCCATGTCGCCCATGGATATGGTTCCTGGCGGCTTCGAACGCACACTCCTCGGCAAAACAACATGCTGTTTATCCACAAGCAGCCTTGCGGCACCACAACAACGATTAGCCACCTTTTTCCGGCCCCACACGGCCCCGAGGAATACACGATGGACGTCACCGCAACCCTGAGCCTGGGCGATCCACTGGAACCTGCACGCAAGGCCACCGCCGAGATGTTGCAGACCCGCGAGCGCACCTTCTCGCTGCCGCAACCGTTCTACACCGACGAGCGTCTGTTCCAGATCGACATGCAGGAGATCTTCCACAAGGAGTGGCTGATCGCCGGCATGACCTGCGAGATCCCGGCCAAGGGTAACTACATCACCCTGCAGATCGGCAAGAACCCGATCATCGTGGTGCGCGGCACCGAAGGCAAAGTGCATGCCTTCCACAACGTCTGTCGTCACCGTGGTTCGCGCCTGTGCGTGAGCGACAAGGGCAAGGTGGCCAAGCTGGTGTGCCCGTACCACCAGTGGACCTACGAGCTCGACGGCCGCCTACTGTTCGCCGGCACCGAGATGGGCGCCGACTTCGACATGAACCAGTACGGCTTGAAGCCTGTGAACGTGAAGGTGGCCGGCGGCTACATCTTCATCAGCCTGGCCGAGAACCCACCGGCAATCGACGAGTTCCTGGCAACGCTGGACCACTACATGGAACCGTACGACATGGAGAACACCAAGGTGGCGGTGCAAACCACCTTGATGGAGAAGGCCAACTGGAAGCTGGTGCTGGAAAACAACCGCGAGTGCTACCACTGCAACGGCTCGCACCCTGAGCTGCTGCAAACCCTGCTGGAGTGGGACGACACCAACGACCCGCGCGCCAGCCAGGAATTCAAGGACCACGTGGCCGCCTCGGCCGCCGCCTGGGATGCCGAGAAGATTCCTTACCTGCACAAGAGCCACGGCCTGCGTAACCGCATCGTGCGCATGCCGCTGCTCAAGGGCACCGTGTCGATGACCATGGACGGCAAGCAGGCCTGCCAGAAACTGATGGGCCGTATCAAGAATCCAGACCTGGGCTCGATGCGCATCCTGCACCTGCCGCACTCGTGGAACCATTGCATGGGCGATCACATGATCGTGTTCACCGTCTGGCCGATCAGCGCCCAGGAAACCATGGTCACCACCAAATGGCTGGTGCACAAGGACGCGGTCGAAGGCGTTGACTACAACCCCGAGAACATGCGCAAAGTGTGGGACGCAACCAACGACCAGGACCGCCGCCTGGCCGAAGAGAACCAGCGCGGGATCAACTCCACCGCTTATCAGCCAGGGCCTTACTCGAAGACCTATGAATTTGGCGTGGTGAACTTCATCGACTGGTACAGCCAGCGGGTGCTGGAGAACCTGGGGGCGGAGCCAGCGCCTTATTTGAAGGAAGTGAAGGCGCAGTGATGGGCCGGACGCCCGAGTAGGTGGAGTTGGCCTGCTCGGGCGCCTCGTCCCTAGACCCCCGTCTCGCGCACCGTACGAGCTGCCTCTTGAGGATCGGCTTGCTGCCAACGACGTTGGAAGTAAGCTCTCGTCGTGGCCCCCATGCGAAGCAGCCCATTGCCAGCATCGACGGCTATCTGGCCTGCTGTGTTCATGGCCCACACACCTCCCCGCACAACAGCTGATAAGCCTTCGTCCGCAAAGCTCAGTTCGAGTACGGTTTCTCTGAGCACCCTTCCCGTTTGCCCAGGATTGCTACGCAGAAAACGGTAAACATCTCGCGCCGCAAGGAAATTGGATGACAGCGCACCGGAAACGTTAGTGACCTGATTTGCGACGCCAATCCAGGTCACGGGTGACGCGAGATTGCTAGAACCCCAGCCATTCTCTACACCACTCTGGATCCCCCTTGCCATCCCTGATGTTCCAGAGATGAGATACTGGGTGTTACCCAGTCGGGTTGAAATATGCGGATCAGGAAAGGTGGCTGCACCTTGGTTGATACGTGAGATGACATTTCGAGCTGTCCGGATAATCGACCCAGACGTAGTGGCTGTGCTGGAAATGATGCCAACCGCCTGAACCACTTGGCTCCAGAAGTGGCCATTGGAATCCAAGCGATTTATTGGGTCTGCGCCACAGTAGCCATAGCCGTTGAAGCCCCCCTTCCCGAATGGGCTCATGGCGTCAGCTTGATGAAAACGCATGATTACAGGGTTGAACTGACGGTAGCCATTGCCCAGGTGATAACAACCTGTCAGGTCATCTCGGCGCTCACCGCAGAACGCACTCATCGGCCCGCCGTCGAGACGCGACAAGCCATAGGGTAGGTAGGCCCTGGGCGTGCCAGTGCCGAATCTGATGACTGACCGTTGGATGTCAGTAGCCAATAGGACAGAGGTCATGCGCATGCTCCTGGATCGCTACCGAGCAAGCTAACGCTCAAAGGCACCCGCGAAAACTAGCAAAAATGACAGGTAACGCTACCAACAGGTTATCCACAGTCTTGTACACAGCGCTCAGTTGCTCGTCGCAGGTAACCGCGCCTTCGATCATCAAGCAGCTACTGGTTAAATTTTGTACAAAACCACCAAAGCCACGTAAATAAAGGCTCGCAGCGCTTAGCGAACATCTTGTCCACAGAGCCGCCAACAAAATTTGTGTGGAACGGACAGGCACCCGAAACGTGCTGTGGAAAAGTGCTTTAACCTCAGGAAATCAGCCGCTTGCAGGGTGATTCGGAAGGATTGATCAAAAAACGATCTGATTCTTGCAGCCCTTTGAATCCGGGCCTTTCAGCGAAGGGCGAACATGTTATCCACAAAGCGGCCAACAGCGATTGTGGGCAAAGTGAGTGACAGAGTTCTGCCATTATCCACAAAACACTTGATCAATAATTGATCAAATCAATACAGCCCTTGATTTTAAAGGGCTGTAGCGAAGCGCAAACACTTTACCCACAGCTTGGCAAACAGATTTCGGGGGCAAGTCTGGAACACAGTTCCCTGTAGGAGATCACCCAGCCCTTTGGGCTGCGCTGTCGCGCAGAGAACTGATTTCGCAAGCGCTCCGCGTACCCTGTGGGAGCGGCGGTTCGGCGCCCCGACTTGCCCGCGAAGCAGGCGACTCGGTGGATGGCACCGGCTTTGCCGGTGTTCGCGGTGGTCCGGCACTCCGGCAAGCCCGCTCCCACAGATTCCTTCTAAATCAACAAGTTATGTGTAGTTCTATAAGAGCGGCCTTGCCGGTCCGGCGCCCCGGCAAGGCCGCTCCTACAAGGGGTACGCGTGGGTTTCAGCGCAGAACGCCCTCCTCCACCAGCAGCTTGAGGATCGCCTCTGCGCCTTCCTGCGGCGACACATCCTTGAGCACCTTGCCCCCACCGCCACTGGCCTTAGCCGTGGCGGCCTTCATGCGGTCAGCGCCGCTCTTGGCCTTGATCACCTTCAACCGCTTGGGCCGTGGCCGCGCCGGTTGCAGGGCGTCTTCCGCCAGTACAGGGTCATCCACCACCGCCACATTACGCGCTGCCAACACACCGCGTCGGGCGGGGCCAAAGGCGCTCTGGCGGGGCTTGGGCGCGGCGTTATCCACAGTCGCCAGCAGCGGCAGGCGCACCTTCAACCGACGCCGCTGACCGCGCGGCAAGGCTTGCAGCACCTGGGCGGTGCCATTTTCAATCGACTCCACCTCGGCCAGGCCCACCACCAACGGCCAGCCAAGCTTCTCGGCCAGCAAAAACGGGAGCATGCCGGACCCTTCGCCGGTTTCTGCCTGGCTGCCGGTCAGCACCAGTTGGGCACCCGCTTCACGCAGGTAGTCGCCAAGCACCCCGAGCACATCGGCGCCAGCAGGCTGCTCCAGCACATCCAAATGCTCCAGGCCCATGCCCAAATAAGCACGCAGCGCTTCTTCGCGGGGGTCGCCGGCATGTACCACCTGCAAGTTATCCCCAGCCAACTGCAAGCCCAGCTCCACGGCGCGGGCATCCTGCTCGGCACGACGCGCGCGGCCAGAGCTTGGGTGGGCACCAATCGAGACCAGGCTGATGACTTTCGTACTCATGCTCATGCCCTTATGCCGCGTCGCGCTGGCCGCCACTGCGGAAGTTGTCCACAGCCTCGATCAGCGCTTTCAGAATTGCCGAACTGTCGCCAATCACCGACAGGTCAGCCCGTTTGATCATGTCGCAGCCGGGGTCCATGTTGATCGCCACCACCTTGTCGCAAGCACCGATGCCTTGCAGGTGCTGGATCGCACCAGAGATCCCCACCGCCACATAAACCCGCGCCGTGACCCAGGTGCCGGTTGCACCGACCTGACGATTGCGCGGCATGAAGCCGTCGTCCACTGCCACCCGCGAAGCGCCTTCGGTGGCTCCCAATGCAGCGGTGGCCTTGTGGTACAGGTCCCAGTCCTTCACGCCGTTACCGCCCGAGACGATGAACTCGGCCTCGGCCATGGCAATAGCCGCCGGGTCGACCGCCACCGGGCCAAGGTCTTCGATGCGCGACAGGCTGCGTGCCACGCCTGTGGACAACTCGACCGGCAGCGCTTCGTGGCGGCTTTCACTGACAGGTTCCGCGCATTCGGCGGCGGCCAGGATCAAGCGTGGCAACGCGCGCTGGACATCCTGCTGGCCAGCCCCGGCGCGGCCAATGCACTGCCCGTCCTTGACCTGCCATACCCGCGTTGCCGGGCGCTCGCCCAGCGCTGCGGCGAAACGTCGGCCCAGCTCACCGCCACCGGTGCGGCTGTCGGGCAGCAGCCAGTGGCGTGGGGCGAACTGGTTATCCACAGCGCGCAGGCCCTGCACCAGTTGCTCCGGTGCATAACCTTCGAAGGCCTCGCCCTCGATGACCAGCACCCGGTCGACACCGGCTGTGGAAAAGTTGTTTTCCTTATGCTCGCCAAACACGATGGCGAGCACCGCACCGTCGCTGCCGGCCAGGCTGTGCGCCAGCCCCAGCAAGTCGCGGTCGTGGCTGCCAAGACGGCCACCGACCATATCTGGCACCACGGCGATGTAGAACGCAGGCTCCAACACTTGATGCAGCGGCAACTGCACTTCGGCGGCGGCAGTGCGGCGCCCGCCCACCCCAGTGCCCTGCTGGGCGCCGCTGCGGTCGATGCGCTTGAGCCCGGCCGGGCCAATGAAGCCGGCAGCAATCGCGTGAGGGTTCTTGCGCAGCAGGCCATTGGGGCCCATCCAGCGGGTCTGTTGCGTCTGCATCGCGGCGTGCAGCGGATGCAGGCGGTTACGGGCGATCCACTCGGCACGTGGGTCGCGGCGGATGATGTCGCTCATCAGTGCACCTCCGCAGGTTCACGTTTGGCCGGCTGCGACTTCGCGCCAGCAGGGGCTTCTTCGATCAGCACATCGGCTACCAACTCGGCGAGGTCCTTGATCTGCGGGCGCGGCTCGACCACGCCTTCGAGCATCGCCGTGCACTGTGGACAACCCACGGCCACCAGCTCAGCTTCGGTCTCGCGGATATCGTCCATGCGCATGTCGGGAATCCGCTGCTTGCCGGGGATATCGGTAATCGGCGCACCGCCGCCGCCGCCGCAGCAACGCGAACGGAAGCCCGAGCGCTGCATCTCACGCACTTCGATACCCAAGGCCTTGAGCACGTCGCGCGGGGCTTCGTATTCGCCGTTGTAGCGGCCCAGGTAGCACGGATCATGGTAGGTGACACTGCCGCCCTTGTGCTGGCCCAGGTTGAGCTTGTTCGCCGCGATCAGCTCGGCGATGTAGGTGCTGTGGTGCTGCACCTGATAGTCGCCGCCCAGCGCGCCGTACTCGTTCTTGAGCACATGGAAGCTGTGCGGATCGCACGTGACGATGCGCGCGAAACGATACTTGCCCAGCGTCTGAATATTACGCTTGGCCAACTGCTGGAAAGTCGCTTCGTCGCCCAGGCGCCGGGCCACGTCGCCGCTGTCGCGCTCTTCGAGGCCGAGCACGGCGAAGTCCACACCAGAAGCCTTGAGCACCTTGACGAAGGCGCGCAGGGTGCGCTGGTTACGCATGTCGAAAGCACCGTCGCCAACCCAGAACAGTACCTCGGTGGCTTTCACCTCCGAGAGCAGCTTGAGGTTCAGGTCAGCCGCCCAGTTCATGCGCCCGCCTGGCGCGAAGCCGCCTGGGTTATCGGTAGCGATCAGGTTGTCCAGCACCTCGGCGCCCTTGTTCGGGGTAGCGCCTTTTTCCAGGGTGAGGTGGCGGCGCATGTCGACGATGGCGTCCACGTGCTCGATCATCATCGGGCACTCTTCCACGCAGGCGCGGCAGGTGGTGCACGACCACAGGGTTTCGGCATCCACCAGGCCATTGACGATCGGCTGGTGCGGATGGCCGCCGTGCTCACCGACCGGTTTGCCCGGATAGGGGCTGCCGGCAAATTGCGCATCGGTGCCACCGGCCAGGCCAATGACCATGTCCTGGATGAGCTTTTTCGGGTTCAGCGGCTGACCGGCGGCGAACGCCGGGCACATGGCCTCGCATTTGCCGCACTGCACGCAGGCGTCGAAGCCCAGCAGTTGGTTCCAGGTGAAATCAACCGGCTTTTCCACGCCCAGCGGCGCGTTCGGGTCTTCCAGGTCAAGCGGTTTGAGGCCGGTGGAGCGCCCACCACCGAAGCGCTCGGCGCGGCGGTGCCAAGCCAGGTGCAAGGCGCCGGCGAAGGCGTGCTTCATTGGCCCGCCCCAGGTCATGCCGAAGAACAGCTCGGATACACCCCACAGCACGCCGACGCCCAGCACGGCCACCAGCACCCAGCCACCGGTGCCTTCGGGCAGGATACCCGCCACCGGCAAGGTCGCGATGAAGAAGCTCGCCGCGAACATCAGCAGGCTCTTGGGCAGGCGCATCCACGGGCCTTTGGACAGCCGTGAGGGCGGGTTCAAGCGACGTTTGAAGACGAAGATCGCACCGCTGAACATGATGACCGTGGCCACCAGCAGGGCGTAGCCGAGGATCTTGCTGTGCAGGCCAAAGCCATGCACCAGGATCGCCAGCACGGCCGATAGCACGAAGCCGCCAGCGGTGGCCACGTGGGTCTTGGACATGTACTTGTCGCGCTCGACTACGTGGTGCAGGTCCACCAGGTAGCGGCGCGGCATGGCCAGCAGGCCACCAAGCAGATTCACCGGGCTCGGCCGGCCACGCCGCCACATGCGCACCCGGCGCACGGCGCCGAGCAGCGCCAGGGCGAGGGCCGCGAACAGCAGGATGGGTAGAAGGGTGTTCAACATGGGAAGCTCCCACAACAGCGGTTGCAAGGGGGTCAGGCCCCTGGAATCCTGCACCGGCCCTGTGGGAGCGGGCTTGCCCGCGAATGCGTCAGGTCAGACAATCCTGTTGTTCGTGCTAACGCTTTCGCGGGCAAGCCCGCTCCCACAGGGGCCGGTGTGTGCCGACAGATCGATCAGAAGTCCTTGCACAGGCGCAAGGCGTCGTAGATCGCCGCATGCACGTTGCGCTGGGCCACACAGTCGCCGATGCGGTACAGCAGGTAGCCTTCACCTGGCTGGCTGAGGATCGGCTGCGGCTTGATCGCGAACAGTGCTTCCACGTCGATCTGGCCCTTGTTACGCGAACCGTCCTTGAGCGCGTAGTACAGCTGCTCGTCAGGTCGCACGCCGTTCTCCACCACCACCTGATCCACCACCCGCTCTTCCTTGGCACCGGTGTACTCGTTCTCGAGCACCGCCACCAGCTTGTCGCCCTCGCGGTAGACCTTCTCCAGCATCATGTCGCCGGTCATGACCACTTCTTTCGGGTACATGCTGCGGTAGTAGGTTGGGAATGTCGTACCGCCCATGGCCACGCCCGGCTTGATGTCGTCGGTGACGATTTCGACCTGGCTGCCCTTGTCGGCGATGAAGTCCGCCACCGACATACCGGTGAACTCGCAGATGGTGTCGTACACCAGCACGTTCTTGCCAGGTGCGACCTTGCCGTCGAGCACATCCCAGCTGCTGACCACCAGTCCCTCGGCGGCACCCCAGTGCTCGTTCTGCTCAAGGAACGAATGGCCACCCACCGCCAGTACGATGATGTCCGGGCGCAGGTCCTGGATGGTCGCCACGTCGGCGGCGGTGCCCAGGCGCAAATCGACCTTCAGGCGGGTCAGTTCCAGTTGATACCAGCGAGTAATACCGGCGATCTGGTCACGTTGCGGGGCCTTGGCGGCGATGGTGATCTGCCCGCCGATCTGGTCTTTCTTCTCGAACAGGGTCACGTCATGGCCACGTTCGGCCGCCACTCGCGCGGCTTCCATACCGGCAGGGCCGGCACCGACGATCACGACCTTGCGCTTCTGGCCGGTGGTTTTTTCGATGATGTGCGGCACACCCATGTATTCACGGGAGGTCGCGGCGTTCTGGATGCACAGCACATCCAAGCCTTGGTACTGACGGTCGATGCAGTAGTTGGCGCCGACGCACTGCTTGATCTGGTCCACCTGACCCATCTTGATCTTGGCGATCAGATGCGGGTCGGCCATGTGCGCGCGGGTCATGCCGACCATGTCGACGTAACCGCCTTCGAGAATGCGCGTGGCCTGGTTCGGATCCTTGATGTTCTGCGCGTGCAGCACCGGGACCTTGACCACTTCCTTGATACCCGCCGCCAGGTGCAGGAACGGCTCTGGCGGGTAGCTCATGTTGGGGATGACGTTGGCCAAGGTGTTGTGGGTGTCGCAACCCGAGCCGACCACGCCGATGAAATCGAGCATGCCAGTGGCATCGTAGTAGGCCGCGATCTGTTTCATGTCCTCGTGGCTCAGGCCATCGGGGTGGAACTCGTCACCGCAGATACGCATGCCCACGCAGAAATCATCGCCCACCTCGGCGCGCACGGCCTTGAGCACTTCCAGGCCGAACTTCATGCGGCCTTCGAAGGTGCCACCCCACTCATCGGTACGTTTGTTGACCCGCGGGCTCCAGAACTGGTCGATCATGTGCTGGTGAACCGCCGACAGCTCGACGCCGTCCAGGCCACCTTCCTTGGCACGCCGCGCAGCTTGCGCGTAGTTGCCGATCACCCGCCAGATCTCTTCTACCTCGATGGTCTTGCAGGTCGCGCGGTGCACCGGCTCGCGGATGCCCGACGGCGACATCAGCGTCGGCCAGTTGAAACCGTCCCAACGCGAGCGGCGCCCCATGTGGGTAATCTGGATCATGATCTTGGCGCCATGCTTGTGCATGGCATCTGCCAGGTTCTGGAAATGCGGAATGATACGGTCGGTGGACAGGTTCACCGAAGACCACCATTCCTGCGGGCTGTCGATGGCCACCACCGACGAGCCACCGCAGATCGCCAGGCCGATACCGCCCTTGGCCTTCTCTTCGTAATACTTCACGTAGCGGTCGGTGGTCATGCCGCCGTCAGTGGCGTAGACCTCGGCGTGCGCGGTGCTGAGCACGCGGTTGCGGATGGTCAACTTGCCGATCTGAATCGGCTGGAACATTGCTTCGAATGCCATGACGCTATCTCCGGCTTACAACGGCTTGGTGACGAACAGGCCATCTTCGTGGCCTTCTTCCGAACCGCCGTAGACCTGTTCGGCCACGGTGCGGATCGAGCTGCCGCGGGCAGCGAGAATCTGGTCCATGGCGCCGGCGAACCAGCCGGTGAACATGTAGTCGACCTTGCGACCGCACTTGCCATACACGTACACGAACGCCGAGTGCTTGAGCTTGACGCTGCAAGTGCCCTTGTCCAGGTCGATATCCTGGATCTCGAACAAGCCCCAGCCACGCTGGCTCAGGCGCTTCATGTAGTGTTCGAACACCGCCACGCCTTCCAGGCCATGGCACTCGGCTTCTTTCTCGCACCAGTGCCAGGCGGATTTGTAACCGGCCTTGTAGAGGATTTCAGCGTACTTCTCGGCGCCGAGCACTTCTTCGATGCCCATGTGGTTGTTGACGAAGAAGTGGCGCGGCACATACAGCATCGGCAGGGCGTCGCTGGTCCACACACCGGTTTCGCTGTCGACTTCGATTGGCAATTGGGGGGCGATTTTGGCCATGGAAACTCAACTCCAGAATTTTTTGTTTGCGATCAGAAGCCGCTTTGGCTTTTGCTTTTATAAACAGCCGTAGTGAGTGCTGTTGGGGCCGTAGCGAGCGCGTCAAGCGCAAGGAAGGGCCGAAGCGAAAAGCGAGACAGTGCCGAGGCACGGCGAGCTTTTCGTGAGGGCCTGACGCAGCGATTGGCGCGCGCAGTAGGCCCCAGCAGTGCTCACTCGCCCCAGACGTCCTTGAGGACGCTTACCCAGTTCTCACCCATGATCTTGCGTACCACACGCTCGGAATGGCCGCGTTTGAGCAGGGTTTCGGTGAGGTTGGGGAACTCGCCGACGGTGCGGATCCCCAATGGGTTGATGATCTTGCCGAAGTTGGTCAGGCGGCGGGCGTAGCCCTTGTCGTGGGTCAGGTACTCGAAGAAGTCCTGGCCGTGGCCCTGGGTGAAGTCGGTACCAATACCGATGGCGTCTTCACCGACGATGTTCATGGTGTACTCGATGGCCTCGGCGTAGTCGTCGATGGTCGAGTCGATGCCCTTGGCCAGGAACGGCGCGAACATGGTCACACCAACGAAGCCGCCATGGTCGGCGATGAACTTCAGCTCTTCATCGGACTTGTTGCGTGGGTGTTCCTTGAGCCCCGACGGCAGGCAGTGTGAGTAGCACACGGGCTTTTTCGATTCGAGGATGACTTCCTCGGAGGTTTTCGAGCCCACGTGCGAGAGGTCGCACATGATGCCAACACGGTTCATCTCGGCGACGATCTCGCGGCCGAAGCCCGACAGGCCGCCGTCACGCTCGTAACAGCCGGTGCCGACCAGGTTCTGGGTGTTGTAGCACATTTGCACGATGCCCACGCCGAGCTGCTTGAACACGTCGACATAGGCGATCTGATCTTCGAACGCATGGGCATTCTGGAAACCGAAGAGGATGCCGGTCTTGCCCAGCTCCTTGGCCTTGCGGATATCGGCGGTGGTGCGCACCGGCATCACCAGATCGCTGTTGTCGCGGATCAGCTTCTGGCTGGCGGCGATCTGGTCGACGGTCGCCTTGAACCCTTCCCACACCGATACCGTGCAGTTGGCCGCAGTCAGCCCGCCCTTGCGCATGTCCTCGAACAGCTCGCGGTTCCATTTGGCAATGATCAGACCGTCGATGACGATGCTGTCGGCGTGAAGTTCGGCTGGGCTCATCAGGCTGTCCCCTTTTTGACTTGGGCTGCGCCTGACCTTGTGCCGGCGCTTTGGGGCCAGCATATGCCTGTGCTCGCAGGCGCCCCGATGCAAAAACGACAGGGGGTTTGCCGAAAGCGTCAAGCGGTTGCGCATGGGCGGGTACAGGGCTTCCCATCCCTGCATCGCCTCCCTCTGCAATACCCCTGCGCGATTACGCACGCTTGGTCCGCAACCCGCAATCGGGACAATCCCGCCACTGGAGAAATGACCATGCTGCAATCCGAAACCAACCAGTACCTGTCCGAGATCATCCTGCCGCGTCGCCCAGCGCCACGTGCGCGCATGGGACTGCTTCAGTCCGCACCGAGCTTCTACTCTGCGTCCGACTTGATCACCCCTGGGCAGGAAAACGGTGCCGTCATTGGTGAAGCGGTGGTCGGTATGACCGATCGCCTGTCGGAAGACAATGCCATCGACGTCATGAACTGCGTGTCGCTCGCGCAACAAATCGCCGAATCCAAATTCAACAAGGAGCGCGACCTGCCCGCCTGGACAGAGGAATACAACAAAGCCCTACGGATGTTTGGCTGGACCACCGCCAACTACATTCGCCAACGCTACTCGCCGTCGGCCACCTCTTTCAGCATGGATCAGATCGCCCTGGACATCATCCGGGCGGCGGCAGGCGGTGCCTCGGAACTGACGAGCATCGCAGAAAAGGCATTGATCGGCACCGAACAGAACTCAAAGGCGCTCAACCTGCTGGAAAACAACAGTGCCTCCGAATCCTTGGCAACCTTCCAGACCCTGCCGTGCACCGAGTCATCCAGAGGTGTGCCGTCGATGATCATGATGAGTATCGACTTCAAGAAAGAGGTGAGAACCAAACGGGTGCTGTTCTTCAAGTTCAGCAAAACCGAGGTAACCATCAACCGAGCTGCCGGACGCTACGAGCTCAACGTCAGGGCCTACGCCAACATCCGCAACCGGGTGGAGGATCTGCTGGCTCAGGGCGCCAATGACTATCTGGAAGGCATCACTCTGTGAACCCTCCGCGCTGGCCAGGGTTTGGCCAGCGCATCAGCCAAGGAAAACACCATGCCTAAAGCTCACCATGCCTATGTCAATGCCGCCCAGATCGTCGTCTGCGCGCCCAACGTGTCAGCTCAGCTGGAAAAAGACGCCCTGCAATCGGCCCTGTGCGCCCAATTGCTGGCCGACAAAGCCGATTACCGCAGCACCAGCGACTGGCAGCATCAATACAGCAAGGCGTTGCTGAAAATGCTTTGGCTACGTACATCGTTCTCAACCGCCCAGCTGAACCTTGCAGGCAACAGCCAATCGCTTATCGAGCTCGTCAGGCAATGCCTGAGCGATCCATCGCTCAGGGCTATTGGGCACAAGGTATTGGGCAATCTGCGCAGGTCGCTGAACGCACCGGCGCTGCAAGTGCTGCACGACTCACTGAAAAAACCCAATCAAGGCCCGCACGCGACAGGTATCTACATTGAAATGGTGCTGCTAGAGAGCGAAAAGTCGATCCACTCACTCAGCCTCACCCTTGACAACGTGCGGTTGCCCTCAACGAAGAACTGGCTGGTTGACCCGCTCGTGGTTACCGGCCAGCGAGCGCATGGGTACGCGCAGCTAGCGGCCTATCAACTGCAACCGACCTATCGCAACCTGCGCGCCACGGTGCAAAGCAAGCTCAATGACTGGCCGGACCGGCTGACGCTCGCCATTCTGAATGTCGAGGACACCGTCCCAGGGTGGGTCGACGCTGATCCTGCCAACGGGCTACATGGCGCCTCCCCAATCACGAAACCTGTAGGCCAGTTGCCTGACTGATCGGCAATGTGTGCTGCACGCCCGGCAATGGCTCTGTTCATGCCGGGCAACCCTGTTCAACGCTGCGGCTCTGAGCGAGAATCCGCTTTCGTTGGCTACAGAAGCCAGGAGAGAGTAAAAATGAGAACGTTGGCAGGGCTGCTGTTAGTGACATGCGCATGGGCGGCACACGCCGCGAACGATGAAAGCACGCCGTGCGACAACGTCGAGAACGATCAACAGAGTTACGCCTGTGCCGCGTACAACCGGCAAACCGCAGAGCGTGAACTCAAAGCTGCCTACGACGACCTGATCCAGCGCATTCGCGACCAGTACGCAGACGAAAGCGACAAGGCCAGTGCGCTGACCGGGCGTATGGAGGCGGCCGAAAAGCTCTGGCTGCAATTGCGCGATGCCGATTGCAAGGTCGAGACCTACGCCGAGAAACCCGGCAGCAAGGCATTCGAGGCGGCGTGGAATACCTGCGTGGCGCAGCGCAGTGACGAGCGCTCAGAGTATCTGCAAGGGATTGGCCAGCAGTAAGCCTGCCCGAGCCCGTAAGTGGTCGCTTCTACGGTCGTGTAGGAGCGGCCTCGTGCCGCGAAAGGGCTGCACAGCAGCCCCGGCGGTGGTGATAGGTCTCAGATCCTGGGGCGCGTAGCGGCCCATCCAGCCAGAACAGACGAACGTCAAACCGCCGTGGCTGACCGGTCCTGGCGCGGACAGCGCTCGAACCGCGCCCGATAGCACCGGGTAAAGTACGACGCCGACTCGAACCCGCACGCCACCCCTACCTCCAACACGCTCATCTCGGTCTGGCGCAACAACTGCCGTGCCTTGTCCAAGCGCAAACGCAGGTAGAAACCGCTCGGTGTGTCGTCCAGGTGCAGTCGGAACAAGCGCTCCAGCTGGCGCCGGGTCACCCGCACCGCGTCGGCCAAGACTTGTGTGTTCAGCGGCTGTTCGATATTGCGTTCCATCTCGCCGATCACCTTCACCAGCTTCTTGTTGCGCAAGTCATAGCGTGCCGCAATCTCCATGCGCTGGTGGTCCTGACGCGGACGGATACGCCCCAGCACGAACTGCTCCGAGACTTGCACCGCCAGCTCGCTACCATGGGCCTGGGCGATCAGGTCGAGCATCAGGTCGATGGACGCGGTGCCGCCCGCGCAAGTGATGCGCCGGCGGTCGATCTCGAACAACTCCTGGGTGGCTTGCAGGCGCGGGTAGCGCTCCTTGAACGCCTCCAGGGCTTCCCAGTGCAGGGTCGCGCGGTGGCCGTCGAGCAGCCCCGCCTCGGCCAGCAGCATGGCGCCGGTGTCGATACCACCGAGCACCACATTGTCGTGGTCGAGCCGGCGCAGCGCCTGTTGCAGCGTGGCGCCATAACAGGCCAGCGGTTCGAAGCCGGCCACCACCAGCAGCATCTGCGCGCCAGCCGCTTCACCCAGCGCGCCGTCGGCGTTCACCGACATGCCGTTGCTCGCCAGCACCGCACCGCCATCCAGGCTCAGCACCTGCCAGCGGTACAACCCCACGCGAAAGCGATTGGCCACCCGCAACGGCTCCAGCGCACTGATGAAGCCCATCGCCGAAAAACCCGGCAGCAACAAGAAGTGAATGGTATGCGGCATCGCCTGCTCCACGATCAAGGTGGTCGCCCCAGTGCAATTGTTGGTCGCCAGGGTGCGATTTTCTACCCCGGCGCCAGCGTAGCGTATCCACACGGTCCGCAAGAGGCCGCCTTCAATAACAATACGTACTGCCGATGGAGAGCCACCATGCACCGCTTTGTCCGCTGCAGCCTGTTATCCCTCGCACTGAGCACCACCGTGGTCACCCCGCTGTTCGCCGCCGAACCCGCCGCCTGCAAGGACGTGCGCCTGGGCGTGGTCAACTGGACCGACGTCATCGCCACCAGCGCCATGGCCCAGGTGCTGCTCGACGGATTGGGCTACCAGACCAAGCAGACCAGCGCCTCGCAGCAGATCATCTTCGCCGGCATCCGCGACAAGCGCCTGGACATGTTCCTAGGTTACTGGAACCCGATCATGACCCAGACCATCACGCCGTTCATCGATGCCAAGCAAGTCAAGGTACTCGACAAGCCCAGCCTCGAAGATGCCCGCGCCACCTTGGCGGTACCCAAGTACCTGGCCGACAAGGGCCTGAAAACCTTCGCCGACATCCACAAGTTCCAAAAGGAGCTGGGCGGCAAGATCTACGGCATCGAGCCAGGCTCGGGCGCCAACACGCAGATCAAGGCGATGATCGCAAAGAACCAGTTCGGCCTGGGCAAGTTCCAGCTGGTGGAGTCCAGCGAAGCCGGCATGCTCGCAGCCGTCGACCGCGCCGTACGGCGCAAGGAAGCGGTGGTGTTCTTCGGCTGGGCGCCGCATCCGATGAACGTGAACATCGACATGGTCTACCTAGGCGACAGCCAGGGCGCGCTGGGCCCCGACGAAGGCCGCGCCACCGTATGGACGGTGACCGCGCCTGACTACGCCGACCGCTGCCCCAACGCCCACCGCCTGCTGGCCAACCTGAACTTCAGCGCCGAGGACGAGAGCCGCATGATGCAGCCGCTGCTCGACCACAAGGACGCGCTGGAGTCGGCCCGCCAGTGGCTCAAGGATCACCCCGAGGACAAAGCCCGCTGGCTGGAAGGTGTGACCACCTTCGACGGTAAACCGGCAGCCGACAACCTCAAGCTCAGCGCCAACTGACATTCCCTGATTGCCTGTAGGGGCGGCCTTGTGTCGCGAAAGGGCTGCGCCAGCAGCCCCAGGATTTGTGCGCGCTACTGAAAACGTGGGGCCGCTTCGCGCCCCTTTCGCGACACAAGGCCGCTCCTACAAGCAATTGGGCCAGACCTGAATAAGGAACCACCATGAACCACGACGTCATCATCACCTGCGCCCTCACCGGCGCTGGCGACACGGTCGCCAAGAGCCACCTGGTCCCGGTCACCCCCAAACAGATTGCCGCAGCCGCCGTCGAAGCCGCCAAGGCCGGTGCTACCGTGGTCCACTGCCATGTCCGCGACCCGCACACGGGCCGCTTCAGCCGCGATGTGGCGCTGTACCGCGAAGTGATGGAGCGCATCCGCGAGGCCGATGTGGACATCATCGTTAACCTCACCGCCGGCATGGGCGGCGACCTGGAAATAGGCCCGGGCGAGTCGCCCATGGAGTTCGGCGCCGGCACCGACCTGATCGGCCCGCTGGAGCGCCTTGCGCATGTCGAGGCGCTGCTGCCGGAGATCTGCACCCTGGACTGCGGCACCCTCAATTTCGGCGACGGCAACGCCATCTATGTCTCCACCCCTGCACAACTGCGTGCTGGTGCCAAACGCATCACCGAACTGGGGGTGAAGGCGGAACTGGAGATCTTCGACACCGGCCACCTGTGGTTCGCCAAGCAGATGATCAAGGAAGGCCTGCTGGACGACCCGCTGTTCCAGCTGTGCCTGGGCATCCCCTGGGGCGCACCGGCCGACACCACCAGCATGAAGGCGATGGTCGACAACCTGCCAGCCGACGTGACCTGGGCCGGTTTCGGGATTGGCCGCATGCAGATGCCCATGGCTGCGCAAGCCGTGCTGCTCGGTGGCAACGTGCGCGTGGGGCTTGAGGACAACCTGTACCTGGACCGTGGCGTATTGGCCAGCAACGGCCAGTTGGTCGAACGCGCGGTGGAGATCATCAACCGCCTCGGCGCCCGCGTGCTGAGCCCTGCCGAAGGCCGGGCAAAGATGAACCTCACGCGTCGGTGATCGACGCTATATCGCCCCGCAGAGCATTTTCAGGAGTTGCACATGCCTTTCATCACCACCCCCAAGACCTTCGCCGCACTGGGTAGCGGCGTCATCGGCAGCGGTTGGGTCGCCCGCGCCCTGGCCCATGGCCTGGACGTCGTCGCCTGGGACCCAGCCCCCGGCGCCGAAGCGGCCCTGCGCAGGCGCATCGCCAATGCCTGGCCGGCCCTGGAGAAACAAGGCTTGGCACCCGGCGCATCGCAACATCGCCTGAGCTTCGTGAGCACCATCGAAGCCTGCGTGCGCGACGCCGACTTCATACAGGAGAGCGCCCCCGAACGCCTGGAGCTGAAGCTCGACCTGCACGCGAAGATCAGCGCCGCCGCCAAACCTGATGCGATCATCGCTTCGAGTACCTCAGGCCTGCTGCCCAGCGAGTTCTACGAGTCGTCCACGCACCCGCAACGTTGCGTGGTCGGCCATCCATTCAACCCGGTTTACCTGCTGCCGCTGGTGGAGATCGTCGGCGGTCGCAACACCAGCGCCGAAGCCATCGAAGCCGCCAAGGTCATCTACACCACGCTGGGCATGCGCCCGCTGCACGTGCGCAAGGAGGTGCCCGGCTTCATTGCCGACCGCCTGCTCGAAGCGCTATGGCGCGAGGCCTTGCACCTGGTCAACGACGGCGTGGCCAGCACCGGCGAGATCGACGACGCCATCCGCTTCGGCGCTGGCCTGCGCTGGTCGTTCATGGGCACCTTCCTCACCTACACCCTGGCCGGAGGCGATGCAGGCATGCGTCACTTCATGGCGCAGTTCGGCCCGGCGCTGAAATTGCCTTGGACCTACCTGCCCGCGCCAGAACTGACCGAAAAGCTGATCGACGATGTGGTCGAGGGCACCGCCGAACAATTGGGCGAGCGCAGCATCGCGGCGCTTGAGCGCTACCGCGACGATACCCTGCTGGCGGTGCTGGAGGCGGTGAAGACCAGCAAGGCCAACCACGGCATGGCCTTTGGCGATTGAGGAGAGCTGCATGCCCGCACTGATCACCTACCGCACCCCGCTCCAGGCAGACTGGGTGGACTACAACGGGCACCTGCGCGATGCCTTCTACCTGCTGATCTTCAGCTACGCCACCGATGCGCTGATGGCGCGCATCGGCCTGGATGCCGACAGCCGTGGACAGAGCGGGCATTCGCTGTTCACCCTGGAGGTGCATATCAACTACCTGCATGAAGTGAAGCTAGGCACCGAAGTGTGGGTGCAGACGCAGATCATCGGCTTCGACAAGAAGCGCCTGCACCTGTACCACAGCCTGCACCGGGAAGGCTTCGACGAGGCGCTGGCAGCCAGTGAGCAGATGCTGCTGCATGTGGACCTGGCGGGGCCGAAGTCAGCGCCATTCACCGAAAACACCGCCGCGTTGTTGCAAGGCCTGCTGGAAGGGCAGCGGGAGCTGCCAACTGCTGCTTACGCCGGGCGGACAATCGCGTTGCCGGGATAACCGCTCGATGGTTCTTGCACAAAAAAACAACCCCGGAAAGCCGTGAGCGTCCGGGGCCAAGAGCGAGCAACATCCACTGTGCGAGGAGCGAGGGTGACCAAACCCTCGGTGCCGTGAATGACTTCAGTGTGCTGGCTTACCGACGTGGCGATTTAGCCGTAAACGACCTGTTCTTAGCCAATGCAGCCATCGCGGCAATCTGCCCTTGCCGGGCTGTCGCAGGCGACACAGAATCGGTCGCATACAACAGCAGCATTCTCTTTCGCGACAAAAGGGACAATAGCCATGATGCATGCGGATCTGATTGACCAGGACGACCTGCTGGGCCACCTTCGCGCCCGGGGCTTCGATATTCCCGCTGGAGCCAGCGCCGAGCAGGCCTGCGAAGTGGTCGTACGCGGGCTGACCGAACCCAACGCGCGCGCCCTCAAAGGCATGGTGGAGCAGATGTACACCGGCAGCGCGACGATCCTGCCGGCGGTGCGCCAGGCCATCGACAAACAGTTGCTGCCGGCGCTGGCGCAGTTCAGCAACCGCGGCTGACCGGGCTTTCCTGGGCCGGCCTCTTCGCAGGCTCGGCCAGTTTCTCCAGCTCGACGGTACGCTCGAACAGCCCCACCAGCCCTTCCTGGTGGGTCACCCCGACCACGGTGCACGCTGGCAGCTCACGCCTGAGCATCTGCAACAACGCCTTGGCGCTGGTCAGGTCGAGCTGGCTGGTGGCTTCGTCCAGATACAACGTATCGGGCCGATAAAGCAATGCCCGCGCCAGCCCCAGGCGCTGCTGCTCACCGCCAGACAACACCCGCTCCCACTCCTGCTCGTCGTCCAGCCGCTCGCCCCATGCAGCCAGCCCCACCTTGTCCAATACGGCCAGCAACGCTCGGTCACCGAAGTGCTCGAGCTGTGGATAAGCCAGCAGGCTGCGCAGGCTCATGCGCGGCAGATAGGGTTTCTGCGGCAACAACAGGCTGCGCCCGGCCGGCAATTGCCAGTCGCCCAGGCAGTAGGGCCAAAGCCCCTGCAAGGTGCGTAGCAACGTAGACTTGCCCAACCCGCTGCGCCCAGCCAGGCGCAACCACTGCCCCGGCTGCGCGCGCAGGTGCAAGTCGTCCAACAGCACGCTGCCATCGGGACGGCACAGGGTCAGGCCCTGGGCGCACAGGCAGTCGCCCTGTGGTGGCGCGGTGACTTTAAGACGACTGGCGGCGATGGCCTGTTCGAACTGGTCAAGCCGTTCCAGAGCCGCGCTCCAGCGCACCAGCTTGCTGTACAGCTTGATGAACCAGCTCAGCGAGTCATGCACCGCGTTGAACGCGCTGCGAATCTGCATCAGCCCGCCCAGGGTAATGGCCTTGGCCATAAACGCGGGCAAGGCGGCGAACACGGGGATAATCAGGCTTAGCCGCTGGTAGGCCACAGTGAACAGGCTCAGGTCGCGTTCACGACCCATGAGCTGGCGCCAGTTCTCGGCAATCGCAGCGAAGCGCTGCGCCAAGTGCTGGCGCTCGACGCTTTCGCCACGGTACAGGGCGATCTGCTCGGCATGCTCGCGCTTGCGCAACAGGCTGGCGCGAAAGTCGGCCTCGCGATGCTCGCGCTCGTAGTTGAGGCGGTGCAGTGGCTTGCCGATCCAGTGGGTCAGCAGGCTGCCGAACAGGGTGTAGGCCAGCACGATCCACACCAGATAGCCATGCACCGTGAAGTGCTCACCGAACAGGCTAAAGGTCTGCACCCCCGACAGGTTCCACAGGATCACCACGAACGCACCGACCTGCGCCAGGTTGATCACCAGCGAGGCCACCAGTTCGATCGACAGGTCGACCATCACATCCACGTCCTGGGCGATGCGCTGGTCGGGGTTGTCCGGCTCACCGCCCAGCCCCAGGCGGTAGAAGGCCTGGTCGGCCAGCCAGGCATCGGTCAGGCGCGCGGTCATCACCTGACGCCAGCGCAGCACCAGGCCTTTGCGGACGTAGTCGAGAAACACGTAGATCAGCACATACGCGGCCAGATAAAGCGTGTACTCAGCCACCAATCCGTACAGTGCGCCGGTGTCGAACGCGCTGAGGGTGTCGTAGAAAGTCTTGCTCCAGCCGTTGATCAGCACGTTGATCTGCACCACCAGCAGGCCCAGGCCGATCACCGTCGCAAGCATCAGCCACGCTAGCCACTGGCCACGCTCGCACCAGAAGGGCCGGCTCAGGCGGTAGAAGATCCGCAGGGTGCTCACCGGGCCTGCTCCCAGGCGCTGGCCGACGGCAGCACGCGCAGTTGCACCTGGTTAGCCTGCGGGAACAGCTGGCGCGCTTGCTGTTGCAGCTCGGCCAGGGTCAGGGCTTCGGGCAGTTGCTGCTGGGTTTCGAGGTAACGCGGGTCGTGCCAGCGTCGATCGCTCAGCACCAGGCGCTTGAACTGGGTCTGTGGGTCTTCGCGGCGCAGTGTTTCCTGGCGCAGCAGACTGCGCCGTTCGCTGTCGACCCAGGCCTGGTCGACATCGAGGCTGGCCAGGGTGCGCTGGGCCATGGCCCACAGCTCGTCGACCCGGGCCGGATCGCAGGTGAAGCTCAGGCTGCTTTCGACACGCTGGGTGTCGGGGTTGAGCTCGCTGTCGAAGCGCAGGCGGTAGACCCCCGAGGCCTCACCGCGCAGTTGCTCCTTGAGGCGCTGGTTGGCCAGCTCACGCAGCGCCGCTACGCGCACCGCAGCCTCTGGGCTCCAAGGCTGCTCGTGGAAGCTGCTGGCTTGCAGCACCGCACGTGGTTCCAGGGCGACCGCCAAGTCTTCGCGACGCTGGCCGGGCTGTTGCAGGGCCAACTGGCCGCCAACTGCAACGGCGCTGCGTGGGATAGTCGCAAGCCCTGCGCGGACCAACGGTTCGACCTGTTCTACGGGCAGATCGGTCATCAGGTAGTAAGTCACCGGCACGCTGACCTGGCGCAGCCAGTCGGCATCCAACTGCTGGGCGGTCAGGGTTTCCAGAGTGTCTTGGTCCGGCGCCTGCCACAGGTCTGCGCCATAGCGCAGTTGACGTTGTACGCTCTCCTGATGGCTGCGCACATCCTCCGGGCGGCTGCGCAGGCGTTGCAGCAGCTCATCGCGGGACTGCTCGAACAGCTCAGGCTCGATGCTAGCCACCTGGCTCACGCGATAGCTTTGCACCACGGCCAACAACTGCTCGGGCGGGGCCGTGAGGCTCAATTGCAAGCGCTCGGGACGTTGCTCGACACTGAGTGTCGCCTGGTTTTTCTTGCGCCAGTCGGCCAGGCCTTGGGAGGGCATGCCAACAGTGCCGCTGCGCACCGCCAGTTGCGCGGCCATTTGCACGCGCCAGGCCGGCGCGTCAGGCAGGTGATAACCGGCGGCCGACTCTGCCTGCAACAGCAACTTGCCTCCTGGGCCTGGGCGCTTGAGCCAGACCAAGCGGTCGCCGTTGCTCAGGCGCCAGTGCTCGACCTGCTGCGCGGGAAACGCCTTGCGCTCGACGATGCTCGCCGCCGCTGGGTTGGCCGCCATTTGCAGGGGCTCCTTGGCAGGCGCCACTGGCGCCTTGCGCACCGGCTCGTCCAGGTCCTGCGCGGACAGTGCGGCTTGTAGTGCCTGAACCTGGGCAATGCTCGGCAGGCTCAGGGGCGAATTACCGGGGGCGCTGATCTGCAACACCCGATCCGGGCTTTGCAGCCACAGGCGCAGGCGAGCGTTCAGGTCACGCAGGCGCACCTTGCCCAGGACTTTCTGGTAACGCCGGGCAACCGCTTCGCGCTCGATCACAGGGCGGTCCTGCACAGCGGCGTTGTTCAGTTGCTCTACCCACTGCTCGAAGGTGCGTGGGGTCTGTTGCTTGACGGCCTTGTTGGCCAGTCGGGCGATGTGCACACGCTGGCGGTTCAGGTCAGTCTTGCTGAAACCATGCTGGCGCAGACGCTCGATCTCAGTCAGCAGGGCCTGCAAGGCCTGCTCATGGGCCTGGCCTTCGACACTGGCGGCAATGCCCAGTACCGTCGAGTGCTCGCCGATCAGGGTCTTTTGCGCGGTCAGGCTGCGCACGCTGGCTTCACGCGGCTGGCGGCGTAGCGTGTCGACCAGCGCGGCCAGGGCCATGCGGTCGATCAAGCGTTCGCGCAGGGCCACGTGCGTGGTCCCACGGCTGTCTGGCTCATGCAGGCGGAACAACAACGCCACCTGGTTGCTGCCCGACTGAGGGTCTTGCAGGCGGAAGATTTTCAGCGTGTCGTCCAGCGGCAGCTCGCGCTGCTCGCGGTCCGGCACCTCGCCGGCCTTGGCTTGGCCGAACGCCTGCGCGATCTGCACCTTGAGCTGCTCGGGATCAAAGTCGCCGACCGCCGAGAGCACCATGTTGTTGGGCAGATACCAACGGTCCTGAAACGCCTGCAAGCTGGCCAGGCTGGCCGAGCGAATCGCCGCTTCGTTACCGATGGTGCGATGTCCAGGGTACGCCGAGCCGACTCGCTGCGACGCAGTACGCTGCTCGTTCATGCGCTGGGCAACGCCCAGGCCGCCGCGCCACTCCTCGATGACGATTGGACGCTCGCGCTCAAGGTCGGCGGCGCTGTAGTCACGCGCGAAGACCAGGTCAGCCAGCGCTTGCAGCGCCTGGGGCGCCTGACGCACACCGGCTGGCGGGCCGATCAGGTACTGGGTGCGCTCGTAGTTGGTCACGGCGTTGAAATGGCGGCCCTGCACCCAACCAAGCGCGGTCATGCGCTGGCGTAGGTTTCGCTCGCCACCAGCGCGGCTGTGGAAGGTCAGGTGCTCGACCATGTGCGCGACGCCGACTTGGTCGTCGGCTTCATCCACAGAGCCTGCCTTGACCGTCAGGCGCAGGTCCAGGCGGCCGGCCTGGGAGGTGTCGCGCACCAGTCGGTAGGCCAGGCCATTGGGCAGTTGGCCATGCACCACTTGGCTGTCCCAGGGCAGCGGCGCGTCGGACTCGGGGATCGAGGCGCAGGCGCCTAGCAGCAGCGGGCCGAGCAAGCCTGCGAGGAGCTTTTTCATCAGGGCATCCGTTTTTTGTGTACGGTCAGAAGCGGTAGCCGACTTCAAGCCAATACTGGCGGCCGACTTCGTAGGTGATCAGGTTGGTCGAGGTACGGCTGGCAATCTTGTTGACCTGGTCGGTGACGTTGGTCACATCGACGTTGACGAAGAACGCCTGGTCCTTGCCGGTGGGAATATCCCAGGCGAAGCGCATGTCCCAGGTGGCGGCACCAGGGGTGGCGGCGGTCTGGTAGTTGCTGTAGGTCTTACCGTCGATTTCGACATCCGGGCTGACCTTGACGATCTGGTCGTAGGGGCCGCGATAGCGCAGGAAGTTGCTGATCTCAAGGTTCCATTGCGGGATATCGGTGATGGTCACCAGGCGCGCAGTCCACGGGCGGTTGAAATCGCTGGGCGGTAGCGCTTCGTAGGGCACCAGCTTGCCGTCGAAGACAACGTCTTCGTTGTCCATCTCTTCACGGTCCACGCCGGCCTCGTAGGTTTCGCCATGGGCGCCCTCGCTGCGCGACCAGTTCAGGGCAAGCTGCATGCTGGTACTGGTGCCTATGAAGCGCAGTGGCTTGAGTGGCGCCACGGTGAGACTGACGGTGTCGGTCGTACTGGTACCGGCATTCAGGTAGACGTAGTGATCCTTGCTATAGCCAGCCGGAATGTCCTTCTGGTCGAGGTAGTAGTACGGCCGAGTGCGGTAGATCTGATCATGCCCCTTGCGGTTGATGTACTTGAGCTGGAACTCGGCGCCGAGCATGCGCTGGTTGAAGCCGAGCATCAGCTCGTCGTCATAGGGGATGTCCATGCTGGTGAACTTGCTCATGTTCAGGTTACTGCTGGCCAAGGCCCAGTCGTCGGTCTGGTTGGTGCGCGTCCAACGCGAGGTGAAGGCCTGGCGGCCATCGGCCAAGCGGTACTTGAACAGGTTGCGGCCGTAGTAGCGGTTGGCACCGAACACCAGTACCGAGCTGCGGTCGCCGAAAAAGTCGTAGTCACCGGCAAAGCGCGGCGCCAGCGACTTCTTCTCCATGTAGTCGTCGGCATCCAGGCGCAGACCGGGGCGCAGGGTGAGATTGCCGTAGCTGATCTGGTCATCGACGAACAGCGCGTACTTCCTCTGCTGCATGTCCAGCTGACCCGCACCGTAGATCATCATGGCCGAGCCGTACTGGCGGTTGTTGCCGTTGGCCAACCGGCCGATCGAGCAGTAAGGATCGCTGCCACAGTCGGTGCCGTTGTCGCGCTTGAAGGTGGTCACCGCCGCCGCGTCGTCCTCGCGCTCCCAGGTGGCGCGCTGGTAACCCAGCTCCAGGCCAGTGCTGACGGTGTGCAGGGTCGGGCCCAGGTTGAAGGTCTGCCATTCGGCCTTGAGCTTGTAGTCGATGCTGCGCTGGGTCTGGTACAGACTGCCGAACGAGCCCTCGGCGCTGCGCGCGTTGCCGCTCAGTGGATTGCCCCAGTTCTTGACGTCGGACCAGTACCAGTTGATCAGCGTGTCGGTGTCGGCCTCGCGCGAGGCGTACAGGTCGCTCACCGCAAGTTGCTGGGTCCAGCGGGCACTGTCGCCTTCGTAGATGGCCTTGATCGAGGTCTGCCAGCCGCCGTTGATGTTGGTGTACTCCGAGTCGCGGTAGTCCTCACGGAAGTACACGTTCTCTTGCGGGGCGTAGACGATCGAGGTGTCCAGGGTCAGGCGATCATTGACCGTCCAGTAGGTCTTGAGCAGAAAGTTGTCCAGCGCCCGGGTCTGCTCTTGCTCGTTGTCATTGTTCGGGCTGTTGTAGCCATTGGCGTAGGTGCGCAGCGGCAGGTACGAGCGCTTCTGGGAAAAGTTGAGCAGTGCGCCGAAATCCTCGGTCAGGTGGCCTTCGAGAGTGCCGCGCACGGTGGTCTTCTTGAACTCGGGCTGGTTCTTTTCGTTGGACGAGGTTTTGAACGTCTCCTCGCTCTCGCGGCTGATGTGATAGCGGGTCCAGTCCGAGCTGGTCATCGCGTACGAGAGCTTGCCGTGCAGGTCCTGGCTCGGACGGCGGGTGATTGCATCGACCACGCCGCCGTTGAAGCCACCGTATTCCACCGGCACGTTGCTGTCGTAGACCTTGATCTCTTCCAGCAGGTCAGCGTCCAGGGCGATGCCGTGCGAGCGGCTGGGGGCCGAGTCGAACTGGCGGGTTTCGTTGTAGCCGTGGGCACCGGGGTCGAGGTCGTTGTTGATCGAGATGCCGTCGATCATGAAGTTGTTCTGGTAGAACTTGGCGCCGTTGATGCTAACGTCGGCCGGGTCGATTTCGCCGGGGGTGTTGGAGCTTTTCTGATCGGTGCTGAACTGCACATTGGGGTGCATCTGCAGCAGGGTAGTGATGTCGCCGTTGGCACCGGGGAAGGCCTGGACCGCCTTGCGATCGAACACCGTGGCCCCCATGAAGCTATTTTCCTGGGTGTCGCCGAGAATCAGCGTGTTGTGCAGCTCGACCGCGCCGCTGTCGGCGTGCAGCAAGCGAAAGGTCAGCGCGCCGTATTCGTAGTCCCAGGTGATGCCGGTGCCCAACAGCAGTTGCGCCAGCGCGGCCTCGCTGCTGAGCTGGCCGCTGACGGCGGTGGATTGCTGGCCTTCGAGCAGGTCAGGGTCGACCGTCACCTGCAAGCCACTCTGCTGACCGAAGTTGATCAGGGCGATGGCCAGTTTCTGCGCCGGAATATCGAACGCATGGGTCTGGGCCAACACGTTGCGCACGCCCATCTCGTCGGCCTGGGCAGGCACTACGCCGTTGGCGCAGCACAGCCCTAGCAGGCCAGCACCGGCCAGCTGTTTTAGTTGCCACGACCAATCCCACGCGCAGCGCGGCTTCCGGCTTGTCGTTTGAGTCATCCCACATCCCCGCCCCGGACAGTCGCCGGGCAGCAAAATTGAATACGAATCGCTATCAGTTATTGCGCGCGGGGGAGAAGACGGGGCAGTTCAGCGATTTTTCAGAAAATTTTGAAAAAAGTTTTCAAGAGGAGATGCCTCATGGGCAGCGGCGCTGCGCCGCTGTCCAAATGGGCGGTCTCAGGGCTTGCTCAGCACCAGCAGCCAAGGCCCATAGCTACGGACTTCGCCACCATGCGGGCGGACCACTGCTCGCAGCGCGACCTCAGGCTTGCGTAGGTCATATACGCCGGTCACGCGCTTGGCGCCGAGGGCTTCGTCGCGCAGCAGCACCGTGCCCGGCAGGTAGCGGGCCAGTGCCTGCACCAGCTCAGCCACCGACTGATCGTCGGCGATCAATTGGCCTTGGCGCCAGGCGGCCGTCTGAGACGGCACGAACGCACTGAGCTGTGCCTGACCATCCAGGTAGCGCAAGCGTTGCCCGGCAGTCAGCGCCGCCGCCAGCACGCGGGCCGAGTCCTCGACCCGCACCGAGCCATGCTGCACATCGACCCCTACCCTACCCGCGCGCATCTCGACGTTGAACGCGGTGCCGGTGACGGTCACCCGTAGACTATCGGCACGCACGTGGAACGGCTTGCGCTTGTCGGGTTTGACTTCGAAAAACGCCTGCCCGGCCAGCAGGCGTACGTCGCGGTGGTTGTCGGCGTAATCGACGGCAATAGCCGTGTCACTGTCCAGTTGCACCACGCTGCCATCGGCCAGGGTGATGTCACGGGTTTCGCCTTGGGCCGTGCGGTAGTCGGCTTGCAGGCGCAGGCTCAACGACGGCGCCACCGCTAGCATCAAGCAAGCCGCCAGCGCAGCACCCAGCCACCAGCGGCGTGGCACCTTGCGCCGTACCGGCAATTGCACCACCTCGGCGCTGGCCGGCCATTCGGCGGCCGTGCTCGGCGCCAGCTCCGCGCTCAGGCGCCATAGGCGCTCGGCCTTGCGGTAGGCCTCGGGATTAGCGGCGTCGGCAGCCAGCCATTGCTCGAACGCATCGCGCAGCAGCATGTCCTGTGGCGCCTGCTGCAAGCGCAGGAGCCAGTCCAGCGCCTGCTCACGGCGGCTGGCTGTGAGGTCTGCTGACGTCATGTCCGGCAAGTCTCCTGATGGCTCGGGGGCGCGAAGGGTCGCACAGAGTCGTCCCGTTGAGCAAAAGACGTGGCAGCCAGAGGTTTTTTCACAGATCTTCCTCCAGCCGTTCCAGACAGTGACGCAGGGCATCGTGCACCAGTTGATGCACCAGGCTGACCGAGACCTCCAGGTGATTGGCCACTTGCTGCAAGGTGTAACCCCCCAGGCGGTGCATCTCGAAGGCGGTGCGGGTACGCAGGGGCAGTTCCTCGAGGGCGCGACTGATGGCGCCGAGCTCGCTCTGCTGGCTCACCGACTGCTCCGGCGAGGCGGTGCTGGCCGGCAGTTCGGCAAGTATCTCATCGCCTCCAGGCTGGGCTTTTTCGGTGGCTGTGCGGCGGGTCTGGTCCAGCGCCAGGTTGCGCACGATGCGGTACAGGTAACTGGCGGGGTGGCGAATCTCAGCGTCCAGCGGCTGGCTGCTCAAGCGCAGCCAAGCCTCCTGGACCACATCCTCGGCGCGGGCGCGGCAACCGACGATCGGCGCGGCGTAGTCCACCAGCGCCGGGCGGTGGGCCAGGTAGAGCTCGAGTTTATCGTCCGCCACGGAGTGGTATGCCAAGGATGTTTCAGAGGCGGCGATGTTACCCGTAGTCGAGAATCATTATCAACAGATGGATTTATACAATCGCCGCTGACTGCTTCGCAGTACCTGTGGCACCACGAAGCAAGCAGCGCCGTGTCAGAGCCTCACACTGGCGAACGTCGACTCGTTGCGCGCCTGACTCAGCGCCGCCATCGGCCCGCTGTGCGGCGACAGGGCCATGGCTTGCGGAATCGGCATCATCGCCACCTGCTGGGTGGTGTTGGAGCCCACGCGTTCGTCACGCGGCGGGATGCCGAAGTATTCGCGGTAGCACTTGGAGAAATGCGGCGTGGAGACGAACCCGCACACCGAAGCCACCTCGATGATCGACATCGGCGTCTGCTTGAGCAACTGCCGGGCGCGGATCAAGCGCAGCTTGAGGTAGTAGCGCGACGGCGAACAGTGCAGGTACTTCTGGAACAGGCGCTCAAGCTGGCGGCGCGAAACCGACACATACACGGCCAGTTCGTCCAGGTCGATTGGCTCTTCGAGGTTGGCCTCCATCAGCGCGACGATTTCCTGCAACTTGGGCTGGTTGGTGCCGAGCATGTGCTTGAGCGGCACGCGCTGGTGGTCCTGCTCGTTGCGGATGCGCTCGTAGACGAACATCTCGGAGATCGCCGCCGACAGCTCGCGGCCATGGTCGCGGCTGATCAGGTGCAGCATCATGTCCAGCGGCGCGGTGCCGCCGGAGCTGGTGAAACGGTTACGGTCGAGGGTGAACAGACGGGTGCTCATGTTCACCCGCGGGTAGGCCTCCTGCATGGCGGCCAGACACTCCCAGTGCACGCTGCAATCGAAGCCGTCGAGCAGACCGGCGCAGGCCAGTGCCCAACTGCCGGTGCACACCGCACCCAGGCGGCGCGACTGGCGGGCCTGGGCTTGCAGCCAGGTCACATGCTCACGGGTAACCGTGCGCTGGATGCCTACGCCGCCGCAGACGATCACGGTGTCCATCGGCGGAGCGCTGTGCATGGCTGCATCGGGGGTGATCTGCAAACCGTCGCTGGCCCACACTTGGCCACCGTCCACGGTCAGCGTGTGCCAACGGTACAGCTCGCGGCCGGACAGCTGGTTGGCCATGCGCAGCGGTTCCACTGCCGAGGCCAGGGAAATCAGGGTGAAATTGTCCAGCAGGAGAAAGCCGATCGACTGCGGGGCTGTGCGGTTCTGGGTTGGATTCCCGGAGCTGTAGGACGTCATCGCGATTTCTCCTCACACTGATGCTGGATGTGTCTCAGGCGGACACTGGTTTCTTGTTATTGCCCCCGTTTCGTATGCAGGGGCTTTGCCAATCTCAACGCAATCGCCGTGCCTAAATTGAACGACCATCCGAAAAAACCCAAAAACGACCTCATGTGATTGACGTAGTTGGGTTTGCGAGGGTGTTCGGGATCGAGCGCAAAGGGGCGGGCCAGCGCCGTTGCGCGTCACTACTGAGCAATTCGGTAGCACTTTTGGGTAGGTTGCCCAGAAGCGACAGACTTGAGTGTCACCGACAACGACCCTACTGGTAACGACAGCCGACGGCCGGTAGAAAGACGGCGACTGCGCCATAAGATGGCGCAGTCGCCGTGCGTGATCAAAAACGGCGCATCAGCACTCGATGGCGCTGACCGCGAGGCCTCCGCGAGAGGTTTCTTTGTACTTGTCGTGCATGTCGGCACCGGTGTCACGCATGGTGCGGATCACCTGGTCGAGGGAAATGAAATGCTCGCCGTCGCCGCGCAGGGCCATTTGTACGGCGTTGATGGCCTTCACCGCCGCAATCGCGTTGCGTTCGATGCACGGCACCTGCACCAACCCGCCCACCGGGTCGCAGGTCAGCCCAAGGTTGTGCTCCAGGGCAATTTCGGCGGCGTTCTCCAACTGCGCCGGGGTCGCTCCGAGCACTTCGGCAAGGCCGGCCGCGGCCATGGCGCAGGCCGAACCCACTTCACCCTGGCAACCGACCTCGGCCCCGGAGATGGACGCATTCTTCTTGCACAGGATGCCCACCGCAGCAGCGCCGAGGAAGAAGTCGACCACGTTGCTTTCATCCACTACGTCGGAGAAACGCATGTAGTAGTGCAGCACCGCCGGGATGATGCCTGCCGCACCGTTGGTGGGTGCGGTAACCATGCGTCCGCCAGCGGCGTTCTCTTCGTTGACCGCCAGGGCGAACAGGTTGACCCACTCCATGGCGCTCATGGTCGAACCAATCACATTAGGTTTGCCCAGCTCCTGCAAGCTACGGTGCAGCTTGGCGGCGCGGCGGCGCACGTTGAGTCCGCCTGGCAGCGTACCTTCGTATTTCAGGCCGTTGTTCACGCATTCCTGCATGGCTTGCCAGAGCTTGAGCAAACCTGCGCGAATTTCGGCCTCGCTGCGCCAGACTTTTTCGTTGGCCATCATCAATTGCGACACGCGCAGGTCGTTTTGCTTGCACAGGCGCAGCAGCTCGGCGGCGCTGTTGAAGTCGTACGGCAGCACGGTCTGGTCAGCGTCCAGCACACCGCTGGCGGCCTGTGCGGCGTCCACCACGAAGCCACCGCCCACCGAGTAGTAGGTGTCGCGGTGCAGCTCGCCAGCCTCGCCTTCAGCCACCAAGGTCATGGCATTCGGGTGGTACGGCAGGTTCTCGTCGAGCAGCAGCATGTCGCGCGCCCAGACGAATTCGATGGGCAACTGGCTGTCGAGCTGGAGCACGTTGGTTTCGCGCAATTGCGCAATGCGTGGTGCGATCTGGGTAGGGTCGATCGCGTCGGGCCATTCGCCCATCAGCCCCATGATCGTGGCGTTGTCGGTGCCATGGCCGACGCCAGTGGCCGACAGCGAGCCGTACAAGCGCACTTCGATGCGCCGCACCTGCGCAAGGTCGCCGCGCTCACGCAGCCCCTGGACGAACAGCGCGCCGGCGCGCATGGGGCCGACGGTGTGTGAGCTGGAGGGCCCGACACCGATCTTGAACAGGTCGAACACGCTGATGGCCATTGTCGCATCACCTCTTGATGGGCTGTCTGGACGCGCCAAACGATGCCTTGCACAACTGCTAGGCTGAATCGTCGAGCCGCCTTGGAATGCACGCATCATCGGGCTTTTACCTACCCCTTCGCCGTCTGCAACCGACGTACTTTTGTCCGGCAGCGCCGCTGCCGATCCGACCCTGCCTGCGCCGTTTTCCAGCGGCCAGGCGACGTGAAAACAGGGGTGCGGGGGTGGAAAAGCTCAGTTGCGACATCGCCCGTACTGGATGCGACCCGTCCTGTACTGGATACGACGCCACCAGTAGGCGATTGCCGAACGCTGGAGGATTATCGAAAGCGACTCGTTTTGCACGGCCTCGCATCCTGCCCTCTGCAGGCCTGGCTGACCGGCTCCCTAGAAAGCGCTGGCAGCCCTTCGCGAACCCGAAGATAAAATCACAGGAGTCCACCTATGAAAGCTTCACCCTCGCTGTTGCTGGCCGCGATGCTCTGCGCACCGCTGCTGACCCAGGCCGCCGAACCCGAGCAGTGTCAGACGGTGCGCTTTTCCGATGTCGGCTGGACCGACATCACAGTGACCACCGCCACCACCAGCGTCGTGCTCGAAGCGCTGGGCTACAAGACCCACACCACCATGATCTCGGTGCCGGTCACCTACAAATCGCTGGCCTCAGGCAAGGATCTGGACGTGTTCCTCGGCAACTGGATGCCGACCATGGAAAACGACATCAAGCAGTACCGCGACGCCGGTACCGTCGAGACCGTACGTGCCAACCTGGAAAACGCCAAGTACACCCTGGCGGTGCCCCAGGCGCTGTACGACAAGGGCCTGAAGGATTTCGCCGACATCCCCAAGTTCAAGCAGGAGTTGGGCGGCAAGATCTACGGTATCGAACCGGGTAACGACGGCAACCGAACCATCCAAAGCATGATCGACAAGGATGCCTTCGGCTTGAAGAGCGCCGGTTTCAAACTGGTGCAGTCGAGCGAGGCCGGCATGCTGTCGCAGGTCGACCGGGCGCAGAAGCGCGGCGAGGCCGTAGTGTTCCTGGGTTGGGAACCGCATCCGATGAACACCCGCTTCAAGATGCAGTACCTGACCGGTGGCGATGACTTCTTCGGCCCCGAGTTCGGCAAGGCGACCGTGCTGACCAACACCCGCAAGGGGTACACCCAGGAGTGCAGCAACGTCGGCCAACTGCTGAAGAACCTGTCGTTCGAACTCAAGGATGAAAGCACGATGATGGGCTATGTCCTGGACGACAAGATGAAACCCGAAGCCGCTGCGAAGAAGTGGCTCAAGGACAATCCCGGCAAGCTGGATACCTGGCTGGCGGGCGTGACGACCGTGGATGGCAAACCAGGCCTTGAGGCGGCCAAGGCCAAGCTGGCGCAATAACAAACAACGCAATAGCGCTATCTCGGGGCGGGACCGTGCCGCCCCGGACTGATTTCAATCTTTGCAGGTGGAAGCTCGCTATCATGCTTATCGATCAAAAATTACCGTTGGGGCAGTACATCGCCTCATTCGTCGAATGGTTGACCCAGAATGGCGCCAATTACTTCGACGCCATCGCTCGGGGCCTGGAGTTCATGATCCATGGCGTCACCAGCACCCTGACCTGGTTCAACCCGTTCGTGCTCATCGCCCTGTTCGCCGCCCTTGCGCACCTCATCCAGCGCCGCGTGGGGCTGACGGTATTCGTCGCGCTGTCGTTCCTGCTGATCCTCAACCTGGGTTACTGGCAGGAAACCATGGAGACCCTGGCGCAGGTCAGTTTCGCCACGGTAGTGTGCGTGGCCATCGGCGTGCCGCTGGGCATCGTCGCTGCACACAAACCGATGTTCTACACCGCCATGCGTCCGGTGCTGGACCTGATGCAGACCGTGCCTACCTTCGTTTACCTGATCCCCACGCTGACCCTGTTCGGCCTTGGCGTGGTGCCGGGGCTGATCTCGACCGTGGTGTTCGCCATCGCCGCGCCGATCCGCCTCACCTACCTGGGCATCTGCGATGTGCCACAGGAACTGATGGATGCCGGCAAGGCGTTTGGCTGCTCACGCCGCCAACTGCTGACCCGTATCGAACTCCCCCACGCCATGCCAAGCATCGCGGCAGGCGTGACGCAATGCATCATGCTGTCGCTGTCGATGGTGGTGATCGCCGCCCTGGTGGGCGCCGACGGCCTGGGCAAACCCGTGGTCAACGCACTGAATACCGCCGATATTTCCCTGGGCTTCGAAGCAGGCCTGGCCATCGTGCTGCTGGCAATCATGCTCGACCGTATCTGCAAGCAACCGGAGCTGCCAGCAAGGGGTGAGGCATGAGCATCATTCGTTTCGAAGACGTCGACGTCATTTTCTCCAGCAAGCCACGCGAGGCACTGGCCTTGCTCGACAAGGGCCAGACCCGCGAGCAGATTCTCAAGCAGACCGGCTTGGTGGTGGGGGTCGAGAAAGCCAACCTGGACATCAACAAGGGCGAGATCTGCGTGCTCATGGGCCTGTCCGGCTCGGGCAAGTCGAGCCTGCTGCGCTGCATCAACGGGCTGAACACGGTCAGCCGTGGCAAGCTGTTCGTCGAGCACGAAGGCAAGCACATCGATATCGCCCACTGCACCCCGGCAGAACTGAAAATGATGCGTACCAAGCGCATCGCCATGGTGTTCCAGAAGTTCGCCCTGATGCCGTGGCTCACGGTGCGCGAGAACATCAGCTTCGGCCTGGAAATGCAGGGTCGTCCCGAAAAAGAACGGCGCAAGCTGGTGGACGAGAAGCTCGAACTGGTGGGCCTGACCCAGTGGCGCAATAAAAAGCCCGACGAACTGTCTGGCGGTATGCAGCAGCGTGTAGGCCTGGCCCGTGCACTGGCGATGGACGCCGACATCCTGCTCATGGACGAACCGTTCTCGGCCCTCGACCCGCTGATCCGCCAGGGCCTGCAAGACGAGCTGCTGACCCTGCAAAGCAAGCTGAACAAGACCATTGTGTTCGTCAGCCACGACCTGGACGAAGCGCTGAAGCTGGGCACCCGTATCGCGATCATGAAAGATGGTCGGATCATCCAGTACAGCAAGCCTGAGGAAATCGTGCTCAACCCTGCCGACGAGTATGTGCGGACCTTCGTCGCCCACACCAACCCGCTCAACGTGCTGTGCGGGCGCAGCCTGATGCGCAGCCTGGACGACTGCAAGCGGGTCAACGGCTCGGTGTGCCTGGATCCTGGCGGCGATTCCTGGCTGGACCTGGGCGAGGGCAATTCGATCAAGCGCGCTCGCCAAGGCCAGAACGGCCTGGACATGCAGAACTGGGTGCCGGGCCAGGCGGTGGAAGGCCTGGGACGCAAACCGACCCTGGTACACGCCGATATCGGTATGCGCGACGCCTTGCAGATTCGCTATCAGACCGGCAACAAGCTGGTGCTGCAGGACAACGACAAAGTGGTGGGGATTCTCGGGGACACCGAGCTGTACCACGCGCTGCTCGGCAAGAACCACGGCTGAGGCCTTGGGCCGCGTGGCGGCCCATCGCGGCGCAAGGCCGCGCCTACAGGGATATGCGTTACCCTGTGGAGCGGCCTTGCCGGAGCGCCGGACCGGCCGCATAGGAGGGCAAAGCCCTCCTAGCTATCTATCAGCGAACAACGATTCCACGCTCAGCCATGTAGGCCTTGGCCTCTGGCACCGTGTACTCACCAAAGTGGAAGATACTCGCCGCCAAAACCGCGCTGGCGTGGCCTTCCAGAATACCGTCAGCCAGGTGCTGCAAGTTACCCACACCCCCGGAGGCGATCACCGGAATGCCCAGCGCATCGCTGATGGCACGCGTGACGCCGAGGTCGAAACCGTTCTTCATGCCGTCCTGGTCCATGCTGGTCAGCAGGATCTCACCGGCCCCCAGGCCTTCCATCTTCTTCGCCCACTCCACGGCATCCAGTCCGGTCGGCTTGCGCCCGCCATGGGTGAAGATCTCCCAGCGCGGTGCCTCGCCCGGGCCAGACACCTGCTTGGCATCGATGGCCACGACGATGCACTGTGAGCCGAAACGGTCGGCGGCCTCGCCGACGAACTCCGGGTTGAACACCGCGGCGGTGTTGATCGACACCTTGTCGGCACCGGCGTTGAGCAGGTTGCGGATGTCCTGCACGGTGCGCACGCCACCGCCCACGGTCAGCGGGATGAACACTTGGCTGGCCATGCGTTCGACGGTATGCAGGGTGGTGTCACGGCCATCGACGCTGGCGGTGATGTCGAGGAAGGTGATCTCGTCGGCGCCCTGCTCGTTGTAGCGGCGGGCGATCTCCACCGGGTCACCGGCGTCGCGGATGTTCTCGAACTTGACGCCCTTGACCACCCGGCCGTTATCCACGTCCAGGCAAGGGATGATGCGTTTGGCTAGAGCCATGAACTTCTCCCAGAGCAGCAAGCATCAAGCGGCAAGCTACAAGTAAAGGCTGACGCGGTCTGCCTGCTTGCTGCTTGCCGCTTGGCGCTGGCTACTGCGCTTAGTAGTTGTCGCAGAAGGCCTGGGCCTCGGCGACGTCGAGGGTGCCTTCGTAGATGGCACGGCCAGTGATAGCGCCGATGATGCCAGGCGCCTTGGCGTCCAGCAGGGCCTTGATGTCACCCAGGTTATGGATGCCGCCCGAGGCGACCACCGGGATCGAGGTGGCTTCGGCCAGAGCCTTGGTGAAGGGCACGTTGCAGCCCTGCATCATGCCGTCCTTGGCGATGTCGGTGTAGACGATCGCCGAGACACCATCGGCCTCGAAACGCTTGGCCAGGTCGATGACCTGGACGCTGCTGACCTCAGCCCAGCCGTCGGTGGCGACGAAACCGTCCTTGGCGTCCAGGCCAACGATGACCTTGCCAGGGAAGGCCTTGCACGCTTCGGCGACGAACTCAGGCTGCTTGACCGCCTTGGTGCCGATGATCACGTAGCTGACGCCGGCCTTGACGTAGTGCTCGATGGTTTCCAGCGAACGGATGCCGCCGCCGATCTGAATCGGCAGGTTCGGGTAGCGCTTGGCGATGGCGGTAACCACCTCACCGTTGACTGGCTGGCCTTCGAAGGCGCCGTTGAGGTCGACCAGGTGCAGGCGACGGCAGCCACCTTCGACCCACTTGGCGGCCATGCTCACCGGGTCATCGGAAAATACCGTGGAGTCTTCCATGCGGCCCTGGCGCAGACGCACGCAGGCGCCATCCTTCAGATCGATAGCGGGAATAATCAGCATGTTATTTCCTTCGTCAATTCAAGCGGCAAGCTGCAAGCGACAAGCTGCAAGCAATGCGCGTCGTGCATTCGATAGGCGATCGGGCTTTGGCTTGCAGCTCGTGGCTTGCAGCTTTCAGCTCTTCTCCAGCGCCCACAGGTCGCTTTCGATGCTCTCGAAGCGCTCCTTGAGGTGCAGCTGAACATCGGCAATCGCCCTGTTGTAGTAGTGAGGTGCAATCTCTTTGCTGAACAGTTCGAGGACCTCGGCCACCTCGAATGACCCAAGCTCCAGCTCGAAGCGATCTTCGAGAAAACGCTTGAGTACATGAAGCGCTTCGCGCTCCTGCTCGGGGGCCAGGGTAATGACCGGGGCCTTGGTCTTCGACCTGCTCATTCACCAGCGCCCGTCCCAGGCGACGAAGTTCTGCAGCAGTTGCAGGCCATGGGTATGGCTCTTCTCTGGGTGGAACTGCACGGCAAAGCGCGAGCCGTCGGCCAGCGCGGCGGCGAAATCGTTGCCGTAGTGGCCGCGACCGACCACCTGGCCCGGCTTGCCGGCATTGATGTAGTAGCTGTGCACGAAGTAGAAGCGCGCGCGGTCCGGGATGTCGTGCCACAGCGGATGGTCGATGGTCTGGCTCACTTCGTTCCAGCCCATGTGCGGCACCTTCAAGTGCTCGCCGTGCTCTTGCAGGTCTTTGCCGAAGAAGCGCACCTGGCCTGGGAACAGCCCGATGCAGTCGACGCCGTCGTTTTCTTCGCTGTGTTCGAGCAGTGCCTGCATGCCCACGCAGATCCCCAGGAACGGGCGATCCAGGCTGACTTCACGCACCAGGCTGTCGAAGCCCAAGCGGCGGATCTCGGCCATGCAGTCGCGAATCGCGCCGACGCCGGGGAACACCACGCGGTCGGCTTCGCGGATGACCGCAGCATCGCTGGTCACCAGCACCTTGCCGGCACCGACGTGCTCCAGGGCCTTGGCGACCGAGTGCAGGTTACCCATGCCATAGTCGATTACGGCTACCGTCTGCATTTACAGGCACCCTTTGGTGGACGGCATCTGACCGGCCATGCGCTCGTCGAGGGTAACGGCCATGCGCAGCGCGCGACCGAAGGCCTTGAACACGGTTTCGATCTGGTGATGGGTGTTGTGGCCGCGCAGGTTATCGATGTGCAGCGTCACCAGGGCGTGGTTGACGAAACCCTGGAAGAACTCCTGGAACAGATCGACGTCGAAGCCACCGACACTGGCACGGGTGTACGGGACGTGCATCTGCAGGCCCGGACGGCCGGAGAAATCGATCACCACGCGCGACAGGGCTTCGTCCAGCGGCACATAGGCGTGGCCGTAGCGGAAGATGCCTTTCTTGTCGCCGATGGCCTGGACGAACGCCTGGCCGAGGGTGATACCGACGTCTTCGACGGTATGGTGGTCGTCGATATGCAGGTCGCCCTTGCACTCGATGTCCAGATCGATCAGCCCGTGGCGGGCGATCTGGTCCAGCATGTGTTCGAGGAAAGGCACGCCGATATCGAATCGGGCCTTGCCACTGCCATCGAGGTTGATCGAGCACTTGACCTGGGTTTCCAGGGTATTGCGCTCGACGGAAGCCTTACGTTCAACCATCACCAGCTCCGCAAAATCATTGGGCGAAAAGGGCTCCATTATAGGCCCAGAACGCGCCGGCTTGAAACGCGGATGACATATGGCAGGAGTAGCAATTGCGGGGGGATGACTGCGGTACAGGTCTATACAAGCTGGGGATGGGGCTGCTTTGCAGCCCATCGTGGCACAAGGCGCTCCTACAGGGACCGTGTGAACCCAGCGCTTACACGGTCCCTGTAGGAGATCACCCAGCCCTTTGGGCTGCGCTGTAGCGCAGAGAACTGATTTCGCAAGCGCTCCGCGTACCCTGTGGGAGCGGGCTTGCCCGCGAAGCAGGCGACTCGGTGTATGGCACCGGCTTTGCCGGTGTTCGCGGGCAAGCCCGCTCCCACAGATTCCTTCTAAATCAACAAGTTATGTGTAGTTCTATGAGAGCGGCCTTGCGCCGCGAAAAGGGGCGCAACGCGCCCCTCGGGTTCACATCAATGGAACAGCACGGCGGTTTTCTGCAGGGTAATCCACACACCCCATGCCAGCGGAATCACCACCACCGCCCAGGCCAGCAGCACCAGCGGCAGGCTGCCCGGTGCGGCTTTCCACTCCAGCGAACGCGCGCCGTCGGCGCCTTTGTCGTGGCTCAAGGCCCGCTCTGCGGCCAGCTCGGCGTCGGTCATGAAGTACTTGTCGGCCACCGGGCGCACCAGCATGTTGCAGATGAAGCCCAGTACCAGCAGGCCTGCCAGGATGTACAGGGTCATGTCGTAGGCCGCTGCGCGCTCTACGCCCGCCGCCAACTGCGCCTCGCGCAGGTAGGTAATCAGCACCGGGCCGAGCACGCCAGCCGCCGCCCAGGCAGTCAGCAGGCGACCGTGGATGGCACCGACCATCTGCGTACCGAACAGGTCGGCCAGGTATGCGGGCACGGTGGCGAAACCACCGCCGTACATCGACAGGATGATGCAGAACGCCGCCACGAACAGCGCCACGTTACCGATGTGGCCCATGTTCGGCACTAGGCTGTAGAGGCCCACGCCCAAGGCGAAGAAGGCGAAGTAGGTGTTCTTGCGGCCAATGTAGTCCGAGAACGACGCCCAGAAGAAGCGCCCACCAATGTTGAACAGGCTCAGCAAGCCGGTGAAGCCGGCGGCAATCGCGGCGATCTGCGCCAGTTGCGCGGCGTTCAGTTCGCTGAAGGTCAGCTCGTTACCCAGCAGCTTGCCGGCGAACACTTCCTGCAACAGCGGCGAAGCCATGCCCAGGATGCCGATACCGGCCGAGACGTTCAGGCACAGCACCAGCCACACCAGGGCGAACTGCGGGGTTTTCCAGGCCACGCTGACGTGCACGTGGCGGTCGGTGACCATAGCGTTGGCCTTCTTGGCCGGCGGCGTCCAGCCTTCAGGCTTCCAGCCGGTCGGCGGCACGCGGTAAGCCAGGGCTCCAGCGGTCATGAACACAAAGTAGATCGCGGCCATGGCGACGAAGCTCTGCCATACGCCGACTTCGGTGCTGCTGGCGAAATGGCCCATCAGTGCGGTGGCCAGAGGAGCGCCCACCATGGCACCTCCACCAAAGCCCATGATTGCCATGCCGGTCGCCATGCCGCGCTTATCCGGGAACCATTTGATCAGGGTCGAAACCGGCGAGATATAGCCCAGTCCAAGGCCGATACCACCGATTACGCCCGAACCCAGCCACATCATCCACAGCTGGTGAGTCTTCACGCCAATCGCCGAGATCAGCAGGCCGCCGCACCAGCACAGCGCCGATACCAGGCCAGCTTTGCGGGGACCTGCGTGTTCCAGCCAGCCGCCCAGCACCGCGGCCGAGCAGCCGAGGAAGACGAAGAACAGGGTGTAGATCCAGCTGAGCATGGAAATCGGCCAGTCGCACTCGGCGCTGAACAGGCGGGCGATGAAGCCCATGTCGGCCGCACAGGCCACCGGCGCGGTGATGCCCAGCGCCTGCGACAGCGGCAGCCAGAACACCGAGAAGCCATAGGCCATGCCGATGCACAAGTGAATGGCCAGGGCTGCCGGCGGGACCAGCCAGCGGTTGAAGCCCGGGCGGGCGATGATGCGCTCCTTCGACAAGAAGCCTGGGGTGCTGGCTCCTGACGTGATACTGCTGCTCATGAAATGTTCCTTCTTGTAGGTGGGCTTGACCTACGGACGTATGGCCCGGCTCTGTGTGGCTGCACGCAAGAGCAGCCCGGCCGTTGCTGGCGACCCGCCGCGACAATGAGTCGCGGGGGCTCCGCAGGCGGGCGCAAGATTAGCAGCACCCGATGACATGAAAGCAATCTGATATCGTTATTTTTTCGATAGCTGAATCGGTATTGCTTGTATCGAGGTGATGTTCTGTCACCTTTTCGGGCGCTTTCGAAGGGACACCGGCCCACGGCGCCATGCGTTGAGCGGATGCGGACAGGCCCTGCTACAGCGCCCGAACGACACGCGAGTGAACTGAAACGTCGCCACTTGTCGAAATGTAGGATACGCAGAGCCAATCGTCGCGGCGCTATACTCGCCGCTGAATTCAAATCGGACTACAAGGACTCGCCCATGAAAGCGTTCGGCAAAATCCTGGGGCTGGGGCTTCTCGGGTTGTTGCTGATCATCGTGGCGCTGGGCTTCGCCCTGACCCACCTCTTCGATCCCAACGACTACAAAGACGAAATCCGCAAGCTGGCCCGCGACAAGGCCCACGTGGAACTGACCCTCAATGGCGATATCGGCTGGAGCCTGTTCCCCTGGCTGGGCCTTGAGCTGCACGAGGCGAGCATCGCCACACTGAACAACCCCAAGGTGCCGTTCGCCGATTTGCAGATGCTCGGCTTGTCGGTACGGGTCCTGCCGCTGCTGCGCCGCGAAGTACAAATGAGCGATGTGCGCGTCGAGGGCCTGAACCTGACCCTGGTGCGCGACGCCAGCGGCCACGGCAACTGGGAAGACATCGGTAAGCCTCTGCCCGAGCCGAACGTGGCCAGCGCGCCGCCCTCCAGCGAGCCCGCACAAACACCGACGAGCAAACCTGAAGGCAACAGCGAACGCGCGGTCAAGCTGGACATCGACAGCCTCACCGTGAACAACGCGCGGGTGCTGTACACCGACGAGAAAGCCGGCCAGAGCTACAGCGCCGAAAGCATCCAGTTGAGCACCGGCGCGGTGCACGAAGGGGTGAACATCCCGCTCAAGGCCAGCGCCTTCCTCAGTGCCAGCCAGCCAAACATCAAGGCGCGCACCGAACTGACCGGCGAGCTGCGCTTCGATCGCAAGCTCAAGCGCTACAACCTCGAAGACATGCGCCTGTCTGGCGAAACCTCGGGCGAGCCGCTGGCCGGCAAGACCTTGACCTTCGCCGCACAAGGCCAGGTGCTGGTCGACCTGGCCGCCAACGTCGCCTCCTGGAGCGGGCTGAAAGTCTCGGCCAACCAGTTGCGCGCCCTGGGCGAGCTGAACGTGCGCGACCTGGACAAGACCGCGCAGCTAAGCGGCGCCCTGTCGGTGGCGCAGTTCGACCTGCGCAGCTTCCTCGACGGGATCGGCCAGACCCTGCCGGCGACCGCCGACCCGGCAGTGTTCAAGAAGCTCGAACTGGTCACCCGCCTGGAAGGCTCGCCAAACAGCCTGGCCTTCGAAGACCTGGCGGTGAAACTCGACGACAGCACCTTCAGCGGCCGCGTCGCCGTCGAAGATTTCGCCAAGCAGGCCCTGCGCGTGCGCCTGAAGGGCGACAGCTTCGACGCCGACCGCTACCTGCCGGCCAAGAGCGAGCAAGCCAAGGGCGCCAGCGCCGCACGCCAGGCCGAGATCAAGCAACAGGAAGCCAGCGCGGTGGCCGGCGCCGGCACCACGCCGCTGCCCAACACACCCACGCAACAAGCCTGGAGCGAAGACAAACTACTGCCAGTCGAGCGTCTGCGCACCCTCGACCTTCAAGCCGAGCTGGCGTTCGACGCGCTGACCCTGGACAAGCTGCCAATCACCGACGCACAGCTCAATGCCACTGGTCAGGGCGGCCTGATCACCCTGCAGACCCTGCGCGGCGGCCTGTACAATGGCAGCTTCGAGGCCAAGGGTAGCGTCGACGTGCGCCCAGCCGTGCCACAGCTGGGGATCAACACCAAGATCAACCGCGTACCGGTGGAGCACTTCATCAAGCGTGAAAGCCCCGACCAGGCGCCACCAGTCAAAGGCCTGCTGACCCTCGCCAGCGACCTGACCGCTACCGGCAACAGCCAGAAGGCCCTGGTGGACACCCTCAACGGCACCGCCAGTTTCACCATCAACGACGGCGTGCTGGTCAACGCCAACCTCGAACAACAGCTGTGCCAGGCCATCGCCACACTCAACCGCAAGCAACTCAGCGGTGAGCCGCGCGGCAAGGACACACCGTTCCAGGAACTGCGCGGCAGCCTGGTGATCCGCAACGGCGTGGCTAGCAACCCTGACCTGAAGGCGCGAATCCCAGGCCTGACCGTCAACGGCAACGGCGACCTCGACCTGCGCGTGCTGGGCATGGACTACAACGTCGGCGTGGTGGTCGAAGGCGACCAGCGCGCCATGCCGGACCCGGCCTGCCAGGTCAACGAGCGGTATGTGGGCGTGCAAGTGCCACTGCGCTGTCGAGGCCCGATGGAGTTGGGCGCCAAGGCTTGCCGCCTGGACCAGGAAGGCCTCGGCAAGGTCGCCGCGACCCTGGCTGGCAACCGCTTGAAAGACAAAATCGATGAAAAGCTCGAAGAGAAACTTGGAGACAAAGTGAGCCCGGAACTCAAAGATGCGCTCAAGGGGCTGTTCAAACGATGAGCCCCCAGCAGTTCTCCAGCGCCGTGCTGGAGTGGTATGACCAGCACGGTCGGCATGACCTGCCCTGGCAACAGGGCATCACCCCCTACCGGGTGTGGGTCTCTGAAATCATGCTGCAGCAGACCCAGGTGAGCACCGTGCTCAACTACTTCGACCGCTTCATGCAGGCCCTGCCGAGCGTGCAGGCCCTGGCCGCGGCGCCGGAGGACGAAGTGCTGCACCTGTGGACGGGGCTGGGCTACTACACCCGCGCGCGCAACCTGCAAAAGGCCGCAAAGATCGTCGTCGAGCAGCATGGCGGCGAGTTTCCGCGCAGCGTCGAGCAGCTCACCGAGCTGCCCGGCATCGGGCGTTCCACCGCTGGCGCCATCGCCAGCATCAGCATGGGCATTCGTGCACCGATCCTCGACGGCAACGTCAAGCGCGTGCTGGCCCGCTACACCGCCCAGGCCGGCTACCCAGGCGAGCCCAAGGTAGCCAACCAGCTGTGGGCCAGCGCCGAGCGCTTCACCCCGATGACCCGGGTCAACCACTACACTCAGGCGATGATGGACATGGGCGCTACGCTGTGCACGCGCAGCAAGCCCAGTTGCCTGATCTGCCCGTTGCAGCACGGTTGCGAAGCGCACCTGCACGGCGAGGAGACGCGCTACCCCGAGCCCAAGCCGCGCAAGGCCCTGCCCCAGCGCAAGACACTGATGCCGCTGCTGACCAACCACGACGGCGCCATCCTGCTGTACCGCCGGCCCTCCAGCGGCCTGTGGGGCGGCCTGTGGAGCCTGCCGGAGCTGGACAACCTGGAGCAGCTCGACGACCTGGCCTACCAGCACGGTCTGCGCCTGGCCAGCCGTCAGGCCCTGCAAGGCCTGACGCACACCTTCAGCCATTTCCAGCTGGCCATCGAGCCGTGGTTGGTGCGTGTCGACTCGCTCGGGTCGCACGTGGCCGAGCCCGACTGGCTCTGGTATAACCTCGCCACCCCGCCGCGCCTGGGCCTCGCCGCCCCGGTCAAGAAGCTGCTGCAACGCGCGGCCGACGAACTGATTGCAGGAGAAGCCCCATGACCCGCACCGTGAAGTGCCGCAAGTACAACGAAGAACTGCCAGGCCTCGACCGCCCGCCGTACCCCGGCGCCAAAGGCCAGGACATTTTCGAGCACATCTCGCAGAAAGCCTGGACGGAGTGGCAGGGCCACCAGACCATGCTGATCAACGAGAAACGCCTGAACATGATGAATGTCGACGACCGCAAATTCATCCTGGCCGAGATGGACAAGTTCTTCGCTGGCGAGGAATACGCCCAAGCCGAAGGCTACGTTCCGCCCTCGAATTGAGCCACGGATCGTAAGCGACGGAATTAATTTAAATTTTTTTCAAAAAGTCGTTGACGACCTCTGAGAAAATCTATTTAATTCACCCCGTCGCCCAGATAGCTCAGTCGGTAGAGCAGAGGATTGAAAATCCTCGTGTCGGCGGTTCGACTCCGTCTCTGGGCACCACCTTCAAGCTTCTGGTGGTTGCAAAGTTACCCGAAGCGACACAAAAAACCCGCCTAGTGCGGGTTTTTTGTTGCCTGCGATTTTTACCCAAGCATCGGCCAAGCCCCCGCACTCAAAGCCCACCCCCAGCAGATGACCTGCATGAGGGCGACCGTTCGTTCGTCGCCCCTACGCCGACACCCCTTCGATTGACTGATATCAAAAAGCCTACAGCCGCTTCTCCCTAGCATGCTGAGTGGACATCCGAATCGATCAAGAAGGACCGCCAATGAGCGAAGATTCCACCTTGCTGCCCCCCTCAGCCACCGAAGCCGCCCCTGCCAACCCCGAGCCCGTTACCCGCACTCGCCGCCCGCGCACACGCAAAACCGCGAGTGCAGCGCAGCCCATCACCCAGGTCAGCCAGCAACCCGCCGCCCTGGAAGTGGCCAACGCCCGCAAAGGCAGCAACGAGGACAGCACCTCGGCGCGCCTGCCGGCCAGCTACCCCTACCGCACGCGCCTGCGCCGCCAGGACTACGAAAAGGCCAAGCACGCCCTGCAAATCGAGCTGCTTAAAGTGCAGAGCTGGGTGAAGGAAACCGGCCAACGCATCGTCATCCTGTTCGAGGGCCGCGACGCGGCGGGCAAAGGAGGCACCATCAAGCGCTTCATGGAGCACCTGAACCCGCGCGGTGCACGTATCGTCGCGCTGGAGAAACCGTCAGAGCAGGAAACAGGCCAGTGGTATTTCCAGCGCTACGTGCAACACCTGCCCACGGCCGGTGAAATGGTGTTCTTCGACCGCTCCTGGTACAACCGCGCCGGTGTCGAGCGGGTGATGGGGTTCTGCTCGCCACCGCAGTACCTGGAGTTCATGCGCCAGGCCCCGGAGCTTGAACGCATGCTGTGCAACAGCGGCATTCTGCTGTTCAAGTTCTGGTTCTCGGTGAACCGTGAAGAGCAGCTGCGCCGCTTCATCTCGCGCCGGGACGACCCGCTCAAGCACTGGAAGCTTTCGCCCATCGACATCAAGTCGCTGGACAAATGGGAAGACTACACCGCCGCCAAGGAGGCCATGTTCTTCCATACCGACACCGCCGATGCCCCGTGGACGGTGATCAAGTCCGACGACAAGAAGCGCGCACGCATCAACTGCATTCGCGCGTTCCTGCACGCGCTGGACTACCCCGGCAAGGACCACAGCGTCGCGCACGCACCGGACCCATTGCTGGTGGGACGGGCATCGCGCGGGTTCGAGGAAGACGAAGGGCCACAGGTCGCCTAGGCACTTGGGTTTCCCTGGCAACTACGCTTCAATACGCGCCTTTGACCAGACACCCCAAGGACCTACCCCATGGCCACCAACACCAAACAACAGAAACGCGCCAAACGCGCCGCCACCAAGGCCAAGCAGAACCGCATGGTGCGCAGCGGCCAGGCGGTCAAGGGCAGTGCCGGCGACAGTGCCAGCGTCGAGCAGGTGTTCAACAAGGCCATGGAGTCGGGCAGCTACAACAGCCTGTTCGACAAGATGAAGCAAGCCCAGGAAACCGGCCTGGTGCCGATGATCTCGGTGTTCCTGGTGGACCCACTGCTGGCCCTGGTGCTCAAGGGCCACAAGGAAGAACACGCCACCGACTACATCGTCATGGTGTTCACCGCCTACCGCAAATGGCTCGACGGCAGCGACGAAGACGCGACCATGGCCTGGCTGGAAAGCGATGAGTTCCAGGAGGCCTACATCACCGCCTCCGAGGTGGTTGCCAAGCAGCAGCAACAGCAGAAACAGTTCGGCTGATAGCGATTTATAAGCAGGGCCGGCCTCTTCGCGGGCAAGCCCGCTCCCACAGGGCCCTGCACAAATCCTGTGGGAGCGGGCTTGCCCGCGAAGAGGCCAGCACAGACAAACAAAAAGGCCGCGCCCTTCACAGGACGCGGCCTTTTCATTTCAGCGATGCCGCTCAGCTATCCAGCGCAACGCGCCCGGCAGCCGCACGCTTGCGGTGCACCAACAGCCCCGCAGCCACCACGCCAATGCTGAGGAGCGCCGTGGCGATGATCTCGACACGGTGGTCTTCACGCAGAGCCATCACCACCAGCACAGCGACGATGAAGGCGATGGTCGCCCAGGTCAGGCCGGGGAACAGCCACATCTTGAACGCGATCTTCTCGCCCTTGGCTTCACGCTGGGCGCGCATGCGCAGTTGCGACACGGCAATCACCAGGTACACCAGCAGCGCGATGGCGCCGGAGCTGGCGAGCAGGAACTCGAACACCGCCGCTGGAGCCAGGAAGTTGGCGAACACGGTCAGGAACGCCGCCGCCGTAGACAACAGCACCGCCCAATGCGGGGTGCCCGCCTGGGTGGTGCGCTGGGCCACGGCCGGTGCATCGCCGCGCTTGCTCAGCGAGAACAGCATGCGCGAGGAGGTGTACAGCGCCGAGTTCAGGCAGCTGGTTACCGCGATCAGCACGACGATGTCGACGATCAGCTTGGCGTTCGGCACGCCGATCAGGCTGAGTACGGTCTGGTAGGACCCCTTCTCGGCCAGGGTCGGATCGTTCCACGGCACCATGGCCACGACCAGGAAGATCGACACCAGGTAGAACAGGCAGATACGCCAGATCACCGAATTGGTCGCCTTGCTGATCTGCTTGCCTGGGTCTTTCGATTCGGCGGCAGCAATGGTGACGATCTCGGTGCCCATGAACGAGAACATGGTGGTCAGCATGGCCGCCAGCACCGCGCCCAGGCCGTTGGGCATGAAGCCTTGGGTATCGAACAGGTGGCTAACGCCGCTGACCTGGCTGTTGGGCACCATGCCGAACATGGCCGCGCAACCGACGACGATGAAGCCGATGATCGCCAGCACTTTGAGCAGGGCGAACCAGAACTCGAACTCACCGTAGTTCTTCACGCTGAACAGGTTGGTGATGGTCAGCGCCAGGGTGATGACCAGCGAGAACGCCCACAGGTCCACGGACGGGAACCAGGCATGCAGGATGGCAGCGGCGGCGTTGGCTTCCAGCGGGATGACCAGCACCCAGAACCACCAGTACAACCAACCGATGGTGAAACCGGCCCAGCGCCCGATGGCGCGGTCGGCATACGTTGAGAAAGAACCTGTGTCGGGAGAGGCGACAGCCATTTCACCGAGCATGCGCATGACCAGCACCACCAGCGTGCCGGCAGCGGCATACGCTAACAGTACTGCCGGGCCTGCGGCCGCGATGGCGTGGCCGGAGCCGACGAACAAGCCGGCGCCGATCACGCCTGCGATGGACAGCATGGTCACATGCCGTTGTTTGAGCCCCTGAGCGAGGTCATTGGAATTGTTACCGCTCATAAAACTACCTTTGTAAGGAGTGGACTGCCCGAATGAAAGAAAAACGAAGCGTGCCTGTGGGCGCCGCCGCATTCGGTGCTCTCCCTCTGGCAATAAGCGCGCCATTCCTCGGTTGCGCCCATCGGCATGCTGCCGGAGCCCAATAAATCCGTAGCATTGCGCCCAATGCGCCAGGTCATGGCCGAATGCACGTCAAATCCGCATGCCAAGTTCAGATTACTGAAATACTCACTTACAACTGCACCAAAGGTGCTCCTCGGTAACACCTTTGCACCGATGCAACGCATAAAAGTGCAACCCGACGGTACAACCTATCCATTCAGATACGCAGGCATCTGTCAGGCCCGCGCCACGGCCTGTCACATTGGCTTTACCGGCAAATGGTCCAAAAGCGCTTCCCTGCTCCGGCCAAAGCTGGCACCATCGCGCCTTTTTTCATCAAGGCTCCGGTGCCGGGCAAAGTGCCATTGCGGACATCCTCGCGACAGTCCACTGCAGCGATGCGACAAACTGCCCCACCAGCCGCCGAAGCCCCTTGCGACCCGGTTGGCCGCTGTAGGCCGCTATGCTAGCGTGGCGCTCGCCAGGAAGGCCGCCAACAGCTGGGAACGCACCCGAACACATGAGGACCGCACATGGCCCAGGCCACGCCCGCGCTGGAAATCCGCAATCTGCACAAACGCTACGGCGAGCAGGAAATTCTCAAGGGCATTTCGCTGACCGCGCGCGACGGTGACGTGATCTCCATCCTCGGCTCGTCCGGCTCGGGCAAGTCCACCCTGCTGCGCTGCATCAACCTGCTGGAGAACCCGCACCAAGGGGAAATCCTGGTCGCCGGCGAGGCGCTCAAGCTCAAGGCGCAGAAGAACGGCGAGCTGTTCGCCGCCGACAACCGCCAGATCAACCGCCTGCGCAGCGAAATCGGTTTCGTGTTCCAGAACTTCAACCTCTGGCCACACATGTCGGTGCTCGACAACATCATCGAAGCGCCGCGCCGCGTGCTTGGCCAGAGCAAGGCCGAAGCCATCGAGCACGCCGAAGCGCTGCTCAACAAGGTCGGCATCTACGAGCGCCGCCACGCCTACCCAGCCCAGCTTTCTGGTGGCCAGCAACAGCGCGCTGCCATCGCTCGCACCCTGGCCATGAAGCCCAAGGTGATCCTGTTCGACGAGCCCACCTCGGCGCTCGATCCGGAAATGGTCCAGGAAGTGCTTAACGTCATCCGCGCCCTCGCCGAAGAAGGCCGTACCATGCTGCTGGTGACGCACGAGATGAACTTTGCCCGCCAGGTGTCCAGCGAAGTGGTCTTCCTGCACCAGGGCCTGGTCGAAGAGCAGGGATCGCCGCAGCAGGTCTTCGAAAACCCGACTTCGGCGCGTTGCAAGCAATTCATGTCCAGCCACCGCTAACGGAGCAATACATGCACACTTACAAGAAGTTCCTCCTGGCAGCCGCTGCCACGCTGGTGATGTCGGCCAACGCCATGGCCGCAGAAAAACTGCGCATGGGCATCGAAGCCGCCTACCCACCGTTCAACAACAAGGATGCCAGCGGCCAGGTGGTCGGCTTCGACAAAGACATCGGCGACGCCCTTTGCGCCAAGATGAAGGTCGAGTGCTCGGTGGTCACCTCCGACTGGGACGGCATCATCCCGGCCCTGAACGCCAAGAAGTTCGACTTCCTGGTGTCGTCGCTGTCGATCACCGACGAGCGCAAGCAGGCTGTCGACTTCACCGACCCCTACTACTCCAACAAGCTGCAGTTCATCGCACCGAAAAACGTCGACTTCAAGACCGACAAGGCCTCGCTCAAGGGCAAGGTGATCGGCACCCAGCGCGCCACCCTGGCCGGCACCTGGCTGGAAGACAACTTCGGTAGCGATGTCGATATCAAGCTGTACGACACCCAGGAAAACGCCTACCTCGACCTGGTTGCTGGCCGTATCGACGGCATCCTGGCCGACAAGTACGTGCAGTACGAGTGGCTCAAGAGCAAGGACGGCATGAACTTCGAGTTCAAGGGCGAGCCTGTGGTCGACAGCGACAAGATCGGCATCGCCGTGCGCAAGGGTGACCCGCTGCGCGAGAAGCTGAACAAGGCCCTGGCCGAAATCAAGGCCGACGGCACGTACAAGAAGATCAACGACAAGTACTTCCCGTTCAGCATCGAATGATTCACCTCGACCGACACCGCCCTGCGCGGTGTCGGTCCCTTGAACGCACCTACCCATGAATATCGACCTGCACGGATTCGGCCCGGCCATGATGGCCGGCACCCTGATGACCGTAAAACTGGCGCTCTGCGCCTTGCTGCTGGGGCTGGTCCTGGGCCTGCTCGGCGCCCTGGCCAAGACCTCGGCGATCAAGCCCTTGCAATGGCTTGGCGGCTTCTACTCGACATTGGTACGCGGCGTGCCCGAACTGCTTTGGGTACTGCTCATCTATTTCGGCACCGTCGGGCTGATGAACAGCCTCGGCGAAGCCCTCAACCTGCCGGGCCTGGAACTCAGCGCGTTCGCCGCCGGGGTGATCGCCCTCGGGCTGTGCTTCGGCGCCTACGCCACCGAAGTGTTCCGTGGCGCGATCCTGGCCATCCCCAAGGGCCACCGCGAAGCGGGCCTGGCCCTGGGCCTGTCCAAAGGCCGCATCCTGTCGCGGATCATCCTGCCGCAGATGTGGCGCATCGCCCTGCCGGGGCTGGGTAACCTGTTCATGATCCTGATGAAGGACACGGCCCTAGTGTCGGTGATCGGCCTGGAAGAAATCATGCGTCACGCACAGATCGGCGTGACCGTGACCAAGGCGCCGTTCACGTTCTATGCAGTGGCCGCGTGTATCTACCTGGGCCTGACCATCATTGCCATGACCGGTATGCACGTGCTGGAAAAGCGCGCCGCTCGCGGCTTCATGAGGGCCGAATAAATGAACTGGGAAGTCATCATCAAATGGCTGCCACGCCTGGCCCAAGGGGCGACCCTGACGCTGGAGCTGGTGGCCATCGCGGTGGTCGCCGGACTGATCCTGGCCATCCCGCTGGGCATCGCGCGGTCCTCGCAGCGCTGGTACGTACGCGCCGTGCCCTACGGCTACATCTTCTTCTTCCGTGGCACGCCACTGCTGGTGCAGTTGTTCCTGGTGTACTACGGCCTGGCCCAGTTCGACGCGGTGCGCTCAAGCGCGCTGTGGCCGTACCTGCGCGACCCGTTCTGGTGCACCGTGCTGACCATGACCTTGCACACCGCCGCGTACATCGCCGAGATCCTGCGCGGTGCGCTGCAAGCGATCCCCAAGGGCGAAATCGAAGCCGCACGGGCGCTGGGCATGTCGCGAGGCAAGACGCTGCTCTACATCATGCTGCCGCGCGCCGCACGCATCGGCCTGCCGGCCTACAGCAACGAAGTGATCCTGATGCTCAAGGCCAGCGCCCTGGCCAGTACCGTGACGCTGCTGGAGCTGACCGGCATGGCGCGGACCATCATCGCCCGCACCTACCTGCCGGTGGAGATCTTCTTCGCTGCCGGGGTGTTCTACCTGGTGATTTCGTTCGTCCTGGTGCAGGCATTCAAGCTGCTCGAACGCTGGTTGCGCGTGGACGCGAGCCAAGGCCGCTGAACCACCAACCCCCAAACCCGGCCGCTTTCCTCCTGTAGGAGCGGCCTTGTGCCGCGATGGGCTGCACAGCAGCCCTTTCCCTTGGCGCCCCGGTGCTCGTATGAACACGCCCACTCACCTCCAAGGCCCCAACCTGCTCGAGCGCTTCCAGGCCCTCGACCAGTTCCTCTGCCAACACCAGCACCTATGGCGCCCGCGCCCGTTCACGACGCTGCGCCTGGACTGGGAAGCCGAGCACCCGGCACTGTCTGCCTGGCTACGCCAACGCACCTTGGAACAAGCCGAAAGCACCCAGCAGCCTCTCGACGCCCCCGCGCCATTCCCCTCGCTGGCCGCACAGGCCCAGCAGTTGTCAGCCATCGGTGAACTGCCCGACGCCGGCCTGCACCCAGCCGGCCACCGCCTCGACGTCAACGTGCCAGGGCGCAAGTGGCAACAGATCGAAGCCTTCAGCCGCCGCCTGGCCTTCGCCAACCCCGCCCGGCACTGGCTGGACTGGTGCGCGGGCAAAGGCCACCTGGGCCGTCGCCTGCTGCAACCCGGCCAGCGCTTGACCTGCCTTGAGTACGACCCCGCGCTGGTCGAATCTGGCCAAGCGCTGAGCGATCACCACAAGTTGCCCGCCATCCATCTGCACCAGGATGTGATGGCCACCAGTTGCAGCCAGCACCTCGATGGCGACAAGAGCGCGATAGCCCTGCACGCCTGCGGCGATTTGCACGTCCGCCTGCTGCAACTGGCCAGCCAGCAGGGCTGCCGCCAACTGGCCGTGGCCCCGTGCTGCTACAACCGCATCCAGGGGGATAGCTACCTGCCGTTGTCCAGCGCCGCGCAAGCCTCGGCGCTGCGCTTGTCGCGCGATGACCTGGGCTTGCCCCTGAGTGAAGCCGTGACCTCCAGCGCCCGCGAGCGCCGCCAGCGCGATACATCCATGGCCCGACGCCTGGGCTTCGACCTGCTGCAACGCCAGCAACGCGGCAGCGACACCTACCTGCCAACGCCTTCGCTGCCCAGTGACTGGCTCGGCAAACCGTTCGCGCAATACTGCCGCGACCTGGCCGAACTAAAAGGCTTTACCGTGCAGGGTGAACCCGCTTGGCAGGCACTCGAAGCAGGCGGCTGGCAACGCTTAGCCGAAGTGCGCAACCTAGAGTGGGTGCGCAATCTGTTCCGCCGCCCCTTGGAGCTGTGGCTGGTACTCGACCGTGCGTTGTTCCTCACGCAACAGGGTTACACGGTGCAGGTAGGCACGTTCTGCGACTACCCCCTCACCCCCCGCAACCTGCTGCTGCTCGCCGAACGCGGCGAAACGCCGCAGCACGGTTGATAGCCTGTGGATAAGTCTGTGAACAAGCTTGTGATGAAAATCACTGTTTGATGGATCCAATCGCTATTCAAGACCCTCGGCTTATTCCAAACAGTCGCTGAAAACCAGCAAAAACAGGCCTTTGCGCAAAGACCGGTGGTAACCGGTGTCGGCATGCCTTTGGCGCAAGCAATCAATGCCGCTTGTGCATAAGCGTTTACGCCCAGGCGCCGGCCAAGGTGTTCAACACGATGCCAAGGCCCTACAGCCGAGCGCACACGGCATCGGCACTAGACAGGCACGGTTACGGCTGCGAAGGGAGGGAGAGGCTAGAGATCGCCGCTCAAATGACGTTCACGCCAATCCCACGACGCCATTAATTTGCCACCCCTGTACGCCAACGCCTGGCGCGTCAGTGTATGATGCGCACCGGCTCAGTATTTCCGAGCGTATAGCTGACGCCTGCCTACACCCTGATCTGCCTGTGCAACCGGATGAGTGCCCGATCTGCTGCGCAGCTGGGGCGTCACAAAAGGGAAGCAGTTCACAGCCCCCAGCGCGCGCACTACCCGCGCCCGGTTGTGACAGTTAAAATACTGGCCTTGCCCTGCGCCCTGCGGCGGCACCCTCCAGTGCCTATAGAACCCAGACCGACCTGGAACGGACTCGAACATCGTGAAACACGCCAAGCCTTTCGCCCTGCTCACCGTCGCCCTGGCGATGACCGGTTGCGCCAGCCCCACGCCCACCGCCAAGCCCACGTCGCTGGACTGGAACATGCCGGGTATGCAGTTGGGTGGTGACCGTGGCCTGCCCCTGCACACCGAAGCCCCGTGCCGTAAGCGCGGCTGCGACAACGACAAGCTGTTTTTCAACCCCGGCAAATCCGAACCGAGCGTGACCACGCTCCACCGTGGCTGGTAAGAAAATTCTCCTTTTGCCTCGGTGACTTAGAGGATTGCGTAATGATTGCGAGGAAGTGGTTTACAGCCGCGAATCCATCGCTATAATGACGCCCCTGTGCCGGTATAGCTCAGATGGTAGAGCAACTGACTTGTAATCAGTAGGTCCCGGGTTCGATTCCTGGTGCCGGCACCATATCCAGCTCCATCGCGTTCCACCGAATGCCTTGGAAGCCCCTAAAACCCGCCCTTTGGCGGTTTTTTTCGTTCCAGGACCCTCCGTCGGGATCCAACAAAATACCCCATCCCCGGGGGTATTTTTAGGGTACAGCGTCTTGCCTGCATGGAGAACGTACCCTTATGCCACGTCTAGCCGTTCCTCTCAGCGACCTCAAATGCCGTACGGCGAAACCTCGCGAACGTGCCTACAAGCTATTCGACGGTGGCGGCATGTACCTCTTCGTGAAACCCAACGGCGTGAAAACGTGGCGATTGCGCTACTTCAAGCCCAGCGGCAAGGAAGGCACGCTGATCATCGGCAACTACCCCATCATCTCGCTGGCCGTCGCGAGGACTAAGCGCGATGAAGCCAAGGCGCTGTTAATCGACAGCCTCGACCCGATGGAAGAGAAGAAGAAAGCGAAGCTTGCTGCTCAACGGGCTTCCCTGCTTTTTGAAACCGTCGCCCTGGAGTGGCACGCCGAAATGTCGCGGCGCTGGACGGAGGGACACGCCAAGACCGTCATGAGCCGGTTGCGCACCCACGTTTTCCCGCTGATAGGCCAACGCCCCATCGCTGAGCTTGATACCCATGATCTGCTTGAGATCACTCTGCGTATCAAAGAGCGCGGCACCATGGACGTTGCTCTGCGCGTGCAGAATTATCTCTCCACGATCATGCGGGGCGCGAAGCGGGCACGGCAGATCAGCCATAATCCTGCGCTCGATCTGGCAGGGTCGATTCATGCCCCGCGTACCGTGCACCGCCCTGCCCTCTCACTCAACCGCCTCCCCGAACTACTCAGCCGGATCGACAACTACAACGGCCGTGAGCTAACCAAGCTGGCTGTATTGCTGACGTTGCACGTATTCGTGCGCTCCAGCGAACTGCGCTTTGCGCGCTGGGATGAGTTCGACCTGCAAAGGGCAATGTGGGAAATCCCCGACACCCGCAAGCCAATCGACGGCGTGCGCAATTCCACTCGTGGGACCAAGATGAGCGGAGACATCCAGATGGTGCCCCTCTCTCCCCAAGTCATCGCGATCCTTGAACGGCTGCGCGGCTTGAGTCGCTTCTCCGAACTGGTGCTGCCCGGTGACCACAAGTACTGGAAGCCAATGTCGGAGAACACGGTTAACCAGGTGCTGCGCAACGTTGGCTACGACACATCCAAGGAGGTATGCGGGCATGGATTCAGGACCATGGCCTGTAGCGCCTTGCTGGAGTCAGGGCTGTGGACAGACGCGGCTATTGAGCGGCAGATGAGCCACAAGGAACGCAATCGCGTGCGCGCCGCCTATATCCACAAGGCCGAATTTTTGGAGCAGCGCAGGCTGATCATGGCGTGGTGGAGCAATTACATCGATGCCAACAGATCGGGGCATGTGACTCCACATGAGTTCGCCCATCCAGCTGGCGACAACATCACCCCCTTGCCGAATGGGCGTGGCGCATTCAATCGTCGATGAACCCTCCAGATCACCGTTGGCCGCTCTTTAATTCGGGTCCACCCAAACAGGGCTGCAAAGCCGCCCTGTTTGGGTGGACCTCGCTTTGCAAAGCTAAAAGCCGACACAAATCCTTTGGATACCACTGATTTCCACAGGTGGGTAATTTCATGCACAAGCCCAGAAGCCACGAAAATCAGGGCGTTGACCAAAATTATCCACAGGCGTAGAACTGATCTTGCAACCGCTGCCTTAGGCAGCACCCCAGGTGACCCGAACCTTCAAGGTCACGCCGCTCTCGCGGTGGTTCTCCCCAAAGGCGATTCGCATCCGGCAGCTCGCCCGGTCACTACCCATGTGATGGATGCTCTTACACATACCGCGCTCGTGCGCCAGATACACCGTACCTCGCTGCCCTGCAGCAACCTATCCGCTTGGCCGAATATTGCGCCAACCTGTGCCCGTCTCTTTCTTCTGGAAAGAGACGGGCACTTCTACCACTGCTGCAGCCCTGATCGCACATGGCTTTGCGGCATTCCCCCTCGTGACAATCGGCGTGACAAACGCCGATGTCACAAGCAACAGCGCTGTAGATGATGGTGCCGCAGACCAAGGAATGGACTGCACCTGACTGACAGTCAGGCATGCCCCGGTCATCGCATTGCTGCTTGCACATGGCTCAGGATCTTCAGGCGCTGGTCTCGTCAGCCAGTGCTGCCTCCACCCGCCCACCGGTAACGGTGTTCAGGAGGCCAGATCATGAGATGCCCTTGCTCCCGGACGTAAGGAGCCGCCAGTCCCGCGTAGAGGACATTCCCCACAGGTCGCAGGGGCCTTGATCCCTGATAACACTCAACATTCTTGGCGGGATGACGTGGGGCGAGGATCGGAGACCAGGCAATGAGGTGATTCGACATGGCATTGGTGGGTAGACGCGATGGCCGTAATTTCGGCTACGGCAGGCAACTGAGCTATGCAGGGCCGCAGGCGTTGGAAGACATGTTCGGCGGCGGCCACTACGGCACGGTGAAGGCACACTGTGATCGGTGGCAGGCATTCGTCAGATGGTGCCGCTCCGAACAAGGGCCCGGTATCAATGATGCGCGGCAGATTGATCGGAAGGTATTGGCGGACTATGCGGCGTACCTGCGCGACGTGGTAAGGCGCGGTGACCTTGCTGTCAGCACCGCACAAAACCGCCTATCCAGCGTTAACAGGACAATGGCGGCGCTTCGCGGTGATCAGTGCGTGAAATTGCCCAGTCCGAGCAAGGCGTTGGGTATGCAGCGTAGCGGAGTTCGACACTCAGTGCCGCAGGGCCAAGACCGCAGACAGGTTAAGCAGATTGTCGATGTGCTTTGCCGCGATCATCAGCTACGGGCCGCTGCAACCGTTCTGTTGGCGCGAGCCACCGGCATGCGCTTGCGTGAGGCAATCCTAGCCGACTTGCCACGGCTGAGCCGTGAGGCTAACGACCTAGGCAGGATCAACATTCAGGATGGCACCAAAGGCGGCCGAGCTGGCGCCTCGGCGCCACGATGGATTGCGGTGGACCACCATGTTCAAGATGCACTTGAGTTTGCACGGCAGGTGTCGCCTGCGAGTAGCCGCAACCTGATTGCGCCAGACGAAAGCTATCGGAATGTTCTGCAGGAAATCATCCGCCCAGCGCGGGACGTCCTGCATGCACTCAAGCTCAAGGGCTTCCATGAGCTACGAGCGGCGTACGCATGTGAACGCTATGAGCAAATCACCCAGCACCCCGCGCCTATCAACGGCGGCCAATGTTGCCACGTAGATAAGACACTTGATCGTGAGGCCCGAAGGCAAATCAGCTATGAGCTGGGGCACGGTCGGATCGATGTGGTCGCGGCCTACATTGGAGGACGCATATGAGTAAGCCATTCGATATGGAACTGTTCTTGGCTGGCGTTCTGACCGGCTCACACTCAACCCGGCAACGCCATATACGCCAGGCGAAAATCATTCAGGCCGAAATTGCAGCGCGCTGGAAGCTAGAAACACCTTGGGGTTGGCAGAAAAAACATGTTGCTTGGTTTCTCGACCACCGACTAGCGAGGCGATGCAAAGCAACACGATATTACTACCTGCTGACCGTGCGGCTGCTGGCTCGCCGTTTAGAAAGAGAATGGATTTTCAAGTGCTAATAAGGTCTGACTTTGATATTCACGACCGACCGCAACCGACCCAAAGCGACACTTGGCGAAAAGCCGTTTGCTGCCCGTCATGAGCGGTAAAAGTCTGGCCAAGAGCGGCCATCCTGCCTGTCTATTAAACTAGTTTGGTGTTTCACAAATAACGACCATAATTCGCGGCGTCGTGCGGGCTGAACCATGGATACGTCCGTGTAAAATGCATCCTCCTCCTGGGGGGGTTAAGGATGCACCATGACTCTCTGGGACTGAACACCTAGCTATTCATCCCCATTTTCATATTCTGATTCAGAGTCGCTCTCCTTGCGTTTTTTATGCAGCGCATCCTGAATTTTGTAATATTCAACAAAGAACGTATTCGCCACATCAGTGTCTTCTTGTAGCTCGACGTCCTGGGCAACTACAGAATAGCCGCACTCTGCGTGTGCCGTGATGCTGCCATTGGCGGGCAAGGCAATTATCTGCACAAAGTTTGGATCAGCCAAAGAGAAGTGCTGAACAAAATCAACGTCGGAATTCTCAATCTTTGAGACACGGATAGTCGCCTGTCTGCACGCCGACGCAAAAAATACGCCTTTAGCACTCTGCAAGAACCCTGGGTCATTAAGATGCTTTACATCCACAGCGTCTGGGGGGACGGGGGCGACGGAAATAGTTGCCTGAACGCCCCATTCTGAAGCGTTCAGAATCGTTTTTTCGCATTTATTTCGACGGCACTCCCTTATTGCCTCACTGGCATCTATCACTGCTGGAAAGGCTTTAAATACAGGTTTAGCCTCACCCTCTGCCTTTTCACTAATAGGCAATTTCGCGATAGTCCCCAACAGCGTGAATGCTGACTGAATAAATTCTTTCCTCTTGTCTTCCACCTCCACTGTAACTGTTTGAACCAACTGAGTGTTATCGACTTTTGTCAGTGCGATCCGGGTTTTTACACCATACCATCTGTTCCACGGCGTAATACCTAAAGAAAGCCGTGTATCTTCAATCTTCCTCAACGCCACTTCTATCGCATCAGTCGCATTCCCATCCTCCTCTGAGATTTTTTTCGAGATCGTCAATTGAGACTTGGCAAGCATGTAGGTATCAGCCGTGCTGTCTATACTCACGCGCTCAGCGTTTTGGTCATATAAAGTGTATTTCGTACTTGGCACCGCACAACCGTAAAGACTCACAACGACAGAAGCCGTGAGCAAAGAGGGAACCAGTCGCATTTGAAAGCTCCTTTAGGGTGAACTACACTCTGAATCTAGCAGAAAAAAAAACATTGCAAGCGCCACCTGGAGTCGATGATGGACCGCATCCTGTACTTCGCGGTGTTGATAACAACCTCCACTCTCTCGGCTGGTGCCGCAGGCGAGCCGCAGGTCGAACAAGATTCACTTGAGCTTTATGCCCAGCCAAACGGACTCATTTCGGTCGATCAATATGGTGCGGTAAAGCGCCAGACCCGATGGAGCAATCCAGTCATTAACGTCTGTTGGGATGAACACCCGACAAACACTACAGAAGAGCATTACAGAGCCATTGTAGAGCTTGCTGTCGTTTCCAGTTGGCCGAAACATTCGGATGTCAGGTTCATTGGATGGAGGCTTTGCAAAGACTCTCGAGAAGGAGGCATTCACATAACAGTGAGAGATGAGGCCCCTAGAACAAAAGGATTGGGTCGCTATCTCGACGGCAGAGCGGGAGGCATGGTTCTGAATTTTGATTTCAAAAACTGGCGCCCTGCATGTCGGGTAGATAAATCGAAAGAAGACTGCGTCAAGTACTTGGCAGTACATGAATTCGGGCATGCTTTAGGATTTATTCATGAACATACTCGCAGTGATGCCCCTGAGTGTGCTGCTGATGTAAATAGCGTTGGTGCAAGAGGTGTAAAGCTCATCTCTAAGTATGATGAAAAATCCATCATGAACTATTGCTCACCCACTTGGAAAATGTATAGCAATAACGAGGAAGGCAACGGCCAAGTACTTGAAATACTCAGCCCCCTGGACAAATATTCGGTTGCCCAACATTACAAGCTGAAAACAGCTGAGCGCCATGCGCCGCTTGCAATGGAGAACTGATAGCATGCGCACCCTGAAATTCAAAATACTGGTTTCACTAGTTTTCTCCATTTGCCTCCCTCATAAGGCAGAAGCTGAAAGCATCCCTCGAACTCAGTATTTAGAAAGCGTGGCGGCCATCATATCAAATGCAACGCTTTACAATGGCGAAACCGAACGCTCTGGTGGGTCTGGCTTTGTGATATCGAAAAATGGGGAACTGTTAACTGCACTCCATGTTACAGGCAACCCTGAGTTATACGAAAGTATCGTTTTGAAGGTATTTTTTCCAAGAATACAAAACGGAAAATGGAAGTTCCAAGGTCCTTTTAATGCACGCATCAAGGATACCTACCCGGAGTACGATCTGGCACTTTTGCAGCTAGAGGACATATCTTATGCAGCCTCCCTTCCGCCCATGGGTCTCAGGTTCACAAATACTTTACTTCCAGGCGACTCCCTTAAAGGGCTTGGATATAACATCTTAAACGACCCACCCAAGGCTTATCCTCCCTCCCAAGTCTCCGCGACATTCTCAAGCCCCCTTGAACAGCCTCCATTCGGCTTGGTTGAAGAGTCAAGTTTGAACAGCGGGACAAGTGGTGGCCCAATATTTGAAAGGAAAGACATGGTCGCCGCTGTTTGGCATGGGAGGTTTGTCAGCTATATGGGAATTGGCGGAGGATCACAATCCATAATCGGCATGTCACTCATCATCCCGTTAACAACCCAGGTGAAGTCATGGCTCGAAAAAAACAAAGTTACCTTTAGCGAAAAGCGGCCCAAATATGAACTCCCAGAAATAAAAGGGTCGTCAACGATAGAGATCGATACAAGCCAGTTAAAACGATCCATCCCGGACAACCCAAAATCAAAGCTATTTGTAGCAGCGCCATTTGGGACGGAAATCACAGAAGCAAAATATGAAAACATATCCAACGTCGCCCATTGCGAACCATCTGCCACGGCCATTCTATGCGGAAAATCACTTGTTCAAGAAACCATATCCCTAAGCACTGACTCTGGCAGAGTCGTCTACACGGACTCGCCACTACCGAAAGGAAAAATAAGGCTAACTCTCAAGAAATCCGAGAGATCACCCAACTTCCTGATAGAAACGGTGGCATTTGAGGCGAATTTTTCAACCGTGGACAAATTCGCACAAGAGGTCGTCTGGTTTTCGCCTGAAGACAAAGAGTCCGTTCTGGCTGCCAATCTCACCTTGGAAGAACAGAGTAACAGCATAGGCAGCACTATTAAGGATAACTCACTTATATTGACACGCGAGGCCGGCGACGTCTCTGCGAGCGCTTGGTATCGCAAAATCCTGAAAGACAATCAGAATACCGAAGGCGCCTCTAAAGTTGTCAGAGGTTCCGCCGTACTTGTAATTGGTGATAAATCTGAAAGCGTATCAGAATCTGAAATAAATCAAGCGCTCCGCGCCAATGAAAAGATACAACTACCCACCCCTATGATCAACGAGCGAAATAGGAATATGCGTGCCATTATGAATGAGCGTCGCTTTTAGGCTCTGTACGAAACCCCGAGAAACCCAATCGTCGCGCTTCCAGCGCTGAGATTTTGTAGAGGCACCCGCCAGCAACGGAAAGGAATTCTGTGATGGCAAAGCGTTACGAACTCTCGGACGAGGCCTGGGGTTTGGTCTCCGACCTCTTCATCGAAACCCACGGCCAAGGGCGCCCGCGCCTTAGCGACCGACTGATGCTCGATGGTGTGCTCTGGGTGCTCTGTTCGGGTGCTGCGTGGCGAGATATGCGAGAGCGCTTCGGCCCGTGGTCAACGTGCCTCTGCCGTCATCGGCCGATTAGGGTCGATAGGGGCCCTCTGTAGAGGGCTGCTTCGAGAGATTTTGTTCACGTACCCGGCTAGTTATCAAAACCGGTGATTTCAGATCTCACTGAAGCTTTCAAGATGTCTTCAGCAGCAGACGTCCTCTTGCATCGAAGCAATCGATAGGGCCCCAAAATTCCCGATTCGATTCCACAGAAAGCCATAACTAGCTGATTTTTTTATAGATACCTTATGAGGTACATCAAAAAATCCACTAAATTCCAGGCCCGCGAATCCCCTGCCCTCACAGCAAGAAACCGTTCGTCTGGTGCCGGCACCATACGCAGTACTGAAAAGGCTCACCGAAAGGTGGGCCTTTTTTGTTTTCGCTCTCCCTGTAGGAGCGGCCTTGTGCCGCGATGGGCCGCAAAGCGGCCCCGGCAATCCCCTCTCTAGCGCTCCTTCCCAGCCGACGAACTGACCCGGTGGGCACCCCGCGCGTACGTTACCGAGCAACTACCCTCAACTTCTCAACGCGCCAGCCGTTAAATCCTTCATTGGTTATTCATACGATGAGGATGGCTATGAAGCGGGTCGAGAAGGATTTCATCACGCTGTTCAACTGCTTGTGGTACCGCGACTTCCCAGTGACAGAAGCCAACGACCTGGCAGGTCGCGCCGACTGGACAATCCACCTGGGCTTGGTGGTACGCCAATGCGCCACCCTGCTGGGCGCCAGGGCTTTGTTCGAGCAAGGCGGTCGCACCGATGCGGTAATACGTTACCCGGAAGGCAACACACTTTCGTTCGTCGAATGGGAATGGAAACGGGCGCATACCGACATCAACGAGATTTCCAAGCTCCTCGAGCGCGCGGACAATGCGGTATTCCAGACATTTATAGGTTATAGCCGCGTTCAAGACCTCAAGCTGACGCTCGAGCGGATTCACCAGCAATGGGAGGGCGCGGAGAAACCGCTTATCGTCTTCCTCATCACGTACGAACTGTCTGGGCGCAACCGCCACTTCATGGAGTTGCAGACATACATGTTTGCCCGCGGCCAGTACAAAAAGGTCCGAGCTCAACCGGCGCTGCCATGGATGGTGAGTCGAGCTAAAGCTAACAGTGCTGCTGAAGATGAATGATCTGATGGGAGCAACAGCTATAGGTCTGTGAGTTAGGCTGGGGATTCGGGGCGGGTTTTAGAGGCGACTACCGCATTTCGGGTCGGTAGCTGCCTTCCTCGAATGAGCGCTATGGTCGATAGCGTTCGCCTGTAAAAGGCTGCTCCGGCCCCCCAACACCCACCCCGTTCCAGCCCCGCGAATTCTCTGCCCTTACGGCAAAAAATCGTCCGTCTGGAGCCCCCCGCTCACCCAACACCGCCCCCCGCCCCTAACGGCAAAACAATCACAAACGATGTCCCATTCACCAAATCAGACGCCATGCTGATCCGTCCACAATGCGACTCGACAATCTGTTTGACGATAAACAACCCCAGTCCCACCGAGCGCAACCCCTCCTGCCGGTCGCTGCCCCGGGTCATCGGTTCGAACAAGGTCGGTAGCAACTCTTCGGCAATGGCTGGGCCGTGGTTGTGAACGCTCAGGATCACGCCCTCATCAGCAAACTCGGTTGTCAGCGTTATCGGGTAGCGCAGGTCGCCATAGGCCGCACTGTTGGCGACCAGGTTGCCGAGCATCTGCTGCAACCTGTCCGGGTCCACGTCGAACATGCCCTGGCCGCGTGACAGGTGGCGGATGCTGGCATTGCCGAAGGCGATCCTGAGTTCGCTCACGCATTGGTCCACCGCCTTGAGCAGGTCAACCTGCTGGCGGCGGATGCTGATGCCCTGCCCCAGCTTGACCGAGGCGAAGTCCAATAGGTCGACGACCATGCGTTGCGCCCGCTCGGCCGAGGTGCTGATGCTGCCCAGCAAACGCCGCGCGCGGCCGCTTTGCACGTCGCGTCCGAGCAACTCGGTGGCCATCTTGATGGCGGTCATCGGGGTTTTCAGGTCGTGGCTGGCAACCGCGACCATCTGCTCTGCCAGCACCGCTCGTCGCTCGGCCTCTGCGTAGGCCATGGCGAGCTTGTCCTGGGCCTGCTGCAAGGCTTTCTCGGCGCTGATTTTCTGCGCCAGCAGCTCTTCGGCGCGCTGCATGGACTGCAACACCAACTGCTCGTTGCGGTCGCGCTCCATGGTGCTGAACAGCGCCAGATGATAGCTCACCCCTTCGGCGGTTTCGCGCCGTATGGCGTTGAGCAGCATGCCCACCACATGCCCGGCGCGATGGCGCAGGCCGACTTTCACCTCCGAAACCGAGCCCTGCAGGTTCAGCAATGGCCCCCAGTGAGTCAGGTGGAACGTGCGACCACTCACGGTCAACAGTTGGTCGAAACTGCGCCCCTGCCAATACCCAGGGTCATAGCCCAGCCAGTGGCTGAGCGTCGAGTTGCACCGCAACAACGTGCCATCCGCCGCCATGACCACCAGCCCGCAGGGCGCGTGCTCGAAGTACGACTCGCTGAACAGCAGCGTCGGGTCATTCATGGCCTAGCCCTAGGCTTGCGAAAAATCCGTCCATGGCGGCGGAACAAGCACTGGGGGCGCTCAATTGTGGGTAATGGCCGATGTTGTCAATCAGCACCAGCCGGCTGTCGGGGATCACCTGTTGCAGGTACTCACCCACGGCCACCGGCACCACCGGGTCGGCCGTGCTTTGCAGGATCAGCGTCGGCAGGTGCAGGCCGATGACCTCTTGGCGATGATCGGACAGGAAGATGACCCGCGCAAAATGCCGGGCGATCTGCGCATCGGTGCGGCAGAAACTGTTGAGCAGTTCCTCTTGAAGTGCCGGCTGCCCGCTCGACCCCATCAGCACCGGCGCCATCGTACTGGACCAGCCAAGGTAGTTTTCGTCGATGCTGCTGAGTAGCGTCTGCACCTCTTCGCGCGAAAAGCCCCCGCTGTAGGTACTGGAGTCGATGTAGCAAGGCGACCCTCCGATCATCACCAGCCCGGCAATTCGCCCAGGCTGCTGACGTTCAGCCAGCACGCCGATCATGGCGCTGACCGAGTGGCCGACGATGATGACAGGACCTTGGGCAAACGCGCTGATGATCTCGTTGAGATCTGTCGCGTAGCCCCAGAGCGAAGCGTACTTTTCCCGATCATAGCCATCGAGATCTGACTGCCCGGCGCCGACCAGGTCATAGGTGATGACGCGCATGCGCGTAGCCCAATGCGCCAGCATGAGCCTCCACATCGACTGATCGCAGCCAAACCCATGGGACAAGATCAAGGTGGCGCTGCCATCACCGATGATATGTAAGTTATTACGCTTGTGCAGGCTCATGCATACCCTGGTTAGATTCGGCAATGTGCTGGGAGGTAATGGCCCGTCCATCTTGCCCAGAGAGGATAGTTGGATGTTGGACGCGTGAACGGCAGGCATGACTTGCGCATGCCGCGGGCACCACGCCCACCGGCATTCGACGTACACTTGGCCACCATACGCGATACGCTCGGACAAAGCCCGCGTTCTGGCACGACACGCCAGTCCAATCGCGGCCTACGTCGGCAAAGGCTCTGCAACGGGCGAGCAGCAGGTCGCGTGGATGGGCGTGCAGGGATGGGAAATGCGGCCTGAGCAGGCACGCCCAGCCTTCATGTGGGCGGCCCTGCCATCCGTCGGCCAGATGTGAGAAGCCCGCTTGCGCGGGCTTTGTGCGTCAGAACGAGGTGCTCACCGTCAGCGACAGGTTACGCGGATCGCCATAAATGGCCCCGGCATAGAACCCGTAACGGGTGTAGTAGTGCTTGTCGAACAGGTTGTTGGCATTGAGGGTGACGGCGGTCTGGTCGGTTAACTGGTACTTGGCCATGGCGTTCCAGATCGCATACCCCGACCAGTTCACGTCGGTCGCACTGCGGCTGACGCCATTGGTCGGCTGGCCGGCGGGGCTGGACAGCGCGCGGATATTGGTTTGCGCACTCACGCCAGTGCCCAGGGTCAGGCGCTCCAGCGGGCCGGACAGACGATAGGTGGTCGAGGCCTTGAACAGGTGCGACGGGTCGCTCAGGCCATCGCTGTCGACGCGGCGGAAGTGCAGGTAGGTATAGCCGGCGTACACGTTCCAGTTCGGGGTCAGCGCGCCGGCCACTTCCAGGTCGATACCGTCGGTTTCCTGGCCGGAGCCTGCGGTGTAGGCCTGCGCACCGGTCGGGGTGGTCAAGGCGCCATCGAGGACAGCTTTGTTTTCCTGCTTGGTGCGGAAATACGCCGCCGAGGCGTTCAACCGGCCATCGAACCAAGCGCCTTTGATACCGGTTTCGTAGCTCTGCCCACGGATCGGCTCGACCACGCTGCCGTTGACCGTCAGTTGGGTCTGCGGGTTGAAGATATCGGTGTAGCTGGCGTACACCGAGTAGGTATCGTTCAGGTCATACACCACGCCCAGGTACGGCGTGACGATGCCGTTGTTCTGTCGGTTGGTGCGCGCACCGGTGAGCGCCAGGGTGGTCGAGGAATAGTCGGTGACGCGCGCGCCGAGGATGACCGACAGCGGGTCGGTGATGCTCAAGCGGGTAGCGGCATACATACCCTGCAGGCGCGTGGTGGTCTTGGTGTGACGGCCCGTGCGCGAGGCCAGCAGTTGGTAGTCGTCGTCGACACCGTTGCCCCAGTCGCTGATGGGCAGGCCGTTGTTGGCGCGGAACTGGCAGCCCGCCAGGTCGTTGCGGGTGATGCCATCGCCCACCATGGTGCAGTCGTACTCCGGCGACCAAGCCACGGTACGGCTGTCGTTGTAACCGACCATCGCCTGATGGGTGCGGCCAAACAGCTGGAACGGACCGGATAGATCGATCTGCGCCGATTGCTGGGTGGTGTCGGTGGAGCTGTGCAGGCCGTTGAGCACCGCGCCGCTGCCGTCCTGGTCCCAGTAGCCGCCGTAGTTGCCGCCACCGGCCGAGTTGACCTTGGCCAGGCCGCGGTGGTTGAGCACCTCGCTGGTGCTCTGGGCAACGTTCAGGTCCAGGCTCCAGTCGTTGTCGAAACGGTGCGCCAGCGAGCCGAAGGCGGTACGGGTGATGTACTCCCCGAAGCTCCAGCTAGGCACCAGGTTGCTGCTGCGCGGCAGGTCGGTCTTGCTGCCGTCGGCGTACCAGATCGGGATGTTGGCGCCCCAGCCACCACCGACGATCTTGTTGTACTCGTACTGGTAGCCGGCGCCGAGGGTGGTGGCGTCGTCCAGGTCGAATTCGAAGTTGGCCAGCGCGGCGCGTGAGCGGTTGGACTGGTTGTCGCGGAAGGAGTTGGCGTCTTCCTGGGTCATCACGAAACGCGAGCGCAGGCGGCCGTCTTCGGACAGCGGCAGGTTCAGGTCGGCGCCCAGACGGCGTTTGTCCCAGCTGCCGTAAGTGGCGTAGGCACTGCCGCCAAAGGTCTTGGTCGGAGCCTTGCGGATCAGGTTGACGGTGGCCGACGGGTCACCGGTGCCGCCGAGCAGGCCGTTGGCACCGCGCACGATGTCGATACGCTCGTACAGGTCCATGTTCAACGCGTTGCCGCCACCCGCAAAGTCCGAGCCGCCCTGGAACTGCAAGCCGTCGATCTTCCAGTTGCTGATGGAGTAGCCTCGGGCGCGAAAATCGGTACGGCCACCCACTTCGCTCTTGCTCGCGGTGACGCCCGGCGTGGTCTCTAGCGCCTGCTCGATGTTTTGCACGCCGCGATCGTCCATCTGCTCACGGGTGATGGTGGTGACCGATTGCGGGGTTTGTCGCGGCGTCAGCTTCAGGCCTGTGGAACTGCGCGTGCTCTCGACGGTGTAGCCAATCTGGCCGGTCTCGTCGGCCACCGGCAGTGCGCTGCTGTCGATGTTGGTGGCGTCCAGCTCCAGCACCTGGCCCTCGGCCGCAGCGGTGCCAGACAGCCCGAGGGCAACGAAGAAGGCAAGCGGGGTGAGGCGGCTGCCGCCTCGGGTGAACAGGGATGTGTCGTTCATGATGCTCTTGCGTACCATTTGGGAAGGCTTCGTATTCGCAGATGATTTTTTGTTACGATTCTAGGCATCCGCCTTTTACGCTCCATGCCCGGCATGTACGGGTATGTAATGGGATGTAATGAGCGCCGAGGTTTCTTCTCTACAGGTACAGCCACAGATGAGCATGACCCTGCTGGTCGTCGATGATGACGACGAGATCCGCGAACTTCTCTGCGATTACCTCACCGACGCCGGCTACCAGGCCCTGGCAGCCGCCGACGGTGAGCAGATGCACGCGCAACTGGCGCGCCACAAGGTCGACCTGGTGGTACTCGACCTGATGCTGCCGGGCGAGGACGGCCTCAGCCTGTGCCGGCAGTTGCAGGCCCAGCCGGGGCTGGCGGTGATCATGCTGTCGGCCAAGGGCAGCGCCCTGGACCGCATCATCGGCCTGGAGGTAGGCGCCGACGATTACCTGGCCAAGCCCTTCGAGCCACGTGAGCTGGTGGCGCGGATCAAGGCGGTGTTGCGCCGACCGCAGCGTCTTGAGCCCAGCCCCGAGCAAAACGACGGTGAGCCACAGTGCTTCGCCGGTTTTCGTCTGGACCCGGTCACGCGCCTGCTGACCCACCCCGACGGCCAGGCGCTGACCCTGCCGCGCTCTGATTACCGGGTGTTGCGTGAACTGCTCGAAGCCAACAACCGCGTGGTCTCGCGTGATCACCTCACGCGTTGCGCGTTTGGCCGTGACCACCTGCCCGACGACCGTTCCGTGGACATGTGCATCAGCCGCCTGCGCCAGCAACTGCGCCGTGCGCCCGGAGCAACCGCGCAGATCCTCACCATTCGCAACGAAGGCTACCTGCTGAGCCTGAGCCGCGACGCGTCGGACGCCTGAGGTGCGCTTGCTCCGCCGGCTGTGGCCGCGCACCTTGTTCGGCCAACTGCTGCTGATCATGATCAGCGGCACGTTGCTGATCCAACTGCTGTCCAGCAGCATCTGGTTCGATGTGCGCTTTGCCCAGGTGCTGGAGGCGCCGGTGCGCCTGATCGCCGTGCGTAGCGCCCCGCTGATCGCCCAAGCCCAGTGCCATGCCGGAACGCTGCCGGTGCCTCGGTATTACCACCTGCGCTGCGCGCAAAGCCTGCCGGCAGCGCAAGCCGACGACCGTCGCGCTCGCCGCCGTGTCGAGCTGTTGCTACAGCAGGCCCTGGCCTATGAGCTGGGTCGCGATTCCCAGGTGCGGTTGCTGAAGGTGCAACTGACCAACGAGTTGGGCCAGCCGATCGTCTGGCGCAGCCTGTTCGGCCTGCGTACCGCCCAGGCGCATATCGAGTTCGCCGTGCCGTTGGCCGACGGCCACTGGTTGACCATCGACGGCCAGGAGTTGCAAGGCTGGAGTGGCGAGTCGGCCTGGGTACTGATCAGCGACTACCTGCTGCGGGTCTATGCGCTGCGAATCGTCGCCGTGTTGCTGGTGTGCCTGGTGGCCGTGCGCCTGTGCCTGCGCCCGGTACGTCGCCTGGCCGAAGCGGCGCGGGGCCTGGGCCGCAACCTGGAGCAGGCGCCGTTGCCACTGGATGGCCCGGAGGAGGTGCGCCAGGCCGCGCAGGCGTTCAACGCCATGCAGCAGCGACTGATCGCCATGGTCAGCGACAAGGCCTATTTCCTTGCGGCCGTGTCTCACGATTTGCGCACCCCGCTGACGCGCATGCGCCTGCGCCTGGAGCGGCTGGAAGATGGCGAGCACAAGGAGCGCCTGCGCCAGAACATCGCGCAAATGGACGGCATGATCGGCCAGGTGCTCGACTACCTGCGCGCTGGCGAACAGCGCAACCTGCAAACAGTGGACCTCGACCGCCTGGTAACGCGCCTGTGCGCGGATCTGGCCAGCGCCGAGGAACCGCTGCCGGTGCACGGCCAAGGCGGTAAGGTGCAGGTCGACGCCTTGCTGCTGCAACGTTGCCTGCAAAACCTGCTGACCAACGCACTGCGCTATGCCCGCGATGTTTCAGTCACGCTGGACGTCGCGGTTTCTGAGGTGTACATCCACGTAGACGATCGCGGTCCCGGCATCGCGCCGACCTTGATGGCCACCGTTACCGACCCGTTCGTACGCGGCGAGGGCTCGCGCAACCAGGCATCCGGGGGTTACGGCCTGGGCTTGAGCATCGCCCAGCGCATTGCGGCCAGCCATGGTGGGGAGTTGGTGCTGAACAATCGTGAAGGTGGCGGATTACGGGCCAGTGTACGGCTGCCCAAAGGCGGCCCAGCCGCTTGATACCCGCAGGACTGCGCCAAATCCCGAGTTCACCGACGCCTCCGTGTAGGCGCGGCCTTGTGCCGCGAACACCGGCAAAGCCGGTGCCATCTATCACATCGCCTGACTAACGGTGACCCGGCACTCCGCTAACCCCTCTCTCATAGAACTACACATAACTTGTTGATTTAGCAGGGACCTGTGGGAGCGGGCTTGCCCGCGAACACCGGCGAAGCCGGTGCCATACACCGGCGAAGCCGGTGCCATACACCGGGTCACCTTCTTCGCGGGCAAGTCGGGGCGCCGAACCGCCGCTCCCACAGGGTACGCGGAGCGCTTGCGAAATCAGTTCTCTGCGCGACAGCGCAGCCCAAAGGGCTGGGTGATCTCCTACAGGAACGTGCGATCAGTGCAGGATCTGTACGACATTTCCGAATCTGCAACCAAATACTTCAGCGTGGAGCAGCTTCGGACCTATCCTACGCACGACTCAGAAGCATCACCGTTGCCGGACTTCCACCTCGGGAATAACGTCCTCGGGTCGCCATCAGGTGACCGGGTGTGAGAACCCGTCTGGAATCCTTCAGCGGCTGAGTCGTCATGGCGGCCGTGCGCGGGCAGGCTTTGCCTGGCCGAGTTTCCCAAGGTTCCCTCGGTTTCTCACCCCACGCACGGCTGCCACCCCTCTGCCCGTGAGAAGGTCGACGTGGCAGCTCCTTGAAGCGAACCTTGGAGCTACGCCATGAAAAAGATCGTCCCAGATCCACCTGCCCGCAAACTACCCCTCTCCCCCTTCTTCACCGTCCGCACCGACATGTACCCTCCCGACGCCCTGATACACATCACCGAGCTATTACGCGGCGTCTCGCAAGTCATCGACGAACACTGCCGCAACCACACCGACCAACCCGGCATGAGCATGCTGGCCAACGCCGCCCACGCCACCGACATCGCCCGCGCGCTGAGCGAGCATGTACTGGGCACCCTGGACATGGCCAAACTCAGAGGCGAGGCATGACATGGAAAACACCACGCCAAGCGCCGTGACTGCCGGGGTCGAAACCCTGCTCGACGCCGGCAGCCCATCGATGCCGCTACTGCGGGTCATGCCGGGTATTCCCATCGAAGATGCCTACGAGCAGGTGTCGATACTGCTGGGCTACATCAAGCACCTGATCCGCGAAGGCGATGCGCAGGATGACCACAAGCTGCTGGGCGCCGCCGACTACCTGAGCACCCTGGCCAAGGCGCTGATGAACGATATCGAAATAGCCCGCAACCGGCGGTATTGAGCGCTCCCTCATCGCGGGGCCGGCTAGCCCCGCGATCAGGCCCTCAGCCCCTGCGCCGACGAATCACCTTCGGACGTCGCGCCAGCGCTGCTCGATCGGCTTTGCGTTGTTGCCGATACTCGAAAAGCTTCACGCGCATCTCTCGGTATTTCGTACTGTTGAGCACCAGCAGCGCAAGCAAGCTAGTCAGCAGAGCGCTTGAATAGATGAAGATATGCGGCCGGTATGCGTAGGTCGGCAGCGCAATGATGATGCTACCGACACAAAAACCCGCGACCAACCAGGCTCCCCAATTGCGGCCTCTCACGACCGCCGCATGCGCAGTGACAAAAATCACCACCAGCGTGAACAAGCTGAAGGGGAACACCGTCTCGCGGGTACAAGCCTTGCAGTAGGTATGCCACACCAACCAGAAGGTAGCCGCGAGAGCATAGATGGACAAAAAATACGCAGCCATGAACTTCGAAAAGTAGCGTTGCATGAACGGCCTAAGGTCGGGGTGGATCCTCACTCGGTGATTTCCTCACAAAAGCCGATGGAGGCCGTTAGCGTAAAGCAGCACCAGAAGAAGCCTGCAATGAATGTCGAAACGTAACGTGACATGAGGTTTTGAAACTCAAGGCCGTGATTCACTCAGCTATCTCCCTCTTCCAGACCTGTGGCCAACACCCGCAGCGCCACTACTGCTTACGGCGCGCAGCCTGGCGCTGTTGCCGATGCTCCGCCAACACCTCGCGCATTTCCCGATAACGCCTGCCGTTCATCAACAGCAGCGTCCCCAATGCAAACGCAATACTCGCGCAGAACAGAAACAGATGTGGACGCTGTCCATAGGTCCCGATCACCAGCACCACACAGGTCACACACATCGCTGCCACGATCCAGGCCCCCCAAGCACGCCCCCGTACTACCGCGCCGTGGCCGAGCATGAACACCACCAGCAGCGCGACCAAGGTGGCGCGCATCTCGTCCTTGGTCCCCGCCCTGAACCAGGTACCCCACACCAGTACGAAGCTCCATGCCACTGCCACCAGCGAGGTAAACCAAGCACCAATGAAGACTCCAAAGTAACGCTTCACGAACTCCGTAAATTCCGGGCTTCGTCTCACTCCGTGATCTCCTCGTACAAGCCGATTGCCAGGCCTTTGACTTGGCTCAGTCCGCCTCGCACTAAGCTGCTACCGGAAAGCCCCAGCACTCCGCCAGCAGCGTCCTGTATACAGGTGGTGGTCACCGCGTTGACCTGGGTCGGCGTCATGCGTTTGGGTAGCGTGCCTGCCGCCTGCCTGAGCTTGAGCTGCTTGGCTATCAGGGCCGGGTGCTCCAGGGCGAGTAGTTCAGTGGCCAGCGCCTTGCGCTGCGGGCGACTCAACGCCTTGGTCAGCTGGCGCCAACTCTGGCCGGTGGCACGCTTGCGCGCCAGTACGAACTGCACCGTACTCTTGGCGGTACTGGCCACCCCCGCCAGCGCCACCACATCGAGCACCATGGAGGTGGCATTGTAGAAATCATCCCCGTCCAAGGCGTCATTGAGCGAAGGGTCGTACATCTCGAAGCCGGTGCGCACCAACCCGACGCCACATTGAGCGGTGCCCGCTGCCGCTGCCGCGTACCCCACCACCGTCAACACCAGGCTGGCGCCCCCGGTAAAGGGCGCGGCCATGGTGCCATTGAGCATGACCAGCCAGCCCAGATAGGCGCTGCCGCAGGCCAGGCCCATATTGAAGGCCTCCCACAACACGCTTGCCTCGCGCGGGTTGGTTTCGATTTGCGTCTTGAACTGCTCCGGCGACAGATAGCGTGGTGTCTCGCGCAAGATCAGGCGTTTGGGCTGCACACTGCAGACCGGCTGGAACTCGCGCAATGTGATGACGTTGAATTCGCTGTCGATCCACACCACGCCAGCGCCGACGATGCCCGGGTCGGCATCGACTGCCGTGAACAGTTTCTGCGGGTCGATCAATGCAAGCAGGCGCTGGCGCGCCAGGTATTGCCCAATGGATTAGGCATGAATGCTGTCATGGGTATGTTTCCTTACAGATTTCAGGTTGCCGTCCAAGGCCTTAGCGCTGCCGACGCAATTCCACCAAGCGGCGCCGCATCTCGCGATGCCGAGCAGTGTTGAACACCAACAACGCCAGCAACGGCAGCACCAGCATGATCGCCAACAGCACCGCAGGCAGGCCGCTGCCGACAAGGCTCAGCGCCATCAGCAAGGCAACACCCGGTACAGGTAAAACTGCCCACATTGCCCATTTCCAACCGCGAATCATCGCGAAGTGCCCGATGCAAAGCAGCAGCCCCAGGCTTGCGATGCCCAACATGCTGTAAACCGGGTTATCAGGATGATTGCGCCAGTGGCTGTCGACCCACATCGCCAGTGACATGGCCACCGACACCACACAGATGAAAAAGCCCAACAGAAACGTCGGGAAGTAGTGGCGCATGAACCCTTGAAACTCGCCGAGGTTCATCATTCGAACTCCTCGTACAGCCCCACGGCAATGCTCTGCACCGTCCCACTACCGGCGAAACCCAAGGTTGCGCCAAGCGAATCGCGTAGCAGGGTTTGCGTGGCATGGTTGATCTGCGCCGGGGTGTAACGTTTGGTCAGGGTGCCTGCCGCCTGCTCCAGCTTGAGCTGCTTGGCAGTCAGGCTCGGGTGCTTGATCGACAACAATTCGTCGGTCAATGCCTTGCGCTGCTGGCGGCTGAGGCTTTTTGTCAGTTCCAGCCAGCTACGGCCGGTCGAGGCTTTGTGTACTTGCAGGTACTTGAGAGTGGTCAGGCCCGAGGCGCCGACTCCCAGCAGCGATACGCCATCGAGCACCAGCGATGCGTTCTGGTACCACTGACTGTTGTCCAGCGCGTCGTTGGCTGCCGGATTGGTCACTTCACGTACCGTGCGCATCACGCCGATACCGCACTGGATACTGCTGGCGGTAGCTGCGGCGCCACCGAGGTAAGTCAGCACCAGGCTGGTGCCGCCGGAAAAAGGCGCAGCGATGGTGCCGCTGAACACCACGAACCAGCCAATCACCGCACCGGCACAGGACAGCGTGGTGTTCACCGCCTCCTTCACCACCCGCGACTCACGTGGGTTGTTCTGCAACTGCTCGGTGTACTGGGCGGGGGTCTGGTACTTCTTGATCTCGCGTAAGATCACCCGCTTGGGCCGAATGCTGCAGATCGGCTGGAATTCGCGCAGGGTAATCACGTTGTATTCGGCGTCGATATACACCACCCCGGCACCGACGATGCGTGGGTCGGCATCGATGGCCGCGAACATCTGCGGCAGGTTGATCCGGGCCTGGATACGCTGTCGTGCCAGGAACTGGGAACTATTGGCCAGAGAGTTGACCAGGAGGTCTGTCACGGTTTGGTTTCCTTACTCAAGATGCGCCTGTATGAAGGCCCACCTAGCTATTCGCGCTGCACCAACGCCAGAACACGGGGTTCACAAGCGCTGCGCTAGCCCTGTAGGAGATCACCCAGCCCTTTGGGCTGCGCTGTCGCACAGAGAACTGATTTCGCAAACGCGCCGCGCCCCCTGTGGAAGCGGGTTTACCGGAGTGCCGGAGCACCGCGAAGCAAACGACGCGGTGCATGGCACCGGCTTCGCCGGTGTTCGCGGCTAAAGCCGCTCCCACAGGTCCCTGCTAACTCAAAAAGTTATGTGCAGTCCTATGAGAGCGGCCTTCGCGGCACAAGGCCGCTCAGAGAACGTGTCAGATCAGCGAAGCGTGATCATCAAACGTTCGGGCACGGCACCGGCGCCCAGTCGCCCATGTCCGGGTTGCGGCACATGCCGTTCACCTGGTCGGTACCGGCCTTGGCCACCTGCTGCGCCTCGGCCTGCTTGCTGTTGGCGTTCTGCAGGGTCTTTTCGGTGGCCACGGCTTCCTGCGGCACGTTCTTGTTGATCTTGGCCGGCTGCACTTTCTTGGTGGCTTTCTTCTTGCCGGTGGTGACCACCTTGGGCGGCTCGGCCACGGCGACCACCTCGGTACGCTCGACGCCCACTTGCTTGAGGTCTTGCTCGTAAGCCTGGGTGTAGTTGTTCAGGTTCTCACCCAGACGACCATTGACCGCCGTCAGCAGCTTGTTCGACTCCTGCAACCCCGAGACGATCTCGGCCAGGCGCTTGCGCCCCTCGGTGTCGTTGATACGGCCCGACTTGCGGCCATCGATCAGGCTGGTGAACTCGCGCTGGTAGCATGCCTGGGACGACTTGGCGTAGGCCGTGGTGCGGTCGACATCGGCGGCGTTCTTGCTGATGTCGGCGGCGTACGAGGCGATGCGCTGCTTGTCGTCGCTGATCTGCTTCTGACGCTCGGTGTAGTAGCCGGCAGCACCACCCACCAAGGCACCGCCAGCGGCGCCGATGGCGGCGTTACGGCCACGCTTCTCGTCATCCACCAAGGCCCCTGCAAGGGCGCCGCCCAGGGCGCCCATGACCGCGCCGGTGGCCACCGAACGGGTCATGTCGCCGTCGGTGCTACGCAGGTGCTGCACCGGCTCGTAGCAGTTGGGGTAGTACTCGACCTTGGTGGTCGCACCCACCTTGGAAACCGGGGAACTGGCGCAGCCGCTCAGCAACACGGTGCTGAAACCGGCGGCCAGCAGCAGGGCGGTACGAGCCTGGGAAGCGGTGATCAGGGGTTTGCGGGTGAACATGGTCAGGTTCTCTCTTGGGTTATTTCATCTCCGAGGGCCTCATGCCACCCGGAAGTCCGTTGTGCTGAAGCTGTCCTTAGGGTCGCGGGGCGGCCGATGCCAGCAGCTCCTTGAGGATCGTCGCCGGGTCGGCCCGCCGGTTCTGGCGGTACTCCCCGACATGGCGAACGAACAGGGTGGCGCGGGTCACCAGGCTGTTGCCCAGGACCGGCTTGCGATTGAGTTCTTGCGTGACCCGCTGGAACTGCGCCTGGATCACCGCATCGGTGTAGCGCGTGCCACTGGCCAGGTTGTCGATGTAGATCGCCACCGCGCCGTCGAGCGCGGCGCGGCCATTGGCGATGGCGGCGCCGTACATGCGCGCGCTGGTCTGGTCGCCGGACGCTTCGGCCTTGGCCTGGGTGTTCTGCAAGTTGGTCAGGCGAATGTTGTAGTTGTTGATGGTCTCGGCCACCAGGGCGGCGGACTGGATCAGGTTGCCGGCCGCTTCCTCGCGCTGGCGGGCGATCAGCGAGACGTTGCGCTTGAGTTCTTCGTTGACCAGCCCAAGCTCGGCCTGCTGGCGCGGATCGGGGGTGGCGGCGATGATGCTGTCCAGGCGTTTGGTCGGGTCCTGCGCGGCGTCGATGTCATCGGTCAGGCCCGCCAGGCGGCCCTCTTTCTGCCACTGCTCGAACAGCTCCGGGTAGCGTGAGCGCGGCGCCGACAACGCGCCGATGGCGATACGGAAACCGGTGGTCTCGTTGCGCTGCTCGGTGCCGTCCGCGGCGAACAGCGGGTACTCGCGGCGCATGCCGGTGAACAGCGTGCCCTCGCCCTCCAGGTAGTTGCCGCCCTTGACCACGAAGCCGCCGTAGGCGCCTTGCAACCGCCCGGCGTTAACCAGCTGGAACGACTCCTGAACCATTTCGGCGGCGTTGCCGATCACATCGAACAGCCCCAGCGGGTTGGGTTGTTTGGTGCCGATGGGCATCAAGCGCGCCGCTTGCCCGGTGCCACCGGCCACCTGGTTGAACACCGCCCAGTCGGCCAACGGGCCATCACTGTCGCCAGCGGCGAGCTTGCGCGGGAACAGCCGGCCTTCCAGCTCCTGGCGGCTGACCTGCGAGCCGCCACGCGCGGCGAACTCCCACTCCACCTCGGTAGGCAAGCGCACGAAGCCCACGCCGCCGTCCTCGGCCTTGCCATCACGCCCACTGACCGGCAGCAGGTCGCGGTGATGCTTCATCAACCAGGCGCTGTACACCGCGCCAAAGCGGTCGGCCTCGAAGCGCGAGAGCTTGACCTTGGGCAAGCGCCCGGCCGGGGTGGTATCGACCTGGCAAGCAGGCTCGGGGCCGCCATTGGCCAGCGCACTCGCCTGAGCCATGACCTGGGCGTACTGGCGTGCGGTCACCTCGTACTTGCCGATGAAGTACATCATCGGCTTGAGCGGGCTGTGCTTGTCCACCTTGGGCAGGCTCGGCGCCACTGCCTCACGCCACTGCGGCGCGAGGTCCTGTAGGCTGAACTGACCGTTGATGAAGTCGCGTCGATAGCCCGAGATGAACGACTGCTTGTAGCCCGCCTCGCCTTCGCTGAACGGGTAGCCGAGGTTCACTTCACGGTCATCCAGGCTGCCTTGGGCCAGTACGTAGACACTGCGCAACACCATTTCACCACCACACGGCAGCGGCAGGCTGACATCGCCTGGCAGCGGCTTGGGGTTATCCAGCTTGCTGGCATCCAGCGCCGGCTCGGCGGCCTGGGCAGTCGCTGGCTTGGCCTTGTCGTCGCCATCGGCCGGCGAACAGGCCGCGAGGGTCAAGGCGGTGAGGATCAGGGCAGCAGCCCCAAAGCGGTGGTCAGACATCACGGATTCCTTGGGCAGCATCGATGCGCGATACCCGCCAGCCGCCCAGGGCGGCGGCGGTGGTGCTGGCCAGTAGCACGGCACCCAGCGCAACGAGGTAATGCAGCGGCAGCAGGCGGCTGGCGAACTCGCCCGGCACCTGCATGAAAAGTCGGTTCAGGCCATGCTCGGCCAACAGGTACAGCAGCCCGGCGAGCAGGGCGGCGAGCAGGCCGCTGTACAGCGCCTGGAGCATCACGAACAACAGCAACGCGGCGCTGCCAAAACCCAGCAGGCGCAGCACCGCCAGCTCACGCTGCTTGCGCTCGACGCCGGCCACGGCACCGGCAGTAATGGCTGCCACCGCGCCCGCCACGGCCAACGCGGCGATGATCCAGAACACCAGGTCCAGGTTGCGGCTCAGCGATTGCACCTGAGCGATCTGCGCGGCTTGGGTCGAGACCAGCAACTGGCGCTCGGCAAAGAACCGGCGCAGCGGCTCGACATCGTCCAGTTCGCTGGCGTACAGACGAAACGCCGGGTACACCCGCACGCCCTCGCTGGCCGCCACTTCGCCGGGCCAGCCCAGCGCCGGTACTGCGCGGCCGTCGCGGTAGTCTTCCACCGCCTCCAGCAGCGCCAGTTGCGCGAACAGCCCATCGCGTTCGAACGCCGCCAGTGGCAGCACTGCCGCCACCTGCAAGCGGGTCTGGCGCCACTGCATCTGGCTGGCTTGCTGGCGGCTGAAACTTGCCACCAGTTCGTCACCGGCCTTGGCGCCGAGCTTTTCGGCGGCGGTAAAACTGAGCACCACCTGGCGCAGCTCGCTGGGCGGCGCGAGCGTGCCGAGCAAGGGATCGCCTGCGGCGGTCGGCAGCATCTCCACGGTTACCCCGCGCCCCTGGGCAGGCATCAACAGTTCGGCGGTGGCGGCGATCTGCCGGGTACGCGGGATGGCGAAGGCCACACCTTGGCGCTGGGCCAGTTCCTGGATGAAACCGGCGCTGAAACGCCCGCCGCCTAGCGCGATGACCTCGCGCACACCCGGGTCGCGTTGCAGGCGCTCGGTCAGGCTGCCCACCAGCCCGAACTTAAGCCCAAACAGCACCAGCAATGGCGCGATCACCGCCACCAGCGCGAGCACGCCGCACGCCGACAGCCGCGCTTCGTTGCGATAGTCCTGCCAGGCCAGGCCGGCGATCAGCAGCGGGCGCATCAGGCGGCCTGCCCAAGGGTGGCGGTGATGCCGCCGTCGGCATCGCGCCGGCAGGCCATGCGCAGCACCTTCAAACCCGCGCTGCGGGCAAGTTGTTCATCGTGCGTGGCCACCACGCAGGTCACCTGACGCTGCTCGGCTTCGCGCAGCAGCAGCTGCATGACCCGCTCGGCATTCACCGGGTCCAGCGCGGCGGTAGGCTCGTCAGCCAGCAGCAACGCCGGGGCATGCGCCAGGGCGCGCGCGCAGCTGACCCGCTGGCGCTGGCCGAGCGACAGCGCGGCAGGCTTCTTGCCCAGTTGATCGTGAACATCCAGCGCCTGGGCCAAGCGCTCGACGCTGCCATCGTCACCCAGCCCAAGCAATTGCCGAGGCAGGCGAATATTGCTGCGTACATCCAGATAGCCCAGCAGCCCACCGGCTTGCAGCACATAGCCAAGCCGACGGCTGCGCAGTGCCGCCAGGCGGTCGAGGGCGCGCTGGCGCCACAGCCCGGCGATGTCCTGGTCGCCCAGGGCGAAGCCTTCGGCGGCGTCCGGCGCCAGCACCAGCGCCAGCAGGTCGAGCAAGGTGCTCTTGCCACACCCGCTGGGGCCTACCAACGCCACCCGTTCGCCCACCGCCAGCTCCAGCCGGTCGATCATCAGGCTGTAACGCTGGGCGCCCTGCCCGCGCGTCTTGCGCACCGCGTTCAGACGAATCATCACGGCAGCGTCGACAGCGGCACACGGTACAAGGCGTCGCCCGGCTCGGCCTTGCCGAAACGCACCCAGTTGGCCATGTCGTTGTGGAAGGTTTCGTACAGGCGGATCTTCGAGTCGAGTTCGTCGATGAAGTCTTCCTGTTCGGCCACCGACAACGACAGCCACAGGTCCTGGGTCATGCCCAGGGATTTGCTGCGGTACGGCAGGCCTTCGAGGTACTCACCCAGCACGCCGCCCTGGGCGAGGTTGGCGCCCTTTTTCAGGGCGGCTGGGTCGCGGCTCATGTAGGCGCTGGCGCTGGCGATTTCGTTGAAGAAGTCGCCCGGCGAAGTGCGGGTCTTGCGTGCGGCATCGACGATCAGCTTGAGCGATTGCTGCAGGTCGTTGAGCTGCAACTTGGTGAGCATCACGCACACTTGCAGGGTCGGCAGCGCCGGGTTGGTCAGGTCGCGGTCGGCGGTCCAGGCACTGACCAGTTGCGGCGCCTGACTGGCGCCCTGGCGGCCAAGGAAGTCCATGTGCATGGCATAGCCGAGCGCCTGGGACTTGGCCGCCAGGCTCGCGCCCGCAGCCAGCACCGGCACGGGTTGCGGCTGCTGGTTACGGACTTGATGCACCAGTTCGGCGAAGGTCGAGCCGATCTCGCGCACACGCTCGCCAAACGCGCCCACCTCGCCGCCCGGCACGCCCACGTACAGGTCGCCGATCTTCGGGTTGCTGTCGGCGGTGAGCACGCGGTACTGGCTTTCGGCAGCGCCGTGGTTGTTGGCCCCTGCCGGGGTACGCAGGTGCAGGGCGTAGATCTTGATCTGCTTGCTCAACGCTGCCTGACGCACCTCGGCTTCGTTCATCTGGGTGCTGCTGTAGGGGTCGTTCTTGCGCAAGGCGCCGGCATCGCTGACCAGCAGGATGATGCGCCCGCCGTAGCCAGACCAGTCCATGCCCTCCACCGCCTGCATCACCCCGGCGAAAGCATCTTCGTTGAACGAATGGCTGGAGACGCTGGTGGCCTTGACCTGCGCGGCGGCCTTGAGGAAACGCGCAGGGTCACGGCCTTGCTCCAGGCTGACCAGGGTCTTGCTCAGGTATTCCAGGCCCGGCGTGCGCTTGACGCTGTTGCGAAAGCCCACCAGACCGAAGCTCACGCTGTCCAGCTCGCCACGCGCGGCCAGTTGCTGCTGCAACTCGCTGACCACTTGGCGGACCCGGTCAATGTAGGGCTGCATGGACACCGACGTGTCCACCACCAGCACGATGCCGGTGCGAAAGCGATTGTCAGCCGCCATGGCCACGCCCGCCGCCTTCGGCGCAGGGCTGCGTCCGCCGGGATCGATGGAGGCAATGTTGAGCAGTTGCACCGGCTGGCCGTCGGCATCGAAGCTCTCGCGGTAGTCGAAGATCGGCATCAGGTAGAACTGGTTCTGCGGCACAGCGCTGGCGGCCGGTTCCAGGGCCAGCACCTGGGGCACCTGGTCGGGCTGATTCTGCGCCTTGAGCAGGCTGTCACGGGCCTTGGCGGTGTCATCGAGCAGGCGCTGCACATCGTCGGCCTGACGCAGGAACATCACCGGCGAACGCCCGGAGCGCTCGGTGAGCTTGAGCACCAGGCTCTGTTTCCAGTCGCTGGTCTGCGCAGCTTGCAGCCAGCCGTCGCGCTGGCCATCGCTGGCGGCGCCGACCTCGACCCACTGCTGGCCCCCGACATCCTTGCGCTGGTACACGTACAGCACCGAGAACGCTGGCAACACCTGGCCTGAAGCATCGCCAGGGTTGGCCACCAGGCGCGCGTCGGGCTTGCTCAGCACACGCTGGAACAGGGTCTTCTTGCCGGGCAGCAGCAGCGGTCGGCCGTCTTCGCTGGCAGCCAGCGGCGGCGTCACCGGCTGCACCGGGGCGCTCGTCTGGACTGGGGCCTGAGCCACGGGTGTCTGCGGCGCAGGGGTATCGCTGCCGGTCAGTAGCCAGAAGAACGTACCACCCAGGCCCAGCGCAGCAGCAATGGCCACTGCAAGCACGGCCTTGGCGGGTTTGCTGGAGCCTGACTTAGCCTGCGGCGCGGGCTTGGGCTGCGGCTTCTCAGCCTTGGCCGGGGGCACGGCCACCGGCTCAGGCTGTGCCTGTGGGATTTCGATGGACACGGGCGTCAGGCCGCCCAGGTCGGGCTTGGACGCGGCGACATCGGGCAGTGGGCGAATCACGGTGCTTTCGCTCTCGCTGGCCTGGGCCTCGACAGGCAGGCGGTCGAGCGCTGCCAGCAACGCGGCGGCATCGGGGAAGCGCTCGTTTGGGTCCTTGGCCAGCAGCCCACGCAGGATGTCCTGGTAACGGCCGTGTTCGATAGGCAGCTCAGGCAAGGGCTCAGTGAGGTGCGCCAGCGCCGTGGAAAGTGCGTCGGTGCCGCTGTAAGGCAATTCGCCGACAAGGATTTCGTACAGCACCACGCCCAGTGCATACAGGTCGGCGCGACCGTCGATCTCCTGGCCGCGGGCCTGCTCAGGGCTCATGTAGCTGGGCGTGCCCACGGCAAAACCGGCCTGGGTGAACTGGGTCCGATCATCCAGCGACTTGGCGATGCCGAAGTCCGACAGCACGGCGGTGCCATCGGCGCGGAACAGGATGTTGGCCGGTTTCACATCCCGGTGCACCAGCCCTTGCGCATGGGCATAGCCCAACGCCTGGGCGATCTGGCGCACGTAGGCCAGGCCCTGCTCCGGGCTAAGCCCGGCGGCGATGCGCTCCTTGAGCGTGCCGCTGGGCAGGTACTCCATGGCCATGTAGTACAGCGCATCGACATTGCCGATGTCATGGATGGTGGCGATGTTCGGGTGGGCCAGCCGCGCCAGGGTGCGGCCTTCGCGCAGGAAGCGTTCGCAGAAGGTCGGGTCAGCCGCCAGGCTCGCGGCCATGACCTTCAGCGCCACCTTGCGCTCCAGCGAGCGCTGGGTCGCCAGGTAAACGCTGGCCATGGCGCCCTGGCCAATCTCGCTGTCAATGTCGAATCCGGGGATGTGCATGTTCATTGTCTTCCGTTCGCCTTCACGACCACGGCGGTGATGTTGTCGGGCGCGCCGCGAGTCAGGCCCAGGTGCACCAGGCTGCGCACCACCTGGTAGGGGTCTTCATGGCCGAGCACGTCGGCGATCTCGTGGTCTTCGGCGGTCTTGTTCAGACCGTCGCTGCACAGCAGGTAGGTGTCGCCGGGCTGCACCTGCAAGGCCACGCTTTGCAGCTCGAAATGATCCTCGACGCCAATGGCGCGGGTGACGATGTTGCCGCGCGGGTGCACACGGGCTTCGGCCTCGTTGAGCAAGCCGCTGTCTTGCAGTTCCTGGACGTAGCTGTGGTCGTGGGAAAGGCGTTCGATGCGCCCTTCGCGCAGGCGATACAGGCGGCTGTCACCGGCCCACAGGCCAATCGCCTGGCTACCGTGGGCGACCAGCACCACCACCGTGCTGCCCATCATCGCCACGCCGCGCCGGACGGTTTCCTCGCGTACCTTGCGGTTGACCCGCACCAGGTTCTCGCGCACGGCCTGGGCGAAGCTGTCGAGGGTTTCGAACAGCGGCAGATTGCACAGGCTGTCCATCACCAGGCTGCTGACATAGTCGCCCGCCGCGTGCCCGCCCATGCCGTCGGCCACCGCCCATAAGCCTTCCCAGGTGTGATCCAGGCAGGCATCTTCGTTGATCTTGCGCACCATGCCGACATGACTGTGGCTGGCCGCCTGGTAGTGCAGGGCGCTCATACGGTGTGTGCCTCGCAGCCCAATAGGAACCCGGCGAAATCCGCACTGCGCGGCAGCCCCGCACAGCGCATGAGCCCCGGCGCGATGCGTTCCGAGCCACGCCCCCACCACAGGCTCACGCCTGCGCACGCGCACTCGGCCAACGCCAGCGCACGTGCTTCAGGGCTGGTCGCCGCCAACCGCTGCAAGCCACCCAACGTCTCACGTGGCCCCTGTAGGAGCGGCCTTGCGCCGCGAAAAGGCTGCAAGGCCGCCTCGAAGCGCTCGAACCCTGCCTCTGGCTCAAGGGTGGCCAACAACACCGCCTCAACCTCCTCGAACCACGTATCCTCGCCAGCCAGCACACTGGCCAACGACTCCTCCGGCGCCAGCACCTGCGCCACGGTCAGCGGAAAATACCGCCCGACCCGGTCGATGCTCGGCATCAGCACGCCAACCACCGCATCCGGTCCGCACAGCCCCGGCGCCAACGCGAAACGCCACAACGGGCTGACCAGGTAGGCGTCGAGCCAGCGTTCGCCGAGCGCCTGCTGGCTGGCCTGAATGCCCGCCGCCAGCCACTGGTCCCAGGGCTGAATGAACGTCTGCGGCAAGCCACGGCTGACGAAGTCGCCGCGGCAGGCCAGTTTTCCGTAGAACCCCAAGTCGTTCACAAGCGCTCCGGCAGGCTGAAACCGCTGACCACTCGGCTGCGGAACGGGTTGAACGCGCTGCTGGCACGCAGCTCGTAGGACACGCTGACGCCATCGACGCGCAGACGCAGGTTGAAACGCTCCGGCGAGCCAGCGGCGACCAGATCCGACTGATCCAGCAAGCGGAACCAGGCCCACGGCCCTTCCACGGTCATGCCGGAACGCCCGCTGGCCAGCGCCGGCGACACCGACAGACGCACCACCCCAATGCTGTTGGGATTAGGCCACTGCAAGGCCACTGGCCGGCTCGGGCCATGGTCGTAGCTGACCTGCTGGCCGTCGAGGTCGAGCAGGAACTGGGTGATGCTGGCGTCCATCGCCACCGGCTTGAGTTCGAAGCGCACGCCCGGTTGCAGGCCGCTGCTGTTGCGGAAGAACGCATCGCGAATGCTCGCTGCGCGCTGGAAGGTCGCCAGCACGTTGCTGCTGATGCCCAGTTTTTGCGCAGCGCCCGGCTGCCAGCTCCAAGGCGTGCTGGAGGTATTCACGTAGGGTTGCAGGTATTTGCGGAAGTAGTTGTCCATCACCCCGCCCACCCCGAAGAACTGGCCGAAGTCCTCCAGCGTGGCGTCGCGGCTGCTGCCCGCCACCAACGGGTAGCGCCCGCTGAGCGACTGGCGATAGACATTGACCACTTCGCTGGTCCAGGCGGCGTTGAGCTGGTTGCGCACCCCGCCCATGACGATGCCGTGGGTCGACCCCAGCACCGAACTGACCAGGTTCTGCACCACCTTGGGCTGGCGCGCCGCGCCCAGTGCCACGCGCTGCGCAGCCGCCTGGGCCTGGTTCTTGGCCTCGCCCAACAGTGCGTCGCCACTGGCGCCGACCATCGCGCTGACTTGCACGTACAGCGCATTCATGTCGGTGAGCAGGCCATCGATGGCCGCTGGCTGCCCGTCGCCGGTAGCCACCAGCGCGGCCACGTCAGCGAAGTGCGCGGTCACCGGGTCGACCTCGCGGGCGGCGGGGTTGTCGCTGGGCAACGCCGTATCGCCAAGCAGCCCGCCAAGACGCTGGCGCAGCTGATCCACGCCGGCCTGTTCGGCCTTGGCCTGCACCTTGTCGAGGGGGGTGGGCTGGGACAGGTCTGTCTCGTGGGCGACCGCTTGCAGGAGTTTTTTCAACGGTGACGTCGGCCCGGACAGTACGCGCAGCACGTCGGCGGCCTGGCCGACGCTGGTGATCGGCACAAAGTCCAGGTCGGCCAGCAGGGCATCCCAGGTGCGGATGTAATCCTGGTAGTAGAGCTGCAGCACATCGTCAGCCAGGCGTTTGGCATCGCCCGCTTCGCCCGGCTCGCGGCCCAGTACCCAGCGTTCCTCGGCCAGGGTCGCGCTCTGCGCCAGGCTCGCGGCAAGAAACGCCTTGCGATAACCCTCGACGCTGAACAGGCCAGGCAGTGGCTCGCTCAGGGGCTTGCCACTCTTGAAGCGGAACACCAGCGCGGCATCGCGGCCGGCTGCATCACTGACACGAAAATCGCTGACGCCCGAGGGCAGCTTCTGACGTTTGACCCGGTCGTACACCCGCTGGGCCACTGGCAGCTGCTGCAACTGGCGGCGGGTGTCGTCGATCAGGCGTTGGTCCAGGCGCGCGTTGGGCGGGCGCTTGTCGAACAGCGCCGCCAGATGCTGCTCCAGGGCCTGGCGCATATCCGGGGCGAGGTCGCGCGGCAGGTGGCGCTCCCAGTCGAGAGTGATCCAGGCCTTGATGAACGCAGGGTCGTAGTGCTCACCATCGGCCAGCATCAAGTACGCCTTGAGTCCCTCGTAGAGGTAGTCGGACGGCCCCCCGGCATACAACTGCTCTTCGATACGGGTGACCAGACGTGGCGCGAAGATGGCGATCAGCAGCTTGCGGTAAACGCTGTCGGACTCACTTTCGAGCATATCGCCCTGGTACAGGCCCAGCCCTTCGGCCCACGCTGGCGGGTCATCCGCCAGGCGGCGCACGGCGTTGAGCAGCGGCAGCACATCAACCACGTTGCGCTGGGCCGGGCTCAGCGTCTGCACACTCATGCCCACCGGCTTGAGACGACTGTCGACGTCGGCAATGTACTGCTGATTGGCGCGGTAGCTAAAAGCCCACAGGACGCCGACCACCAGCACCAAGGCCACGCTCAACGCCAGCGCGCCCCGGGTGATCCACTTTCGCCGCTGCTCGATTTTCGGGTTGCTGCCCACCAGGCCGCGCTCGGCGAAGGCCACGGCGCTGAACAACTTCTCGATGAAGTAGCTACGCCCGGTGCCGTTCTGCCGGGCCAGGTGCGCGCGGTCCAGGCCCATGCTCTGGGCCATGCTGCCGATCAACCGGTCGATCGGGCTGCCTTCCTGGGTGCCGCTGGTGAAGTACACCCCGCGCAGCAAGGCGCGCTCCTCGAAGGCGTTGGGCTTGAACACGCCCTCGAGCAAGCCCTTGAGGTGGCCGCGCAAGGCCGCGAACTGCTGGGCGAAGCCGTATACCAAATCGCGCCGGGCCGGGTCGCGCTCCTGTTGCAGGCGCTCCACCAGACGTTGGTTCAGGCGCTGTTCGAGCAGCCCGAACTCCTCGCTGAACTGCGCCAACGGGCCGTCGCCCTGCTGGCCGTCGTCCAGGGCGAAGGTCATGCCCCAGACCTGGGCGCGCTCGTCCTTGCTGAGGTTATCGAAGAACTCCATGAAGCCCGGTACAAGGTCGAGCTTGGTCAGCATCAGGTAGATCGGGAAACGTACACCCAGTTGGGTGTACAGCTCCTGGATCCGCGTACGAATGGCACCAGCATGTGCAGCGCGCTCGGCATCGCTGCACAGCAGCAAGTCGGACAAGCTGATGGCGATGAACGCCCCGTCGATCGGACGACGCGAGCGCTGGCGCTTGAGCAGGTCGAGAAAGCCTAGCCAGGCCGCCTTGTCCACTTGGGCGTGGCTGTCCTGGGTGGTGTAGCGCCCGGCGGTATCGAGCAGCACGGCCTGGTCGGTGAACCACCAGTCGCAGTTGCGCGTACCGCCCACGCCGCGAATGGCGCCCTCGCCCAACTGTGCGGCCAGCGGGAAGTGCAAGCCGGAGTTGACCAGCGCGGTGGTCTTGCCCGAGCCGGGTGGGCCGATGATCACGTACCACGGCAGTTCGTAGAGGTTGCGTCGCTCGTCACCGCCCAGGCGGGCTTTCTTCAGCAGCGCCAGGGCTTCGTCCATACGCTGGCGCAGGGTCGCCAGCTCTTCGGCAGTGGCCACGCTGGCAGGGTCCGGCGTGGTGTCGGCGGCCAGGCTCGCCATGACGCTTTGCGCCTGACGACGAGCCTGCACGATGCGCCATACGCGGTAGGCGATCCACACGGCGAACAGCAGCACGATCAGCACCACACGCGGGGTGGCCGGCACCAGCGCATCGAGCAACGGGCCGACGAACCAGATGATCAAGCTCAACGCCAACAGGCCCAACAGCGGGATCACCCAGCGGACCACGAAACTGAAAAACGCCTTCACTCGACGCCCTCCGCCAGAACGGTGATTTCAACCCGACGATTCTTCGCCCGGCCCTGTGCGCTGTCGTTCGACGCCAGCGGCTCGGTGTCGCTCAGCCCCTGGGCGGTGAAGCGATCAGGCTGTCCGGTGCGCGCAGCAAGCAGCGCGCGCACTTCTTCGGCGCGGGCCTGCGACAACGCCCAATTGGAGGGGAAGCGCAGCGTGGCAATACGCTGGTTGTCGCTGTGGCCGGTGACTTTGACGTTGCCCTTGACCTTGCCCACGGCCTCGGCGATGCGCAGCATCAATGGCTCGAAGTCGCCTTTGATGCTGGCGCTGCCACTGGCGAACAGTTCGTCGCCACGGATGGTCACTACCGAGCGATCCACTGCATCTTCCACGGCAACCTTGCCGGCCTTGATCTCGTCGGCCAAAAAGCCCGCCAGGCGCGGGCGCTCCACGGCCTTTGGCTGCACCACCGGGCGGTCCATGGCCTGCACCGGAATCTCGCCCAGGGCGTGGATGCCACGAAACACGGGCTCTGCATCGGCGGCCAGTTTCAGGCGCAGGCCGAACAGCACGAGTAACAGCAACGCCAGGGCTACCGCCAGGCCGACCCACGGCGGGACGAACTGCGCCAGGCGATCACGCGCCACACTCACGCCACGCCAATGCGGCGACAGCTCGCGCTCGATCTCGCCACGGGCACTGCGGATGGTCGCGGCGGTGCGCTCGCGCAGGGCCTCAAGCTGGGCACGTCCGCCATTCATCACCCGGTAGCGACCTTCGAAACCCAGGCTGGTGCACAGGTACAACAGCTCCAGCAGGTTCAGGCGCTCGCGCGGGCTTTGCAGGCAATGCTCCATCAACTGGAACACCTTCTCGCCGCCCCAGGCCTCGTTGTGCACGGTGATCAGCAGGCTCTGCTTGCCCCAGTCGCTGGCACTGCCCCAAGGCGTGCTGAGCACCGCTTCATCGAGGGCGGTACACAGCGCGTAGCGCGCCAGCAGGACCTCGTTGCGCGGCACCCCGCCGGCCTCGGCACGCTCTTCGAACTGGCGCAGGTAGGCCAGCAACTGCGCGCGCAAGCTGGCCGGCGCGGGGTGGGCGATGGTGTTGCGCAGGCGCGTGAGCAACGCCAGCAACGGGCCGGCGGCCTGCTCCAGCGGGTTGAGGCCCATGGCCTGGCCCGGGGCCAGGGGTTCGGTGGGCACGTTCAGCGGTGCGGCCGGGGCTGGCTGTGGTTGCGCAGCAGCAGGCTGCGGGCCTCGGCCACCGGGGCGCGGCATGAATTGGGTGCGGTCGTTGGCCAGCGGATCGTCCGATTGCATCGCGGCTTAGTCTCCGGTCCTTGGAAAGTGGGTGGCACAGGCCTGCCTAAGGCTTGTTGACCTGGCAGGGGCCTGTAGGAGCGGCTTTAGCCGCGAACACCGGCAAAGCCGGTGCCATCCACCGCGTTGTCTGCTTCGCGGGTAAACCCGCTCCCACAGGGATGCGGGGCTATGGAATGCCATCGACTTACCCCCGAATGGCCCAGAACGCCAGGTTCAGCCCAGGGAACTCCCCGGCCATGTAGAAGGCAAAACCACCAGACTGCTGCAATTGCTTCCAGTGCTCGCTTCCGCGGTCGAGTTCGAAGTAAGTCGAGCCTGCATGGAATGGGATCTGCCGCGGTGCCACCGGCAGCGGTAGCAGGCCGATGCCCGGCAGTTGCAGGTTGACCAAGTCGCGGATGTGCTCCACCGAGCCGATCTTGCTCTGCTGGCCGAAACGCGCGCGCAAGGTCTCGCTCGGCACGTCGGCACGCACCACCAGAATGAAGCTGGCGCTGTCCAGCAGGCTGCGGTCCGCGAGCATGCCGACGTGGATACCGTAGGCCTTCTCCACCAGCGGAATCGCCACGGCCTTGCTGTCGATCAGCATCGACAGGGCCTCACGCAGGGCGGCCATCACCGGGGTGAAGGTCGCCGCCAGGTCATCGTGCTGGTACGCCGGGTAGCTTTCAGGGCGCCGGCCATCGCGGGTGAACGTGGCGAACTCGCCGGCCAGGGCCACCAGTTCGCTGTACAGGCGCTCCGGGTGCAGCGGGGTCAGCTGGTTGAGGTGCTCCACCAACGGCTGGGCGCGGTTGACCAGTTGCAGCAGCATGAAGTCGGCGATCTCCGAAGCCCCGCCATTGGCCGACGCCACCACGCGCCCGGCCAGCGCTTCGCCGCGCTGGTGCAACAGGCCCAGCAGTTCGCCACGAAAACCCGATAGCTGGGCATTGGCCGTGACATCCAGCAGTGGCGGGATATAACGCTCGTCCAACACCAAGGCGCGGTCGGCGCGCTTCTCGCGAACGCGTACAACGCCGAGGGCTGCGTAGTCACTCAGGCCGTCCTCTGCGCGTAGCAGACGCAAGGCGCGACTGCCCAGGGCCAGCGGCGCGCGGTTCTCGAACGAGGCGTTATCGTCACGCACTTCGCTGATACGGCTGACGTAGCGCGCACCCGCGACACCTTCGCCCTCGTCTACAGTGTCACGGGCTCCGGCGCGCTTGAGCGGCAGACCCAGGTAGATCACCCCGTCGCGCAGGTCATCGGGGACCTCCAGCGGCGCAGGTGGCAGGTCATCACGGGGGATATCGAACGGCGTGCCATCAGGCAGCAAGCCACGGGCACTGAGGATCGCCAGCTTGCCCTGGGCCAGCAGGCCCTGGTCGATGAGCAACTCGGAAAAGCCCCAGGCCGCCGCGCTGAGCGGCCGACTGCGGGCGTCGATGAAGTTTTCCAGGTAGCGGTCGTGCTGCTGAAAGTGCTGGGTCGTGATGAACATGCCTTCCGACCAGACCACGCGATTGTTCCAGGACATGGGGACTCCGAATGCCTAGTGGGCAGGCTCAGGTTGTGGGGTGGCCACGGCGCTGCGCACGGCGCGCACATCGAGGCTGATCTGATAGTCACGTGGCGGCACCGGCAGCAAGCTGCGCCACTGGGCCTGGTCGACCTCGCGGTAACCGACCACCAGTCCGACCTGGCGCGTGGCCGGATCGAGCGCACGTTCCAGGCGCAGTTGCTCGCCGGGTTGCAGCAGCACCTCGTCCTGGTCGATCAGGTCGGCGCCGAGCGTCGCCTGGGCTCGCTCGGCCAGGGCGAAATAATCGGCACGGGCAAAAGCCGCGCCGTTCTTCAACTCGTAAAGGCGCACGCGAACCGGCGCGGGGTGGCCGGTCGCGCCTGGGTTGAGCCCGGCAGCGGCGCTGAAATACAAGGTAAGGTCCGGCGCCGACGCATCGCCAGGGGCGGGCTCGACCGGCATGTCCTTGCCACAGGCGCTGAGCAGCACCATGGCCAGGGCTGCGATCAGTCGTGTTGCGTTCATCCTCGTCCTCATGACGTCGTGTGTTCTTCCTGTGCCCCGGGCGGATGCCTCAGGGGCGTTGCAAACGGCTGCTGTGGGCTTCGTAGGCGCGGCTGAACTCGCGGCCGAACAGGTCCTGGAAATCGTCCTCGGCCTCACGCGAAATCTGCCCGTAGAGCGCGGTAAACTGCTGCCAGCAATGCGCCTGGCGCGAGCCGCCGAACAGCTTGGCCAAGCCTGCTGCAGGCGCCAGGCGCTGCTCCAGGCGGGCCGGTTCGAAGCGACTCAGCAAGTGCTTGAGCGCGGCCTCCACGCCCGCCATCACGGCCAGTTGGTGGGCCCGCAAATCATCGAAGCTGTCGCGTACGGCGCGGTCCGGCGCCATGAACGCCTGATTGCCATGGCGCAACAGCAGCAGCAACGCTTCGTCGGCGTTGGGCGCGAATTTCAGCGGATTGTTCTGCACCGGGGCGATGCTGGTCTGCTGCATGCGGAACTCGCCCTTCAAGCTGCTGCGGGCGCGCAGTACGTCGATCAAGCCCTCGACCATCAGGCGGTAGCTCTGGCCGATGGCCTGCATCTGCGCAGCGGCATCCACCGCGTCGATGCGCAGGTGTTCGATGCCGGCGCCACGCAGGAACGCCTGCAACAGTGCATCGCTGTTGGCGGCGGGAGCGGGCGGCGCAGCGCCTGGCGGTACCGGCGCAGCAGCCACAGGCGCGGGCACCGGTTCTACCACGGGAGGCGGCACGACCGGCGCTGGCGCAGGCGCAGGCGTTTCGTCGAACAGGTTCCAATCTGCTGGAATCACCCCTGGCGCGGTGGGCACCGCAGGCGGCGGCGCGACCGGGGCTGGAGGGCGAAAATCGTGTTGCTGGGCCGGGACATGGTCGGCCTGGCTGGCCGGCGGCAGGCTGGAAGGCCCGAGGAAATCGAACAGGTCGGGCAAGGTATCGTGGTTCGACGCGCCTTGCAGGAAAGCCGCAGGCGCACCGCTAATCGGTGTACTCGGCGTGATCGGCGCAGCCACCTGATTGGCCATCAGGGCTTCGAAGCTCTGCGCTTCAGGCTGCCCGCCAAGGGCAATGCTACGCCCCGCATCGATACGCGCCTGGATTTCATACTCGCCAATGCGAATAACTTCGCCATCCATCAACGGCTCGCTGTTGCCGCGGCGCAGGCGAATACCAGCGTTGACCAACTCCACACCGTTGGTGCTGTTATCGGTCAGATAATAACGGCCATCTTTGAACTGGATCACACAATGCTTTGAAGATACCAAGCGTTCAGGATCCGGCAGTACCCAGTCATTATCCGCCGCACGACCAACAGTGATGGCACCGGTTTCCAGCAACTTCTCCGGGCATTGCCCAGGGGTGATCTTGTGGTAACTGGTGATAGTTAGGCAAAGTGCCATCATGCCTCCGTGCATATATGTAATTCGCGATTCCATTCATTTGAATGGCTCGACGAGCCTGCGCTCCCGCCTGGCAAAAAGCCCAATGAATACTGGGCTATACGCTCAAAATCAGACATTGTGAGGCAGCGATCGATGAGACGATCAAGGCACTTTGACAGTACCCGCCCAATGGACAGCGCACCTGCCAACGGGTTCACATCGGTCACTCGCGGCGCGTAGCTTACCTTGACACTTGTTTACAAATAAACCATAAATGCGCAACTTCTGAATGCCCGAGTGATATCATCATGATGTCACTTTCGCGTTCTTTGACAAGTTTGTGCGTTAGTTCACAAAATTAACTTCGCGCAAACAAAGCCCCACCACGGGCCGATATGGAGATCGAATTCTGGTGAACTCGCCGCAGTTGCTCGCCGCTGTTTCCGCAGACTTTCCCTGTGGTGACGACCTCGAATACGACGCCGATTTCCTGCAATTGGAGCGTGATGCCCAGGGCCGCCCCGAGCGTGTAATGGGCGACGCTGTGCTGCCGGCCGAGCCGCCCCAGTGGCGCGATATCGAGCAGTCCTGTAACGCCCTGCTGCAACGCAGCAAGGACCTGCGCATCACCCACTTCCTGGTGCAGTCGAACCTGGCCCTGCATGGCCTGCCGGGCCTGGCGGCGAGCCTCGAACTGATCCGCGACCTGCTGAACGAATACTGGCTCTACCTGCACCCGCAACTGGACGCCGCAGACGACAACGACCCCACCGTGCGTATCAACGCGCTGGCGGGCCTGACCTGCGACACCAACATCGGCCTGCTGCGCGACGCAGTGCTGGTGCGCTCGCGCGCGTTCGGCCCAGTGACCCTGCGCGCCGCCTTGCACGCCGCTGGCGTTCAGCATTTCGCCAGCGAACAGCTGAGCCCCGAAGAGCTGGCCGCCGCCCTGCGCGACGCCGAGCCCGAACAGCTGCAACAGAGCCTGCAAGCGCTGCAACGCGCCCGCGAGGCCCTGGACAGCATCGAGAGCCGGGTCAACGAGCAGGTCGGCTCGGCCAGTGGCGTCGACCTCTCGGCCCTGCGCCAGCCGCTGCGCCAGGTGCATCAAGTGCTGGCCGACTACGCCCCGGACGGCGCAGCAGCGCAGCCAGGCAGCGATGACAGCCAGGCTGAGCACGCCGACGAATACGTCCAAGCCGCGCCTCAGGCAGCCGCACCCCGCCCAGCCGCACGCCCTGGCGAGGTGAGCAGCCGCGAGGACGTAACGCAAAGCCTCGACCGCCTGTTGCAGTACTACGCCCGTCACGAGCCATCCAGCCCGCTGCCGGTGCTGCTGCGCCGGGCAAAGAATCTGGTCAACGCGGATTTCGCGACCATCGTGCGCGACCTGATCCCCGATGGCATGTCGCAATTCGAGAACCTGCGCGGCCCCGAAGGCGACTACTGACGCCTTCAACGCCGCATAAACACCGACGCCCGCAACGAACAGAGCCGCCGCACCGGCGCCCAGGAGGAACAACGTGGCGAAAGACAGCTCCCAGAAATTCATCGCGCGCAACCGCGCGCCGCGGGTACAGATCGAGTACGACGTCGAGCTGTACGGCGCCGAGAAAAAGGTCCAGCTGCCCTTCGTCATGGGCGTGCTTTCGGACCTCGCCGGCAAACCCGCCGAGCCACTGCCAGCCGTGGCCGAGCGCAAGTTCCTGGAAATCGACGTCGACAACTTCGACTCGCGCCTGAAGGCCATGCAGCCACGGGTGGCGTTCAACGTGCCCAACGAGCTGACCGGTGAAGGCAACCTGAGCCTGGACATCACCTTCGAGAGCATGGACGACTTCAGCCCGGCCGCCGTGGCACGCAAGGTCGACGCCCTGAACCAGTTGCTGGAAGCTCGCACCCAGCTGGCCAACCTGCTGACCTACATGGACGGCAAGACCGGCGCCGAGGACATCATCCTCAAGGCCATCAAGGACCCTGCCCTGCTGCAAGCCCTGGCCAGCGCACCAAAACCCGCCGACACCGAGCCGAGCGCCTGAGGAGAGCCCCGATGAACGATCCATTGCGCGACACCCAGGCCCCCCAGGCGGCCACCCAGGACCCGAGCGAGTTCGCAAGCCTGCTGTTGCAGGAGTTCAAGCCCAAGACCGAGCGTGCCAAGGAAGCTGTCGAAAGCGCCGTGCGCACCCTCGCTGAGCAGGCGCTGGCGCAAACCAACCTGGTGTCCAACGATGCCATCGGCTCGATCGAACAGATCATCGCGGCCATCGACCAGAAGCTCACCGCACAGGTCAACCAGATCATCCACCACAACGATTTCCAGCAGTTGGAAAGCGCCTGGCGTGGCCTGCACTACCTGGTCAACAACACCGAGAGCGACGAGCAGCTGAAAATCCGCGTGCTCAACATCTCCAAGACCGACCTGCACAAGACCCTGAAGAAATTCAAGGGCACCGCCTGGGACCAGAGCCCGGTGTTCAAGAAGCTCTACGAAGAGGAATACGGCCAGTTCGGCGGCGAGCCTTACGGCTGCCTGGTGGGCGACTACTACTTCGACCAGTCGCCGCCTGATGTCGAGCTGCTCGGCGAAATGTCCAAGGTCTGCGCCTCGATGCACGCGCCGTTCATCTCAGCCGCTTCGCCGACGGTAATGGGCATGGGCTCGTGGCAGGAGCTGTCCAACCCGCGTGACCTGACCAAGATCTTCACCACCCCGGAATACGCCGGCTGGCGCTCGCTGCGTGAGTCGGAAGACTCGCGCTACATCGGCCTGACCATGCCGCGCTTCCTGGCCCGTCTGCCCTACGGCGCCAAGACCGACCCGGTCGAAGCCTTCGCCTTCGAAGAAGACACCGACGGCGCCGACAGCAGCAAGTACACCTGGGCCAACGCCGCCTATGCGATGGCGGTGAACATCAACCGTTCGTTCAAGCACTACGGCTGGTGCTCGCGCATCCGTGGCGTGGAATCGGGCGGTGAAGTGCAGGGTCTGCCGGCGCACACCTTCCCCACCGACGACGGTGGCGTGGACATGAAGTGCCCGACCGAGATCGCCATCTCCGACCGCCGCGAGGCCGAGTTGGCCAAGAACGGCTTCATGCCGCTGCTGCACAAGAAAAACACCGACTTCGCCGCCTTCATCGGCGCGCAGTCGCTGCAAAAGCCCGCCGAATACGACGACCCGGACGCCACCGCCAACGCCAACCTGGCCGCGCGCCTGCCGTACCTTTTCGCCACCTGCCGCTTCGCGCATTACCTGAAGTGCATCGTTCGCGACAAGATCGGCTCGTTCAAGGAAAAGGACGAGATGCAGCGCTGGCTGCAGGACTGGATCCTCAACTACGTCGACGGCGACCCGGCGCACTCCACCGAAACCACCAAGGCCCAGCACCCACTGGCAGCCGCCGAAGTGGTGGTCGAGGAGGTCGAAGGTAACCCCGGTTACTACAACTCGCGCTTCTACCTGCGCCCGCACTACCAGCTCGAAGGGCTGACCGTGTCGCTGCGCCTGGTGTCGAAGCTGCCTTCGGCCAAAGGGGCCTGAGCCTGAACGGGGCCGCTGCGCGCCCCATCGCGGGAAAAGCCCGCTCCTACAGGATTTGTAGGAGCGGACTTGCCCTCGATGGGCTGCACAGCAGCCCCAATAGCACCGCCAACCGATTGAACACTCCGAGGACATCATGGCTGTAGATATTTTCATCAAGATCGGCGACATCAAGGGCGAGTCCCAGGACAAAGCCCACAAGGAAGAGATCGACGTGCTGAACTGGAGCTGGGGCATGTCCCAGTCCGGCAACATGCACATGGGCAGCGGCGGCGGCTCGGGCAAGGTCAACATCCAGGACCTGTCGATCACCAAGTACATCGACAAGTCCAGCCCCAACCTGATGGCCCATTGCTCCAGCGGCAAGCACATCGACAAGGTCAAGCTGACCGTGCGCAAGGCCGGTGGCGAGAGCCAGGTCGAGTACCTGATCATCAACCTCGAAGAGGTCATCATCAGCTCGCTGAGCACCGGCGGTTCGGGCAGCGACGATCGCCTGACCGAGAACGTGACCCTGAACTTCGCCAAGGTCACCGTTGACTACCAGCCGCAGAAAGCCGACGGCACTAAAGACGGCGGCGCGATCAAGTACGGCTGGAACATCCGCTCCAACGTCAAGATCTGACGAGGGCTGCCGTGCAGCCCTTCGCGGCGCAAGGCCGCTCCTACAAGGACCGAGCGCTTCTGTAGGAGCGGACTTGCGCCACGAAAGGGGCGCACAGCGCCCCAGCACTGCAACACCCCTAGGGAGAGATCACCGCCGTGGTAGCCGAAATCGCCAGCCGCGACCGCCTGCAGCCCTCGCTGCTCGATCGCCTTACCGACGACGATCCGGGCAACCCGCAGGAAGCCCCGGACAAGCGCGTGCTCAGCCTGCAGCAGCTCAAGACATCGGTGCTGCGCGACCTGGCCTGGCTACTCAACACCACCGCCCTGCTCGACCGCATCGACACCTTGAACACCCCGGCCGGTGCGTCGGTGCTCAACTACGGCCTGCCCGCGCTGGCCGGCAACAGCGCCTCGAACATCGACCTCACCGCGCTGGAACGCATCATCCACCAAGCCATCGCCACCTACGAGCCGCGCATCCTCGCCCACACCCTGAAAGTGCGCGCCCAGGCCGCACCCGGCGAGATGAACGCCAATGCCCTGAGTTTCGAGATCGAGGGCGACCTGTGGGCCCAGCCTGCAGCACTGCCGCTGCTGCTGCACACCGAGGTGGACCTGGAGTCAGGCCATGTGCGCGTGGCCCCCGCTGAACGCCGGAGACGTGCATGAACCCGCGCCTGCTCGAACTGTACAACCAGGAGTTGCAGCACATTCGCGAGGGAGCCGCCGAGTTCGCCCGGGAATACCCCAAGATTGCCTCACGCCTGACCCTGTCGGGCGTCGAATGCGCCGACCCGTACGTGGAGCGGCTGCTCGAAGGCTTCGCTTACCTGACTGCGCGGGTGCAGCTCAAGCTCGATGCCGAGTACCCGACTTTCACTCACAACCTGCTGGAAATCGCCTACCCGCACTACCTGGCGCCGACTCCGTCGATGACCGTGGTACAACTGCAAACCGACCCCGACGAAGGTTCGTTGGCGGCAGGTTTCGCACTGCCCCGCGGCAGCGTGCTGCGGGCGAACCTGGGCCGCAACTCGCAGACCCCGTGCGAGTTTCGCAGCACCCAGGACGTGACCCTTTGGCCGCTGCACGTGGCGCGTGCCGAATACTTCGGCAACCCCGGCGCGGTGCTCGGGCGCCTGGCTGCCAGCGAACCCAAGGCCCGCGCAGGCCTGCGCCTGACCCTACGCAGCGGCGCCGAGACCCCGTTCAACAGCCTGCCGCTCAGCCATCTGCCGCTGTATCTCAACGGCGCCGACGAAACCCCGTTCCGCCTCTACGAACAACTGCTGGGCAGTGCCTGCGCGGTGTTCGTGCGCCAGCCTGGGGCCGACTGGGTCGAGCGCATCCCGGTGCACGAAGCCCTGTTGCCGTGTGGTTTCGATGACCGTGAAGCCGCCCTGCCAGTAGTGCCCCAGGCCTTCCAGGGCTATCGCTTATTACAGGAATACTTCGCCCTGCCGCAGCGTTTTCTGTTCATCGACTTCGCCGGCCTGGAGCGTGCGGTCAAGCGCTGCGACGGGCAGGAGCTGGAACTGCTGGTGCTGTTCGAGCGCTTCGAGCAAAGCCTGGAAAGCAGTGTCGGCGCCAGCCAGTTCGTGCCGTTCTGTACCCCGGCGATCAACCTGTTCCCCCGGCGCGTGGACCGCATCCACCTGACCGACCGGGTCAATGAGCATCATGTAATCGCCGACCGCACCCGACCTACCGATTTCGAAATCCACTCACTGCAACAGGTGACGGGCCACGGCACCGGCCCCGACCAGTCGTTCCTGCCGTTCTACGCGGTGCGCGACCCGTCGCGCTATGGTCGCGACCAGGCCTACTACATCGTGCGCCGTGAGCCGCGCGTGTTGTCCAGCGAGCAACGGCGAAACGGCACGCGCTCCAGCTACATGGGCAGCGAGACGTTCGTCAGCCTGGTCGATGGCCAACAGGCGCCGTACCGCCACGACTTGCGCCAACTGGGCATCAGCGCCCTGTGCAGCAACCGCGACCTGCCACTGTTCATGAACGTGGGCGACGGACGCAGCGACTTCAGCCTGGCCGACAGCGCACCGGTGGCCGCCGTGCGCTGCCTGGCCGGCCCCAGCCGACCGAAGGCCAGCCACGCCCACGACAACCGCGCCTGGCGCCTGATCAGCCAGTTGTCGCTGAACTACTTGTCATTGGCCGAGCAGGGCCAAGGTGCCGCAGCCTTGCGGGAATTGCTGCGCCTGTACGGCGACCCGCACGACAGCGCCTTGCAGTTGCAGATCGACGGCCTGCGCGAGGTCAGCAGCAAGCCCTGCACCCGGCGCCTGCCGATGCCGGGGCCGATCGTCTTCGGCCGAGGCCTGGAGATCACCCTGACCTTCGACGAAAACGCCTTCCGTGGCACCGGCGTGTTTCTGCTCGGGGCGGTGTTCGAGCGCTTCCTGACCCGCTACGTGTCGATCAACAGCTTCACCGAAACCGTGCTGCGTACCAGCGAACGTGGCGAGATCATGCGCTGGACCGCCAAGCCCGGACGCAGGCCGACCCTGTGAACACGCTAGAGGCCATGCAGACCGAGCCCTGGGAGTACGACTTCTTCCAGGCCCTGCGCCGCCTTGAGGCGGAAAACCCAGCGCTGCCGCGCTTCGGCCACTCGTTGCGCCTGGCCGATGAACCGGTGCGCCTGGGCCAGCGCCTGGATTGCAGCTTCGCCCCGGCCACGCTGGCCTCGGTCACCGCGCAAGCAGACGGCCCGGCGCGCCTGGAGCAGTTCTTCTTCGGCCTGGGCGGGCCCAACGGCCCGCTGCCGCTGCACCTGACCGAGTACATGCGCGAGCGCCAGCGCAACCACGCCGATCCGACCAGCAAGCGCTTTCTGGATATCTTCCATCACCGCCTGCTGAGCCTGTTCTATCGCGCCTGGGCCGAGGCGCGGCCGACCGTCAGCCACGACCGTCCGGGTGATGACTACTGGGCGGCGCGCCTGGCCGCCCTGAGCGGTCGTGGCCAGCCTGAACTGCAAGGCCAGGGGCCGCTGGCCGACACCGCCAAGCTACATTGGTCCGGCCACCTAGCCGCGCAAACCCGTTACCCGGATGGCCTGTGCAGCATCCTGGCGGCGTATTTCGGCGTACCCGTGAGGCTTGAAGAGTACGTCGGCCAGTGGCTGGAACTGCCCGAACGCAGCCAACTGGGGGTGCGCGCCAACCGCCTGGGCGTCGACCTGTGCCTGGGCCGCTACGTGTGGGACCGTCAACACAAGTTCCGCCTGTGCCTGGGCCCGCTGAGCCTCGACCAGTACCACGCCCTGCTGCCCGGCGGGCAGGCGTTCGTCGAGCTGGCCGCATGGGTCGCCGAGTACCTGGGCCAGGAGCTGGACTGGGACCTCAACCTCATCCTCGCGCAGGCTCAAGTGCCTGCGCTGCAACTCAATGCTGGCCAGCGCCTGGGGTTCGATACCTGGGTCGGCCGCCCCTCGCACGATGCACGCGACTTGAAGCTTGCCCGGCACTACGCCGAGCAGCCGGTCGCCGCCCCACACACAAGGAGCCAGGACCATGGGTGAAATCAGCCGCGCCGCGCTGTTCGGCAAGCTCAACAGCGTCGCCTACAAGGCCATCGAGGCCGCCACCGTCTTCTGCAAGCTGCGCGGTAACCCTTATGTCGAGCTGGCGCACTGGTTGCACCAGTTGCTGCAACTGCAAGACAGCGACCTGCACCGCATCATCCGCCAGTTCAATGTCGAGCCTGCTCGCCTGGCGCGCGACTTGACCGACGCCCTGGACCGCCTGCCGCGCGGCTCAACCTCGATCACCGACCTGTCGTCGCAGGTGGAAGAGGCGGTCGAACGTGGCTGGGTGTACGGCAGCCTGATGTTCGGCGAAAGCCAGGTGCGCACCGGCTACCTGCTGGTGGGCATCCTCAAGACCCCGAGCCTGCGCAACGCGTTGCTGGGGCTGTCCAGCGAGTTCGCCAAGCTGAAGATCGACGCCCTGAGCGAGCGCTTCGACGAATACGTGGGCGATTCGCCCGAGAACAACCTGACCGCCAGCGATGGCTTCAGTGCGGGTGTGCCGGGCGAGGCCAGCGGTGCCGTGGCTCCGGCGGCGATGGGCAAGCAGGAGGCGCTCAAGCGCTTCACCGTCGACCTCACCGAACAGGCCCGCAGTGGCAAGCTCGACCCGATCGTCGGCCGCGACGAGGAGATCCGCCAGTTGGTGGACATCCTCATGCGCCGACGCCAGAACAACCCGATCCTCACTGGCGAGGCGGGCGTGGGCAAGACCGCGGTGGTCGAAGGCTTCGCCCTGCGCATCGTCGCCGGCGACGTGCCTCCAGCGCTCAAGGACGTCGAGCTGCGCAGCCTGGACGTTGGCCTGCTGCAAGCCGGCGCCAGCATGAAAGGCGAGTTCGAACAGCGCCTGCGCCAGGTGATCGAGGACGTGCAGGCCTCACCCAAGCCGATCATCCTGTTCATCGACGAGGCCCACACCTTGGTCGGTGCTGGCGGCGCTGCCGGCACGGGCGATGCCGCCAACCTGCTCAAGCCCGCCCTGGCGCGCGGCAGCCTGCGTACCGTGGCCGCCACCACCTGGGCCGAGTACAAGAAACACATCGAGAAAGACCCGGCCCTGACACGACGTTTCCAGGTGGTGCAGGTGGACGAGCCGAGCGAGGCAAAGGCGCTGCTGATGATGCGTGGCGTGGCCTCGACCATGGAAAAGCACCATCAGGTGCAGATCCTCGACGAAGCCCTGGAAGCTGCCGTGAAGCTCTCGCACCGCTATATTCCGGCGCGCCAGTTGCCAGATAAATCGGTCAGCCTGCTCGATACCGCCTGCGCCCGCGTGGCCATCAGCCTGCACGCCGTACCGGCCGAGGTGGACGACAGCCGCCGGCGCATCGAAGCGCTGCAAGTCGAATTGCAGATCATCGCCCGCGAAACGGCCATCGGCGTAGCCACCGGTCAGCGCCAGGCCCAGGCCGAAACCCTGTTGGCCGAAGAGCGCGAGCGCCTGACCGCACTGGAAAGCCGCTGGGCCGAAGAAAAGGCCCTGGTGGACGAACTGCTGGCCACCCGTGCGCAGCTACGCGAGCAGGTGGGTGTGGTGGACCAAGAGGTGGACGCCCAAGGCAGCCATGCGCTGCGCGAAACACTCATCGACCTGCAACAGCGCCTGGGCGAACTGCAAGGTGAGCGCCCGCTGATCCTGCCGACCGTGGATTACCAGGCGGTGGCGTCGGTGGTCGCCGACTGGACCGGCATCCCGGTGGGCCGCATGGCGCGCAACGAGATCGAGACGGTGCTCAACCTGGATACGCACCTGGCCAAGCGCATCATCGGCCAGGACCACGCGCTGAAGATGATCGCCAAGCGCATCCAGACTTCCCGCGCGGGCCTGGACAACCCGAACAAGCCGGTCGGCGTGTTCATGCTCGCCGGCACCTCCGGGGTGGGCAAGACCGAGACCGCGCTGGCCCTGGCCGAGGCCATGTATGGCGGTGAGCAGAACCTGATCACCATCAACATGAGCGAGTTCCAGGAAGCCCATACCGTGTCCACCCTCAAGGGCGCCCCGCCTGGCTACGTGGGCTACGGCGAGGGTGGCGTGCTGACCGAAGCGGTGCGCCGTCGCCCCTATAGCGTGGTGCTGCTCGATGAGGTGGAAAAAGCCCACCCCGACGTGCACGAAATCTTCTTCCAGGTATTCGACAAGGGCGTGATGGAAGACGGCGAAGGCCGCCAGATCGACTTTCGTAACACCCTGATCCTGCTCACCACCAACGCCGGCACCGAGCTGATCGCACGCACCTGCAGCAACCCGCAGGCGCTGCCCGACCCGGAGACGGTGGCTACATCCTTGCGCCAGCCGCTGCTGGAGATCTTCCCGCCCGCGCTGCTCGGCCGCCTGGTGACCATCCCCTACTACCCGCTCAGCGACGCCATGCTGCAAGCCATCACCCGCCTGCAACTGGAGCGCATCCGCAAGCGCGTGCAAGCCACCCACAAGGTTGGCCTGACCTACGATGATGGCGTGGTGGAGCTGATCGTGTCGCGTTGCACCGAAACCGAAAGCGGTGGCCGAATGATCGACGCCATCCTTACCAACGGCCTGCTGCCAGACATGAGCCGCGAGTTCCTGACGCGCATGCTCGAAGGCAAACCGTTGGCCAGCGTGAGCATCAGCCGCCGCGACAACGACCTGCACTATGACTTCGGCGCCGCCGACTGACAGGAACGATCATGCTGTTCAAGCAGTTCACGCGCCTTGCGCAGATCAACAGCCCACTGGGGCCGGACAAGCTGATCCTTGCCGAAATGGGCGGCAGCGAGGAACTTGGCCGGCTGTTCGACTACGAATTGCAGGTGACCAGCGACGACCCGGCCATCGACCTCAACCAACTGCTGGGCAAGCCCATGAGCCTGAGCGTGCAGGTCAGCGTGGGCAACTCGCGGCACTTTCACGGCATCGTCGCGCGGTGCAGCCAGTCGGTGGACCGCGGCCAGTTCGCCAGCTACCGGGTGACCCTACGACCGTGGCTGTGGCTGCTGACGCGCACCAGCGACTGCCGGATCTTCCAGCACCTGAGCGTGCCGCAGATCGTCAAGCAGGTGTTCCGCGACCTGGGCTTCTCGGACTTCGAAGACGCCCTGAGCCGCACCTATCGCGAGCGTGAATACTGCGTGCAGTACCGCGAGAGCAGCTTCGATTTCGTCAGCCGGCTGCTGGAAGAAGAAGGCATCTACTATTTCTTCCGTCACGAGCAGGAGCGCCACGTGCTGGTACTGGCCGACGCCTATGGCGCGCACCAGACCGCACCGGGCTATGCCAGCGTGCCGTACTACCCGCCCGACGGCCAGCACCGAGAGCGCGATCATATCAACGACTGGCACTTGGCCCAGGAAGTCCAGCCGGGGTCGTTCGAACTCAACGACTACGACTTCCAGCGCCCCAGCGCACGCATCGACGTACGCTCGGCCATGCCGCGCCCGCACCAGGCCGGCGACTACCCGCTGTACGACTATCCCGGCGCCTACGCGCAGACCCAGGATGGCGAGCACTATGCGCGCACGCGCCTGGAGGCCCTGCAAAGCCTGCACGAACGTATCGAGCTGCGCGGCAATGCCCGCGGCCTGGGCAGCGGCCACCTGTTCAGCCTGGAGGGCTTCAGCCGCCAGGACCAGAACCGCGAGTACCTGATCGTCGCGGCGCGCTACTACGTGCATCAGGAACGCCTGGAAAGCGGCGGTGGCAGCGGCGGACCGCAGTTCGAAAGCAACCTCAGCTGCATCGACGCGCAGCAAAGCTACCGACCGGTCGCCAGCACCCTGCGGCCTATCGTCAAGGGCCCGCAGACCGCCGTGGTGGTAGGCCCGGCTGGCGAGGAGATCTGGACCGACCAGTACGGGCGGGTGAAGGTGCACTTCCACTGGGACCGCCACGACCAGTCCAACGAAAACAGCTCGTGCTGGATCCGCGTCTCCCAGGCCACGGCAGGCAAGAGCTGGGGGGCGATCCAGGTGCCGCGGATTGGCCAGGAGGTCATCGTCAGCTTCCTCGAAGGCGATCCGGACCGCCCGATCATCACCGGAAGGGTCTACAACGCCGAACAGACGGTGCCCTACGACCTGCCCGGCAACGCGACGCAAAGCGGCATGAAGAGCCGTTCGAGCAAGGGCGGTACGCCGGCCAACTTCAATGAAATCCGCATGGAGGACAAGAAGGGCGCCGAACAGCTGTACGTGCACGCCGAGCGCAACATGGACAGCGTGGTGGAGCAGAACCAGACGCTGTCGGTGGGGATCAGCCGAGTCAAGACCGTGGGCCTGGTGGAGGTCGCGACCATCGGCCAGGACCGTATCCGCACGGTGCGCCAGCATGACACCTTGCAGGTCGGCGGCAACAAGCGCGACAGCGTTGGCGCCAACTACGTGATGGACGCTGGCGACAAGATTCGTCTGGTGTGCGGCAAGAGCGTGATCGAGCTAAAGGCCGACGGCACAATCAACATCAGTTGCGAGAACTTCAATGTGCATGCCGGGGAGAACGGTATCATCAACACCGGTGGCCAGCTCGACCTGAACCTAGGCGGCGGCCCGGTGGCCAAGACGTCCGGGCAGGGCGACAAGGGCGAGATCAGCGGGCGGGTGGAGCAGGTGTTCAAGAAGTAGCCACCCGCTTGCCTGGGCTGCCCCCCAGGTTGTCAGCGCAAAAGCTGAAATAGCCGGGGCTGCTGCGCAGCCCTTTCGCGGCACAAGGCCGCTCCTACAAGGGATTGCGCCAGCTTGGAAATGCCGCAAATCAGCGCTGGCAGCGCGGGCAGAACACGCTGGCGCGCTGGCCCAGGGTTACCGAGCGCAGCTCGCTGCCACACACCTTGCACGGCTGCCCGGCGCGCCCATAGACGAACAGCTCCTGCTGGAAATACCCCGGCTGCCCATCCCCACCCATGAAGTCGCGCAAGGTGGTGCCACCCTGCTCGATAGCCGCCGCCAGCACGCGCTTGATCTCGATCGCAAGCTTCAGGTAGCGCGCCCGGGAAATCCCGCCCGCCGCCCGGCGTGGGTCGATACCCGCGGCGAACAGCGCCTCGGTGGCGTAGATGTTGCCCACGCCCACCACCACCGCGTTGTCCATGATGAACGGCTTGACCGCCATCGCCCGGCCCCGCGACAGCTGGAACAGGCGTTCACCATCGAACAGCTCGGTCAACGGCTCCGGCCCCAGGCGCAGCAGCAGTTCATGCTTGAGCGGGTCGAGGCTCCAGAGCATCGCGCCGAAGCGCCGTGGGTCGGTGTAGCGCAGCATCAAGCCCGACTCCAGCTCGATATCCACATGCTCGTGCTTGGCCGCAGGTAGCCCCTGTTGCACCAGGCGCAGGCTGCCGGACATACCCAGGTGGCTGATCAAAGTGCCCACCTCGGCATTGATCAACAGGTACTTGGCGCGCCGCTCGACGGTGACGATGCGCTGCCCCGACAGGCGCACATCAAGGTCTTCAGGAATCGGCCAGCGCAAACGCCGGTCACGCACCACCACGCGGCTGACGCGCTGGCCTTCCAGATGCGGGGCGATACCCCGGCGGGTGGTCTCGACCTCGGGCAATTCCGGCATCGGTCAGTGCCCGCCCAGTTCGCGGATGTTCTGCTTGAGCTGCTCGAATTCGTATTCGGTCAGGCCGATGTAGTCCAGCACCAACGAGCCGACCACGTTCCACTCATGATCCACGCTCTGATTACCCAGCACACGGTAGGAGGCGCAGATGTGCTCGGACATCTTCAGCACCGCCAGCAGGTTCTTCAGTTGGGTCTGGGTATTGCGCGAGGACTCGTCGCGGAACACCGCCAAGGCATTGTGATGGTTGGCGATGGCCGAGCTGATGTGCTCGGGCAGACGCCAGGACTTGGCGGTGAAGTAGCCAACCACCGAATGATTGGTATTGAACGCACGGTTCTCGGTGTCGACCACGCGGGTATCTTCGCCCGTATTGGCGTAGGACTCCTCCAACACTTCCATGTAGTTGGGGAAGCGCTTGTGCATCAGGGGCACACCGCAGTCATGGAACAGGCCCAGGGTGTAGGCCTCGTCAGGGGCCTGGATACCCGTGCGTTTGGCCAGGGTGAGGCAGGTCATGGCCACATCCTGTGCGGTGTCCCAGAAGCGGTTGAGGGTGACGATGGTCTCGTCGCTCATCTCGCCCTTGATCGACTGGGCGTTGATCAGGTTGATGATCGAACGGCTGCCGAGCAGGTTCACCGCGCGCTGGATCGAACCGATCTTGTTGGCCAGGCCGAACTGCGGTGAGTTGACCAGCTTGAGCAGGGCGCCGGCAAGGCCGGGGTCCTGGGAAATCAGCTTGGCGATGGTCTCCAGGTCCGGGTCAGGCATGTACTGCTCGAACTGCAGATCGACCATGATCTGCGGCTGTGGCGGAATGGTGATGCCTTGCAAGGCATGCTGGATCTGTTCGGCGGTAAGTTCCTGGGACATGGCTGCGTACTCCTTGGGGACGGGGGATTCTAAACCCTGGACGTCGCCAGGGCATCCATTGAGTGGATCGTTCGTTCCAGTTTTCATCGAACTGCCAGCCGCACACTTGGTCGCACCCCGCGCCGAACGCGGGGGCAACACGTTATACTCCCGCTCTTTTTTCCCGGAGCGACGTCATGTCCCTGCCCAGTCTTCGTCTCAAAGCCAATGCCGACCGCCGCCTGCGCGCCGGCCACCTGTGGGTCTACAGCAATGAAGTCGATGTTGCCGCGACCCCGCTGCAGGGCCTGAAGGCCGGCCAGCAGGCCATTCTCGAAGCGGCTAACGGCAAGCCGCTGGGCGTGGTAGCAATGAGCCCGAACAACCTGATCTGCGCTCGCCTGCTGTCGCGCGATGCCAAGCTGCCGCTGGACAAGTCGCTGCTGGTGCACCGCCTCAACGTGGCCCTGTCGCTGCGCGAGCGCTTGTTCGACAAGCCCTGCTACCGCCTGGTGTACGGCGATTCCGACCTGCTACCGGGGCTGGTAGTCGACCGCTTCTTCGACATCCTAGTGGTCCAGCTGGCCTCGGCCACCATGGAAGCGCACAAAGAGGACGTGATGGCCGCCCTGGTGCAGGTGCTCAAGCCCAGCGGCATCCTGTTCAAGAACGACTCTGCCGCGCGCGACGCCGAAGGTTTGCCGCGCTATGTCGACGCCGTCTACGGCGAAGTGCCGGACTGGGTCGCCCTGGAAGAGAACGGCGTGAAGTTCGAAGCCCCGGTGCGTGACGGCCAGAAGACCGGCTGGTTCTACGACCACCGCATGAACCGCGCGCGCCTGGCGCCCTACGTCAAGGGCAAGCGCGTGCTCGACCTGTTCAGCTACATCGGTGGCTGGGGCGTGCAGGCCGGCGCATTCGGTGCCAGCGAGGTATTCTGCGTAGATGCCTCGGGCTTCGCCCTGGATGGCGTCGAGCGTAATGCCGCGCTCAACGGCATCAGCGAGAAGCTGACCTGCATCGAGGGCGATGTGTTCGAGGCCCTGCGCGAACTCAAGGCCGCCGAAGAGCGCTTCGACGTGATCATTGCCGACCCGCCCGCCTTCATCAAACGCAAGAAAGACCTGAAGAACGGCGAGGCCGCCTACCGCCGCCTCAACGAACAGGCCATGCGCATGCTGAGCAAGGACGGCATCCTGGTCAGCGCGTCGTGCTCGATGCACCTGCCCGAGGACGACCTGCACAACATCCTGCTGACCAGCGCCCGCCACCTGGACCGCAACCTGCAACTGCTCGAACGCGGCGGCCAGGGCCCGGACCACCCGGTTCACCCGGCCATCGGCGAAACCCGCTACATCAAGAGCATCACCTGCCGGTTGCTGCCCAATAGCTGATCGGCAAGCTGCAAGCTGCAAGCTGCAAGCTGCAAGCAACGATCGTGCGCCCGCACGCTCCTGTCTTGCAGCTTGTAGCTTGCCACTTGTAGCTCAAGCATTCCCTCGCCGCGCCAGCGGTGTAGAATCGGCGCTATTCATCGCCAGACATCCCCGGCGGGTTTATGAGCTCCGGTCGAGCCTGCGGCGATCCCGCGCGGACTTCGGCCACCCTCCTTGCCAGCGGCAACCGGCCTTCGGCGTTTCAGGACAAGAGAAGCTCACTCCCCAATTTTGTGACGTGATTTAGCCGCCAGGAGCGCTCCATGCCTGATTATCGTTCCAAGACCTCCACCCAAGGCCGCAACATGGCCGGCGCCCGTGCCCTGTGGCGCGCCACCGGGATGAAGGACGAAGACTTCAAGAAACCGATCATCGCCATCGCCAACTCGTTCACCCAGTTCGTCCCAGGCCATGTGCACCTGAAGGACCTGGGCCAGCTGGTCGCCCGCGAGATCGAACGCGCCGGTGGCGTGGCCAAGGAATTCAACACCATCGCCGTGGATGACGGCATCGCCATGGGCCACGACGGCATGCTGTATTCGCTGCCGAGCCGCGAGATCATCGCCGACGCCGTCGAGTACATGGTCAACGCCCACTGCGCCGACGCCATCGTGTGCATCTCCAACTGCGACAAGATCACCCCCGGCATGCTGATGGCCGCCCTGCGCCTGAACATCCCGGTGATCTTCGTCTCCGGCGGCCCGATGGAAGCCGGCAAGACCAAGCTGGCCAGCCACGGCCTGGACTTGGTCGACGCCATGGTCATCGCTGCCGACTCCTCGGCCAGTGACGAAAAAGTCGCCGAATACGAGCGCAGCGCCTGCCCGACCTGTGGTTCGTGCTCCGGCATGTTCACCGCCAACTCGATGAACTGCCTGACCGAAGCGCTGGGCCTGGCCCTGCCGGGCAACGGCTCGACGCTGGCTACCCACTCGGACCGCGAGCAGCTGTTCCTCACCGCAGGTCGCACCATCGTTGAGCTGTGCAAACGCTACTACGGCGAAAACGACGACTCCGTGCTGCCACGCAGCATCGCCAACTTCAAGGCGTTCGAGAACGCCATGATGCTCGACATCGCCATGGGCGGCTCGACCAACACCATCCTGCACCTGCTGGCCGCCGCCCAGGAAGGTGAGGTGGCGTTCGACCTGCGCGACATCGATCGCCTGTCGCGCAAGGTACCGCAGCTGTGCAAAGTGGCGCCGAACATCCAGAAGTACCACATGGAAGACGTGCACCGCGCAGGTGGCATCTTCAGCATCCTCGGCTCGCTGGCCCGTGGCGGCCTGCTGCACACCGACCTGCCGACCGTACACAGCCGCAGCATGGAAGAAGCCATCGCCAAGTGGGACATCACCCAGACCGATGACGAAGCCGTGCACACCTTCTTCAAGGCAGGCCCGGCCGGCATCCCGACGCAGACCGCGTTCAGCCAGTCGACCCGTTGGGAAACCCTCGACGACGACCGCGAGAACGGCTGCATCCGAAGCTTCGAGCACGCTTACTCGCAAGAAGGCGGCCTGGCCGTGCTGTACGGCAACATCGCCCTGGACGGCTGCGTGGTGAAAACTGCCGGCGTGGACGAGTCGATCCATGTGTTCGAAGGCACTGCGAAGATCTTCGAGAGCCAGGACAGTGCCGTGCGCGGCATCCTCGCCGACGAAGTGAAGGCCGGCGACATCGTGATCATCCGCTACGAAGGCCCGAAAGGCGGCCCGGGCATGCAGGAGATGCTGTACCCGACCTCGTACCTGAAGTCCAAGGGCCTGGGCAAGGCATGCGCCCTGCTCACCGACGGTCGCTTCTCGGGCGGCACCTCGGGCCTGTCCATCGGCCACGCCTCGCCGGAAGCGGCCGCAGGCGGCGCCATCGGCCTGGTCCGGGACGGCGACAAGGTACTGATCGACATTCCGAACCGTTCGATCAACCTGCTGGTCAGCGATGAAGAGCTGGCCCAACGCCGCGTCGAGCAGGACAAGAAAGGCTGGAAACCGGCCGAAGTCCGCCCACGCAAGGTGACCACTGCACTGAAAGCCTACGCCCTGCTGGCCACCAGCGCCGACAAAGGTGCGGTGCGCAACAAGGCGATGCTGGACGGGCTGTGAGTCGCTGACTGGCTGAAACAAGAACCGGCGCCCTGAGCGCCGGTTTTTTATGCCTGGAGTCGGACATTTGAGATGGATGGCACCGGCTGCGCCGGTGTTCGCGGCCCAAGGCCGCTCCTACAGGCGGTGGCGCAGGAGCAACGTAACGCTTACTGAATCTGCTCCGGCGTCACGATCACCCAATTCTTGTCCGCCGTCACCGGCAACCCTTCCTTGGCCTGCGCCGCCGCATGCTTGCTGATCATCCCGTTCAATTGGTCCATGTACTTGGCCTTGCGGTTTATCCACAGGTGGATGCCGCCCTTGCCCACATCGACGCTATGAAACTGCATGTAGCCATCGCTGGTCGGGGTATCGCCGCCAACCAGCACCGGCTTTTTCCACTCATCGATATAGGTGAGGATCGCCGCTTGCTTGCCTGCCATCCAGGTGGCAGGGGTCCACAGGTACGGGGTCAGCTCCAGGCCTTCGTTGGCCTTGGGGTCATAATGGCCAGCGCTGATCTGCTTGCGCGCCGTGGTCAACTGGCCGCTGGCGCGGTCCTTGAGCAGCAGGCTCACGCCGATCACGTTTTCGGGTTTGACGTTGTAGCCGTACTTGGGATCGGATGCGACCATGCGCACCAGCTCTTCGGACGCGGCAGAGATCACGTAGACCTCGATGCCGTTCTCCATCAGTTTGTTGTAAAGCTCGGCCTGGCCGCTGAAGACCTTCGGCGGCTGCACCTCGATGGACTTGACCTGGTCGCCTTCAAAATAAGTGCTGGGGATCGGCTTGCCCGAGGCCATCAGCTCGTCCACCTGGACCTTCAACTCCTTGAGGGTGAAGCCTGAGAACACTTGAGCCACCCAGGGGTAGCAGACCATGTCGTCGATCTCGCACAGCCGGTAGTAATAGCTAAACAGGCTTTCCTTGTGCTCGGCGGTGTCCTTGAACGGGATCAGCTTGAGCGAAGGATCGAGCTTGTCGCGAGTCAGCAGACCCTTGTTCTCCATGAACGGCAGCAGCGACTCCTCAAGGTCGTAGCGGTAGCTGGTGTTGTCCATGTCGAACACCGCGTAGTTACCCTTGTTGGCGTTCGCCTTGATCATCGCGTCGAGCTGACTGGCGGCCTCGGCAGGCCAGTGCTTGAGTTCGGTGGCGGCCCAACTGCTGGCGCTCAGCAACAGGGCCAGGCTACCGGCGAGGATTTTCGAAGCAGACTTCATACAGGCATCTCCCTAAGACGTGGCCGTTCAACCCTAGACCGGTTTGGTGACAAACGGACACTCCGTACCGACCCCAGAACAGCCCTCAGCGTCACGCGCACCGCCAAAAGCGACACCTGGTTATTCAAAAAACGACTATCACCATTACTTTTGGATATAAACCCGTTTGCTTTCAGGCTGTTAGCATTTTTGCTTTTTCCCGAACCAGCCCCTGTCTTTGAGCCTGCTGGCGCGGCATTGATCAACGTACGCAAGGCCCTGCAGAAGCAGCCTTGCGCCGCGACAATCTCAACGCTTGTCCCACACCTCGAAGTGATACCCAGGCTTGCCTTCCTCAGCCTGCGCCTCGCTCGACGTCAGCGCCCACTGTTGCTGATCGAATTCAGGGAACCAGGCATCGCCCTGCGGCGACAGCTCCACACGGGTCAGGTACATGCGGCTCACCAGCCCCTTCTCCAGCGCCTGCGCATACAACTGCGCGCCGCCGATCAGCATCAGCTCATCGACGCCCTGCTCGCGTGCCCACTGCTCGGCACGCAGCAGCGCCTGCTCCAGCGAGGCGAAGACCTCGGCGCCGGCCAGCGCCAGGCCTGCCTGGCGGCTGACCACGATATTCAGCCGCCCCGGTAGCGGACGGCCCAGCGAGTCCCAGGTCTTGCGCCCCATGATGATCGGCTTGCCGAGGGTGGTGGCCTTGAAATACTTGAAATCCCCCGGCAGGTGCCAGGGCATGGAATTGTCGATGCCGATCACACGGTTCTCGGCGAGCGCCGCGATCAGGCTTAGGGGAAGTGAGGTAGTCATGCCGGCGAGGATAGCACCGGGCGCGTGGGTTATGCTTGCCCCCTGACCTGTGCAATGGAAGAGCTTGTGACCGCACCGACCCCACTCGACAAGCGCTGGCTCACCGAAGCGGTGCGCCTGCGCGAGGAACACGCAGGCCCCCTGGAGGATCAGGAGGCCAACCGTCACGCCCGCCAGCAGGGCGGCGATCTGGCGGCGCGCATCGAGACCCGCGCCCTGTGGCTGGCCGAGCGCGACGGCATGACCGACGCGCTGCGCCACTGGAAACAAGGCGCGCGCCTGGCGTTGCTGGCCTTGATGGTATTGGCCGTACTCAGCGGCGCAGGCCTTGGCCTGGCTGCTCTGGGCGATGGCCAGCGACCGGTGAACGTGTTCTGGGCCTTGGGCAGCCTGCTGGGGCTGGACCTGCTGTTGTTGATCGCCTGGGCGCTGGGCTTTTGCCTGGCCGGCGAGCACGGCGCAGCGTTGGGCCGCGTGTGGCTGTGGCTCAGCGAACGCTTCGCCCGTGACGCCAAGGCCGCGCAGCTGGCGCCAGCACTGCTGGTATTGCTACAACGTCAACGCCTGAACCGCTGGTTACTGGGCCTGCTGGTACATGGCCTGTGGATGCTGGCGATGCTCGCGGCGCTGGGCATGCTGCTGGCGCTGCTGGCAACCCGACGCTATGGCTTCGTCTGGGAAACCACCCTGCTGGCAGCCGAACCGTTCATCAGCCTGACTCGCGCCTTGGGCGCACTGCCCTCTCTGCTGGGCTTCGGGTTGCCTGACGAGGCGATGATCCGCGCCAGCGGCGCCACCCTGCCAGCCCTGGATGGGGCGCGCCAGGCCTGGGCCAGCTGGCTGCTTGGAGTGGTGCTGGTGTATGGCCTGCTGCCGCGCCTGGCGCTGGCGGCGTTGTGCCTGTGGCGCTGGCGCCAGGGCCGCGCACGTCTGACGCTGGACCTCAACCTGCCCGGCTACGCGCAGTTGCGCGAAGCCCTGATGCCGCGCAGCGAGCGCCTAGGTGTGCAGGACGTCGCCCCCGACGCGCTGCCACACCTGGAAGCCGGACAACTGGACAGCGGGAGCAGCGGCGCGTTGTTGGTCGGGCTGGAGCTGGACGACCAGCACCCCTGGCCACCCGCCCTGCCCCCTGGCATCACCCACGCAGGCGTGTTGGACAGCCGCGAATCGCGCCACAAGTTGCTGGAGCAGCTCAGCCGGTTTCCTCCGGCACGCCTGGCCATTGCCTGTGATCCGCGCCGTTCAGCGGATCGCGGTAGCCTGGCGCTGCTCGCCGAGCTGGCGCGCAATGCAGGCGCCACGCGCATCTGGCTGCTCCAGCCGCTGCCCGGCCAAGCCCTGGACGCTGCACGCCTGGGTGACTGGCACGAGGCCCTCGACCGCCTGGGCCTGCCCCACGCCGACACCTCGCCCCTGACCTGGCTGGAGCATGGCCATGACTGAGCCGCTGAAACTCGCCGTGGTTGGGCACACCAACGTCGGCAAAACCTCATTGCTGCGCACCCTGACCCGTGATGTCGGCTTTGGCGAGGTGTCGCACCGCCCCAGCACCACCCGTCACGTCGAGGGCGCGCGTCTGTCGGTGGACGGCCAGCCACTGCTGGAGCTATACGACACCCCCGGCCTGGAAGACGCCATCGCTCTGCTCGACTACCTCGAACGCCTGGAGCGCCCCGGCGAGCGTCTGGACGGCCCTGCGCGTCTTGAGCGGTTCATGCAGGGCAGCGAAGCGCGCCAGCGCTTCGAGCAAGAAGCCAAGGTGTTGCGCCAGTTGCTGGCCAGCGATGCCGGGCTCTATGTGATCGATGCACGCGAACCCGTCCTCGCCAAGTACCGCGATGAACTCCAAGTGCTGGCCGGTTGCGGCAAGCCGCTGCTGCCGGTGCTCAACTTCGTCGCCAGCCCGTCGCACCGCGAAGCGCAATGGCGCGAAACCCTGGCGCGCCTTGGCCTGCATGCACTGGTGCGCTTCGACAGCGTGGCCCCGCCCGAGGATGGTGAGCGCCGCCTGTACGAGAGCCTGGCCCTGCTGCTCGAACAAGCCCGTCCGGCGCTGCAACGGCTGATCGACGACCAGCAGGCCCAGCGCTTGGACCGGCAGCGCAGCGGCAAACGCCTGATCGCCGAGCTGTTGCTCGACTGCGCCGCCTGCCGACGCAGCGTCGAGACCGAGCCTGGCGCCGAAGCCCGCGCCATCGAAGCCCTGCGCCAGGACGTACGCCAACGCGAGCAACGCTGCGTGGAAGCGCTGCTCAAGCTGTACGCTTTCCGTCGCGAGGACGCCAACGCCGCTGATCTGCCGCTGCTCGACGGCCGCTGGGGCGATGACCTGTTCAACCCCGAGACACTCAAACTGCTGGGCGTGCGCTTGGGCAGCGGGGTGGCCGCAGGCGCTGCGGCCGGCGCGGGCGTGGACCTGCTGGTCGGTGGCCTGACCTTGGGGGCCGCAGCCCTGGCTGGCGCGATTGCAGGGGGCGCGTTACAGACGGCGCGCAACTACGGCGCACGCTTGATGGGCAAGCTCAAAGGCCAGCGCGAACTAACCGTGGACGACACGGTGCTGCGCCTGCTGGCGTTGCGTCAGCAGCAGTTGATGGTGGCACTCGACAGCCGCGGGCATGCGGCGCAGGACAGCATTCGCCTGGCCATACCGGATGAAAAAGCCTGGCGCGAGGGCAAGCTGCCCGACGCCCTGGGTAAAGCCCGGGCGCATCCGCAGTGGTCGACCCTGAACCCTGGCTCCAGGGTGAATCAGGCCCAACGCCAGGAACAGCTGGAGGCGTTGGTGGCCCAGCTCTGACGCCACAACACCGGCGCGCCGGGCCTACACCTGACACTCATGCCGGCGCAGGCGCACGGCAAGCCTCGACGCCTCAGGCGTTGCTGCGCAGCAGGCGCAGGCCATTGAACACGACCAGCAGGCTCACCCCCATGTCGGCGAACACCGCCATCCACAGAGTCGCCGTGCCAGTGAAGGTGATCGCCAGGAACAGCGCCTTCACGCCTAACGCCAGGACAATGTTCTGTACCAGAATGGCCGCGCTTTGACGCGACAGCCTGACGAACGCCGGAATCTTGCGCAGGTCGTCGTCCATCAGCGCCACATCGGCCGTTTCGATGGCGGTGTCGGTGCCGGCGGCAGCCATGGCGAAGCCAATCTCGGCACGGGCCAGGGCCGGTGCATCGTTGATACCGTCACCCACCATCCCTACGCGGTGGCCTTGGGCGTACAGGTTCTCGATGCTCTGTAACTTGTCGGCCGGCAGCAAGTTGCCTTCGGCAAGGTCGATGCCGACCTGCGCGGCGATGGCTTGGGCGGTGTGCGGATTGTCGCCGGTCAGCATGATGGTCTTGATGCCCAGCGCGTGCAGCTCGGCGATTGCCTGACGGCTGCTGTCCTTGACCGTGTCGGCCACAGCGAACAGCGCCAGCGGGCCGCTGCGGTCGAGCAGCAAGACCACGGTCTTGCCTTGGCGCTCCAGAGCGTCCAACGGCACTTCAAGCGCAGGCGAGCACAACCCCAACTCCTCCACCAGACGGTGATTGCCCAGGTGATAGGTTTGACCATCGATGTCGCCGCGCACACCACGGCCGGCCAAGGCCGCGAACCCCTCGACGTCACTCAGCGCAATGCCGTGCGCCTTGGCAAACTGCGCGATGGCGCCGGATACCGGATGGTCGGAGCGGGCCGCCAAACTGGCGGCGAGGGCCTGGGCACGGCCTTCAAAGCGCGGGTCGAGCACCTGGCTGTCGGTTTGCACAGGCTTACCGTGGGTAATGGTGCCGGTCTTGTCCAGGGCTAGGTAGTCCAGCTTGCGCCCACCTTCCAGGTAGACGCCGCCTTTGATCAGAATGCCTTTGCGCGCCGCAGCAGCCAGACCGCTGACGATGGTCACCGGAGTGGAAATCACCAAGGCGCATGGGCAGGCCACCACCAGCAGCACCAAGGCGCGGTAGATCCAGTCGAACCAGGCGTCGCCCATCAGCAGCGGTGGAATCAGCGCAACCGCCAACGCCACGACAAACACCACGGGGGTATAGAGGCGCGAGAACTGGTCGACGAAGCGTTGCGTCGGCGCGCGAGCGCCTTGGGCCTGCTCGACGGCCTTGATGATGCGCGCCAGGGTCGATTGGCCGGCAGCGGCGCTCACCCGGTATTCGAGGGCGCCGGCCTGGTTGATCGTGCCAGCGAACAGTTTGTCGCCCGCCGCCTTCTCGACGGGCAGGCTTTCGCCGGTAATCGGCGCCTGATCGACGCTGGATTGCCCACTGAGCACCTCGCCGTCCAGGCCGATACGCTCCCCCGGGCGCACCCGCACCCGTGCACCGATGGCCACGTCGCGCACGTCTACCTCACGCCACTGGCCATCGGGCTGCTGCACGGTGGCCATGTCCGGCGCCAACTGCATCAAACCACTGATGGCGTTGCGCGCCCGGTCCAGCGAGCGGGCCTCGATCAGCTCGGCGATGGTGAACAGCACCATCACCATCGCCGCTTCCGGCCACTGGCCGATGAGCACGGCGCCGGTCACGGCGATGCTCATCAGCGCGTTGATGTTGAGGTTGCGGTTCTTCAGGGCGATCCAGCCTTTCTTGTAGGTGCCCAGGCCACAGCCGAGAATGGCCGCCAAGGCCAGCAGCGCTACAATCCACTCCGGCGCAACGCCAGAGAAATGCACGACTTCGGCGGCGATCGCCGCAATACCCGACAAAGCCAATGGCCAAACCGACTTCTTCACCGCTGGCGGCGCTATGCCTTCGTCGTCGGCGGCCAGTGGCTCGGCCTTCATCCCCAAGCTGTCGATGGCCCGCTCGATGGCGGCGGTGCCATCGAGTGTGTGGCGCACGCCAAGCACGCGATTGATCAGGTTGAACTCCAACTGCTCGATGCCAGCGAGCTTGCCGAGCTTGTCCTGGATCAGCGTCTGTTCGGTGGGGCAATCCATCGCCTCAATGCGAAAACGACTGAGCTGCGCGCTGGCGCTGGCATGTTCGCTCAGTTGCACCAAGGCCGGGGCAGCCTTGCTGGCGCAGCAGTGGTGGGCGTGGCCTGCGTGTTGGCCTGAATGGCCATGGGCGTGATCATGCGCGTGGTCGTGCGGGGAGTCGTGGCTGACGGGGTGGTTCATGGGTTCGTCCTTAAAGGGAGCCTGTTGCCAAGTGAACACCCTGTAGCCACTATAGGGTCAACCCATTCGCTGGAGATTTGCCATGAAGATCGGAGAGCTGGCCAAAGCCACGGACTGCGCAGTGGAAACCATCCGCTACTACGAGCGCGAGCAACTGCTGCCAGAGCCTGCCCGCACCGAGGGTAACTACCGGCTCTACACCCAGGCCCATGTGGAGCGGCTGACGTTCATCCGCAACTGCCGCACCCTGGACATGACCCTGGATGAAATCCGCAGCCTGCTGCGCCTGCGCGACAGCCCGGAAGGTTCGTGCGGCAGCGTGAATGCGCTGATCGACGCGCATATCGAACATGTGCAGGCCAGGATCGACGGACTAGTGGCGTTGCAGGAGCAACTGGTGGACTTGCGCAGGCAGTGCAGCGCGCAGGGGGCGGAGTGCGCGATTCTGCAGCAACTGGAGACCAACGGGGCGGTGTCGATGCCAGAGGTGGAGCATTCGCATGTGGGGCGTAGCCACGGGCATTGATGGTGTCTGTACAAATGCCTTCGCGGGCAAGTCGGGACGCCGAACCGCCGCTCCCACAGGTGTACCGCTGATTCCAAACCCTGCGGTGTGCCTGTGGGAGATCAACCAGCCCTTAGGGCTGCGCTGTCGCGCAGAGAACTGATTTCGCAAGCGCGCCGCGTACCCTGTGGGAGCGGGCTTGCCCGCGAATGCGTCAGCTCAGGCGACGAGGATCTGTCAGACCGCCATCGGCGCTGTCATCGGCGCATGGTGTTCGTACCCATCCAGCCAAAAATCGCTCGGCTCGATCTTCTCCAGCCACTCCGGCGCATAGACACCCGTTTCGGCAAATGCCGGCACACGCTCGCTGATCACCAGCTTCGGCGCCTCCAGTGGCTCGCGCTTGAGCTGCTCGTTGAGCATGTCCAGGTGGTTTTCGTACACATGGGCATCGCCAATGAAGTAGGTGAACCAGCGTGGGGTGTAGCCGGTCAGGCGACCGAACAGCGACAGCAGCGCGGCGCCCTCGGTGAGGTTGAACGGCGTGCCCAGGCCCAGGTCGTTGGAGCGGATGTAGAGCGTCAGGGAGATTTCCTTGGTCTCGACATTCGGGTGGAACTGGTACAGCAGGTGGCACGGCGGCAGGGCCATTTCATCGAGCTGGGCGCAGTTCCAGCCATGGAACAGGATGCGTCGGCTGCCTGGGTCGTGGGCGATGGTGTCCAGGCACTGGCGCACCTGGTCGATGGCCTTGAACAGCACGACGAACGCCTGGCCGTCTTCTTCATCCTGGGCGATGCTGCGGAAACCGGCCTTTTCGGCCATCTCGATAGCCGCCGGGTTGCTCAGCGGGATGCGCTTGTAGCCCGGCCACTGGCGCCACTGCACGCCGTAGATCTCGCCCAGGTCGTCATGCCCCTGGCGGAACGGGTTGGCCAGCCACTGGGCATTTTCGTTGGCGTTCTGGTCCCAGACCTTGCAGCCCAGTTCGCGGAACTCTGCGGCGTTCTTCACACCGCGCAAGAAACCCACCATCTCGCCAATCGCCGACTTGAACGCCAGCTTGCGCGTGGTAATGGCCGGGAAGCCCTTTTGCAGGTCGAACCGCAGCATGGCGCCCGGCAGGCTGATGGTGCGGATACCGGTGCGGTTTTCCTGCAGCGTGCCGTTTTCGATCACGTCACGGACCAGGTCCAGATACTGTTTCATGGCTTACCTGTAGCGAACACGGCAGGGGGATCGCCCCTGCCGTGGAGGTTTCAGTGGGCGGGTGTCGCCGTTGGCTTGCGATTATAAGCCCACCAGATCAGGCCGAGACCAGCGAGGATCATCGGTACGCAGAGAATCTGACCCATGGTCAGCCAACCCCAGGCGATGTAACCCAGCTGAGCGTCCGGTACGCGGACGAACTCGACGATGAAGCGGAAGATGCCGTAGAACAGCGCGAACATGCCAGACACCGCCATGGTTGGCCGAGGCTTGCGCGAGAACGCCCAGAGAATCACGAACAGCGCCACGCCTTCGAGGGCGAACTGATACAGCTGCGACGGGTGACGCGGCAATTGGGCCGGGTCGCTGAACGGCGGGAAGATCATCGCCCACGGCACGTCGGTGGGCTTGCCCCACAGCTCGGCGTTGATGAAGTTGCCGATGCGCCCCGCGCCCAGGCCAATCGGCACCAGCGGGGCAACGAAGTCCATCAGTTCGAAGAACGACTTGTTGTTGCGCTTGCCGAACCACAGCGCCGCCAGCATCACGCCGATGAAGCCGCCGTGGAACGACATGCCGCCCTTCCACACCTCGAAGATCAAGGTCGGGTTGGCCAGGTACTGGTGCAGGTCGTAGAACAGCACGTAGCCCAAGCGGCCACCGACGATCACCCCCATCGATAGCCAGAACACCAGGTCGGAGAGTTTTTCGCGGCTCCAGGTGGGGTCGAAGCGGTTCAGTCGACGCGAGGCCAGCAGCCAGGCGCCGCCAATGCCGATCAGGTACATCAGGCCGTACCAGTGGATTTTCAGCGGCCCGAGGGCCACGGCCACGGGGTCGATCTGCGGATAAGGCAGCATGCTCAGTCCTCTTTGTTCAAATCAGGAAGCTCAAGCCGACACAGAACAGCAGTGCGGCGAACAGGCGCTTGAGTGCGCGCGGCGACAGCGTGTGCGCCAGGCGCGCGCCGAAGCGGGCGAAAAACATGCTGGTCACGGCGATGCCGACCAGCGCGGGCAGGTAGACATAGCCCAGGCTGTGGGCCGGCAGGTGCTCCTCGTGCCAACCCAGCCACATGAAGCTCAACGCGCTGGCCACGGCGATCGGCAGGCCACAGGCCGACGAGGTGGCCACCGCCTGCTGCATGGGCAGGCTGCGCCAGGTCAGGAACGGCACGGTCAGCGAACCGCCGCCGATACCGAAAATCGCCGAAGCCCAGCCGATCACGCCACCGGCAGCGGTGAGCGCCGGCTTGCCGGGAATGCCTCGGCTGGCCTTGGGTTTGATTTCCAGCGCCATCTGCGCCGCGATCACCAAGGCGAACACACCAATGATCTTTTGCAACATCGGGCCCTGGATCAGCGACGCGGTCTTGGCCCCGACCAGTGCACCGAGCAGGATGCCCAGGGTCATCCAGGCGAAGATCGGCCACTGCACCGCGCCTTTGCGCTGGTGTTCGAGCACGGCGTTGATCGAGGTGAAGACGATGGTCGCCAGCGATGTACCGACCGCCAGGTGGGTGAGCACGGAAGGATCGAAGCCCTGCAAGGTGAAGCTGAATACCAGCACAGGCACGATGATGATTCCACCGCCCACGCCGAACAGCCCGGCCAGCACGCCGGCACAGGCTCCCAACAGCAGGTAGAGTACGAATTCCATTCGTGGCCCCAGTCAAAAACAATCCGGCATGGTAACGGAAGCCAAGGCCGCGGCTCTAGTGAACTCTGTGTCAGGAGCGGGTTTGCCGGTAAAGTGGCCGAAAACACAGGGGATAACCTATGTGCCTGATCGTATTCGCGTGGCAGCCGGGGAGCGCCCGGCCGCTGGTGGTCGCGGCCAACCGGGACGAGTTCTACGCCCGGCCAACGCAAGCCCTGGCGGCGTGGGAGGATGCACCGGGGGTGCATGCGGGACGCGACCTGGAGGCTGGCGGCAGTTGGTTGGGGATCGGGCCGCAGGGGCGCTTCGCAGCACTGACCAATATCCGCGCCCCAGGCCAGCCCCAGGGGCCGCGCTCGCGGGGCGAGTTGGTCGCGGCCTATTTGCAGGGCGAGCTGGGCGTCGAGGCCTATCTGGACCAAGTTGCCAGTCGCAGCGCGCAATATTCGGGTTTCAACCTGCTGGTGGGTGATTCGCAGCAACTGGGCTACCTGCATGCGCGGGAAGCCTCCCCGCGCCTGCTGGCGGCGGGCGTGTACGGGCTGTCCAACGCTGGGCTGGATACGCCGTGGCCGAAGCTGCTCAAGGCGCGCAGTGGGCTGCAAAGCCTGCTCGACTCGGCTGATCCCCAGCAGTTGCTTGCGCTGCTGGCCGATGCCACTCAAGCCCCCGACAGTGCGCTGCCAGACACCGGCGTAGGGCTGGCCACCGAGAAATTGCTGTCGAGTGTGTTCATTGCCAGCCAGAACTACGGGACCCGGGCGAGTACGGTGCTGATTGTGGATAACTCAGGACGGCGACGAATGGTGGAGCGCAGCTTCGGGCCGTTCGGTGGGCATCTGGGGGAAGTGGATATCACGATTTGAAGCCATAGGGGCGCTTGGCGCACCTTTCGCAGCAAACGGCCGCTCAGGGAGACGCAGGCCCGTGTAGGAGCGGCCTTGTGCCGCGAAAGGCCCGCAAAGCGGGCCCATGATCTCAGAGCGTCTTGTTCGGCCCGATCATCCGCGCCAGCCCAAGGTTCTTCAGCGCCAGTTGCAACGCACTGTGGGTCAGCTGCGGGTTGTCATGGCTCAGCGCGTCTTCCAGCAGTTCCTTGGCCTTGCTCAGGTTCACCTGACGCAGCATCCACTTCACCTTCGGCAGGTTGGTGGCGTTCATCGACAGGCTGTCGAAGCCCATGGCCATCAGCAGGATCGCCGCCGCAGGATCACCGGCCATCTCGCCGCAGATACTCACCGGCTTGCCCTCACCATGGGCATCGCGCACCACGGTGTTGAGCGCTTGCAGCACGGCGGGGTGCAGGTAGTCGTAAAGGTCGGCGACCCGCGGGTTGTTGCGGTCCACCGCCAGCAGGTACTGGGTGAGGTCGTTGGAGCCGACCGACAGGAAGTCCACCTGCCGCGCCAGCTCCTTGGTCTGGTACACCGCTGCCGGGATTTCCACCATCACGCCTACCGGCGGCATCGGCACGTCGGTGCCTTCGTCACGCACTTCGCCCCAGGCCCGGTGGATCAGGTGCAGGGCCTCTTCCAGCTCGTGGATACCAGAGATCATCGGCAGCAGGATGCGCAGGTTGTTAAGACCCTCGCTGGCCTTGAGCATGGCGCGGGTCTGCACCAGGAAGATTTCCGGGTGATCGAGGGTGACGCGAATACCACGCCAGCCGAGGAACGGGTTTTCTTCCTTGATCGGGAAATACGACAGGGCCTTGTCGCCGCCGATGTCGAGGGTCCGCATGGTCACCGGCAACGGGTGGAAGGCTTGCAACTGCTCGCGATAGATCGCTAGCTGTTCCTTCTCGCTAGGGAAACGCTGATTGATCATGAACGGCACTTCGGTGCGGTACAGACCAACCCCTTCGGCGCCACGCTGCTGGGCGCGAGCCACGTCGGCCAGCAGGCCAGTGTTGACCCACAGCGGCATGCGGTGGCCGTCGGGAGTGACGCACGGCAGCTCGCGCAGCGCGTCGAGGCCACGCGCCAACTGGCGCTCCTCCTCGACAACGTCGCTGTACTGTTTGCGCAGCACCTCGCCGGGGTTGGTGAATACCTCGCCCTTGTAGCCGTCGACGATCAGCTCGATGCCGTCGACCTTCGAATACGGCAGGTCGACCAGGCCCATGACCGTGGGAATACCCATCGCCCGGGCCAGAATCGCCACGTGGGAGTTGCCCGAACCGAGTACCGATACCAAGCCGACCAGCTTGCCCTCGGGCACCTCGCCGAGCATGGCAGGGGTCAGCTCTTCGCTGACCAGGATGGTGTTGTCCTGGTACACCAGCGACTGCGAGCGGGCCTCCTGAAGGTAAGCCAACAGGCGCCGGCCGAGGTCCTTGACGTCCGACGCGCGCTCGCGCAGGTAGTCGTCGTCCATCAGCTCGAAGCGGTTGACGTGCTCGCCGACCACTTGGCGCAGAGCGCCTTGGGCCCATTGGCCAGTCTTGATGACCTCGACCACCTCGCCGCCCAGGGCGGCGTCTTCGAGCATCATCAGATACACGTCGAACAACGCGCGCTCTTCGGGGCGCAGCTGGGTAGCCAGCTTCGCCGAAAGCTTGCGCATGTCTTCGCGCACGCCTTCAAGGGCGTTGTTGAATAGCTTGAGTTCGTTGTCGATGTCTTCGACAGTCTTGTCCGGCACCACTTCAAGATCGGCCGGCGGCAGCATCACCACTGCACGGCCCACCGCTGCACCGGGCGAGCCGGGTACGCCGACAAAACGCGCTTCCTGGATGCCCTTGCCCTGACGGCCCAGACCACGGATCGAACCGGTGGCCTCGGCGTGGGCGATAACACCGGCGAGCTGAGCGCTCATGGTCACCAGGAAGGCTTCTTCTCCCTCGTCGAACTGACGCCGCTCTTTCTGCTGGATCACCAGGACCCCGACCACACGGCGGTGGTGAATGATCGGCGCGCCGAGGAAGGAGGCGAAGCGCTCTTCGCCGGTCTCGGCGAAATAGCGGTAACGGGGGTGGTCGGCGGCGTTCTCGAGGTTCAGCGGCTCCTCGCGGGTGCCGACCAGGCCGACCAGGCCTTCGTTGGGGGCCATGCTGACTTTGCCGATGGACCGCTTGTTCAGGCCCTCGGTGGCCATCAGCACGAAACGGTTGGTTTCGGGGTCGAGCAAGTAGACCGAGCAGACTTGGCTGCCCATGGCCTCCTTGACGCGCAAGACAATGATACCCAACGCCGTCTTGAGATCTTTGGCGGAGTTCACTTCCTGGACGATCTTGCGCAGCGTATTGAGCATGGCTCGGGGTCGGACTCCGTCGTCAGTCGCGCGTCAGCAGGCGCGGGGCTAGCTCTTTCAGGGCGCGTCGGTAGACCTCGCGCTTGAATGTCACCACCTGGCCCAGCGGATACCAGTAGCTGACCCAGCGCCAGCCGTCGAATTCCGGTTTGCCGGTGAGGTCCATGCGCACCCGTTGCTCGTTGCTCACGAGGCGCAGCAAGAACCACTTTTGTTTCTGGCCAATGCACAGCGGCTGGCTGTGGGTGCGCACCAGGCGCTGGGGTAAACGATAACGCAACCAGCCACGGGTGCAGGCAAGTATTTCCACATCCTGGCGTTCCAGGCCAACTTCTTCGTTCAGCTCGCGGTACAGGGCGTCTTCTGGTGTTTCGTCAGGGTTGATGCCCCCCTGGGGAAACTGCCAGGCATCCTGGTTGATCCGCCGAGCCCATAGCACCTGCCCGGCATCATTCGTGAGAATGATCCCGACATTGGGGCGAAAACCATCGGGGTCGATCACGGCAGCAACCTCGCAAACGCATGTCGCCGCATTGTTCCACAAAGCCTGCGAGCGCAGCAACGCGCCCGCCACGCTTATGTGCAGAGCGATCAAAACTCCGTATTCTGCGGGGCTTCCCGAGGCTTCTGCGAGCGACCCACATGCGCCTGGCTTTATTCGACCTGGACAATACCCTCCTCGGCGGCGACAGCGACCACGCCTGGGGTGACTACCTGTGCGAGCGGGGCATCCTCGACCCGGTCGCGTACAAGGCACGCAACGATGCCTTCTACCAGGATTACCTGGCCGGCACCCTGGACCTGCAGGCCTACCTGGCCTTCTCCATGGAGATCCTTGCCGCCACCGAGCCTGCCCAGCTCGACCAGTGGCACCGCGCGTTCATGCACGACTGCATCGAACCGATCATCCTGCCCAAGGCCCTGGCCTTGCTGCAGCAGCATCGCGAGGCGGGCGACCAACTGGTGATCATCACCGCCACCAACCGCTTCGTCACCGCCCCCATCGCCCGCCGCCTCGGCGTGCGCGTGCTGCTGGCGACCGAATGCGAGAGGCAGGATGGCCGCTACACCGGGCGCAGTACCGATATACCGTGTTTTCGTGAAGGCAAGGTGACGCGGCTGAACCGCTGGATGCTGGAAAACGGCTTCGACCTGGAAGACAGCTACTTCTACAGCGATTCGATGAATGACTTGCCGCTGCTGGAGAAAGTGACCCATGCGGTGGCGGTGGACCCAGACCCGAAGCTGCGCAACGAAGCCCAGGCGCGCGGCTGGCCGGTGATTTCGTTGCGCGATTGAAGTATTCCTGGCCCAGCCCTTTCGCGGTGGTCCACATAGGCGATGAAAAACTATCAGACCGGTTTGGCGCCCATCAGCCCGGCGATGGACAGCAGGCACACTCCGCTGAACAGCGCCAGCGCCAGGGTGAACCTGAGCCCTACTCGCTCAGCCTTGCGTAGCCGGTTCAGGCGCACCAGCAGCCACCACACAGCGAACACGCCGAATGCGTAAAGGACGCTGGAGGCCAGCACCCAGGTCTGCCCCAGGGGCCAGCCAACCAGATGGACCAGCCACCAGCCGGTGAACGGCATGCTCACCAGGCACAACCCCATCAGCAACCAGACGAACACCAGCGGCCGGCGCAGCAGCTTGGCGTAGGCCTCACTGTCGCCCTTGCGCCGAGCCCGCACGGTCCAGACCGCCAGGCACAGGGCGCCAAGCAGCAAGATGGCGGTGGCAGCGATATGCAGGGTCTTGAGGGTGGTCAGGTGTTCCATTTCTGGATTGTCCTTTATCAGGCCGTTCGTGCGCTGCCGTCTGCTCTTGTAAGAGCGGCCTCGTGCCGCTCCTACACAAAGCGCGATATCTGGCTTAGCTTAGCTGCTCAGCCGAGGAACAGCTTGTAAGCCGGGTTCTCGGTTTCATCCCAGTACGGATAGCCGATCTTGGCCAAGGCCGCCGGTACCAGGTGACGCTCTTCTTCCGGCACCTGCAAGCCCGCCACCACCCGGCCATCAGCAGCGCCGTGGTTGCGGTAGTGGAACATCGAAATGTTCCAGCGGCCACCGAGTTTGTTGAGGAAGTTGAACAGCGCGCCGGGCCTTTCGGGGAACTCGAAGCGCAGCACGATCTCATCGCTGGCCCCAGCCGAATGCCCACCGACCATGTGGCGGATGTGCAGCTTGGCCAGTTCGTTGTCAGTCAGGTCGGTGACTGGGAAGCCTTGCTCGGTCAGATGCTGTACCAGTGCCGCGCGCGGATCGTTTTCCGGGTGGGTCTGCACGCCGACGAAGATGTGCGCTTCGTCCGAGGTGTGCTTGCGGTAGTTGAACTCAGTGATCTGGCGCTTGCCGATAGCCTCGCAGAAGGCCTTGAAGCTGCCCGGACGCTCAGGGATGGTCACGGCGATGATCGCCTCGCGCTTTTCGCCAAGTTCGGCGCGCTCGGCTACGTGGCGCAAGCGGTCGAAGTTGACGTTGGCGCCAGAGTCGATAGCCACCAGGGTCTGCCCGGTCACACCTTTGAGTTCGACATACTTCTTGATACCCGCCACGCCCAAAGCACCGGCAGGTTCGGTGATCGAGCGGGTATCGTCGTAGATATCCTTGATGGCGGCACAGATTTCGTCGGTACTGACGGTGATCACCTCATCCACATGCTGACGGCAGATGTCAAAGGTGTGCTGGCCGATCTGCGCCACCGCCACGCCGTCGGCGAACAAGCCGACCTGCGGCAGTACCACGCGCTCGCCAGCGGCCATGGCGGCTTGCAGGCAGTTGGAGTCGTCCGGCTCGACGCCGATCACCTTGATCTGCGGGCGCAGGTACTTCACGTAGGCAGCGATCCCGGCAATCAGGCCGCCGCCACCGACCGGCACGAAGATCGCGTCCAGCTGGCCTGGATGCTGACGCAGGATTTCCATGGCCACGGTGCCCTGTCCGGCAATGGTGTGCGGGTCGTCGTAAGGGTGGATGTAGACGAAGCCCTTTTCCTCGACCAGTTTCAGCGAGTACGCCAGCGCCTCGGGGAACGAGTCGCCGTGCAGTACCACTTTGCCGCCCCGCGAACGCACACCTTCGATCTTGATTTCGGGGGTGGTCTTAGGCATCACGATGGTGGCCTTGATGCCCAGCTCGCGCGCCGCCAGGGCCAGGCCCTGGGCATGGTTGCCGGCCGAGGCGGTGACCACGCCACGGGCCAGTTCCTCAGCCGTAAGCTGCGCCAGCTTGTTGTAAGCCCCGCGGATCTTGAACGAGAACACCGGCTGCAAGTCTTCGCGCTTGAGCAGCACGCTGTTGCCCAGGCGCTTGCTCAGTTGCCCGGCGCTGTGCAGCGGGGTTTCGACGGCAACGTCGTAGACGCGCGAGGTGAGGATCTTCTTGACGTACTGTTCGAGCATCGGGAAAGCATCACTGGGCCGCGGGACAAGGGCTGGGAGTCTACCGCAGCGGGCTGTCGGGCAGCCACAGCAAAGCCCTCCTAGCCGTTATACTAGGCCCCTTTGCCATCCGCCCAGCCCCTTCCCGGAGCCCGCATGACCCAGGACCAACTCAAACAGGCCGTCGCCCAGGCCGCTGTCGATCTCATCCTCCCGAAGCTGGATGACAAGAGCATCGTCGGCGTCGGCACCGGTTCCACAGCCAACTTCTTCATAGACGCCCTGGCCCAGCACAAGGCTGCCTTCGATGGCGCCGTTGCCAGTTCCGAGGCCACCGCCCAGCGCCTGAAGGGCCATGGCATTCCGGTGTATGAACTCAACAGCGTCAGCGAGCTGGAGTTCTACGTGGATGGCGCAGACGAAAGCGATGCCCACCTGAACCTGATCAAAGGCGGTGGCGCAGCCCTGACCCGCGAGAAGATCGTCGCGGCAGTGGCCAAGACCTTCATCTGCATCGCCGATGCCAGCAAGTTGGTGCCAGTGCTGGGCGCCTTCCCGTTGCCGGTCGAGGTCATCCCCATGGCCCGCAGCCACGTGGCGCGCCAACTGGTCAAGCTGGGCGGCGACCCGGTCTACCGCGAAGGCGTGGTGACCGATAACGGCAACGTGATCCTGGATGTCCACAACCTGCAGATCACCAACCCAGTGGAGCTGGAAGCCCAGATCAACGCGATTGTTGGCGTGGTGACCAACGGCCTGTTCGCTGCGCGACCGGCTGACGTGCTGCTGCTGGGCACCGCCGAAGGCGTGAAGAGCCTTAAGGCTGAGTGAAGCGCGCCGCCTCTACGGGTGCTGTAGGAGCGGCCTTGTGTCGCGAAAGGGCCGCGTAGCGGCCCCGACGATAGGTGCCGTAGCCAAGATCTTGGGGGCGCGCAGCGGCCCCAGGGTTTATGTGTCATGCAAGATCGAGGGCGCGGCCTTTGATTCGGTGGCTTGCCGGGTCAATCGGCCGACTGGCGGAACACATAGAACAGGTTCGGCTCGCTCACCAGATACAGCGTGCCGGCCTCGTCCATCGCCATCCCTTCGGCCTGGGGCACAGGCTGCTTCAGCCCCTGGGAGCCCTTGCGCAGTGACAAGGTGCTCAATGGCCGCCCCTCCACATCCAGCTCGATCACCAGCCGCGACTCATCCGAGAGCGCCAGCAAATGCCCGCTGCGCTCGTCGTATTGCAGGCTCGACAAGTCCCGCACGAAAAGACGCGCATCGCGCTCGCGGTCTTGCACCACATGCACCGCGTAGGGCTGCTCGGGGTTGGTGTGGGGAAAGCCGTGCACTTCGTAGATCAACATCGGGTCGCGCTCCTTGGCCACGAACAGGCGTTTGCCTGCCGAATCGTATGCCAGCCCTTCGAAGCCCTTGTTGCCATTCAGGCCAATGCCCAAGGTCAGTTGCTCAGCATCGCCGGCATCGAGAAACGGCGTGTCGTCATCCAGGCGCACTTGAATCAGGCGCTGCTGGCGCTCGTCGGTGATCACGTAGGTGTTGGGCCCCACGTACTCCACCGCCTCAGGGTCGCCAAAACCGGTCAGTGGGACGCGGCGCAGAATACGCCCGTCCAACGACAGTTCGATCAGCTCTGGGCTGGAGTTAGTAACCGTGAACAGGCTCTTGCGATCAGGATCGAAGGTCAGCGCCGAAAGGTCCGCGTGCAGCCCCTCGATCGGCTGGGCTTCAAGGGTGACCTGATAGCGATCCAGGGCAATGCCCTGCTCGACCGGCTGCCACCACGTCTTGAGATTGAACCAGCCGCGCTCGAACAGGCGAAACTCATGCCCCGCCACGCCCAGCAGTGCCAACAGGACGAACAGAACAACAACACAGATCAAACGGTAGCTTCGGCGCATCAGGGCAAGCTCGACGGAAAGAGTGCGAATCTAACCATCTACAACTGAACCCAACCTTAAAGCCATCGACGCAAACGGCTGGCGAACCTGTCAGTTTTTTCGGAAGCGATAGAAGAGGTTGGGCTCACTGACCATGTACAGGTTGCCCTGGTCATCCATTGTGACCCCTTCAGCTCGTGGAATGGTGTCCTTCAGGCCATTGAAACCACCCAGCAGGGTCATGAAACTGACCTGCTCGCCCTGCTCGTTCAGCTCCAGTAACAGGCTCGACTCGGCCGACAGCGCCAACACATTGCCGGTACGCGGGTCGACCGCCACGGCAGACAGGTTGCGCACGTCCAGTTGATCGCTGGGTAACGCCACGCGTGGCCCCGTGGGCAGACTGCGGCCGTCAGTATTGATGGCAAACAGCTTGGGCGGACGCTCTTCGCCCAGCAGCAGGCGCTGACGCGTAGCATCCCAGGCGATGCCCTCGAAGCCCTTGTTGCTGTCTTCGGACGCGCCCAGGTCGAACGCCGGGTAATCGTCGCGGTTGAGCGAGGTGGTATCGGCCTCGACCTTGACCACCACCACGTCATGCCAGCGCTCGTCGACGATACCAATCCGGCCGTCCTCCATCACCGCCACCCCTTCGGGGTTGGCCCATCCCTGGAGGGGGATTTTGCGCAGCAGATTGCCTTGCAGGTCGAGTTCAGCCAGGAACGGGTGCTTACCCATCACGGCGAACAGCGTACGGGTGTGCGGATTGAAGGAAAGGTCCGACGCCTCGTCGCGCTCCATGCCCACCAAGGGCTTGGCATCGATATCCACGACGTAGGCCGGCAGCCAGACGCTCTGCTGGCGCTGCGCCTGGCTCTGGAAGCGCTCCTTGAGCCACAGCACACCACGATCGTCCCAGTGCATGGCCACAGCCACGCCGTAGCCGATCACCACCAGGGCACCGAGCAAAACGGGCCAACGCAACAAAGCGCTGCGCTTTGGGGCGGGCGGGAGCGGCGTGGCGGAGGGTGCGACCATCGTTTCGGATCCTAAGGCGTGCCGTTATGTACTGCATAACGTCGGCGAATGGGCATGAAGCTGCGCATTATCCGTATCGTTTGTGAAAAAAACGGCAAAACCGGCGATAGCAGCCTGCCATCGCCGTCACAGGATCAGAGCACGCGGCTTTCGAAACGGCACACGCCTGGAAGCTCCAGCACCAGCTCGTCACCGACGTTGAACGGGCCGACACCTGCCGGGGTGCCGGTGAGGATCACATCGCCCGCCTGCAGCGAGAAGCACGCCGCCATGTACTGGATGATCGGCACGATGGGGTTGAGCATCATCGCGCTGTTGCCGTCCTGGCGCACTTCACCGTTGATGCTCAGGCGCAACGGGATGTCGGTCACGTCCTCGAAGCTGGACGCGGCAACGAACGGCGGCAACACGCAGGCACCATCGAAACTCTTGCACAGCTCCCATGGCAGACCCTTTTCCTTGAGCTTGCTCTGCACGTCGCGCAGGGTCAGGTCCAGCGCCGGGGCGTAGCCCGAGATGGCGTCCAGCACCTCTTCCTCGGTCGGTTTGGTCGACAGCGACTTGCCCAGCAGCACGGCAATTTCGGCTTCGTAATGCACCGAGCCACGGTCGGTCGGAATCTTGAAGCCGCCTTCCAGGGGTACCACGCAACTGCCAGGCTTGATGAACAGCAGCGGCTCGGCGGGGATCGGGTTGTTCAGCTCCTTGGCGTGCTCGGCATAGTTGCGCCCGATGCACACCACCTTGCCCAACGGGAAGTGAATACGGGTGCCATCTACATACTGGTGCTGGTAACTCATGGCCGACTCCTGTGAATACTGCTTTTATTCGGGAGCGAAGATCTTACCCGGATTCATGATGCCGTTAGGGTCGAACACGGCCTTTATTGCCTTCATGCAGGCGATTTCTTCGGCTGAACGGCTGTAGCCCAGGTAGTCGCGCTTGGTCATGCCAACCCCGTGCTCGGCGGAAATCGAGCCGTTGTAGCGCTGGACGATCTCGAACACCCACTTGTTGACCTTAGTGCACGAGGCGAAGAAATCATCCTTGCTCATGTGCTCGGGCTTGAGGATGTTCAAGTGCAGGTTGCCATCGCCGATGTGGCCGTACCAGACCACTTCGTAGTCGGGGTAGTGCTGCGCGACGATGCTGTCTATATCGCGCAGGAATGCCGGCACCTTGGAGACGGTCACCGAGATATCGTTCTTGTATGGGGTCCAGTGCGAGATGGTTTCGGACAGGTATTCGCGCAGCTTCCACAGGTTCTTGAGCTGCGTCTCGCTCTGGCTCATCACCCCGTCGAGCACCCACCCCTGCTCCACGCAATGCTCGAAGGTGGCCAGCGCCTGGTTGGCCACCTCGTCGCTGCTGGCTTCGAACTCCAGCAGGGCATAGAACGGGCAGTCGGTCTCAAACGGCGCGGGCACGTCGCCGCGGGCCATGATCTTGGCCATACCCTTGTCGGAGAAGAACTCGAAAGCGGTAAGGTCGAGCTTGTCCTGAAAGGCGTGCAGCACCGGCATGATCGCGTCGAAGTCCGGCGTGCCGAGCACCATGGCGGTCAGGTTGCGCGGGGCGCGGTCCAGGCGCATGGTTGCCTCGACCACGAAGCCCAGGGTACCTTCGGCGCCAATGAACAGCTGGCGCAGGTCGTAGCCGGTGGCGTTCTTGATCAAGTCCTTGTTCAGTTCGAGCAACTCGCCCTTGCCGGTGACCACTTTGAGTCCGGCGACCCAGTTGCGGGTCATGCCGTAGCGGATCACCTTGATACCACCGGCGTTGGTGCCGATGTTGCCCCCAATCTGGCTGGAACCGCTGGAAGCGAAGTCCACCGGGTAATACAGGCGATTGTCTTCGGCGAACTGCTGCAATTGGCGGGTGATCACACCGGGCTGGCAGACCACGGTGCGATCGAATGCGTTGAACCCGATGATCTGGTTCATGTAGTCGAACGCCACCACCACCTCGCCGTTGGCGGCCACTGCCGCCCCCGACAGGCCGGTACGGCCACCTGAAGGCACCAACGCAACCGTGTGCCGGTTGGCCCACCGGACAATGGCCTGGACCTGTTCGACGGTCTTGGGGAACACGATGGCGCTGGGCGCAGGCGGGTAGTGCTTGGTCCAGTCCTTGCCGTAGGCCTCCAGCGAAGCCGGGTCGGTGAGCAACTTGCCAGGGTCGACAAGGGCCTTCAGTTCATCCAGTACTGCACGCTCGATCATCGTCGTAACTCTCAACTCATTCATAGTGAGCCTGAATACGCCTCACTGTCTGAAACAGCTCAGTAAGTGTCGCGTATGGTAGCATGGCGCTCCCGCTGTTCGTGCTAAGGCCGATGCCGCGCCGCAACACCCCTCGCCATTTTTCTCCGGGATACAGGTTTAAGCAGATGAGCAAGACTTCTCTCGAAAAGAGCAAGATCAGGTTCCTTCTTCTCGAAGGCGTCCACCAGAATGCCGTGGACACCCTCAAGGCTGCCGGCTACACCAACATCGAGTACCTCACCGGCTCGCTGCCTGATGCAGAACTGAAGGAAAAGATCGCTGATGCCCACTTCATCGGCATCCGCTCGCGCACCCAGCTGACCGAAGAGGTCTTCGACTGCGCGAAGAAACTGGTCGCAGTCGGCTGTTTCTGCATCGGCACCAACCAGGTTGACCTGGGCGCGGCCCGCGAGCGCGGCATCGCCGTGTTCAACGCCCCCTACTCCAACACCCGCTCGGTTGCCGAACTGGTGCTGGCCGAGGCCATCCTGCTGCTGCGCGGCATTCCTGAGAAAAACGCTTCCTGCCACCGTGGCGGCTGGATCAAGAGCGCGGCCAACTCCTTCGAGATCCGTGGCAAGAAGCTGGGCATCGTCGGCTACGGCTCGATTGGCACCCAGTTGTCGGTGCTGGCCGAGAGCCTGGGCATGCAGGTCTACTTCTACGACCCGCTGACCAAGCTGCCACTGGGCAACGCCACCCAGATCACCAGCCTGAACGAACTGCTGGGCCTGGCCGACATCATCTCGCTGCACGTTCCCGAGCTGCCATCGACCCAGTGGATGATCGGCGAGAAGGAAATCCGTGCCATGAAGAAGGGCTCGATCCTGATCAACGCCGCCCGTGGCACCGTGGTCGAGCTGGACCACCTGGCCGCCGCGATCAAGGACAAGCACCTGATCGGCGCCGCCATCGACGTGTTCCCGGTCGAGCCGCGCTCCAACGATGAAGAGTTCGAAAGCCCGCTGCGCGGCCTGGACAACGTGATCCTGACCCCACACATCGGTGGTTCCACCGCCGAGGCCCAAGCCAACATCGGCCTGGAAGTGGCCGAGAAGCTGGTCAAGTACAGCGACAACGGTACGTCCGTATCGTCGGTCAACTTCCCTGAAGTGGCCCTGCCGGCTCACCCAGGCAAGCACCGCCTGCTGCACATCCACGAAAACATCCCAGGCGTACTCAGCGAGATCAACAAAGTCTTCGCCGAGAACGGTATCAACATCTCCGGTCAGTTCCTGCAGACCGACGAGAAAGTCGGTTACGTGGTCATCGACGTTGACGCCGAGTATTCGGACCTGGCGCAAGAAAAATTGCAGCACATCAAGGGCACCATTCGCTCGCGCGTACTGTTCTGATTTTTCTGGCGACATGAAAAAGGGAGGCCCAGGTGGCCTCCCTTTTTTTACCTGCACGATCAGCAGTGCAGCGCGACCCAACGCTTACTTGACGTTGACGGTGATCTTCTGCGACTCGACGCTCGGCTTGAACGGCACGTGATACTGGTCGCCCAGGACCAGTTGCAAGGTGTGCTTGCCAGGGGTCAGGGTGATGGTCGCTTCGGTCTGCGCCTTGCCGAAGTGCAGTACCTGCGGGCCGGCCGGCAGCGGGGCGTGGTTCTCTGGCATCAGGCTGGTGGGCAGCGGCGTGTCGCTCAATGGTGCCTTGTCGACATCCACCAGCAGGTGGTGATGGCCGGTGTGCGGGGTTTGGTCACCGGCAGGCTTCAGGCCCATGCCCTCGATGCCGAATTTGACGGTGAAGGTCTTCTCGACCGTAGCACCATCGGCGGGGGAAACGATGAAGACCTTGGCGCCTTCCGGTGGCTGCTGGCTCTTCAAGGCATCCGCGGCACAGGCCAATACCGAGGCCCCCATCAGCAGACCGGCGACGGCAGCACGCGAAAATAGGCTGTTCATTCACTTCTCCTGTGATTCACTTCAATTGACCGCTATGGCGTAAACGAAACCCTGCGGTAGTTCACCATAGTCCAACTGAAGACCCAGAGGTTCAGAAAAGAGCCACAGAAATAATTCAAACCGGGTTAAACATTGGTAGGGTCTTGGGGTCATAGGCTGCGTTCGACCGGGCAGGGGAAAAGCCTCGGCGAATGAAATTCATCTGCCAAGAAATAAGGGGCACTCATGCGTTTGACCATTGGCGTACTGCTGGCCGTACTCTTCAGCCCATTGGCCCAGGCCGACCTGATCGACGAAATCAACGACCGTGGGGAGCTGCGCATTGCCGTGCAGCCCGATGCGGCGCCCTATGCCTATAAAGAGAAGGACAACGAGCCACTGACCGGCTTCGACATCGAACTGGGACAGGCCCTGGCAAATGAACTGGGCGTGCGCGCCGAATTCATCGAAACACCCGAAGGGGAAGTATTGCCCGGCGTCCAGGATGGCAAGTTCGACATCACCGTGCAAAAGTCCGGCACCGGACTCGATACGGCCCTGCAAGCCAGCGAATCGTTCGGCCGCGACAAACTGATGATTCCCTTCCAGAAAGACAATCCGGCCTTCGAAAGCGCACTGAACAATGCGCTGCAACGTATCAAGGACGATGGTCGGCTACTGAAGCTCGAAGACAAATGGCTCAAGGACTCGGTACAGAACGCCGCCGAACGGTGATAACCCCTCGCGGGGCTTGCCCCGCGATCAGCGGCCCAGCAAAGCGCGCTGGGCGTCTTCCAGCTCCAGCTCACTGAATACCTGCACGCCCGCGCGCCGCAGCAACGCCACGGTCACCCCTTCGCCAGGCACCTTCACGCCGCTGAAGCTGCCGTCATACGTCAGTCGATTGCCACACGAAGGACTCCCCGACTTGAGCACCGCCACGCCGATGCCATGCTTGCGCACCAGCGCCAGGGCACATTGCGCACCGGCCAGGAAGGCCGCGCTGACCGTTTCGCCCAGCACCGTGATCACCTGGGCCTCGCCATCGAGCACCTGACTGCCCTGCCCGCCCGGAATCTCTGCCGGGGCGCGCGGCGTCGGCAGCCCACCGGCCACCTCAGGACACAACGCCACCACCCGCCCCTCGGCCTGCCAGCGTTGCAGCACGTCGGGGTAGCCGCTGGCCCGCCCGTCATAACGCACCGGCTGGCCTAGCAGGCACGCGCTGACCAGGACTTTGGCCACCTCAGAACGGGTCATTGCCACGACGGCGGAACCAACCGGTCAACGACAGGCGTTCACGCCGCGCCGGAAGGACTTCGTGAGGCACATCGCCGGAGAGGAACACCACCAGCGTACCGGCCTGCGGCTGCACGTCATGCACGACGCCATCGTGCAAGAACATGCGCAACTGACCGCCGTCCTCGGGCTGCCAGCCTTCGTTGAGATACAGCACCGCCGAGACCATGCGTCGGTCGTCATCGCGGAAACGGTCCAGGTGACGCTTATAGAAAGCCCCTGGCGGATAAAGCGCGAAATGGCACTCGAAATCCTCAAGCCCCAGGTACAAACCTTGGTTGATGGCCTGGCGCAGACTGTCCATGGTGTCCAGGTAGCGGTCGCACGGTGCCGACTCGCCAGGGTCGAGCCACTGGATCTGGTCGCCGCGGATCGCCTCGCGCACCTCTTGCGAGGCGCCGCGCCCGACACCGGCAGGGTTGAGTTCGCCCTCGCTGTAGCGACGCCGGCATTCACCCGCAAGCTCGCGCGACAGCGCCTCAGGCAGGAATAGGGTTTGCTGCGACCAGCCACAGGTGGCCAGGTCGTCGACGATCGCCGACAGCAGTGGGTGTTCGAGAGGAATGTGCATGGCGCATCATAGCCATTCGGCATGCGTGCGCACAGCGCCACTTGGTCAGGAACCACGCGCGACGGCTCGACAAAGCCCCGCCACGCCAAGGACAATAGCGACCTGCCGACAGGAGTCCTGAATGCGCCGTCTGTTTTCCCTGCTTCTGCTGATGATCTGCACAATGCCTGTCTGGGCAGATAGCCTGGATCAGCTGTACAAGGCCGCTGGCTGGCCCGACCAACGCGCCCATTTCAACGATGCCGTGAGCGCCGCCCAGCAGCGCTACCGCAACAGCCTGCCGCCTGCGGTCTACCAGGCACTGGTCAACAATAGCAACCAGCGCTTCCAGGCCCAGGCAATGGATCGCCGTGCCCAGGCACAACTGCGCAGCAATCTGCCCAACCCGGCCCCAGCCCTGGCATTCTTCCAGTCACCGCTCGGACGCAAGGTCGTGGCCGCCGAGCTGTTGGCCACGCGCAAGGACCAACTGGCGAAGAACGCCAAGGGCCTGCCGAAAATGCCAGCCAGCGACAACCGCCTGTTGATCATCGGCCATTTGGCCAAGGCACTGCCAGCCCGCGAAGCTGGGGCCGAGGTCAGCCTGGCGATTGCCGGCGTGGCCGCCGACAGCCTCAGCTCGATGATCCCCGGCCTGTTCGGCGGCGGTCAGGCCCAGGGCCTGCTCGACGGCCAGCGCCAGCGGCTAATGAACCAGGTCGGTGAAGACCTGAACAACACCCTGCTGTACGTCTACCGCGACTTGTCGGACACCGAGCTAGAAGCGTTCTCGACCTTCGCCGAATCGGCCGACGGCCAAGCCTACTACAAGGCCGCAGTGGCAGCGGTACGTGCTGCGCTCGCGGTTGGCCAACAGGCCTCGGACCTCAACTGATCAGCCCAGGCGCTGACCGATGAAGTCGAAGTAGCGCTGGCGGATGCCCGGCAGCTCGTTGGCCAAGTGATGGCGCGCCTCAGGCAACATGAGGATCTGCGGTTCGGCGAACTTGGCCTTGAGCACTTGCAAATTGTGCTGCCAATCCACCGTGCCATCCGCCTCGCCCTGCACGATCAGCGGCCGCCGCATACTGGGCGGAGCCGCCTCGATGCGCTTGACCCACTTCAACAACGCCCCGACCCAAGCCGTGGGTAGCCGCCTGGGCTGCAACGGATCGGCCTGCAAGAACGGCAGGAACGCCGGGTCATTGGTGTTTTCGCTGAAGCGCCGCTCGATGCCGTTGACGAAATGGCGCAGCACACAATAGCTCAACTTCGACCAGTGCCAGTCCCGGGGGCGCACCAGTGGCGCCAGCAGGATCACCTCGCCATCCACCGGGCTCTGCTCACCCGCATGCAGCAGATGGTCGATCACGATCGCGCCCCCGGTACTTTGCCCGCACAAGTGCCAGGGGCGCGGTAACTCCAACTGGCGTGCCTGCTCGAACAGCCCCTCCAGCGCCTGCTGGTAGAGCGCGAAGTCCTCGATGCTGGCCCGCTCGCCACTGGACAGACCGTGCCCGGGCAAGTCACAACTGATCACGGCGTAACCGCGCACCAAGGCCCAGTCGATCACATGCCGGTACAGCCCCATGTGGTCGTAGTAGCCGTGCAGCACGAACAACGTCGCCACCGGGCACTCCGGCAACCACACCTGTGCGACCAGATCGAACCCTGCGACCTGAAAGCCACCCAGCCAGCTGTGCACAGGCAGGTCGAGCCCGTAGAAGCGTTGGTAATCGCGGCCTTGCTCGGGCAACGGCTGGCGTTCGACAAGCGGTGACAGGCTGCTGCGCAGCAGGTCGGGGTGGAAAGCGACAGGCATCAGGTACATCCACAACGGGGCAAGTATTGATCTGGGATATTCAGCTCTGGGCGGTGCCGTGGCAAGCTGCAACACTGTTCAACGGGCGGCGCGCCCCCACCAGGCAGCGTGCCCTCCCCACCGCTTCGTAGGCTGCCCATGCCCACCCGACACACCCGAACACTGCTCATCACCATCGCCGCCCTGCTCTGCGCCGCCATGCTGTGGTGGGCCTACGACAGCTTCCAGTCCCGCTACCTGCGCCCCTTCGACAACCAGGCCATGTTCTTCGATGGCAGCCAGTTGCAGCTGCCGCCTGAGTTGGCAGGCCCTGGCCCGATCCGCGTGGTGCATTTCTGGGACCCGGCCTGCCCTTGCAACGTCGGCAACCAACAGCACCTTACTGAGCTGGTGACACGCTTCGCCGCGCAGGGGGTGCGTTTTCATGTGCTGCAAAAACCCGGCAGCCACGGCCAATTGCCAGCCAATCTGGACTCGCTCCAGGCGCTGGACAACCTGCCTGGCAGCGAACACCTCCCCGCCACCCCGGCCGTAGCGATCTGGGACCGCGAAGGCAAGCTCGCCTACTTCGGCCCCTACAGCGAAGGTGCGGTGTGCAACTCAGGCAACAGTTTCATCGAACCGATCCTCGATGCGCTGAACCGGGGACGTCACGTACAGGCCTCCAACACGCTCGCGGTTGGCTGCTACTGCCCTTGGGCCGGCTGACGCACACGTGCCGGATTACCCATCACCACCGCGCCCGCCGGCACATCGCGGGTGACCACGCTGCCGGCGCCCACCACCGCGTTATCGCCAATGGTCACGCCCGGCAGGATGATCGCCCCACCACCGATCCATACGTTGTCCCCGATGCTCACTGGCCGACCACTCTCCAGCCCACTGCGGCGTTGCTCGGCGTCCAACGGATGGTCGGCGGTATAGATCTGCACCGCCGGCCCGATCTGGCAGTCGGCGCCGATACGCACCGGCAGCACATCGAGGATCACGCAGTTGAAATTGATGAAAGTATTGGCACCCACGCTGAGGTTGTAGCCGTAGTCACAGAAGAACGGCGGGCGAATCACCACGCCCTCGCCCACGCTCGCGAAGTGCTCGGCAAGCAGGGCGTGACGCGCCTGGCTGAGCAGCTCCACACTATGGTTGTAGCGGTGCATCCAGTGCTTGTTGGTAACCTGCTCCATTTGCAGCTCAGGGCAACTGGCGCGATAAGGCAAGCCTGACAGCATTTTCTGTTTTTCGCTGAGGGACATGGAAACTCCTTGTAGGGGACTATGCTCAGTGCGCGAACCCGCCGATGATCGGACCACATTTTTTCGCTCGAGTGCATAAAGGAGTCTCGATGAAGCGCAGCCTGACCCTGCTGGCCGTGGTGCTTGTGATTGCCGCCGCTGGCATCGGTTATGGGTACGTGCAGGGCAAGCAGCCCGTGCGTGACGGCGAGGTGGCCATCGAAGGCTTGCAGGCGCCGGTCAGCGTGCGTTTCGATGCCCGTGGCGTGCCCCACCTGCAAGCGCAGAACGAACAAGACCTGTACCGCGCGTTCGGCTATGTGCACGCCCAGGACCGCCTGTTCCAGATGGAGATCATGCGCCGCCTGGCCCGAGGCGAGCTGGCCGAGGTACTGGGTGCAAAACTGCTGCCCACCGACACCCTGTTCCGCAGCCTGCGCATCCGCGAGCAAGCAGCACTAATGGCGCAGCGCATCGATCACCAGTCCCCCGCCTGGCAGGCGCTGCAGGCGTACCTGGACGGCGTGAACCGGTGGCAGGCAAGTCACCCCCAGCCCATGGAGTTCGATCTGCTGGGCATCACTCCACGGCCCTTCACTGCCGAGGACACCCTGAGCATCGCCGGCTACCTGGCCTACAGCTTCGCCGCCGCATTCCGTACCGAGCCTGCGCTGACCTACATACGCGACCAGCTCGGCAGCCAATACCTGAAGATATTCGACCTCGACTGGCAACCCGACGGCGCCCTGGCAGCGCCCCTGGCCGCCGCCGACTGGCGCGCCCTCGAACAGCTCGCGCAACTGAGCCACGACGCCCTCGGCGAGGCGGGCATCCCGCAATTCGAAGGCAGCAACGCCTGGGTGGTTGCCGGCAAACATACCCGCAGCGGCCGACCGCTGCTGGCGGGCGATCCGCACATCGGCTTCGCCGTGCCAGCGGTATGGTACGAGGCCGAACTGTCAGCACCTGGCTTCAACCTGTATGGCTACTTTCAGGGCCTCAATCCGTTTGCCCTGCTGGGGCACAACCGCGACTTCGGCTGGAGCCTGACCATGTTCCAGAACGACGACCTCGACCTGATCGCCGAAAAGACCCATCCAGACAACCCTGAGCTGGTGATGGTCGATGGTCGCTGGCAACCCCTGGAGAAGACCGAACAAACCATCGCCATCAAGGACGAGCAAGCCGCCCACATCACCTTGCGCCGCTCGCCCCACGGCCCGATCGTCAACAGCGTGCTGGGCGACACCGCCGGCAAGACGCCCATCGCCATGTGGTGGGCGTTCCTTGAAACCGAAAACCCGATCCTGGAAGGCTTTTATCAGATCAACCGCGCCGATACCCTGGCCAAGATGCGCGAGGCCGCAACCAAGGTGCAAGCACCAGGGCTGAACCTGGTGTGGGCCAATGCTCGCGGCGATATCGGCTGGTGGGCCGCAGCACGCCTGCCGATCCGCCCCAACGGGGTCAACCCGGCGTTCATCCTCGACGGCAGCAGCCAGCAGGCAGACAAGCCTGGCTTCTACCCATTCAGCGCCAACCCTCAACAGGAAAACCCGGCCAGCGGCTACATCGTCTCGGCCAACTATCAACCACCTGCCGGGATGCCGATACCGGGCTACTACAACCTGGCAGACCGTGGCCGCCAGCTCGACCGCCACCTGAGCGATCCCGACATCCAATGGGACCTCCAGAACAGCCAGGTCCTGCAATTGGACACTAGCAACGACTATGGCCCACGCACCCTGGCCCCCTTGCTCGGCACCTTGCGTGGCGTGGCCGAAGGCGACGAGGAAAAGGAACTGGTCGAACAACTGGCAGCTTGGCGCGGCGACTACCCACTGGACTCCACCAGCGCCACGCTGTTCAACCAGTTCCTCTACGAGTTGGCCTTCGCTGCCCTACATGACGAACTGGGCGACACCTGGTTCCCGGTGCTGCTCAGCACCCGCGCCATCGACGCCGCCCTGCCGCGCCTGGCCGCCGATCCAGCCTCACCCTGGTGGACACTGCGCGGCGCCAATGAACGCACCGACCGCACCGCCATCGTGCGCCTGGCCTGGCAGCGCAGCCTCACACACCTGCGTAAGACCTTCGGCCAGGACCCGGCCAGTTGGCAGTGGGGCAAGGCCCATACCCTGACCCATAATCACCCGCTCGGGGTGCAAAAGCCGCTGAACCTGCTGTTCAACGTCGGCCCCTTCGCCGCGCCCGGCACCCACGAGGTTCCCAACAACCTGTCGGCCAAGATCGGCCCGGCACCTTGGCCGGTCACCTACGGCCCCTCGACCCGGCGCCTGATCGACTTTGCCGACGCTGGCGCTGCGCTCACCATCAATCCGGTCGGGCAGAGCGGCGTGCCGTTCGATACGCACTATGCCGACCAAGCCGAAGACTACATCCAAGGGCGCTACCACAGGGCGCGCCTGGGGGTGATCCCGGCGCAGAGCACGTTGCGCCTGGTGCCTGAGCGCGGATCCACATCCACAGCCTCCCGCCACGACTGAATTCCTTTCGCCCCTTCATGAGATAGACCGCATGCAGAAACACTTCATCGAGATCGACGGCGCACGCATGAGCTATGTCGACCAAGGTCAGGGCTTCCCAGTGCTGCTGGGCCACAGTTACCTGTGGTCAGCGGCCATGTGGCAGCCGCAGGTCGAGGCGCTGTCGCAGCACTTCCGGCTGATCGTGCCCGAGTTGTGGGGCCACGGCGACTCCGATGCTCCACCGGCCAATACCACCGACATGCAGGCACTGACGCGCCAACATGTCACCTTGCTGGACAAGCTGGGTATCGAGCGCTGCCATCTGGTGGGGCTTTCGGTTGGCGGCATGTGGGGCGCCGAGCTGGCCATCACCCACCCCGAGCGCATCGATCGCCTGGTGTTGCTGGACACCTACCTGGGCGCCGAACCCGAAGCCACGCGCCTCAAGTATTTCGCCCTGCTGGACGCGGCCAGCGCAGCCGGTGAGTTCAGCGACGCACTGCTCGACATCATCGTGCCGATCTTCTTCCACGCCGGTGGCCAAACGGTGCCGGAAATTCGCGAACGGTTCCGTGCAGATCTCAAAGCCACCCGCGCAGAGACCATTCGGCAGAGCCTCGATCCGATGGGCCGGGTGATCTTCGGGCGGCCGGACCTGCTCGGCCGACTGGGTGAGTTGCCGGGTGAGCGCAGCATCGTGGTATGTGGCGACCAGGACATTCCGCGACCACCGGCCGAATCGAATGAAATGTCGCGGATCATCGGCTGCCTGGCAGCCCAGATCCCGTTTGCCGGGCATATCTCCAGCCTGGAGAACCCACGGGTGGTGAATGCGTTCTTGCTGAATTGGTTGCCGCGTAACGGTTAGGCACCTGATTGCCAAGCAACTCAGCCTGGCAAGCGGCAGGTGAGCGGGCATGGGCAAATTGCCCGGCAATTTTCCTTGGGAGAGGCGGAATTTTTTCGCGTCAATCGGGCTCGAAGTGAAGCCAACCTGTGACCTGTACGGCCCATCACACCCACAAGGACGTTAACGATGAACAGCCCCAGCTCGCCTGCTACGAACGAACAACTGCTGTGGCTCATGGCCTTGCGCCGGGCGTTGAGTCAGCGCTGAGCCTACAGGTGGGGCGCTGGGTTCAGGCATTGCACCATCTCTGTAGGAGATCACCCAGCCCTTTGGGCTGCACTGTCGCGCAGAGAACTGATTTCGCAAGCGCTCCGCGTACCCTGTGGGAGCGGCGGTTCGGCGCCCCGACTTGCCCGCGAAGCAGGCGACTCGGTGTATGGCACCGGCTTCGCCGGTGTTCGCGGGCAAGCCCGCTCCCACTCCCCCTGCTAAATCAAAAAGTTATGTGTAGTTCTATGAGAGCGGGCTTGTCCCGCGAAGGGCTGCAAAGCAGCCCCAGGATTTGTGCAGCAGCCGGGATTCTTGGGGCCGCTGCGGTGGATTCAGGCATTGCCCATAAAGCCGTGCAGCACACACAAAAACGCCGACGCAAATGCGTCGGCGCTTTTCGTTTCGGGCCGCGAATCAGAACGCTGGCAGCACCGCGCCCTGGTATTTCTTGGCGATGAATTCCTTCACCTCAGGGCTGGTCAGGGCCTTGGCCAGCTTCTGGATGGCGTCGCTGTTCTTGTTGTCCGGGCGAGCAACCAGGAAGTTGACGTAAGGCGAATCGCTACCTTCGATCACCAGGGCGTCCTTGGCTGGGTTCAAGCCAGCTTCCAAGGCATAGTTGGTGTTGATCATGTCCAGGTCGACCTGATCCAGCACGCGCGGCAGCATGGCCGATTCCAGCTCACGGAACTTGAGTTTCTTGGGGTTCTCGGCGATGTCTTTCGGGGTGGCCAGGGCGTTCTTTGGATCCTTCAGGGTGATAAGGCCAGCTTTCTGCAACAGCAGCAAGGCACGGCCACTGTTGCTGCCCTCGTTCGGGATCGCGACGGTAGCGCCTTCCTTCAGCTCAGCCAGGCTCTTGACCTTCTTGGAGTAACCACCAAAGGGCTCGACGTGCACGCCGATCACGGTTTCCAGGTGGGTGCCCTTGCCTTCGTTGAAGTTCTGCAAGTACGGCAGGGTCTGGAAGTAGTTGGCGTCCAGGCGTTTCTGGTCTACCTGCACGTTCGGCTGCACGTAGTCAGTGAAGACCTTGATCTGCAGGTCGACACCTTCCTTGGCCAGGGTCGGCTTGATCAGTTCGAGGATTTCAGCATGCGGTACTGGGGTGGCGGCCACGACCAGTTTCTCGGCGGCAGACGCCAGGCCTGCGAAGGACAGGGCGGCGGCCAGGGCAGTGGTCAGCAGGGTCTTTTTCATGGTGATCCTTGTTCTTGAGCTGGGCCATCGCAGATGGCGGCGAAGTCGGGTGCCCATCCGTTTGGGCGGGCGTGAGGCGGACGATACCGGGATTCTTTATTGCGCAAAAATATCTTTTATTTAGCTGCTTATTCCAAAAACAAAATGCCACCACCGCGTTTGCTTATGAGCCCGCCAAGACTGACGCCGCGCCTACACGTCCAGCGTCCGCAGAGCCTCCTGCAAGACCCTGCGCAACCCGGCAACGGTCTGCGCATCCCGGCTCTGGGCCAGTTGACCAAGCTGGCGAGCCAGCGCTTGCAGCGGTGCACGCTCAGGCAGGTCCAGATGCTGCGCCAGGATTTCCTCGCCATCGCTGACCAGCAAAGCAAAGTGGATGACGTTCTCCAGCTCCCGGGTGTTGCCCGGCCAGGCATGGGCTTCGAGCGCCTGTTGAGCCGCTTCGCTGATCAGCGGCACCGGGCGGTCAAGGCGCACGCTGTAGATACCGACGAAGTACTCGGCCAGTGGCAGGATATCGCCCACCCGCTCACGCAGGGCGGGTAGCTCCAGTTCACCCTCGTGCAGATAGTGATAGAGCCGTTCGTTGAAACGCCCCGCTTGCACCGCCTGGGCCAGATCGATACTGGACGCCGCCACTAGGCGCACGTCCACCGGTTGCGGGTGGCTGGCGCCGACCCGTGTGACCTCGCGGTTTTCCAGGGCGGCGAGCAGCTTGGCCTGAATCGCCAGCGGCAGGTCGGCGATCTCATCCAGGTACAGCGTGCCGCCGTTGGCCGATCCGAACCAGCCGGCACGGCTGCTGGCGGTGCCGCCCTGGCTGCCGGCGCTGTAGCCGAACAGCTCAGCATCGGCGTAGGTGTGGCTGATGGCCGCGCAGTTGACCGACACGAACAGCCCGCCACGATCACTGGCGCGATGAATCTGCCGGGCCAGCAGTTCCTTGCCGGTGCCGGTTTCACCACGGATCAGCACTGGCAGTGGCTGCGGGGCCAGGCGTTCAAGGGCCTCGCGTAGCGCCTGCGAGCGCGGGTCGACGAACACCAGCGCCTTGGCACGGATGCTCAGCGGGCTCTTGTCCAGTTCAGGGAAGGTCAGCAGCGGCTGGCCGAAGGGTGCGTGAAAGCTCATGGAATACTCCCGCCCCGGTCAGCAGCGACCGGGGATCAAGACAAGACGATGGAAAACCGCAGGCTCAGGCGCGGCGCAGCGCGCGCTGGTCAACTCGGGCCTGTAGGCGGAACAGGTAGGCGAAGCCCTGCTCCCAACGCTCATGGCCAGACTTGACGTTGATATGTCCAGCATTGGCCAGCAGCCCCGCCTCCGCGCCCCAGGCGCGAGCCAGGTGCAGCGCACGCGGCACACTGACGGCTGGGTCGTTGTCGGAGCTGACCACTTGGCTGGGGAACGGCAACGCTTGCATCGGGATTGGCGCGAAGTTGCGCAGCGCCGGCGCACAGGCCGGGCGCTCGACGTCGGCCGGAGCCACCAGCAGTGCGCCGCGCACCCGGCGCAGCAGATTCGGGCTGGCCTGGGAGGCCCAGTGAGCGACGGTGATACAGCCCAGGCTATGAGCGATCAGAATCACCGGCGAGGGCTCGGCGACAATCGCCTGCTCCAGTGCCTGCACCCAGTCGCGCCGCTGTGGGGTGAGCCAGTCGTGCTGCTCGACCCGGGCGCTGTTGGGCAGGCTGCGCTGCCAGTGACTCTGCCAATGGTTGTCTGGCGATCCTTGCCAGCCCGGCACAATCAGGTAACGAATCGACTCATTGCGCATGGGGACGCCTCCAGAAGTTTGCGTGCTTGAGGTGCAAGTATAGGGAGGCAGTTATATTCGTAAAGGAATAAGAAGATATTTGTTAATATCTCTAAGTTTTAAGCGACAACCTAGAAGTGAAAGCGCTACGGCGCTGGTTTGCAAACTGGGGTCAAGGGCGACGGCCTATAAACAGCAAAAGGAGAGCGCTTTTTACTTGTCGCTTGCCGCTTCAAGCTTGCAGCTAAAAAAAAGGACCATCCCCTGCCAAGGAAAATGGCCCATAAGCACTTGCCTGAAGAGGATGTCGCCGATCAGCGCGCGGTTATCACCGCCAGCTTGCTGATCCCGGCACGTTCGATGGCCGCCATGGCCCGGGCCACTTCGCCGTAATTCACGCCATCGTCGGCCTGCAACTGCACACGCAGCTCGGCGTCCTTGTCCTTGGCGGCCTTGAGGTTGGTCTCCAGCAGGTCGGGCTGGATCTCGTCCTTGTTGATGAACAGCTTGCCGCTGCCATCGATGCTCACCACCAACGGGTCCTTCTGCTCCACCGGAGCCACGGCCTCGGTCTTGGGCAGGTTGATGGGGATGGCATTGGTCAGCAGGGGCGCGGTGACGATGAACACCACCAGCAGCACCAGCATGACGTCCACCAGCGGGGTGACGTTGATTTCACTCAACACTTCATCGCTGTCCTGGGTCGAGAAGGCCATGTCAGGAGGCCTCCTTCACTGGCTGGGTGAAACCAGCTTGCTGGCGCTGGGCGGTAGGGTGCAGCAACACACGGAAGGCACTCTTCTGCGCCAGGCTGTAGAAGTCATGGGCGAAGTCGTCCAGGTCGGCGGCGGTAAGCTTGAGGCGGCGCAGGAAGTAGTTGTAGACCAGCACCGCCGGCACCGCGACAGCAATACCCACACCGGTAGCCACCAGCGCCGCGCCGATGGGGCCGGCCACGGTTTCCAGGCTGGCCGAGCCTGCCGCGCTGATCCCCTTAAGCGCCTCCATGATGCCCCATACCGTGCCGAACAGGCCGATGAAGGGCGAGGTGCTGCCGATACTGGCGACCACCGCCAGGCCGGTTTCCAGCGAACGGCGCTCGCGCACGATCTGCTGGCGCAGGGCACGCTCCAGGCGGTCCTGATGGTTGATCGCGTGGCTCAGGTCACTGGCCTGGCCCAGCTCGCCCACGGCGATGGCGGCGTAGCCGGCCTGTGCCACACGGGCGGCGGGGCCGGGCTGCGCGTGGCTCAGCTCGGCGGCAGCGTCGAGGCTCGAAGCGGCCCAGAACTGCTGGTGGAAGCGCTTGTCCTGATGCTTCAGCCGCACGAACTGCACGACCTTGATCAGGGCCAGCGCCCAGGTAACGACAGAGAAGCCGACCAACAACCAGATGACGGCGCTTTCAACGGATTCGAGTGGGGATGCCAACAGGCTCATGATGTAGTCCTTCCTAGGTTCGGTGGCGCATTAACGCAACTTGAAATCGATCGGTACGCTGACCCAGCCCGCTTGGGCCACGTCGCCCTGCTTGGCCGGCACGAAGCTCCAGCGCTTGACGGCGGCCAGCGCAGCGGCGTCCAGGGCATCGCGGCCACTGCTTTTCTGAATCTGGATCTGCCCCGGCTTACCGCTGGGCAACACCTCCACGCGCAACAGCACGGTGCCTTCCCAGCCACGCCGCTGGGCCATCTGCGGATACTCCGGCGCCGGGTTCTTCAGGTAGGCGGCATTCGCCGAAGGCGGCGTTACCGGGGCTGGCGCAGGTGGCGCGGGCGGTGCCGGGGCGGCCACGGGAGCCGGAGGCGGAGCCTCGACGGGCTTGGGCGCGGGCGCAGGTTCTGGCTTAGGCTTGGCCACCGGTTTCGGCGCTGGCTTGGGCTTGGGTTTGGGCTTGGCGGCCAGCTCATCGACCACCGGCGGGGGTGGCTCGACCACGGGCGGCGCGGGTGCGGGTGGCGGCGGCTCGACCACCGGTGGCGCAGGTGCGGCGAACTCGATGGTCATCGGCGGAATCTGTGGCGGCACGATTGGCAGCGCGGGCGTGGGGGCCTGGCTGATCCAGTAAGCCGCGGCGCCGTGCAAGGCCAGCACCAGCAGGCCCAGAACCAGCGTGTCGCGGCGCTTGAGCCCACTGGCTGGAGTGCGCTGCAGGCGCAACTGACCAAGCGGCAGGCGCAGCGTGCGTCCGAGCTCGACCAGATCACCCGCTGCCGGGTGCCATGGTTGCTCAAAGGCCCTGACGGCCGTCTGGACATTACCCATTTGCTCAAACTCCCTATGGGCTGGATTCAGGTGTGTGGCTGAATCTTCGGGGTTTGAGGCTTATCTCTAAAAGTAACTTTTAAAGTTAATATTAGGCTTATTTGGAATATTAAATTGTACCATTAGCCTCCAGCCCGCAGCGTGCGTGGGTTGCAGCGAAGGTGCTGAGTGCTCGATGCCTTTAAGGCATATGAAATATTCGCCAAAGGCATCAGATAATAAAAAACCGGGCACTGTCCCTAATGCCCGTCAGTTAAGCCAATGGGGGCCGCTTTGCGACCCTTTCGCGGCACAAGGCCGCTCCTACAATGTCCGCGTAAGCCCGGGTAGTGCCGGCTTGTACGGTCGTGTAGGAGCGGCCTTGTGCCGCGCAAGGGACGCGCAGCGGCCCCAATTACTGCAACAAAGGCTTAACTGACGGGCATTAGGCGCAGTCCCGGTTTTTCAGTGCGCTGGGATCGCTTAGATATCCGCCACCTTCTGCCAGACCTTCGGTCGGAAGAACAACGTCTCGCCGCGCGCCAGCCCGCTCAGGCTGTCGTGATCCTTGACCACCTCGGCCTCGATCAGCTCGCTCTGCCCTTCGACCTTCAGCGTGACCCGAGTGGTGGCCCCCAGCGGACGGATATCGCGCACCTCGGCGGCATGGTGACCTTCAGTCTCATGCCGCGACAGCGAGACCTCGTGCGGGCGGAACAGCACGTGATGGCCTTCGCTCAAGGCCAGGCGGTTGGAATCGCCCAGGAAGTGGTAGACGAAATCGTTGGCCGGCTGCTCGTACACCTCGCCGGGCGAGCCGATCTGCTCGATCACACCCTTGTTCATCACCACGATACGGTCGGCCACTTCCATGGCCTCTTCCTGGTCGTGGGTCACGAACACCGAGGTCAGGTTGATGTCCTCGTGCAGCCGCGCCAGCCAGCGGCGCAGCTCCTTGCGCACCTTGGCGTCCAGCGCACCGAACGGCTCGTCGAGCAGCAACACCTTGGGTTCGACCGCCAGGGCACGGGCCAGGGCGATACGCTGGCGCTGGCCACCGGACAGCTGCTCGGGATAGCGGTCGGACAGCCAGTCGAGCTGCACCATGTTCAGCAGCTCATGGACTTTCTCGGCGATCTTGCTTTCGCTAGGACGCTCACCCTTGGGCTTCATGCGCAGGCCGAAGGCGACGTTGTCGAACACGCTCATGTGCCGGAACAACGCATAGTGCTGGAACACGAAACCAACGTTGCGATCACGCACGTCGTGGCCAGACACATCCTCGCCGTGGAACACGATGTTGCCGTCGTCCGGGGTTTCCAGGCCGGCGATGATGCGCAGCAACGTGGTCTTGCCGCAGCCGGACGGGCCGAGCAGGGCCACCAGCTCGCCGCTGTTGATATCCAGGTTGATGTTGTCCAGGGCCTGGAAGCTGTTGAAGCGCTTGCTGACGTTACGAACTTCGATCGACATGAATCATTCCTCCGCGGCGCTGTGGCGCAGGCGGTTAATACGGTTCTCGCTCCACTGCTTGAGCAGCAGGATGAAGAGCGCCAGGATCAGCAGCAGGCTGGCCACGCTGAAGGCCGCGACGTGGTTGTACTCGTTGTAGAGGATCTCCACGTGCAGCGGCAAGGTGTTGGTGACGCCACGAATATGCCCGGACACCACCGACACCGCGCCGAACTCGCCCATGGCCCGGGCGGTGCAAAGCACCACGCCGTAGATCAGGCCCCACTTGATGTTCGGCAGGGTCACGTGCCAAAACATCTGCCAGCCGTTGGCACCGAGCAGGCGCGCGGCTTCTTCCTCTTGCGTGCCCTGTTCCTGCATCAGCGGGATCAGCTCACGAGCGACGAACGGCACAGTGACGAAAATGGTCGCCAGGACGATGCCCGGCAGGGCAAAGACGATCTGGATGTCGTGATCCTGCAGCCACGGGCCGAACAGGCCTTGCGCGCCGAACATCAGCACGTAGACCAGGCCGGCGATCACCGGCGATACCGAGAACGGCAGGTCGATCAGGGTTACCAGCACGCTCTTGCCACGGAAGTTGTACTTGCTCACGCACCAGGCGGCGGACACGCCGAACACCAGGTTCAGCGGCACCGAGATCACCACCGCGAGCAAGGTGAGCTTGAGCGCCGACAAAGCATCGGCCTCGAAGATCGCCTCGAAGAACGTGCCGAAGCCGTTCTTCAGCGCCTGGGATACCACGATCACCAGCGGCAGCAGCAGGAACAACGCGAAAACGATCCAGCCCAGGGTAATCAGCACCCGGCGCGAGGTGGCGCTGCCGCGTCGGGCAGCGTTGGCGGCAGCGGATGCGCCTAGGGAAGTCGAAGACATGACCAAGCCTCCTTCAAGGGGTTTCGATGCGCCGCTGAAGCAGGTTGATCAGCAGCAGCAGGATGAAGGAAACCACCAGCATCAGCACGCCGATGGCAGTGGCGCCGGTGTAGTCGTACTGGTCGAGCTTGACCATGATCAGCAGCGGCAGGATCTCGGTCTTCATCGGCATGTTGCCGGCGATGAAGATCACCGAACCGTACTCGCCAACGCCGCGCGCGAACGCCAGGGCGAAGCCAGTCAGCCAGGCCGGCAGCAGCGCCGGGGCCAACACGTGGCGGAACACCTGCAACGGCTTGGCGCCCAGGCAGGCGGCGGCCTCTTCGACTTCACGCGGGATGTCGGCCAATACCGGCTGCACCGTACGCACCACGAACGGCAGGGTGACGAAGGTCAGCGCCAGGGTGATGCCAAGCGGGGTGTAGGCAATCTTGAAGCCAAGGTCGGTGGCGAACTGGCCGACCCAGCCCGAGGGCGCGTACAGCGCGGTCAGGGCGATGCCCGCAACGGCAGTCGGCAGGGCAAACGGCAGGTCGATCATCGCGTCGATGATCTTGCGCCCAGGGAAGGTGTAGCGCACCAGCACCCAGGCCAGCAAAGTGCCGATCACTCCGTTGATGATGGCAGCGAACAGGGCGGTGCCGAAACTCAGCTTGAGCGCGGCGAGCACGCGCGGTGCGCTGATGATGTTCCAGAACTGCTCCCAGGTCAGCTGTGCGGCATGCACGAACATGGCGGCCAGCGGTATCAGCACGATCAGACTGAGGTACACCAAGGTGTAGCCCAGTGTCAGCCCGAAGCCGGGTATGACGGGGGAAATACGACGTGACATAAAGGTCCCTGGTTGAACGCACGAAGCCCGGAAACGATCCCGGGCTGGTGCTAGCTTCTGAAATCCTGGAGCTGCTTTGCAGCCCATCGCGACACAAGGCCGCTCCTACAGGGGATCGTGCTTTTCTGTAGGCGCGGCCTTGTGTCGCGAAAGGGCCGCAGCGCGGCCCCCGCTGTTTTCATGGCCGATCACTGCGCCTGGTAAATCTGGTCGAACACACCGCCATCGTTGAAGAACTTAGGCTGCGCAGTCTTCCAGCCACCGAAGTCCTTGTCGATGGTCACTAGGTCGAGTTTCGGGAACTGCTTGCCAAACTCAGCGGCGACTTTCGCGTCACGCGGACGGTAGAAGTTCTCTGCGGCGATCTTCTGGCCAGCCGGGCTGTACAGGTGCTTGAGGTACTCGGTGGCGATCTCGGTATTACCCTTCTTCTCGGCGTTTTTGTCCACCACGGCCACTGGCGGCTCGGCCAGGATCGACAGCGAAGGCACGACGATGTCGAACTTGTCGGCGCCGCCGTCTTCCTTCAGCGCCAGGAAGGCTTCGTTTTCCCAGGCCAGTAGCACATCGCCCTGGCCGTTGTTGACGAAGGTGATGGTCGAGCCACGGGCGCCGGTATCGAGCACCGGTACGTGCTTGAACAGCTCCTGCACATACTCCTTGGCTTTGGCTTCGCTACCGCCAGCCTTCAGGCCGTAGGCCCAGGCGGCGAGGAAGTTCCAGCGGGCGCCGCCGGAGGTTTTCGGGTTAGGCGTGATGACCGAGACGTCTTTCTTGATCAGGTCGCCCCAGTCCTTGATACCTTTCGGGTTGCCCTTGCGCACCAGGAACACGATGGTCGAGGTGTACGGGGTGCTGGCGTCCGGCAGACGGGTCTGCCAGTTTTCCGGCAGGGTCTTGCCGAGCTTGGCGATTTCGTCGATGTCACCGGCTAGGGCCAGGGTCACCACGTCAGCGCGCAGGCCGTCGATGACCGCGCGGCCCTGCTTGCCCGAACCACCGTGGGATTGCTGGATCTTCACCGTGTCGCCTGGGTGGGCCTGCTGCCAGTGCTTGATGAACTCGGCGTTGTACTGCTGGTACAGCTCGCGGGTCGGGTCGTAGGACACGTTCAGCAGTTCGTAGTCCTTGGCGAGGGCGGAACCGGCAAAAACGGCACTGGCCAGGGCGGCGAGCGCATAACGGCGGATGGACATGGTGAAGCTCCCGATTGGCATTTTTCTAATTTGTGGGTAATGCGGTCTCAGCCGGATTTGTTGCCGGGCTGTTGCAGGCGGAACTTCTCCTTGCGCTCGATCTGCACCACCTGGGCGTTGTGCACGGTGATCTCCACGGCGCCGAAACGCAGGTCGCGCAGGGCGCTTTGGATCTCACGCAGAATGGTGGCTTCGTCCTGACCGTCGATGCTACGCAGCGATGCGCTCATGCTCGTTCTCCTGTGAGTAAGGGGTGCCGGGCAGAGGTTCGAAGGGGATTTGCGCCTGGCTTGGAAGCCATAGTAATGAGGCGCGGATATTCTTAAAAATACTGTTTAAGAATGTTTATATAACCAATTTTAAAAAGCTGGCGCTGCGCCTGTGGGAGCGGGTTCACCCGTTCCCACAGGGCCGATGATGGGCTTCAGGATTGCGGTTCACGAATCCTGTACCAGGCCACATACAGCGCCGGCAGGAACAACAGCGTGAGCAGCGTCGCACTGATGATCCCGCCGATCATCGCATAGGCCATAGGCCCCCAGAACACTTCCCGGGCGATGGGAATCATCCCGAGGCTGGCGGCCGCCGCCGTCAACAAAATCGGACGGCGCCTGTGGTTGGTGGCCTCCACCACCGCATCCCAAGGCGAGTAGCCCTGGGCCTCGAACGCGTCGATCTGGGTCACCAGAATCACCGAGTTACGGATGATGATCCCAACCAGCGCGAGGATACCGAGAATCGCCACGAAACCCATTGGCGTACCCGTCGGCACCAATGCCAGCACCACGCCGATCAAGCCCAGCGGCGCCACGCTGATGACCAGGAACAGCTTCTGCACGCTATGCAGCTGGATCATCAGGAAGGTCGCCATCAGGAACAGCATCAGCGGGATCACCTGCGCAATCGGGCCTTGGGCCTTGCCGCTCTCTTCTACCGTGCCACCCGTGGCCACCTCGTAACCAGCGGGCAGTTTGGCGGCGAATGCGTCGATCTCCGGCTTGAGCTGCGCGACCAAGTCGGTCGGCTGGACGTCGCCATTCACCGAAGCCTTGAGGGTGATGGTCGGTTTGCGGTCGCGGCGCCACACCAGCGGCTGCTCCAGCTCGTAGCGCACGGTGGCGAACGCCAGCAGCGGGATCGAGGTGCCGCTGGGGCTGACGATCTGCAGGTTCCGTAGGGTATCGGGCGAGCCGCGCTCGCTGTCGTCGGCGCGTGCGACCACATCGATCAGGTAGATGTCATCGTTGACCTGGGTGATCGGCACACCGCTGACGATGCTGTTCATCACGTTAGCCACATCCTCGGACGACAGCCCCAACTGGCGCGCCTTGTCCTGGGCGATTTCGACCCGCAGCACCTTACCCGGCTCGTTCCAGTCGTAGATCATCTCACCGATGTGCGGGTTGCCATCGAGCAGCGTAGCCAACTCGAGGGCGTGCTTGCGCACCTGGTCGATATCCTTGCCGCTGACCCGGTACTGGATCGGCCGGCCCACTGGCGGGCCCATTTCCAGCGTTTGCACGTTGGTGCCGATGCCGACAAACTCCTCGCGCAGCAGTTTCTGCAAGCGCCCGATCAAGGCTTGACGCTGTTCCAGGCCTTTGCTGACGATCACCAACTGGGCGTAGTACGGGTTTTGCAGTTGCTGGTCGAGGGGCAGGTAGAAGCGGATCGCGCCCTGGCCGATGTAGGTGCTCCAGTGCACCAGGTCGGGGTCGTCCTTGAGCTTGGCTTCGAGTCGGTCGACCACCTTGCGGGTTTCTGCTATCGAGGCGTTCTGCGGCAGGTTGAGGTCCAGCAAGATTTCCGGGCGGTCGGAGGCGGGAAAGAACTGGTTCTGCACGAAACGCATGCTGAAGATCGACAGCGCGAACAGCAGCACCGTACCGCCGATGGTCAGCCAGCGGTGGCGCATGCACCACAGCAGGCCGCCTTCGAAGCTACGCGCCACGCGCCCTGGCTTGGCCTCGTGGGTCTTGACCTTGCTGGCGCTGAGCATGTGCACCCCAAGCACCGGGGCGAAGAACACCGCCACCCCCCACGACACCAGCAGCGCCACCGCAATCACCGCGAACAGCGTGAAGGTGTACTCGCCGGCAGAACTCGCATTCAGACCGATAGGCACGAAGCCGGCCACGGTGACCAGTGTGCCAGTGAGCATCGGGAACGCCGTGGAGGTGTAGGCGAAGGTGGCCGCCTGCGCTTTGGTTTCGCCCATCTCCAGGCGCGTGACCATGACCTCGACGGTGATCATCGCATCGTCCACCAGCAGGCCGAGGGCGATGATCAACGCCCCGAGCGAGATACGCTGCATGGTGATGCCGCTGTACTCCATGAACACGAAAACCATCGCCAGCACCAGCGGGATGGAACATGCCACCACCAAGCCGGCACGAATGCCCAGGCTGATGAAGCTCACCACCAGGACGATCACCACCGCCTCGAACAGTGCACGGGTGAACCCGCCGACGGCCTCCTCGACCACCACCGCCTGGTCGGATACCGTGTGCACCCCCACACCCACCGGCAGGTCGTTGATCACCCGGTCCATCTGCTGTTTCAGCGCAGCGCCGAATGCCTGGATGTTGCCGCCGGCCTTCATGCCGATGGCCAGACCGATGGCAGGCTGGCCGTTGAAGCGGAACATCGGCGCGGGTGGATCGGCGTAACCGCGTTCGATGACGGCGATATCGGCCAGGCGATAGAAACGCTCATTGATCCGCAGGTTGACGTTCTGCAGGTCTTTTTCCGAGGCGAATTGCCCGGTGGTACGCACCGAAATTCGCTCCGGCCCAGCCTCGATGACCCCTGCCGGGGTCACTGCGTTCTGGGCCTGCAACGCCTGCATCACCTGGCGCTGGTCGATACCCAGCGCGGCCAGCTTACGCGTGGAGAAATTCAGATACAGCACCTCGTCCTGGGTGCCGACCATCTCGATCTTGCCGATATTGGGCACTTCGCGTACCTCGGCGCGGGCCAGCTCCACATAGTCGCGCAACTGGCGCAAGGTCAGGCCATCGGCAGTGAAGGCGTAGATCGAACCGAACACATCACCGAACTCGTCGTTGAACGCCGGGCCCTGTAGGCCTTTTGGGAACTGGCCACGGATGTCGTCGATCTTCTTGCGCACCTGGTACCAGATCTGCGGGATGTCGCGGGCTTTGGTGGTGTCACGCAGGAAAACAAATACCGTGGACTCGCCAGGCCGTGTGTAGCTCTTGACGTAATCGAGCGAGTCCAGCTCTTCGAGCCTTTTCTCGATGCGGTCAGTGACCTGGTTGAGAGTTTCGTCTTGGGTCGCGCCCGGCCAGCGGGTCTGGATGACCATGGTCTTGATGGTGAACGCCGGGTCTTCCTCACGGCCCAGGTTGAAATACGAAAACACGCCCATGAGCAGGCCGACGAACATCAGGTACCAGACGAAGGACTGATGGCGCAGGGCCCAGTCGGAAAGGTTGAAGCGTCCTTTCATTGTGTATCCTCGACGACCTTGACCTGCTGGCCGGGTTTGAGACTGTTCACACCTGCTGTCACGACGCGCTCGCCCGCCTGCACGCCGGCCCCGATTACGATGCGCTGATCGCTACGCTGCAACAGGCTGACGTCGCGCAGGGCGACGGTGTTTCGCTGCGGGTCCACCACCCATACCTGGGGTTTGCCGTCACGCTCGAACAACGCGGTCGCCGGCAGCTCGCTGCGCGGACTGACGGCATGGCTCACGCTAACACTGATGGCGGTGCCAAGGTGGAAAGCGTCCGGGGTGCTGGCCAAGGTCAGGCGCGCACGCCGGGTGCGGGTCGTGGCGTCCGCCTGCGGTTCCAGCTCGCGCAGCGTTGCGCGGGTGACGATGCTCGGATCCAACTGCGAAGCCACGCTGAATACCAGGTTCGCGTCCAACTGCTCGGCCACCCGGATGGGCAGGTCGATCACCGCCTCTTTGACGTCCGGACGAGCCAGGGTGACCACCGCCTGACCGGCACTCACCGTCTGACCGGCCTCGGCCTGCCAACCCGTGACAACCGCTGCGTGGTCGCTGCGCAAGGTGCTGTAGTCGAGCTGGTCCTTGGCCTGACTGACCGCAGAACGCGCTTGCTCCAGCGAAGCGCTGGCGGTTTTCAGGTTGGTCTGAGCGATGTCCAATTGCGCCTGCGCGCCGACGCCACGGTCATACAGCTGCTGCTGACGACGCGCATCGGCCTGGGCATTGATCCACTGCGCCTGGACCCGCGCCAGGTCACCCTCGGCGGCGCGCAACTGGTTCTGCTGGTCGGTGGGGTCGAGGGTCGCCAGGGTATCACCAGGGTTCACCCAAGCACCGGTATCCAGCCAACGCCGGGCGATACGCCCGGAAACCCGGAAGCCCAAGGTGCTTTCGTAACGGGCCTGCACCGTACCGGCGAACCGCCCCATCTGCGATTGCACCTTGGCCTGCACCAACGTCGAGAGCACTGGGCGCACAGGCTCCTGCGGCGCCTCCTCGGCGCTGCAACCTACCAAGAGGCCCGCGACTATCGGCAACCAATACTTCATGGCGCGACTCCTGCACCTGGGGTGGCGACTTTTTCCACCTGCATGCCGGGGTGCAGCAATTGCCCGCCAGCCACTACAACGGTTTCGCCACTCTGGATGCCGTCGGCGATCACCACCTTGCCGGTGAGGTAGCGCCCTACGCGCACCTTGCGCAGCTCGACCTTGTCGCCCTCGCCCACCACCCACACAGCGGGTTCTTTCGACGCCTTGGTCAACGCCGCCCAGGGCAATTCGACGCTCTGGCGTCCCTGGGTGTTACCGGTGGCGGTCACCGGCGAGCCCAACTGCATCTGCGGGGGCACATCGCGCAAGGCCACCTTAACCTGCACCGTGCCGCTCTGCGCGGAGACGGTCGGGGTGATTTCGCGGACCTTGCCCTGGGCCTTGACCTGCGGGTTGTCCAGCAGGCTCACCCACACGCCTTCATCGCTGGGTGGCGCCAACAGCAACGACTCGTAGACGTTGAACACCGCATCGCGGTCGCCATCCACCGCCAGGCTGAAGATCGGCATGGTGGCCTGCACCACTTGCCCCACCTCGGCCTGGCGCGCGGTAATCACGCCATCAGCCTCAGCCACCAACGCGGTGTAGCCCAGCTGTTCATTGGCGCTGGCAAGTTGCGCCTGGGCCGCCTTGAGGGCGCTCTGGCTGCCACGCAAGGCGGCCAGAGCCGAGTCGTACTCGCTCTGGCTGGTGTAGCCCTTGGGCAGCAGCTTCTGCTGCCGCCAGAATGCGGTACGGGTCTGGGTCACTCGCGCCTGCTCGGCGAACACCGCAGCCTTGGCAGAGTCGACGTTGTTCTGCAGATCTTTCGGGTCGAGGCGCGCGAGCACCTGATTGGCCTTGACGTGGGCGCCCACATCGACGCTGCGCGAGACGATCTTGCCCCCCACGCGGAACGAGAGTTCGGTCTGGACTCGGGCCTGGATGTCGCCGGTCAGGGTGATCCGCGCAGCAAAGTCGGTGGGCTGCGCCTGCTGCACGAGTACCCTGGGCAGCACTGACGGGGCCTTTTCCTCTCCACAGCCTGCCAACAGCAAAAGCAGCCCCAGGCACACGACCATCGGCGCATGCGATACCGTCATGCCGCCTCCTTGGTTTTCGAATGGTTACAGGACGCGATGAAAGCGTAGATCAGTGATCGACAAACGGCGTTGATGCAGGTTCCAAGAAAGCGTGGGGCGGTGCTCGGCGGGGTCCGCCTGATTCTCGGGCACTTTCGCCGCAAACACCGGCATAGCCGGTGCCATCTACCGCGTCGCCTGCTTCGCGGGTAAACCCGCTCCCACAGGGATGCGCTGTAGGAGCGGGCTTGTTCAGCTTGCCCGCGAGGAAGCCAGCAGCTGCTGCCATATTCAGAAACCATGCGCAGCACTGTCCTTGTTCTACCGCCACTACATTTCAGGGGTCTGTTGTTCGAGAAGGGATTGATCGAATGCCGCCTGCCCAATCGCACCTGTTACGCCGTGGACACTGTTCGGAACCGGGTAGGGTCTATTTGCTCACCACGGTTACTTATCGACGCACACCACTGTTCCTCAACTGGCGTCACGCCCGAGTGGTGGTGCAACAAATGCGCAAGTCTGATCAGGAAGACGCCTGTATCTCTCTAGCCTGGGTGGTGATGCCCGACCATCTGCATTGGCTCATCGAGTTGAAATCGGTGACCCTCGCCAGCCTGATGCGCCGGTTCAAGTCACGCTCAAGCCTGGCCTTGCATAAAGCAGGGCTCGAACTGGAGCCGGTATGGCAATCGGGTTATCAGGACCGGGCTTTGCGGCGAGAGGAGGATGTCAGGAAAGCAGCGCGCTACATTGTCGCCAACCCTTTGCGGGCTGGGCTGGTGACCAGTGTGCGGCAGTACCCGCACTGGGATGCAATCTGGCTCTGAAGCGGTGTTGGGGCCTTCGCGGGTAAACCCGCTCCCACAGGACCGCGCACTGCCTTCAAGACAGGCGCAGCACCTGTGGGAGCGGGTTCACCCGCGAACACCGGCAAAGCCGGTGCCATCCACGGCGAAGGGGCCGGGTCAGGCTGACGCAGCCACCTGCGTCGGGCGCTTGGCCTGCGCCTGACCGGCATTCGCCGCAGCGCCTTCCTCGATGGCTTGCTGGATCGCCTTGCGGCGATGCTCTTCGGCGCGGCGGCTGAAGTACCAAACCAGGAAGGTCACCAGCGACACCGACAGCAGGATCAGGCTCGCCACCGCGTTGATCTCAGGCTTCACACCCAAACGCACCGCCGAGAACACTTCCATCGGCAGCGTGGTGGAGCCAGGACCCGACACGAAGCTGGCCAGCACCAGGTCATCCAGCGACAGGGCGAACGACATCATGCCGCCCGCCGCCAGCGACGGCGCGATCATCGGGATGGTGATCAGGAAGAACACCTTCCACGGCTTGGCCCCCAGGTCCATCGCCGCTTCCTCGATGGAAAGGTCCAGCTCACGCAGACGCGCCGATACTACAACGGCCACATACGCCGCACAGAACGTGGTGTGGGCGATCCAGATGGTGACGATGCCACGCTCCTGCGGCCAGCCGATCATCTGCGCCATGGCCACGAACAGCAGCAACAGCGACAGACCGGTGATCACCTCGGGCATGACCAAAGGTGCAGTGACCAGACCACCGAACAGCGTGCGGCCCTTGAAGCGAGTCACCCGGGTCAGCACGAAGGCAGCTAGAGTGCCCAGTGCCACGGCGGCGACCGCCGTGTACAAGGCGATCTCCAGCGAGCGCATCACCGACCCCATCAGTTGGGTGTTGTCGAGCAGCCCGACGTACCACTTCACCGACCAACCGCCCCACACCGTCACCAGTTTCGAGGCGTTGAACGAGTAGATCACCAGGATCAGCATCGGCAGGTAGATGAACAGCAAGCCGAGCACCAGCATCAGCTTGGAAAAACTGAAGCGTTTCATGCCCTGCCCTCCATTTCTTTGGCCTGGCTGCGGTTGAACAGCAGGATCGGCACGATCAGGATCGCCAGCATCACCACCGCCAGCGCGGATGCTACCGGCCAGTCGCGGTTGTTGAAGAACTCCTGCCACAGCACTTTACCGATCATCAGGGTTTCCGGGCCGCCGAGCAGCTCAGGAATGACGAACTCGCCCACCACCGGAATGAACACCAGCATGCAGCCAGCGATGATGCCGTTCTTCGACAGGGGCACGGTGATCTTCCAGAAGCTGTTGAAGGTGCTCGAACCCAGGTCGGAGGCCGCTTCCAGCAAGCTGGGGTCGTGCTTCACCAGGTTTGCGTAAAGCGGCAGGATCATGAACGGCAGGTACGAATAGACCACGCCGATGTACACCGCCAGGTTGGTGTTGAGGATCTGCAGTGGCTGATCGATCAGCCCCAACCACAGCAGAAAGCTGTTGAGCAGGCCGTTGTTGCTCAGGATGCCCATCCAGGCGTACACGCGGATCAGGATCGCGGTCCAGGTCGGCATCATGATCAGCAACAGCAGGACGGTCTGGGTTTCCTTCTTGGCGTTGGCGATGGCGTAGGCCATCGGGTAGCCGATCAGCAGGCACATCAAGGTGCTGAAGAACGCCATCTTCAGCGAGCCGAGGTAGGCCGAGATATACAGTTCGTCTTCGGTCAGCAGGCCATAGTTGGCCAGGTTCAGCACCAGCTGGATCTTGCCTTCGAGGTAGGTATAGATCTCGGTGTACGGCGGGATCGCCACGTCCGCTTCCGCGAAGCTGATCTTCAGTACGATGAAGAACGGCAGCATGAAGAACAGGAACAACCAGATGAACGGCACGCCGATCACCAGATGCCGCCCCTGCGGGATAATGCGCTGGAAGGCTCGCTTGAGCTTGCGAAGTTTCATGACCGCAGTACCACGCCGCTGTCGTCTTCCCACCAGACGTACACTTCATCGTCCCACGTCGGGCGGGCGCCCTGGCGCTCGGCGTTGGCAACGAACGTCTGGACGATCTTGCCGCTGGGCAGCTCCACGTAGAACACCGAATGGCCACCGAGGTAGGCAATGTCGTGGACCCGGCCGCGCGACCAGTTGTGCTCGAAGTCCGGCTGCGTGGTGGTGACCAGCAGCTTTTCAGGACGCAGGGCATAGGTGATGTGCTTGTCTTCGACCGATGTGGTAATACCGTGGCCGACGTAGATTTTGCGCTCCAGTTCCGGGCTGGCAATGATCGCGTGGCCCTCGGCGTCGTCGACCACTTCACCCTCGAACAGGTTGACGTTACCGATGAACTCGCACACCAGGCGGCTGGTGGGGGTCTCGTAGATATCCACCGGCGAGCCGATCTGGGCGATCCAGCCCAGGTGCATGATGGCGATACGCTGGGCCATGGTCATGGCCTCTTCCTGATCGTGGGTCACCATCACGCAGGTCACGCCCACACGTTCGATGATCTCAACCAGCTCCAGCTGCATCTGCGAACGCAGTTTCTTGTCCAGCGCGCCCATCGGCTCGTCGAGCAGCAGAAGCTTGGGGCGCTTGGCCAGCGAACGGGCCAGGGCCACACGCTGACGCTGGCCACCGGACAGCTGGTGTGGCTTGCGCTTGGCGTACTGGGTCATGTGCACCAGCTTGAGCATCTCGCTGACGCGGGCATCGATCTCGGCCTTGGGCATCTTGTCCTGCTGCAAGCCGAAGGCGATGTTCTGCGCCACGGTCATGTGCGGGAACAAGGCGTAGGACTGGAACATCATGTTGATCGGCCGCTCGTAGGGCGGCATGTCGGTGATGTCCACGCCATCGAGGAAGATCCGCCCTTCGGTCGGACGCTCGAAGCCGGCCAGCATGCGCAGCAAAGTGGACTTGCCGGAACCGGAGCCACCCAGCAGGGCAAAGATCTCGCCCTTGCGGATTTCCAGGGACACATCGTCCACGGCAACCGTTTCGTCGAATTTTTTCGTGACCCGGTCGATCTTGACCAGCACCTGCTTGGGTTGCTGGCCACCCTCGAGGGCTTTTTTATAGGCACCGGAGGCAACTGCCATGAGTGAAACTCCCAACAAGATTTTTGTGCCCGCACGGCCTGTACTCAAGGCATCGCGGCGGGTCTGGATAATTATTTACCCGACTTGACCTTGGTCCAGCTGCGGGTCATCAGACGCTGCACCTTAGGTGGCAACTCCGAGTTGACGAACATCTTGTCCAGCACTTCCTGCGGTGGGTAAACCGCGGCGTCAGTCCTCACGGCCTGGTCCATCAGGTCGCCAGCCTTGGGGTTCGGGTTGGCGTAACCGACGTAATCACTGACCTGGGCGATCACCTCAGGTTTCAGCAAATAGTTGATGAAGGCGTGGGCCTCCTTGACGTTGCTGGCGTCCTTCGGGATGGCCAGTACGTCGAACCAGAGGTTGCCGCCCTCCTTGGGGATGGCGTAGGCCAGCTTCACGCCCTTCTTGGCTTCTTCAGCACGGGCCTTGGCCTGGAACACGTCGCCGGAGAAGCCGGCGGCCACGCAGATGTCGCCGTTGGCGAGATCGGTGATGTACTTGGAGGAGTGGAAGTAGGTCACGTACGGGCGCACGGCCAGCAGTTTCTGCTCGGCCTTTTGGTAGTCCTTGGGGTTGCTGCTGTTGGGATCAAGGCCCATGTAGTTGAGCACTGCCGGGAGCATCTCGTCGGCCGAGTCGAGGAAGGCGACGCCGCATTGGCTGAGCTTCTTCATGTTCTCAGGCTCGAACAACACCGCCCAGGAGTCGATGGTGTCGGTGCCCAGCACCGCCTTGACCTTCTCGACGTTGTAACCGATGCCGTTGGTGCCCCACAGGTAAGGGACGGCGTACTGGTTACCCGGATCGTTCTTTTCCAGGCGTTTCATCAGCGCCGGGTCGAGATTGGCGTAGTTGGGCAGCAGACGCTTGTCGAGCTTCTGGAACGCGCCCGCCTTGATCTGCTTGCCCAGGAAATGGTTGGACGGCACCACCACGTCATAGCCGGTGCGACCGGCCAGTAGTTTGCCTTCCAGCGTCTCGTTGCTATCGAAGACGTCGTACTTCGGTTCGATGCCGGTTTCCTTTTGGAATTCGGCCAGGGTATTCGGGCCGACATAGTCGGACCAGTTGTAGATGTGCACCGTGGGCGCCGCTTGGACGCTGAAAGCCAGCGTCAGACCCGCTCCAGCCATCAAGGCCTTGCGAAGAGAATAGTTAGACAAGTGGGTGGTCCTCACAATCAGTGCCTTTGCGGGCGGAAAAGCCTCGTCGCTCACGCAAAACCGGCGCGCAACTTACCTTCACGGCGTGGATGCCGCAAACTTATTTGCCTCACACAGCCTCTGGGCCGGGAAACCCCGGCCCAGAGGGCCTCGCATCAGGCTTACTTGCCCGACTTGATCTTGGTCCAGCTGCGAGTAATGACACGCTGCACGGAAGCCTCAGGTGCGGCAATCGCGTACAGGTGTTTCTTCACCTCGGCAGGTGGGTAGATGCTTGGGTCGCTGGTGATGTCCTTGTCGACGAACGGGGTCGCGGCCTTGTTGCCGTTCGGGAAGCGCACGGCATTGGTGATTTCAGCCATGATTTCAGGCTGCATCAGGAAGTCCATGAACTGGTAGGCCGCGTCTTTGTGCTCGGCATCTTTCGGAATAGCGACCATGTCGTAGAAGGTACCGGCGCCTTCTTTCGGAATGACGTAGCTCAGCTTGACCTTGTCACCGGCTTCGTGGGCGCGGGTCTTGGACTGCTCCAGGTCACCCGAGTAGCCGACCGCCACGCAGATGTTGCCGTTGGCCAGGTCGCCGATGTACTTGGAGGAGTGGAAGTAGGTGATCGACGGACGAATCTTCAGGAACAGGTCTTCGGCGGCCTTCAGGTCTTCTTTCTTGGTGCTGTCGGTCGGCAGGCCCAGGTAATGCAGCGCGGCCGGGAGCATTTCGGTCGGCGCATCGAGGAAGCTCACGCCGCAGCTCTTGAGCTTGGCGATGTTCTCAGGCTTGAACACGACATCCCACGAATCGATCTTGTCCACGCCCAGCGCGGCCTTGACCTTCTCCGGGTTGTAGCCAATGCCGATCGAGCCCCACATGTAGGGGAAGGCGTACTTGTTGCCCTTGTCGCTGGCATCGCCGACGGCCTTGAGCAGGTCTTCGTCGAGGTTCTTCCAGTTCGGCAGCTTGGAGCGGTCCAGCTCCTGATAGACACCTGCCTTGATCTGCTTGGCCAGGAAGTTGTTGGACGGCACCACGATGTCATAACCAGACTTGCCGGCCAGCAGCTTGGCTTCGAGGGTTTCGTTGCTGTCGAATACGTCGTACTTGACCTTGATGCCCGACTGTTTCTCGAACTTCGCGATGGTGTCCGGCGCGATGTAGTCCGACCAGTTGTAGACGTTCAACACCTTGTCTTCAGCCTGAACAGCGGTAGCCATGACACCCATCAGAGCGGTGGCCAGCAGCGTCTTGCCCATTTTCTTCATGCGTAATGCTCCAGAATTTATTATCAAGCCATCTGTTCAGCAGCCAGGTCCCACGTGACATGCGCTGGGCGACTGAAACAGCCGTTAGTCTGGCAAGTTACAAGGCGCGGTTTCAACACACGCAACGCCCCGAAAGCACTTAATGTCACCTCGCCAGCCTAGCAGACCGTCACCGGATCGCTTCGAGGGTCAGGTCCAGGCACTTGCGCGCCTTTTCCACCAACTCGTCCACCTCGGCATGGCTGATCACCAGCGGCGGGGCGATGATCATGGTGTCGCCCACCGCGCGCATGATCAGGCCGTTGTCGAAACAGAAGTTGCGGCACACCATGCCCACGCCCTGGCCTTCGTAGCGGCTGCGGGTGGTTTTGTCCTTGACCAGCTCGATCGCACCCAGCAGGCCCAGGCCGCGCACCTCGCCCACCAGCGGGTGGTCCTGCAGCTCACGCAGACGTTTTTGCAAGTAGGGTGCCACTTCGTCGCGGGCGTTCTCGACGATCTTCTCGTCGCGCAGGATGCGCAGGTTTTCCAGGGCCACCGCCGCGGCAACCGGGTGGCCGGAGTAGGTAAAGCCGTGATTGAAATCGCCGCCTTCGCTGAGCACCTGGGCGACCTTGTCGCGCACGATCACACCACCCATGGGGATGTAACCGGAGGTCAGGCCTTTGGCGATGGTCATCAGGTCGGGCTTGAGGTCATAGTAGTCCGAGCCGAACCACTCGCCGGTACGCCCGAAGCCACAGATCACCTCGTCGGCGACGAACAGGATGTCGTACTTGGCAAGGATCTCCTTGACCTTCGGCCAGTAAGTCTCTGGAGGAATGATCACACCACCGGCGCCCTGGATCGGCTCGGCGATGAAGGCGGCGACGTTGTCCTCGCCGACTTCGAGAATTTTCTGCTCCAACTGCTCTGCCGCCCACACGCCGAACGCCTCCGGGGTCATGTTGCCACCCTCGCCGAACCAGTACGGCTGCGGGATGTGCACGATGCCCGGAATCGGCAGACCGCCCTGCTCGTGCATGCCACTCATGCCGCCAAGGCTCGCACCGGCCACGGTGGAGCCGTGGTAGCCGTTGATCCGGCTGATGAGGGTCTGCTTGTGCGGCTTGCCTTTAAGCGCCCAATAATGACGGACCATACGCAACACGGTGTCGTTGCCTTCGGAGCCGGAGCCGGTGAAGAACACATGGGTCATGCCCTCGGGAGCGACCTCGGTGATCGCCTTGGCCAGTTCCAGCGCTGGCGGATGGGCGGTCTGGAAGAACAGGTTGTAGTACGGCAGCTCGCGCATCTGCTTTTCTGCTGCCTGCACCAGTTCTTCACGACCGTAGCCCACTGCCACGCACCACAGACCGGCCATGCCATCGAGAATCTTGTGCCCCTCGCTGTCCCACAAATGCACACCCTGCGCCTTGGTGATAATGCGCGGACCCTTGGCCTTCAACTGCTTGTAGTCGCTGAAAGGTGCCAGGTGGTGCTCGCCGCTCAGGGCTTGCCATTCGCGGGTTTGCGGGTTGTTGACGCTCATGTGCCTCTCCATTTTCCGGCGGCCGCGCGCAGGCGGCCTCAGGGTTGATCACACTGCAAAGAGCAGGAACTCACGCTCCCAGGAACTGATGACGCGCTTGAAGTTCTCGTGCTCGGCGCGCTTGGTGGCGACGTAGCCGGTGATGAACTTCTTGCCCAGGTACTGCACCAGCGCACGGCTGTTCTCCATGCGCTCCAGGGCATCCTCGATGGTCAGCGGCAGGCGCAGGTTGCGTCGCTCGTAACCACGCCCCTGCACCGGAGCGCTGGCCTCGATGCCTTCAACCATGCCGATGTAGCCGCACAACAGGCTCGCGGCGATGGCCAGGTACGGGTTGGCGTCGGCACCCGGCAAGCGGTTTTCCACCCGGCGGTTCTGCGGACCGGCATCCGGCACGCGCAGGCCGACGGTGCGGTTCTCCTCGCCCCACTCCACGTTCACCGGCGCCGAGGTGTCGGGCAGGAAGCGGCGGAACGAGTTGACGTTCGGGGCGAACAGCGGCAAGGCCTCGGGGATGAACTTCTGCAGGCCACCGATGTGGTTGAGGAACAGCTCGCTCATGCTGCCATCAGGGTTGGAGAAGATGTTCTTGCCGGTGACAGCATCCACCACGCTCTGGTGCAGGTGCATCGCGCTGCCTGGCTCACCGGTCATCGGCTTGGCCATGAAGGTGGCCGCTACGTTGTGCTTGAGCGCAGCCTCGCGCATGGTGCGCTTGAACACCAGGATCTGGTCGGCCAGGTGCAGCGCGTCGCCATGACGGAAGTTGATCTCCATCTGCGCGGTGCCGTCTTCGTGAATCAGCGTGTCGAGGTCCAGCTGTTGCAGCTCGCACCAGTCGTAGACATCTTCGAACAGCGGGTCGAATTCGTTGGCCGCCTCGATGGAGAACGACTGCCGGCCAGTTTCCGGGCGACCGGAGCGGCCTACTGGCGGTTGCAGCGGGAAATCCGGGTCTTCGCTGCGTTTGGTCAGGTAGAACTCCATCTCAGGTGCGACGATGGGCTGCCAGCCTTTGTCGGCGTAGAGCTTGAGCACTTTCTTAAGCACGTTGCGCGGCGACAGCTCGACCGGGTTGCCCTTTTTGTCGTAGGTATCGTGAATCACCTGGGCGGTCGGCTCGATGGCCCAGGGCACGAGAAACACCGCGTTCTCGTCGGGGCGGCAGATCATGTCGATGTCGGCCGGATCGAGCAGTTCGTAATAGATGTCGTCATCGACGTAGTCGCCGGTCACAGTCTGCAGCAACACGCTCTCAGGCAGGCGCATGCCTTTTTCGGCGATGAACTTGTTGGTCGGCGAGATCTTGCCTCGGGTGATGCCGGTCAGGTCGCTGATCAGGCATTCCACTTCGGTGATCTTGTGCTCTTTCAACCAATCGGTGAGCTGGTCGAGGTTGTTACTCATAAATACCTCAGGAGGTAATGTGGCCAGGTTGAGGGCAACCGGCGGCCATGGACGCCAGGCGTCGTTCCAGGGCGGCGCACACGGCACCGAGGGGCCTGGACAGGCCCGCGCCTTGATTCTGGAGGGTGTGCATGGCTAAAGCAAAATCCCCTGCGCAGGACGACCGTGGAAACACCCGGTACAGGTGAGTCCGTGAAAAAACCAATGGGCAGGAGACCAACAAGAGGTAGGGCAAAGCGTTACGAGGTATGGCTTTTTTGTGCAATCCGTCAATTATTGCGGCCAGTGCACTCACCCACTGTTGCAGGTGTGCAATGACCGGACGGCAACCGGGAGATGTGCCTGAGCGCACCGTGCAAGCGGTGTTTTCAGGTCTCGGCAGGCGGACCATGTGACCCTCGTATTATTGTGTTCTGGGTTGTGACCGAGCTTAGCCTTGTTCATTTTTTTACACAACCACTCCGTAAAAAATAAAACACGCCCCGCTCGTAATCACCTTTCGGGACGAAAATAGCGGATAATGGCACGCCCCGATATGCAGCAAATCTGCCGTAGATGTGCCATTTAAGGGCATCATGGGGCTGGCTTGACTTCACCTAGTCTTTCCGATTGACTGAGGTTGCAAGCCCCCCTTGATTGATATTTTTAACAACAAAGGTGTTGCATCATGTCGGTACCCCCGCGTGCCGTTCAGCTTAACGAAGCGAACGCGTTCCTTAAGGAACATCCTGAGGTTCTCTACGTTGACCTTCTGATTGCAGATATGAATGGTGTGGTTCGTGGCAAGCGAATCGAACGCACGAGCCTTCACAAGGTTTACGAGAAAGGCATCAACCTGCCGGCCTCCCTCTTCGCCCTGGACATCAACGGTTCGACCGTAGAAAGCACCGGGCTCGGTCTGGACATCGGCGATGCCGATCGGATCTGCTATCCGATTCCCGGCACCCTCTCCAACGAACCGTGGCAGAAGCGCCCCACCGCGCAACTGCTGATGACCATGCACGAACTCGAGGGCGAGCCGTTCTTCGCCGACCCACGCGAAGTGCTACGTCAGGTGGTGAGTAAATTCACCGAAATGGGCCTGACCATCTGTGCGGCATTCGAACTGGAGTTCTACCTGATCGACCAGGAAAACGTGAACGGCCGCCCACAGCCGCCACGCTCGCCGATCTCGGGCAAGCGCCCGCAGTCGACCCAGGTGTACCTGATCGACGACCTCGATGAATACGCCGACTGCCTGCAAGACATCCTGGAAGGCGCCAAGGAGCAGGGCATCCCTGCCGACGCCATCGTCAAGGAAAGCGCTCCGGCGCAGTTCGAAGTCAACCTGCACCACGTCGCCGACCCGCTCAAGGCTTGTGACTACGCGGTGCTGCTCAAGCGCCTGATCAAGAACATCGCCTACGACCATGAGATGGACACCACTTTCATGGCCAAGCCCTATCCGGGCCAGGCAGGCAACGGCCTGCACGTACACATTTCCGTGCTGGACAAAGATGGCAACAACATCTTCACCAGCGAGGATCCCGAGCAGAACGCCGCGCTACGTCACGCTGTCGGCGGTGTGCTCGAGACCCTGCCCGCCTCGATGGCCTTCCTGTGCCCCAACGTCAACTCCTACCGCCGTTTTGGCGCGCAATTCTATGTACCGAATGCGCCAAGCTGGGGCCTGGACAACCGTACCGTGGCCCTGCGCGTACCTACCGGTTCGCCGGATGCGGTGCGTCTCGAGCACCGCGTCGCGGGTGCCGATGCCAACCCGTACTTGATGATGGCGGCCGTGCTGGCCGGCGTGCACCATGGCCTGACCAACAAGATCGAGCCAGGCGAGCCGATCGAGGGCAACTCGTACGAACAGCTGGAGCAGAGCCTGCCGAACAACCTGCGCGATGCACTGCGCGAGCTGGACGACAGCGAGATCCTGAACAAGTACATCGATCCGAAGTACATCGACATCTTCGTCGCGTGCAAGGAGAGCGAGCTGGAGGAGTTCGAGCACTCGATCTCCGACCTCGAGTACAACTGGTACCTGCATACCGTGTAAACGAAAACGCCGCCCCAAGGGCGTAATGCCAGTCAGTTAAGCCAATTGGGCCGCTTTGCGGCCCTTTCGCAACACGAGGCCGCTCCTACAATGTCCGCGTAAGCCTGGGAAGTTCCAGCTTGCCCGGTCGTGTAGGAGCGGCCTTGTGCCGCGAGAGGGCTGGGTAGCAGCCCCGGCGATCCTGCGGGATGCCGAGATTCTGGGGCCGCTGAGCGGCCATTTCGCCACACAAGGCCGCTCCTACCAGGGGCAACGGCCTCAGAGCGACTTCTCGAAAATCTTCGAATTACGCTGGTAGTTGTACAGCGAAGCGCGCGCTGCCGGCAGGCGCTCTACCCCACTCGGCGCAAATCCACGTTCACGGAACCAGTGTGCGGTACGCGTCGTCAGCACGAACAAGGTATTGAGCCCCAGCGCACGCGCACGCGACTCAATGCGTTCGAGCAACTCGTCGCCACGCCCGCCATGTCGGTACTCCGGGTTCACTGCCAGGCACGCCAACTCGCCCGCGTCGGACTCGGCGATCGGGTAAAGCGCCGCGCAGGCGATGATCATGCCCTCGCGCTCCACCACACTGAACTGTTCGATCTCGCGCTCCAGCACCTCTCGCGAACGACGCACCAAAATGCCTTGCTCTTCCAGCGGGCTGATCAACTCCAGCAGACCACCCACGTCCTCAATGGTCGCCTCGCGCACCACCTCGAACTGCTCCTGCGACACCAACGTACCGGCACCGGCGCGGGTGAACAGTTCATTGAGCAGCGCCCCGTCTTCGACGTAGCTGACGATGTGACTGCGCGCCACACCGCCCTTGCAGGCCTCGGCGGCAGCATCGAGCAGTTCGCCCTGATAATCGCTGCCCAGGCGTTGCAGGTGCGGAGCAACCTGCTGCGGACGCAGCTCGCGGACTAGGCGCCCCTGCTCGTCCAGAAGCCCCGACTCAGCACCGAACAGCAGCAGCTTGTCGGCACCCAGCTCGATGGCTGCACGGGTGGCGACATCTTCACAGGCAAGGTTGAAGATTTCCCCGGTCGGCGAGTAGCCCAGCGGCGACAACAGCACGATGGAGCGCTCGTCCAACAGGCGACTGATACCCTTGCGGTCGACCCGACGCACTTCGCCGGTGTGGTGGTAGTCCACCCCTTCGAGCACACCGATGGGCCGCGCGGTCACCAGGTTGCCCGAGGCCACCCGCAGACGCGAACCCTGCATCGGCGAGGCCGCGATGTCCATCGACAAACGCGCTTCGATGGCCAGGCGCAGGGCGCCCACGGCATCGATCACGCAATCCAGGGTGGCCGCATCGGTGATGCGCAGGCCACGGTGGTAGTGCGGGGTCAGGCCGCGCTCGGCCAGTCGGTTTTCGATCTGCGGGCGCGAGCCGTGGACCAGTACCAGTCGCACGCCGAGGCTGTGCAGCAGCACCAGGTCATGGACGATGTTGCCGAAATTCGGATGGGCGACGCCATCACCGGGCAGCATGACCACGAAGGTGCAGTCGCGGTGGGCGTTGATGTAGGGAGAAGCATGGCGCAGCCAGTTGACGTAATCGGGCATGACAGGGCCTGTGGATAAGTGAACGGAGAACGAAAAGGCGCACAACGTTCGAAAGTCATCGTCGGATCAGGCTTGCGGTCACGCGCGGTCTCCTCTAGGCAGGAACGAATCAGGTCAATGGACGTTTAGGTCAGGCAATAGTGCCGGATCAAGTCACGCAATAGACGCACGGTAGGCTCGATGCGTGACATTTCAAGGTATTCGCCGGGCTGGTGGGCACAGGCAATGTCGCCAGGCCCCAGCACGATGGTCTGGCAACCGAGCTGCTGAAGATAAGGGGCTTCGGTGCCAAAGGCCACCGCTTCGGCGCGATGGCCGGTCAGGCGTTCGGCCAGTTGCACCAGCTCGGCGTCGGCAGCCTGCTCGAACGGCGGCACCTCGGGGAACAACGGGGCGTAGTCGATGCGGACTTCGTGACGCTCGGCCAGTGGCGCCAGCTTGCTGCGGATCGCCGCGCGCAACTGCTCAACATCCATGCCAGGCAGCGGGCGCAGGTCGAACTCCAGGGCGCATTGGCCACAGATGCGATTGGGGTTGTCGCCGCCGTGGATGCAGCCGAAGTTCATGGTCGGCGTAGGAACGGTGAACTGCGGGTTGCGGTATTTTTCCTGCCATCCACGGCGCAGGTCCATCAATTCGCCCATTACCGCGTGCATCGCCTCCAGGGCGCTGTGGCCGAGGCTCGGATCCGACGAATGGCCGCTGCGCCCCAGGATATCGATGCGGTCCATGAGGATGCCCTTGTGCATGCGGATCGGCTTGAGCCCGGTGGGTTCGCCGATCACCGCAGCGCGACCGAGTGGTTGGCCGGCTTCGGCCAGGGCGCGGGCGCCGGACATCGAGCTTTCTTCATCGCAGGTGGCGAGGATCAGCAGGGGTTGCTTGAAATCATGTTCGAGCAGTGGCGTCACCGCCTCGATCACCAAGGCGAAGAAGCCTTTCATGTCGCAGCTGCCCAGGCCCACCCAACGGCCATCGACTTCGGTCAGCTTGAGCGGGTCGCTGCTCCACAGTTGCGGGTCGTAGGGCACGGTGTCGCTGTGGCCAGCCAGTACCAGACCGCCAGGGCCACTGCCACGGCTGGCCAACAGGTTGAACTTGCCGGGGGTGATCTCTTGGATTTCGCAGTTGAAGCCAAGATCGCCAAGCCAGCCGGCCAGCAGGTCGATCACCGCACGGTTGGACTGATCCAGCGCAGGCTGGGTGCAACTGACCGACGGGGCGGCGATCAGGGCGGCGAACTGGTCTTTCAGCGACGGCAACGGCATGCGCGAACTCCTCAAAAGCATGCGGGCATCATAACAACGCCTTCCCTGCGCAGGGCAACCCATTACCGGCGCCCAAATCCGGCAGGCTACAACCGACTCCTGTAGACTCCCCACCCACGATGCCCCTCCCTGCGAGCCCGCGATGCACAAAGAAACCGAACTCAAACTCCGCGCCAGCCGCGAGACCCTTGCCGCCCTGCGCGAGCACCCTTTGCTGAAAAAGCGCAACAAGTCCGGCTGGCAGACCCGCGAACTGCTCAATCAATACTTCGACACCCCTGAGCGCGACCTGTCCGCCGCGCGCGTGGCGCTGCGCCTGCGCCGCGACGGCGAGGTCATCATCCAGACCCTCAAGTGCCGCGGGCAAAGCGTGGCTGGCCTGTCCGAGCGCAACGAGTACGAATGGCACCTGGACAAGGTCAAGCTCGACCTGAAGAAGCTCGATGCCACCTGCTGGCCCGAGCAACTGGCCGAGCTGGACAAGAAGACCATCAAGCCGCTGTTCACCACCGACTTCACCCGTGAATACGCCGAGATCTCCTGGGGCCGTGGCAAGGCCAAGGTGGTGATCGAAGCCGCCCTGGACCAGGGTTTCGTGATTGCCGGCAAGCGCAAGGAAGAAATCTGCGAGCTGGAACTTGAACTGCGCGAAGGTGCGCCCGAAGCCCTGCTGGAACTGGCCGCCGAGCTGTCCGCCAGCGTCGCACTGATGCCGTGCGATATCAGCAAGGCCGAGCGTGGTTACCGCCTGCTGGACGAGAACAGCTACGAGCTGGACCTGCCTGCCAGCGAGCTGGACGCCGAAATGCCACTGGACGACGCCTATGCCGCGCTGGCCTGGCAACTGTTGGGCAGCAGCCAGCGCCTGGCCGAACAATATCGCCACAACGGCCACTGGCGCCTGCTGCAGGACTGGGTACGCTGCCTGGCCGAACTGCGCGCGCTCACCGCAAGTCTTGGCCAGGCAGCTCCGCGCCCGGTCACCCGCGCCCTGCGCGCGAGCCTCGACGCGCTGCTGGAAGACTGGCGCCCGCTGGTACAGGCGGGCAATGACGACGAAGACATTCGTCGCGCCGCGCCCGAACAGTTCGCCGAAGAGCTGCAAGACCCACGCTGGGGCCAGTTCTCGCTGGAAACCGCGCGCTGGCTGACTGCCCGTGCATGGACCGTCGAGCGCAAGGGCCGTGGCGAGCGCCAGGGCAAGGCGCAACTGGCTAGCTGGCTGCACCACCAGCTCGGTGAAGAGGCCCGCGCGTTGAAGCTGCCGTTGTACGTGCAACGCCCGGAAGACCTGGCCGAGCAATTGCCGCGCATCGAAGGCATCCTGGCCTGGCTGCATCATGCTCGCCAGGTACTCGATGTCCCGCAGCAAGACCGCCTGTACGGCGAGTTGAACAAGCTGCACGAGCTGGCCGAACAAGCGCTGGGCGAAGAACACCAGGACGAACTGCTGGAAGCGCGCATCGAGCAGGCTCGCGCCATCGAACAAAACCGCGCCTGGAAGCAACTGCTCAAGGCCTGACCTGTGCGCATTCGCGGGTAAACCCGCTCCTACGCCAGAAGCAAGCGCTGCACCTGTAGGAGATCACCCAGCCCTTTGGGCTGCGCTGTCGCGCAGAGAACTGATTTCGCAAGCGCTCCGCGTACCCTGTGGGAGCGGCGGTTCGGCGCCCCGACTTGCCCGCGAAGCAGGCGACTCGGTGGATGGCACCGGCTTTGCCGGTGTTCGCGGGCAAGCCCGCTCCCACAGATTCCTTATAAATCAACAAGTTATGTGTAGTTCCATGAGGGCGGCCTCGTGCCGCGATGGGCTGCGCAGCAGCCCCAAGAATCCCAGCTGCCGCACAAATCCTGGGGCTGCTTTGCAGCCCATCGCGGCACAAGGCCGCTCCTACGCGGCGGCGCTCAGCGGCCCAGCGGCAAGCTGGTGGTGCTCTTGATCTCCGACAGTGCCACGATCGAGTTCACCTCTTGAATACCCGGCACGTTCGACAGCTTTTCAAAGAAGAACTGCTCATACGCCTCGATATCCGAGGTGACGATCCGCAGCAGGAAATCCACCGCCCCCATCAATACGTAGCACTCCAGCACTTCCGGGAACCCGCGAATCGCCTCGGTGAACTCGGCAAAGTTCGAGCGCCCATGAGCGTTGAGCTTTACCTCAGCGAAGATCTGCGTGTTGAGCCCAACTTTCTTGCGATCGAGCAGGGTTACCTGGCCACGAATAACCCCCTCCTCCTTCAAGCGCTGGATACGCCGCCAGCACGGTGATTGCGACAGCCCCACGCGCTCGGCGATCTGCGCGCTGGAGAGCGAGGCGTCCTCCTGTAGCAATTCCAGAATCCGACGATCATAGGCATCCAACCCGCCCTGCATGATTGATTCTCCAATTTGCATGTTTATGAATTGTTCAATTCGCTATCAACGGAAATTGGTTGAGTTATAGCGAAACAATACCCGAATCGACGTGCAAGAATTTCCCCACTTTCGCGGAGATCCAGCATGAACGCACTCGAACGCCCCCTGGCCACACCCCGCCTCGATGCCTGGGCCGCCTCGGCCGCCCACAGCACCGTGCACTACCACCTGCACGCCGAGGCCGAACCCGACAGCCTGTGCCGGATTCTCAACCTCTTCGCCTTGCAGTTCCTGACGCCGTACAGCCTGCACGTGGAGCAACACGACGACCTGTTCGACGTGCGTATCGGCATCGGCGGCCTGAGCTGGCATCGCGCCGAGGTGATCGCGCAAAAATTGCGCAACCTGGTCTGCGTCGCCCAGGTCAGCCTGGAAAACCTACCGCAGCTGGCTGAGGTCACTGCCGGCGCCAGTGCATCACGGTAAAGTTCGGAAACCCTTTGCCGGCTCGCAGGCTGCCGCGTGCGGCTAGCCTTCCAGGTCCAACCACCTGGCAAGGATGCCGCCATGCTCGCCAACGACACCCTGGATCTCGACCTGCGCCGCCTGCTCGACGCCCTGCTGGACGAGCAACGGATCACCGCCAACGCAGCCCTTCAGGCCTTGGAGCGGGCCCAGACCAATGCCGCCGAACACCCACTCGAACTGATCGCAGGGCTGGCCTTGCCCGACCCGAAACAACCCGGCCAGCAACTGAGCCTTGAACGCCTTTGCCAGTGGCTGGCGGCGCGGGTAAAGCAGCCCTACGTGCACATCGATCCGTTGCAAGTCGACCTAGCCCAGGTTGGCGCACTGATGTCAGCCGCCTTCGCCAGGCGCCACGGCATCCTCGCCATAGCCATCGACGCCACGAGCGTGACCGTGGCAAGTGCCCAGCCCTACCAACGGGACTGGGAGGCCGACCTGGCCCGCAGCCTGGGCAAGCGCGTACGCCGGGTCGTGGCCAGCCCCACGCAGATTCGCCAGCTCGCCGCCACCTTGTTTGGCTTGGCCCACTCGGTACAGGGCGCCGACCAGCAGCAACCCGCCGCGCTCGGCGAGTTGGAACAACTGCTGGAGCTGGGCGCAGGAAACAGGCCTGCTGCGGCGGACGATGCGCATATCGTGCATGTGGTCGACTGGATGTTGCAGTACGCCATCGAGCAACGCGCCAGCGATATCCACCTCGAACCCCGCCGCGAACAAGGCCACCTGCGCCTGCGCATCGATGGCCTGCTGCACACGGTCTATGCGTTCCCAACAGGGGTCACGCTGGCGATGAGCAGCCGCCTGAAGCACCTGGGGCGCATGGACGTGGCAGAAAAACGCCGGCCACAGGATGGTCGCCTGAAGCGTCGCCTGCCCGGCGGCGACGAGGTCGAACTGCGGCTTTCCACCCTGCCAACGCCGTTCGGCGAAAAACTGGTGCTGCGCTTGTTTGATCCCGGGCAACGCCACGAAACTCTCGAATGTCTTGGCCTGGAAGGCACCCTGCTGGAGCGCTGGCGCTCTCTGCTCAGCCAACGCCAAGGCATTCTGCTGGTGACTGGCCCCACCGGTTCCGGCAAGACCAGCACCCTCTACGCCAGCCTGCGACACCTGGCGACCCCGCAGATGAACGTGTGCAGCATCGAAGACCCCATCGAACGCCTGGAACCTGCGATCAACCAGTTACAGGTGCAGCCCGCCCTGGACCTGGGTTTCGCCGACGGCGTGCGCGCCATGCTGCGCCAGGATCCAGACATCATCATGATCGGCGAGATCCGCGACGCGCAAACCGCGCAGGCGGCGGTGCAGGCTGCCCTGACCGGGCATCTGGTGCTCTCGACCCTGCACACCAACGATGCCTGCGCCGCCATCACCCGCCTGTTGGAAATGGGCGTGGCCCACTACCTGATCAGGGCCACGCTGATCGGCGTCATGGCGCAACGCTTGGTGCGGATGCTGTGCCCGCTGTGCCACCCCACGACACAAGCGAACGGGCAGGTTTGTCAGCAATGCCGGGGAACCGGCTTTCACGGCCGTACCGGGTTGTTCGAATTGCTCAGGGTCAGCGACGGCGTGCGTGAGCGGATCACCCCCGGCGTGGACTTGGCGGCTTTGCACCAGTACGCACAGGCCGAGGGTATGCGTGACCTGCGCCGCTGTGGCGAAGACCGCATAAACCGGGGCATGACCTGCGTGGAGGAGGTGCTCAGGGTCTGTGGATAACCGACAAATGCCCCGTGTGGCCGGGAACTTGGATCAGGGCAGGAGGATCAAAGCGAACATATCCACAACCCTCATCGACCGAGGTGATTCACCATGCGTTTCAAAACAGCCATCGCAGCCACCGTCCTGTTCGCACTGCCCATCGGTTCGGCCATGGCCGACGGCTTCTGGCGCAACATCATCTCGTCGGGAGCCACTACTGCCTCGACCTACCTGACCTTCAAGGACCATAAGCTGATCGTCGCTGCCCAGGACGATGCCGGCAGCTTCGTCGCAAGCGACGGGGCTATCCGTGGCCCGTTCTTGGAAGCGGCCATTCGCCAAGTGCGCGCCGACAACCCAGGCGTGCAGGCCAGTGACATGGACCTGGCCAACGCGATCCTGGCCAAGAACGCCGTGGCCGAGTGAGCCTCGTCGGATAAGCCCGTTCTCGCGCAGGTTCGATCAAGCCCCTGCGCGAGAGCCCCCGCCCGTTAGCGATAGGCTTGCAACGGAACACACGCACAGAACAGGTTCCTGTCCCCATAGACGTTGTCGACCCGGTTCACCGCCGGCCAGTACTTGTGCTGGCGCGCGTGAGCGCTGGGGGCGATGCCCTGCTCAATGCTGTAGGGGCGATGCCACGGTACTAGCACATCGGCCAAGGTATGCGGGGCGTGCTTGAGCGGATTGTCCTCGGCGGGCCAGTGGCCCTCCTGCACCTGATCGATCTCGGCCCGGATCGCCAGCATCGCTTCGACGAAACGATCGAGTTCGGCCTTCGACTCGCTCTCGGTGGGCTCGACCATCAGCGTGCCCGGCACCGGGAACGACATGGTCGGGGCATGAAAGCCATAGTCCATCAGGCGCTTGGCCACGTCCTCCTCGCTGATGCCGGTAAGCGCCTTGAGCGGGCGCAGGTCGAGGATACATTCATGCGCCACGCGCTGGTTACGACCACGGTAGAGCACCGGGAAAGCATCGTGCAACTGACAGGCCAGGTAATTGGCGGACAGGATCGCCACTTCGCTGGCATCAGCCAGTTGCCAGCCCATCATGGCGATGTACATCCAGCTGATCGGTAGAATACTGGCGCTGCCCCAGGGCGCGGCGCTGACCGCGCTGTTGTTCGGGTCCAGCCCAGGCACCGGCACTACCGGGTGACTGGCAACGAACGGCTTGAGGTGGGCGCGCACGCCTATCGGGCCCATGCCCGGCCCTCCTCCACCGTGGGGGATACAGAAAGTCTTGTGCAGGTTCATGTGCGAAACGTCGGCGCCGATGTCGGCCGGACGCGTCAGCCCGACCTGGGCGTTGAGGTTGGCGCCATCCATGTACACTTGGCCACCGTGCTGGTGGATCACCTCGCAGATCTCGCGAATGCCTTCCTCGTAAACCCCATGGGTCGACGGGTAGGTAACCATCAGGCAGGACAGTCGCTCCCCGGCGGCTTCAGCCTTGGCCTTGAGGTCGTCGATATCGACGTTACCGTGCACGTCGCACTCGACGATCACCACCTCCATGCCGGCCATCTGCGCCGACGCCGGGTTGGTGCCATGCGCCGAGGATGGGATCAGGCACAGCGTTCGCCCCGGCTGCTGGCGGCTGCGGTGGTAGCGGGTGATCGCCATCAGCCCGGCGTACTCACCCTGGGCACCGGAGTTGGGCTGCATGCAGATGGCATCGAAGCCGGTGATGGCGCACAACCAGCTTTCCAGCTCGTCGATCATCGCCTTGTAGCCCTGCATCTGCGCCGCAGGCGCAAAGGGGTGCGGCTGGGCGAACTCAGGCCAGGTGATGGGAATCATCTCGCTACTGGCGTTGAGCTTCATGGTGCATGAACCCAACGGGATCATCGACTGGTTCAGCGCCAGGTCCTTGTTCTCCAGTTGCTTGAGGTAGCGCAGCATCTCGGTTTCGCTGTGGTGCAGGTTGAACACCGGATGTTGCAGGATAGGCGTGCGCCGCAGCAGCGCAACGGGGATGCCCTCGGCCAGCGCCTGCTGGTCGAGGGCATCGATATCCAGGCCATGGTCGACACCCAGGAAGATGTCGAACAGCTTCAGTACGGTGGACTCATCGCACGTTTCATCCAAGCTCACACCCAACTGCCCGCGCCCGAGGATGCGCAGGTTGATGCGTGCGGCCTCGGCGCTTTCGATGATCGCAGCCTGGGTGCCGCCGACGTCCAGGGTAAGGGTGTCGAAAAAATGCGAATTGAGGCGCTTGAGGCCTTTGCTATGCAGCCCAGCGGCAAGGATGGCGGTCAGCCGATGCACCCGCTGGGCAATGCGGCGCAGGCCTTCAGGGCCGTGGTAGACGGCATAGAAGCCGGCGATGTTGGCCAGCAGCACTTGCGCGGTGCAGATATTCGAGTTGGCCTTCTCGCGGCGGATATGCTGCTCGCGGGTCTGCAGCGCCATGCGCAGGGCGGTGTTGCCACGCGCATCGCGAGACACGCCGATGATGCGCCCAGGCATGGCCCGCTTGTAGTCGTCGCGGCAAGCGAAATAGGCCGCATGCGGTCCGCCATAACCCATGGGCACGCCAAAGCGTTGGCTAGAACCCAGCACCACATCCGCCCCTTGCTCGCCGGGTGGGGCGAGCACCACTAGGCTGAGGATATCGGCGGCAACGCAGGCCAAGGCCTGCTGGCTGTGCAACTGGTCGATCAGCGGGCGCAGGTCGCGCACCTCGCCATGGGTGTTGGGGTATTGCAGCAAGGCGCCGAATACCGCGTGCTGGCCAAGGTTATCCACAGCATCGACGATCAGCTCGAAACCGAAGCCTTCGGCACGGGTCTTGAGTACCGAGAGCGTCTGCGGGTGGCAATGCTCGTCCGCGAAGAACGCGTTGCTCTTGCTGCGCGCGACACGCCGGGCCAGGGCCATGGCCTCGGCGGCAGCGGTGGCCTCGTCCAGCAGCGAGGCATTGGCCAACGGCAGGCCGGTGAGGTCGATGACCATCTGCTGGTAGTTCAGCAACGCTTCCAGCCGACCTTGGGCGATTTCCGGCTGATAGGGGGTGTAGGCGGTATACCAGCCCGGGTTTTCCAGCACATTGCGCAGGATGACCGTAGGCGTGAGGGTGGCGTGGTAGCCCATGCCGATCAGGCTGGTCCAGAGCTGGTTCTGTGCGGCGTAGCCGGCAAGCTTGGCCAGCGCGGCCTGCTCGTCCAGGGCCGCAGGTAGCGCCAGCGGGCCATTGAAGCGAATGCCTGGCGGTACGGTCTGCTCGATCAGTTCGCTGCGGCTGGCGACACCCAGCGCGGCGAGCATGGCCTGCTGCTCCTGGGCATCGGGCCCCAGGTGGCGTTGCAGGAACGGGTTGGCGACGTGCAGTTGACGCAGGGAGGGCGACTGGGACATGGCGAGATCTCTTCCTGGACCAGTTCTCTAGGAGACTTACAAGTCTAGGAAGGATTGCCGATTGTGCGGGGATTATTGCGCTTTTGCAGCGCACGCTATCGCCGAACAAGCCCGCTCCTAGCAGAAGGGGCATGCTCGGCGAACGATCATTCGCCGATAGCGGCCTTGTAGCCGGCAGCGTCGAGCAGCTTGTCCAGCTCGGCCTTGTCGCTTGGCTTGAGCTTGAAGATCCACGAGGTATAAGGGTCTTCGTTGAGCTGTTCCGGGCTGTCGGCCAGTTCGTCGTTGACGGCGATCACTTCGCCACTCACCGGGGCATAGATGTCCGATGCGGCCTTCACCGACTCGACCACGCCAGCAGCGTCGCCAGCGGCGAAGACCTTGCCGATTTCGGCCAGCTCGACGAACACCACGTCACCCAGGGCCTGCTGGGCGTGATCGCTGATACCCACAGTCACGCTGCCGTCGGCTTCCAGGCGGGCCCACTCGTGGCTCTCGGCGAAACGCAGGTCGGCGGGAATATTGCTCATGTCTTGTCTTCCTCGTTTGGGTCAGCGGTCGGCCCGCCGTTGAATGTTCAGATCAGGATCTTGCCGTGACGCACGAAGGTGGGCTTGACCACCCGTACCGGGTACCACTTGCCGCGAATCTCCACCTCGGCACGCTCGCCAGTGGCCATGGGCACCCTGGCCAGGGCAATGGACTTGCTCAGCGTAGGCGAGAAACTACCACTGGTGATCTCCCCTTCGCCAATCCCGGATACCCGCACCACCTGATGGGCGCGCAATACACCGCGCTCTTCGAGCACCAGCCCGACCAATTTTTCCTTAACGCCCTGCTCGATTTCCGCCAGCAGGCCGGTACGGCCAATGAACGCGCGGGCGGCGGGCTCCCAGGCGATACTCCAGCCCAGGTTGGAGGTCAGCGGGGTATGGGCTTCGTCGAGGTCCTGGCCGTAGAGGTTCATGCCGGCCTCAAGACGCAAGGTATCACGTGCGCCAAGGCCGCTCGGGGCGATGCCGGCGCCCACCAGGTCGTTGAAAAACGCAGGCGCCTGATCACCCGGCAGGATGATCTCCAGGCCGTCTTCACCGGTATAGCCGGTACGCGCGATGAACCAGTCAGCTTCGGCGACGCCCTCGAACGGACGCAGCTCACGAATCAGGGCAGCGCGCGACGCACTGAGCAACGCGGCGACCTTTTCGCGGGCGTGCGGGCCCTGGATCGCCAGAATCGCCAGCTCCGGCCGGGCGTGCACGCCGACCTTGAAACCCTCGCTCTGAGCACGCAGCCAGTCCATGACCTTGTCACGGGTAGCAGCGTTGGCCACCAGGCGGTAGCCGTCTTCGGTGCGATAGGCGAGCAGGTCGTCGATGACCCCGCCGTCGTGCTTGAGCAGAGGGCTATAGAGTGCCATGCCGGGGCGCTCCAGGCGTGCCACGTCGTTGGCCAATACGTGCTGCAACCAGGGCGTGGCGGCGGCGCCGTCGATGTCGATCACCGTCATGTGGGAGACATCGAACACCCCACAATCACTGCGCACCTGATGGTGCTCCTCGACCTGCGAGCCATAATGCAGGGGCATTTCCCAACCGCCGAAGTCGACCATCTTGGCGCCAAGCGCCAGGTGAAAGTCATACAGAGGCGTACGCTGTCCCATGGGTTTCTCCTTCCGGGCGTGGCGAGGCGGCGGGTGGGCGGTGTTTATTCACCACCTGTTCTTGTAGGAGCCGCCGCGCGAATGCCGCGCATTGTAGCCGCAAGGGCACGGCCTGACACCCTTAGCGCGATTGTCCCGGACGATGGGCCGAACGGCGGATCAGGCCAATAACTGGCAACAGGCCAACCAGCACCAGGCTCAGTGCTGGCAGCGAGGCCCGCGACCACTCGCCCTCGCTGGTCATCTCGAACACCCGCACCGCCAGCGTATCCCAGCCAAATGGGCGCATCAGCAGGGTGGCCGGCATTTCCTTGAGCACGTCGACGAACACCAACAGCGCAGCGCTCAGGGCACCGGGCACCAGCAGCGGCAGATACACCCTGAAAAACAATCCTGGCCCCGAAACCCCGAGGCTGCGTGCCGCCTCCGGCAGCGACGGGCGGATACGCTCAAGACTGCTTTCCAGCGGACCATAGGCCACGGCGATGAAGCGCACCAGGTACGCCAGCAACAGCGCCGACAGGCTGCCCAGCAGCAATGGCTTGCCAGCGCCACCGAGCCATAGCGACAGCGGGATCACCAGTTGGTTGTCCAAGTAACTGAACGCCAACATGATCGCTACCGCCAGGACCGAACCTGGCAAGGCATACCCCAGGTTGGCCAGCCCGACCCCGGCAGCAACCGCAGGGGTCGGCGCCTGACGCCGGGCGAAAGCCAGCAGCAGGGCCACGCATACCGTGACCAGCGCGGCCATCGCGCCCAGGTAGAGTGTGTGCAGCACAAGGCTCACGTAGCGCTCGTCGAGGTCGTGCCGGCCGCGTTGCCAGAACCACGCCAGCAGTTGCAGCAGCGGGATCACGAACGCGCACGCGAATACCAGCAGGCACCAGCCGCTGGCCGCCCAGGCCTTGAGGCCATGCAGGTGATACAGCGCCTGCCCGCGTGGCCGCTCGTGGCCGCTACGGCTGGCACCGCGCGCACGGCGCTCGCCGTACAGCACTAGAATCACCGCCAACAGCAACAGGCTGGCCAACTGCGCCGCGCTGGAAAGGCTGAAGAAGCCGTACCAAGTCTTGTAGATGGCGGTGGTGAAGGTGTCGAAATTGAACACCGCCACCGCGCCGAAATCGGCCAGGGTCTCCATCAACGCCAGCGCGATACCGGCGCCGATGGCAGGGCGCGCCATGGGCAGCGCCACGCGCCAGAACGCTTGCAGCGGCGACAACCCCAGTACCCGCGCAGCCTCCATCAGGCCCTTGCCCTGGGCCAGGAAGGCGGTACGCGCCAAGAGGTACACATAGGGATAGAACACCAGCACCAGCACGGTGATCACGCCACCGGTGGAGCGCACCCGAGGCAGGCGCATGGGCCCGAACACTTCGCGCAGTGCGGTCTGCACGGGGCCGGCGAAGTCCAGCAGGCCGACGAACACGAACGCCAGCACATACGCCGGGATGGCGAACGGCAGCATGAGTGCCCAGTCCAGCCAGCGCCGCCCGGGGAATTCGCAAAGGCTGGTCAGCCACGCCAGACTCACACCCAGCACGCTCACCCCCACACCCACGCCCACCACCAACGTCAGCGTGTTGCCCAGCAATCGGCCCATCTGGGTATCGAGCAGGTGCGCCCAGATCTGCCCGTCGACCGTTTGCCAGGACAGCAGCAGCACGCTCAGCGGCAGCAGCACCAGGATGGCAGTGAGGCCGACGGGGACGTACCAGCGGCGTTGAGGGGTGTGGGGCAAGGGCAAAGATCTCGGTGGCGGTGCAATCGCATCGCGGGCATGCCTGCGCCCACCAGGGCCGTATTCGCAGAACCGGTGGGAGCGGACTTGCCCGCGAAGGGGCCGCAGAAGGCCCCGCAAGGATAAAGCCTGGCGCTTAGTTCCAGCCAGCCCGGTCCATCAGCTTGATGGCTTCGGCCTGGCGTTTGCCGGCCACTTCCACCGGGATGCTGTCTGCCTTGAAGCTACCCCAGGCCGCCACCTCCTGCGATGGCTTGACCTGCGGGTTGGCCGGGAATTCCTGGTTGATGTCGGCAAACAGCTTCTGCGCCTTCTCCCCGGTCATCCATTCCACCAGCTTGGTGGCGGCCTGCGGGTGCGGTGCATGCTTGGTCAGGCCTATACCCGAAAGGTTGACGTGTACACCACGGTCGCCCTGGTTGGGCCAGAAAATCTTCACCGGCAGCTTCGGATCCTGCTGGTGCAGACGTCCGTAGTAGTAGGTGTTGACGATGCCGACGTCGCACTGGCCGGCTGCAATCGCCTGGATCACCGCGTTGTCATCGGAGAACACGTCGGTGGACAGGTTGTTGATCCAGCCTTTGACCAGCTTCTCGGTGGCAGCCTCGCCGTGGTTCTCGATCAGGGTGGCGGTCAGCGACTGGTTGTACACCTTCTTCGCCGTGCGCAGGCACAGGCGGCCTTCCCATTGCTTGTCGGCCAGGGCTTCGTAGGTGCTCAGTTCAGCGGGCTTGACGCGATCGGTGGAGTAGACGATGGTCCGCGCGCGCAGGCTCAGGCCGGTCCAGTCATGCGACGAAGCGCGGTACTGCGGCGGGATGTTCTGGTCGATGATGCTCGACTTGATCGGCTGCAGGATGCCCATCTGCTCGGCCTGCCAGAGGTTGCCGGCATCGACGGTCAGCAGCAGGTCGGCCACGCCGTTCTGCCCTTCGGCCTTGATGCGCTGCATCAGCGGCGCTTCCTTGTCGGTGATGAACTTGACCTTCACACCCGTTTCGGCGGTGTAGGCGTCGAACACCGGCTTGATCAGCTCGTCGATACGCGAGGAATACACCACCACTTCGTCGGCTGCCTGGGCGGTGCCACCGAACAGGGTGAGGGCCAGAGCGGCCAGTAGGGGCTTGCGGGGCAACATGGGGGCACTCCTCGCTGAAATGAGAGGTGCGAATGGTAGTGAATCCCATTTTTGCGCTCATCCCTGGAGCAGTTACCGGATGTTGCAGAAGGTGTTGCGGGGCACGTCGCAGCGGTGCGCCCCGCGCCTGGCCTCAAGCCCTGGCCAGCGCCGGCAGGTCCCCGGACAGCCCCAGTGCCTGGCGCACGAACAACGCCTTGGCCTCGGGCATTTGCTCCACCAGCTTCAGGCCACTGTTGCGCAGCCAGCGCAACGGCAGCGGGTTGGCCTGGAACAGGCGCTCGAAGCTCTCCATGGCGGCCATCAAGGCCAGGTTGTGTGGCATGCGCCGACGCTCGAAACGGCTGAGCACCTTCACATCGGCCAGACGCTCGCCGCGCTCGCAGGCCCGTACCAGCTCTTCGGCCAACACCGCCGCGTCAAGAAAGCCCAGGTTCACCCCCTGCCCCGCCAGCGGGTGGATGGTGTGGGCCGCATCACCGATGAGCGCCAGACCTTCCTGGACATAGCGCTTGGCGTGGCGCTGGCGCAGCGGTACGCAGAGCCGAGGGTCTGCCGCCAACACCTGTCCCAGGCGCCCTTCGAAAGCGCGCTCGAGCGCCTGGCAGAACGCGGCATCGTCCATTGCCATGGCCTGCTCGGCCTGCTCGGGGGTAGTCGACCAGACAATCGAGCACCAATCCTGCTGGCCGTCCCGGTTCAACGGCAGAAACGCCAGCGGGCCTTCGTCGGTGAAACGCTGCCAGGCCGTGGTGCGGTGCGCCTGGCTGCAACGCACGCTGGTCACGATGGCGTGGTGCAGGTAATCCCACTCGCGGGTTTCGCAGCCGGCCAAGCGGCGTACGGCGGAATTGGCGCCATCGGCGGCGATCACCAGCGGCGCGCGCAAGCGGCGGCCATCGGCAAGGGTCAGCAGCCACTCGTCACCCGAGCGGCGCAATTGCTCCAGGCGCGCGTTGGGTAGCAAGCCCACGTCGCTGTCGTGCAGACGCTCCAGCAGGCCGTCCTGCACCACCCGGTTCTCAACGATATGCCCCAGCACCTGGGCATGCACACTGGCAGCCGAGAAGTGGATCTGGCCTGTGCCGCTGCCGTCCCAGACGTGCATGTCCGAATACGCCGACACCCGTCGCCGGGCGATGCCTTCCCACGCACCCAGGCGCTCGAGGATACGCTGGCTGGCCGCCGACAGGGCACTGACGCGCGGCTCGAATGGCGCCTGCGCATCGAACGGTTTGACCGACAGCGCACTGCCATCGAGCAGGAGAATCTCCAGGCCACTGTGACGCAAGGCCAGGGCCAGGGCGCTGCCGACCATACCGGCACCGACAATCACTAGATCTGCGCGCATTTCCATGCCTTACGCCTGCCTCGCTTGCGGCTTGAGCCGCACATATAGGGTTTTCTCGACCCGCGCCACCAGCTCGCCGGCCGCGTCGCGGATCTCTACCTGCAGATGTGGCAGGTACTTCTTGCCGCTGGCGGTCTGCTGGCGGATGTCCTCAAGCAGCGCATCATCGACGTGGAACTCGGCGTACACCGGGCCTTTGCCGGGCGAGATGAAATCGATGCTGGCAGCCTTGTCCCAGACGATGTAGTCGCGCCCCAACTGCTCGATCAGCAGCAGCATGTAGAACGGGTCGACCATCGAATACAGGCTGCCGCCGAACTGGGTGCCGACGTAGTTGCGATTCCACCGCGTCAGCTTCATGCGCACCTTGACGCTGCGCATGTCAGGGCTGATCGACAGGATGCGAATACCGGCACCGAGGTAGGGCGGGTAAAGGTTCAGCAGCCAACGCAGCATGCGCGCGCGCCGCACCCGTTTACGCGTCTGGCTCATGCCTGGCCTCGCGGATCAGGGCGAGTACCCAGGCCCATGGCCTGGCGGGCAAACCAGCTTCTTGCCGGTGGCAGCAGGTCCAGCCCCAGCAGGCCGATGTTGCGCCCAGCGGCCATCAACGGCTGGTTGCTGCCGAACAGGCGTGTGACCTGATCGGAGAAGCCGATGGTCAAGGCCTGGTCGAGGCGCTGGCGCTGATGATAGCGCTGCAGCGTGGCCAGATCACCTGGGTGTTGCGGACCGGCCAACAGTGCATCGGCGAGCGACTGCACATCGCGCAGCGACAGGTTGAAGCCCTGCCCGGCGATCGGGTGCAGGCTATGGGCGGCATTACCGAGCACGACCAAGTGCGGGCGCACCTGCTCCTGGGCCTCGACCAGTGCCAGCGGATAGAGGTGCCGCGCACCGACCTGGCGCAAGCCGCCAAGCCGATAGCCGAATACCTCCTGCAACTCGCGCAGGAAGCTGCGCTCGTCCAGTTCGGCCAGACGCCGGGCGTCCATTCCCTGGCGCGTCCAGACCAATGCGCAACGGTTGTCCGGCAATGGCAGCAAGGCCATCGGGCCCTGCTCGGTGAAACGTTCGAAAGCCTGGCCGCGGTGGGGCTCGCCTGGGGTGATGTTGGCGATCAGCGCGCTCTGATCGTAGGGGGTGTTGCGCACATGGATGCCCAACTGCTCGCGCAACCCGGAGCGCCCGCCGTCGGCCAGTATCGCCAGGTCGCATTCGAGCGACGTGTCATCGTCCAACTGCACGCAATAGCCACCGGCTATCGGCTGCAACGCCTTGACTTCGGCAGGGCAGCGCCAAGTGACGACCTCGCTGTCCAACGCCTGCCACAGGCACTGTCCAAGCCAGGCGTTCTCCACGACGTAGCCGAGCGCCGGCACGCCCTCCTCCTGCGCGTCCAGACGCGTCGCGCCGAAACGGCCACGGTCGGACACATGGATCTGGCGAATCGGCTCGGCACGCCGACCGATAGTCGACCACAGGCCCAACTGGTCGTAGATCTGCCGGGTGCCATAGGACAGCGCCGAGGAGCGCGCGTCGTAGCTGGGCTGGAAGCTGTCGCCGGGGGCGAACGGCTCGATCAGCAGGATCTTCCAGCCGCGCGCCTTGGCACCGGCTTGCAACGTGAGAGCCAGGCTGGCACCGACCAGCCCGCCACCGATGATCGCGAGGTTCACCCGACTCATGCCACCGCCTTGCGGGCATCGTGCATCAGCGCCTCGATCTCGGCGACGGTCTTGGGCACGCCGGTGGTCAGGATTTCACAGCCTTGTCGGGTCACTACCACGTCGTCCTCGATCCTTATGCCGATACCGCGCCACTTCTTCGCGACATCCTGATTGTCGGCGGCAATGTAGATGCCAGGTTCCACCGTCAGCGCCATGCCGGGCTCAAGCACCCGCCACTGGCCGCCGACCTTGTATTCGCCCACATCATGCACGTCCATGCCCAGCCAGTGCCCGGCACGGTGCATGTAGAAGGCGCGATAGGCCTCGCTGTCGATCAACGCCTGCACCTCACCCTTGAGCAGGCCCAGTTCCACCAGGCCTTCGGTGATCACCCGCACGGTCGCCTCGTGCGCGTGGTTCCAGTGCTTGCCTGGGGCGATCTGGGCGAATGCCGCTTCCTGGGCCTTGAGCACCAACTCGTAGATAGCCTTCTGCTCAGGCGAAAAACGCCCGCTCACCGGGAACGTACGGGTGATGTCGCTGGCGTAGCAGTCGATCTCGCAACCGGCATCGATCAATACCAAGTCACCGTCCTTGAGCGGGGCGTCGTTCTGCTGGTAATGCAGGATGCAGCCATTGCGTCCAGCGGCGACGATCGAGCCGTAGGCCGGCATCTTCGCCCCGCCTTTGCGAAATTCGTAATCCAGCTCGGCCTCCAGGCTGTACTCGTGCAGCCCAGCACGACAGGCCTGCATTGCCCGCACGTGGGCACGGGCGGAAATCGCCGCAGCTTCGCGCATCACCTTCACTTCTGCCGCCGATTTATACAGGCGCATGTCGTGCAGCAGGTGATCCAGGGCAACGAATTCGTTCGGCGGCTGGGCCCCCAGGCGGGCCTTGGAGCGGATCACATTGATCCAGTCCATCAGCCGGCGGTCGAACTCGGGGTTGCTGCCCATGGCGCTATAGACGCGCTCGCGGCCCTCGATCAGGCCGGGGAGGATCTCGTCGATGTCGGTGATCGGGAAAGCGTCGTCGGCGCCGAAGTCGCGTACCGCGCCCTCCTGCCCTGCACGCAGGCCATCCCACTGCTCACGTTCAGGGTTGCGCTCGCGGCAGAACAGCACGTACTCGCCGTGCTCGCGGCCTGGGATCAGGGCGATCACGGCCTCGGGCTCGGGGAAACCACTCAGGTACTGGAAATCGCTGTCCTGGCGGTACACGTGCTCGACGTCACGGTTACGAATGGCAACGGCGGCAGCGGGCAGGATGGCAATGCTGTTGGGGACCATCTGCGCCATCAGCGCCTTGCGCCGACGGGCGTACTCCGCCTTGGGTATGTGGCTCATGGGCAAACGTCCCCGCTCGAAATCAGTGCAGCGATGGTTTTGGCGCAGGTGCGGCGGGCGCGGCCAGCTCCGTGTAGAGCAGCAGCGGGGCGACGCGCAGGTACTCCATGACTTCCATGTAGTCGCTTTCGCCGTCTTCGGATTCTTCCAGCGCTTCCTGCACCTGCGAGATTGCGACCAGGTCCTGGAGCACTTCCTTCGCATCGGTGGACAGGTCCTTGCCGCCGGCGTTCAGCCCAAAGCCGGTGATGAAGCCCTGACACCACTGGCCCAGCGCAGCAGCACGGTCGGTCAGCGCCGCGTCATCGGAAGGCAGCAGCAGGACGATGGCGACGTCTTCGCCGGTCAGCTCGGCCTTGACCATCTCTTGCAGGCCGATCAGGGCGTTGCGCACGTTGTCGCCAGGCTCGGTCTCGAGCAGTTGGGCGGCATCGGCCAGCCAGGCGTCGGCATCGAAGCCGGCACCGGCGCAGCTGCGGCCGATCAGTAGGCCGTGCAGCTCAGCCGGGGTGACAGGATGGCCATTGCTCGAAAGCAGCATGGCGAAGGCAATGTAGGGCGATTGGGTATTGGGCATGGGCAGCTAGGCGCCAGACGGCGCAATGACTAGAATGAAGGCCTTGTATCCTAGCACCGGCAGGCGCGCCAAGACCATCAGCACTGGCCGCCAAGCCCCCGTGCAGGCATGATCGCCAGGTGAGTCGACGATGGAGCGAATCGAGTGCAAGCCATGCAAGAGAACGACCTGCAAGCGTTGATGAGCCGGTTCGAGTTGCTGATCGAGCGAGTCGAGCAACTAAAGCGGCAAAACGCACTCTTAGTAGCTCAGGAAAAAACCTGGCGCGAGGAGCGCGCCCACCTCATCGAAAAAAACGAGATCGCCAAACGCAAGATCGAATCGATGATCATGCGCCTCAAGGCCCTGGAGCAAGACTCATGAGTTCAAGCAATAGCGTCACCGTCCAGATCCTCGACAAGGAATACTCGATCATCTGTCCGCCCGAGGAGCGTAACAACCTGGTCGGTGCCGCCCGCTACCTGGATGGCAAGATGCGCGAAATCCGCAGCAGCGGCAAGGTGATCGGCGCCGACCGTATTGCCGTGATGGCCGCGTTGAACATCACCCATGAACTGCTGCACCGCCAGGACCGCCCGGAAGCCGCCAGCGGCGGCGCCACCCGCGAGCAGGTGCGCGACCTGCTGGAACGGGTCGACCAGGCACTGTCCGACGACCCGGTTAGCAAAAGCGACTGAGATTGGTATACTGGCGCCACTCCCTGGGGGATGCGCCAGTCGGTTATGTCCCTGAGCCGATACGCACAACCACGGGGGTTGCACGCTGGGGCCGGTGTGCATGTCCGCCCGACGGAAAGCCTTAACGCCCCCTGCAATCTCCACCTTGAACTTTCGGGTTCAAGGGCTACACCGATAGCGGTCTTATCGGGGAGCCTCATTCCATTGCCCGCCTTCATGGCGGGCGATTCGTTTTGGTCGCCAGCCTGGATCACCCGTGCCATGACCGATACCTCGCCACTGACCCGCCCCCAGCTGCGCCGCCTGTTACGCAACGCCCGCCGCGCCCTCACCCCGGCCCAGCAGCGCCAGGCCGCGCTTGGTCTGTACCGCCAGCTGGCACAGCACCCGCTGTTTCGGCGGGCCCGGCATATTGCCCTGTACCTGCCCAACGATGGCGAGATAGACCCGCGCCTGCTGCTGCGCGAGGCGCACAAACGCGGCAAGTCCGTGTATCTGCCGGTGCTGCACGCCTGGCCACGCACACGCATGGTGTTCCAGCGTTTCGAGCAGGGCGAGCGCCTGCGTCCTAATCGCTTTCGCATCGCGGAGCCGGTGATCGAGCGCAGACGGCAACGACCGGTCTGGGCGCTGGACCTGATCCTGCTGCCGCTGGTCGGTTTCGATGAGGTGGGTGGACGACTGGGGATGGGCGGGGGCTTCTACGATCGCAGCCTTGCCTACCAAGGGCGGCGTAAAGGCTGGAAAAAACCGTTGCTGCTGGGACTCGCCCACGAGTGCCAGAAGGTCGAGCGCCTGGCTCAGGCGAGTTGGGATGTGCCGCTGCGTGGGACGGTTTCGGACCGTGACTGGTACTGGGCGCCCACGTAAGACCGGAGCCGGCTCAGGCTCAGCGCTGCGCCTGTTGCGCGGGATTGACCGGCGCCTGCTGGTAGGCGGCGTCGAGCTTGCGCTCCCAGAAACCCTGCGCATAACCGGTGGTGACCACGCCCAAGCCAAAGATGAAGGCGAGGATCCAGAGCAGGTCCGGCTTGCGTTGTTTCATGGTTTGCCCCCTAAGTGCCACTGTCCATGCTCGGCGGCTTTCTGGATGGCTGCCGGAGCGTCTAGCGTTAAAATCGGCGCATTTTCCGACAACATGAGTCGACACGCAAACGTTGACGCCAACCGACTGTCGGTTTGATGCAACTAGTTATTACAAACTTTTTCAGGAGCACCCGGCATGGCCTATTGGCTGATGAAATCCGAGCCAGATGAGCTGTCCATCCAAGCCCTGGCCCGCCAGGACGGCGCGCGTTGGGACGGGGTACGCAACTATCAGGCACGCAATTTCGTACGCGCCATGAATGTGGGCGACACGTTCTTCTTCTACCACTCCAGCTGCCCGCAGCCAGGGATCGCCGGAATCGCCCGGATCACCGCGTCAGCCTACCCCGACCCAACCGCACTGGACCCCGAGAGCCACTACTTCGACACCAAGGCCAGCGCCGAGAAAAACCCTTGGAGCGCAGTGGATGTGGCGCATGTGCGCACCTTCAGCCAGGTCCTGGGCTTGGGCCTGCTCAAGCAACAGGCCGCGCTGGAAGAGCTGCCCCTGGTGCAAAAAGGTAGCCGCCTGTCGGTGATGCCGGTGACCGAGGCCCAGTGGGCAGCCATCATGGCCCTGGCCGGTTGATTACTGCACGATCAGGTTGTTGAACAGCAGGTCCTCGACGATGGGCTTGCCCTCTTCGGACTCCATCACCTGCTGAACCTGCTTCAGGGCTTCCTGACGCAGCTTTTCCTTGGCTTCGACATTGCTCATGTCATCCACCCCTTGTTGGGTGAACAGCGCCACCAGTTGGTTGCGAATCAACGGCTCGTGGTGCTTGACCGCCGCAGCGGCCGCGTCGCCGGTTACCCGCAGGGCCACGTCGGCCTTGTAGACACGCAGCTTGGGGCCGCCATCGAGGGCGTAATTGCCGACGAAGGGCGGACTGAGGCTGATGTAGGCCACCTTCGGCTGCCCGTCCTTGGCTTCCTCGGCCATCGCTGCGGCCGGCAACAACAGGGCCAGCACCATCAAGATCCACGCTTTCACGAATTCGCTCCTCAAAACAGTTGGCGCCAGCTTACCCAGCGCACAGGCCAAACCCAAGCCCCAGGTTATACAGGCGTATCAGGGTCGGCCATGCTCGTTGACCCGCGTTGCGGACTTCCTCTACATATCGGCCAACACCGACAAAGGAATAGCCCTGATGAAAGCCTTGTTGTGCAAAGCGCTCGGCCCGGCGCAAGACCTGGTCCTGGAAGAGGTGGCAAGCCCTTCGCCGAAGAACAACGAGATCCTGCTGCAGGTCCATGCTGCGGGCGTCAATTTTCCCGATACCCTGATCATCGAAGGTAAATACCAGTTCCAGCCGCCACTGCCGTTTTCGCCGGGCGGCGAGGCGGCGGGCGTGGTGGCAGCGGTCGGCGAGAAGGCCGGCGCCTTCAAGGTGGGTGACCGGGTCATGGCCCTGACAGGCTGGGGGGCGTTCGCCGAAGAAGTGGCGGTGCCGCACTACAACGTGCTGCCAATTCCCGCCGGCATGGACTTCACCACCGCTGCCGCCTTCGGCATGACGTACGGCACCTCTATGCACGCCCTGACCCAACGCGGCCAACTCAAGGCCGGGGAGACCTTGCTGGTCCTCGGTGCCTCGGGCGGCGTGGGTTTGGCGGCGGTGGAGATCGGCAAGGCGCTGGGCGCACGGGTAATCGCCGCAGCCAGCAGCAGCGAAAAGCTTGCCGTGGCCAAGGCTGCCGGGGCCGACGATCTGATCGACTACGGCCAGGCCAGTCTCAAGGACGAGATCAAGCGCCTGACCGGTGGCCAGGGCGTCGATGTGATCTACGACCCGGTTGGCGGTGCGCTGTTCGACCAAGCGGTGCGCGGCCTGGCCTGGAACGGTCGGCTGTTGGTGGTGGGTTTTGCCAGCGGCACAATCCCGCAGTTGCCAGTCAACCTGGCGCTGCTCAAGGGTGCGGCAGTGATCGGCGTGTTCTGGGGCGCATTCGCCCAGCGTCAGCCCCAAGACAACGCCGCCAACTTCCGCCAGCTGTTCGCCTGGCATGCCGAAGGCAAACTCAACCCACTGGTCTCACAGACTTATCCGCTGGCTGAAGGCGGTGCGGCCATTGAGCAACTGGGCCAGCGCAAGGCTGTGGGCAAGTTGGTGGTAGCGATCCAGTAGGTGCACGGCACTGCGAGCCTCGCAGGCAAGCCCGCCCCGCCAGAAACCGCATGACCTGCGGGAGCGGGCTTACCAGCGCAGAGGTCGGCAGATTGAATCAGACCTCGCGCAGGTTGTGGCAGCGACGAAACCGCGCTTCCAGGTTGCGATCGGGCATCTGGTGGCTGCGCAAGGCGTTGAGGGTCTGCTCGACATACTCACGGGTGGTGCCATAGCGGCCCTTGGCACTGGCCAGGATCTGGCTGAGCAAGGTGTCTGGCAGGTTGCCGGCATAGCATGGCAAGTGCCGTTCCAGCACAAAACCCAGCGCCTGCACCTTGCTGCCATCGTTCAAGCGGCAGCTTAGCCAATGCGGACGGTACGCCGGATAAGGCATTTCGCGTTGCCACAGGGCCATCAGCGAATCGTCGAGGCGGCTGTCGTCCAAGCGGTAGGCGAAGCCGCTGCATGAACCACCTCGATCCAGGCCGAACACCAGCCCAGGGCATTCCGGCGTGCCACGGTGTTCGTGGGACCACAGGTAAAGACCGCGGTGATAGCCATGCACGCGGGCACGCTGGCGCTCCACTGACTGGCATTCCGGTCGCCATATCAGCGAGCCGTAGGCAAACAACCAGACCGGGCCACCGTCATGTTGTGACATGGTCGCCTGCATCGAATGCTGCAATTGCTCGCGCGTCAACTGTTCGCCGAAGTCCAGCGAGGGGGGATATGAAACTTGCCAGGAAACACTTTCAAGCGTCGACATGGGCTGCCGCCATCAAAACCGATATACCGTTCGGACGCCCCCGCACAACGGCGTAGCAGACCGTGGGAGCGGGCTTGCCCCGCGATTGGATCTGGCCTCTAACGTAAAACAGGAGACGGCTTAGGCTCAACCCCCGCAGCAAACTTTCACGCAATCTTCCGCCCAACGGAAAGTCAGCGTGCGCATCTAACGAAAGTTATAAGTCAGTTAGGTAAGTATGGGCGCTATATAGCCGAGGTTGAAAAACGGCTCATATAACCCCGGCCTGCCCTTGCAGCAGGCCGGGCGACAGTCAACCGCGAGGCGCGTAGGCGAACACGTCAGCGCGCATGCGGTGGGCGTCCATCCCGGCCTCGACCAAGGCGTCGAGGGTGGCGTAGACCATGTTCGGCGAGCCGCTGGCGTACACATGCACCTGGTTCAGGTCGCCGATATCTTCGCAGACGGCTTCGTGTAACAAACCGCAGCGCCCTTCCCACACACACTGATCACTCACTACCTTATGCAGGAACAGATTAGGCAGTTGCTGCCACTCGCTCCAGTGCTCGATCTGGTAGAAATCCTCGGGCCGCCGTACCCCCCAGTACAGGTGAACCGGGTGCTTGAAGCCCTGCGCACGGCAGTGTTCGACCAGGCTGTGCATCTGGCCCATGCCCGTGCCGGCCGCGATCAACACCAGCGGGCAGTCGGGCAGCTCGGCCAGGTGCGTGTCGCCAAAGGGCAGCTCGATGCGCGCCAGGCCGTTACGTTGCAGTTGCTCGATCAACTGCACCGCGCTGCTTTCACGCGCCAGAACGTGCAGTTCAAGCTCGCGCCCCGCGTGGGGTGCCGACGCCAGCGAGAACGCCGCCTTGTCGGCGCCTGCCCGCTCGATCATCAGATACTGCCCGGCGTGGTAGCGCAGCGGCTTGCCGGCCGGAGCACGCAGACGCACCCGCCAGACATCGCCACCCACCTCGACGCACTCGCTGACGGTGCAGGCGAGCGAGCGCACCGGCAGCTCGCCCAACGCCAACACGCCATCCCACAGCAGCACGCAGTCTTCCAATGGCTCGGCGATGCAGGTGAACAGCTCGCCATGATCGCGCACCTGCCCCTCCTGGCGCACTCGGCCTTCCACCAGCAATGCAGCACACACATGACAGTTGCCGTTGCGGCAGCTGTTCGGGCAGTCGTAGCCCAGGCGCCGCGCCGCATCAAGGATCCTCTCGCCCGGTTCGACGGCCAGCACTGCCCCGGACGGCTGCAACGTTACCTGCATCAATCTATTCCCAACTGATCCCACAGCTCATCGATACGGCGGGTGACGGCCTCGTCCTTGACGATGGCGCGCCCCCATTCACGCGTAGTTTCGCCCGGCCATTTGTGCGTGGCGTCCAGGCCCATCTTCGACCCCAGCCCCGATACCGGCGATGCGAAATCGAGGTAGTCGATGGGCGTGTTGTCGATCATCACCGTATCACGCTTGGGGTCCATGCGCGTGGTGATGGCCCAGATCACGTCGTTCCAGTCGCGGGCATTGATGTCGTCGTCGGTGACGATAACGAACTTGGTGTACATGAACTGTCGCAGGAACGACCACACACCCAGCATTACGCGCTTGGCGTGACCGGGGTACTGCTTCTTCATGGTCACCACCGCCATGCGGTACGAGCAACCCTCCGGCGGCAGGTAGAAATCGACGATTTCAGGGAACTGCTTTTGCAGGATTGGTACGAACACTTCGTTCAGCGCCACACCCAGGATCGCCGGCTCATCCGGCGGTCGGCCGGTGTAGGTGCTGTGGTAGATCGGCTTTTGTCGGTGAGTGATACGCTCGACGGTGAACACCGGGAAGCTGTCCACCTCGTTGTAGTAGCCGGTGTGATCGCCATACGGGCCTTCAGGGGCCATTTCGCCGGGATGGATCACGCCTTCGAGGATGATCTCGGCAGTGGCCGGCACTTGCAGGTCGCTGCCGCGACACTTGACCAGCTCGGTCCGGTTGCCGCGCAACAGGCCAGCGAAGGCGTACTCGGACAGGGTGTCCGGCACCGGGGTGACGGCGCCCAGGATGGTCGCGGGGTCAGCGCCCAGGGCCACGGCCACCGGGAACGGCTGGCCTGGGTGCTTCTCGCACCATTCGCGGTAGTCCAGCGCGCCGCCGCGATGGCTGAGCCAACGCATGATCACCTTGTTGCGGCCAATCACCTGCTGGCGATAGATACCCAGATTCTGGCGGTCTTTGTTCGGGCCGCGGGTGACGGTCAGGCCCCAGGTGATCAAGGGTGCCACGTCACCAGGCCAGCAGTGCTGGATTGGCAACTGAGCAAGGTCGACGTCCTCCCCCTGCACCACCACTTCCTGGCACACCGCGTCCTTGACCACCTTGGGCGCCATGGAAACGACCTTCTTGAAGATCGGCAGCTTGGACCAGGCGTCCTTCAGCCCCTTGGGCGGCTCGGGTTCCTTGAGAAAGGCCAGGAGTTTACCGATTTCGCGCAATTCTTCGACCGACTCGGCGCCCATGCCCATAGCCACGCGCTCGGGGGTGCCGAACAGGTTGCCGAGCACCGGCATGTCGAAGCCGGTGGGCTTTTCGAACAGCAACGCCGGGCCCTTGGCGCGCAGGGTGCGGTCGCAGACTTCGGTCATTTCCAGAACAGGCGAGATGGGAACCTGGATGCGCTTGAGTTCACCGCGCTGTTCCAGGCCACGGATGAAGTCGCGCAAATCGCGATACTGCATGCAAGGGCCTCGTGTGGGGCATGTCGGTCGGGGGACAGAGTGTAGCGCCGTTGAGGGGGTAAAGGCCAAAAATGACTTGGGGCTGCTTCGTGCCCATCACGACACAAGGCCGCTCCTACAGGATGACACGTTGCCCTGTAGGAGCGGCCTTGCGCCGCGATGGGCTGCGAAGCAGCCCCAATCAATACCGGTCTGAAACGCTTACTTACGTTTCATCGATAGGAAGAACTCATCGTTGGTCTTGGTCTGCTTGAGCTTGTCGACCAGGAACTCGATGGCGGCAATTTCGTCCATCGGGTGCAGCAGCTTGCGCAGGATCCACATACGCTGCAGTTCGTCGTCAGCGGTTAGCAGCTCTTCGCGGCGGGTACCGGACTTGTTGATGTTGATGGCCGGGAACACACGCTTTTCGGCGATGCGGCGATCCAGTGGCAGCTCCATGTTGCCAGTACCCTTGAACTCTTCGTAGATGACCTCGTCCATCTTCGAACCGGTCTCGACCAGCGCGGTGGCGATGATGGTCAACGAACCGCCTTCCTCGATGTTACGAGCGGCACCGAAGAAGCGCTTCGGCTTCTCCAGGGCGTGGGCGTCGACACCACCGGTCAGGACCTTGCCGGAACTCGGGATCACGGTGTTGTAGGCACGCGCCAGACGGGTGATGGAATCGAGCAGGATGACCACGTCCTTCTTGTGCTCAACCAGGCGCTTGGCCTTCTCGATCACCATTTCGGCGACCTGCACGTGGCGAGTCGGCGGCTCGTCAAAGGTCGAGGCGACCACTTCGCCGCGCACGGTGCGCTGCATTTCGGTCACTTCTTCCGGGCGCTCGTCGATCAGCAGAACGATCAGGTGGCACTCGGGGTTGTTGCGGGTGATGTTGGCCGCGATGTTCTGCAGCATGATCGTCTTACCGGCTTTCGGCGGCGCGACGATCAGGCCACGCTGGCCCTTGCCAATTGGAGCGCACAGGTCGATGACACGGCCGGTGAGGTCTTCGGTGGAGCCGTTACCGGCTTCCATCTTCAGGCGCTTGTTCGGGAACAGCGGCGTCAGGTTTTCGAACAGGATCTTGTTCTTCGCGTTTTCTGGACGGTCGAAGTTGATGGTATCGACTTTCAGCAGGGCGAAGTAACGTTCCCCTTCCTTCGGCGGGCGGATCTTGCCGACGATGGTATCGCCGGTGCGCAGGTTGAAGCGACGGATCTGGCTGGGCGAGACGTAGATGTCGTCAGGGCCGGCCAGGTAAGAGGCATCTGCCGAGCGCAGGAAACCGAAACCATCCTGGAGAATCTCCAGCACGCCGTCACCCGAAATCTCTTCGCCGCTCTTCGCATGCTTTTTCAGCAGGGCGAAAATCACGTCCTGTTTGCGCGAACGGGCCATGTTTTCGATGCCCATCTGTTCGGCCATTTCCAAAAGATCGGTAATCGGCTTTTGCTTGAGTTCAGTGAGATTCATAAGGGGAATGACGTAATCATGTAAGAAGGGGAGAAGTTAAGCATTTGGCTTAATGAGGCCGCGCCGCTAGATGGCGACAGGATCGCGTACTGATTCGAATTAGGGATGCTTCGGCGACGGCGTGCAGAGGGCACTGGAGAAGCAGTGCGAGGCCGAATGTAACACTTGCTTTTTTCGACGTCTAGTGGTTTTGGCCATGGTCGTCGGCCCGTTTTTGTCCAAGAGGCCCATATTCTGGGTCGTGCCTGCCTCCGCAGAAATGTCCTACGTCAATAAAAGAAAAGCCCCGCATTTGCGGGGCTTCTTCACATCACAGGTTGGCGTCGAGGAACGCCTTGAGCTGCGACTTGGACAACGCGCCGACCTTAGTGGCCTCGACGTTGCCGTTCTTGAACAGCATCAGGGTCGGGATACCACGTACACCGTGCTTGCCAGGAGTCTCCTGGTTTTCATCGATGTTCAGCTTGGCGATGGTCACCTTGCCTTGATACTCGGCGGCGATGTCGTCCAGCACAGGCGCGATCATCTTGCATGGGCCGCACCATTCAGCCCAGTAGTCGACCAGCACCGCGCCCTCGGCCTTCAGTACTTCGGCTTCGAAGCTGGCGTCAGTGACATGTTTGATAAGATCGCTGCTCATGGATATCTCCAGGTCGTAAGCAAAAAACGTTGCCCATCATAGCCGCACCCTCGCGCGACAGGAAGCCACAAGCGATTGAGTGTATCTATAGTTGAGCAAGACGCCACGAATCGAAACTGTCATGTGTCTGTCATAGCATTGCTACGACGTTGCCATGTATCAAGCCCGGCGATGCCGCGCGTTGGCGTATGGCCACGATCGTGGCACGATTGCCGGGTTAACGACCGAGAACATCCAGATCATGCCGCATACCACCGCGAAGAACCTGTCTCTGATCGCTGCCATCGACCTTGGCTCCAACAGCTTCCACATGGTCGTGGCCAAAGCCCACCATACCGAGATTCGTATTCTCGAGCGGCTGGGGGAGAAGGTTCAACTGGCCGCTGGCATCAACGAAGAGCGCCATCTCAGCGAAGAAGCCATGCAGCGCGGCCTTGAGTGCCTCAAGCGCTTTGCCCAGCTGATCAACGGCATGCCCGCAGGCGCTGTCCGCATCGTGGGCACCAACGCCCTGCGCGAGGCCCGCAACCGCAATGAGTTCATCCAGCGCGCCGAGGCTATCCTGGGGCATCCGGTTGAGGTCATCTCCGGCCGAGAAGAGGCGCGCCTGATTTACCTCGGGGTTTCGCACACCCTGGCCGACAACCCAGGCAAACGCCTGGTGGCTGACATCGGCGGCGGCAGTACCGAGTTCATCATTGGCCAGCGCTTCGAGCCGCTGCTGCGCGAAAGCCTGCAGATGGGCTGTGTGAGCTTTACCCAGCGCTATTTCCGCGACGGCAAGATCACCCCGGCGCGCTATGCCCAGGCTTACACCGCCGCCCGCCTGGAGTTGATGAGTATCGAGAACGCCCTGCACCGCCTGACCTGGGACGAGGCCATCGGCTCGTCCGGGACCATCCGCGCCATTGGTGCCGCGATCAAGGCCGGTGGCTTGGGTAACGGCGAGGTCAATGCAGAGGGCCTGGCCTGGGTCAAACGCAAACTGTTCAAGCTCGGCGACACCGACAAGATCGACTTCGAAGGCGTCAAACCCGACCGCAGGACGATCTTCCCAGCAGGCCTGGCAATCCTCGAAGCCATCTTCGATGCCCTCGAACTACAGCGCATGGACCACTGCGACGGCGCGCTGCGCGAAGGTGTGTTGTTCGACCTGCTGGGGCGCCACCACCACGAGGACGTGCGCGAGCGCACGCTCAATTCGCTGATGGAGCGCTACCACGTCGACCAGGGCCAGGCCGCGCGCGTGGAGCGCAAGGCATTGCACGCCTTTGACCAGGTGGCTGAAGCCTGGGGGCTGGAGGAAGGCAACTGGCGCGATCTACTGGGATGGGCAGCGAAAATCCATGAAGTCGGGCTGGATATCGCCCACTACCACTACCACAAACACGGTGCCTACCTGATCGAGCACTCCGACTTGGCCGGTTTCTCCCGTGAAGAGCAGCAGATGATGGCGCTGCTGGTACGTGGCCACCGCCGCAATATTCCCAAGGACAGGTTCAACGAACTCGGCGATGAGAGCGTGCAACTGATTCGCCTGTGCGTACTGCTGCGCTTTGCCATTCTGTTCCACCATATCCGCGGCACCCAGCAGATGCCGAAGGTAGAGTTGAAAGCGAGCGAGAACAGCCTGGAAGTGGTTTTCCCGGACGGCTGGCTTGAAAAAAACCAGCTGACCCAAGCCGACTTCGCCAACGAGGCGGAGTGGTTGGCGCGGGTCAATTTTGTGCTTAGTGTCAGGTAATCGCGTTATGGGGGCTGCTTTGCAGCCCTTTCGCGGCACAAGGCCGCTCCTACAAGGATCGCGGTTCCCTGTAGGAGATCACCCAGCCCTTTGGGCTGCGCTGTCGCGCAGAGAACTGATTTCGCAAGCGCTCCGCGTACCCTGTGGGAGCGGCGGTTCGGCGCCCCGACTTGCCCGCGAAGCAGGCGACTCGGTATATGGCACCGGCTTCGCCGGTGTTCGCGGGTAAACCCGCTCCCACAGGTCCTCGCTAAATCAACAAGTTATGTATAGTTCTATGAGAGCGCCCTTGTGCCGCGAAAGGGCCGCAAAGCGGCCCCAGCCTCACCCCTACCGAACGTTCAACACCGGATTGCTCAGGCGCTCGAGCAATGTCGACTGGGCACTGCGGGGGTTCTGGTTACCCGTCGGCGTACTGCGCACATAGCGCCCGTCCGGTTGCAGCGTCCAGGCCTGGGTGTTGTCAGTCAGGTAGCCTTCAAGCTCCTTTTTCACCCGCAGCAAGAGCTTCTTGCCTTCCACCGGGAAGCAGGTCTCGACGCGCTTGTCGAGGTTGCGTTCCATCCAGTCGGCGCTGGACAGGTAGATCTGCTCCTCACCACCGTTGAGGAAGTAGAACACCCGGGTATGTTCGAGGAAGCGGCCAATGATCGAACGTACATGGATGTTGTGCGACACCCCGGCAATGCCTGGACGCAGGCAGCACATGCCACGCACCACCAAGTCGATGCGCACGCCCGATTGGCTGGCCTTGTACAGCGCCTTGATCACCTTCGCGTCGGTCAACGAGTTGAATTTGGCGATGATGTGCGCAGGCTTGCCCTCCAGGGCGAACTGGGTCTCCCGGGCAATCATGTCGAGCATGCCTTTCTTCAAGGTGAACGGCGCATGCAGCAGCTTCTTCATGCGCAAGGTCTTGCCCATGCCGATCAACTGGCTGAACAGCTTGCCGACGTCTTCGGTCAGGGCGTCGTCGGAGGTCAGCAGGCTGTAGTCGGTGTACAGACGGGCGTTGCCGGCGTGGTAGTTGCCAGTACCCAAGTGGGCGTAACGCACGATCTCACCCTGTTCGCGACGCAGGATCAGCATCATCTTGGCGTGGGTCTTGAAGCCCACCACACCGTAGATCACCACGGCGCCCGCCGCTTGCAGGCGGCTGGCCATCTGCAGGTTGGACTCTTCATCGAAACGCGCGCGCAGCTCGATCACCGCGGTGACCTCCTTGCCGTTGCGCGCCGCATCCACCAACGCGTCGACGATCTCGGAGTTGGCACCGGAACGGTACAAGGTCTGGCGTACGGCAAGCACGTGCGGGTCCTTGGCGGCCTGGCGCAACAGGTCGATCACCGGGGTGAAGGACTCGAAAGGGTGCATCAGCAGAATGTCCTGCTTGCCGATCACGCTGAAGATGTTGTCGGCGTTCTGCAACAGCTTGGGGATCGCTGGGGTGAACGGCGTGTACTGCAACTCCGGGTGGCTATCGAGCCCGGTGATGCTGAACAGACGGGTCAGGTTGACCGGGCCATTGACCTGATACAGCTCGCTCTCGCTCAGGCTGAACTGCTTGAGCAGGTAGTCCGACAGGTGTTTCGGGCAAGTGTCGGCCACTTCAAGACGCACCGCGTCACCGTAGCGGCGCGAGAACAGCTCACCGCGCAAGGCCCGGGCCAGGTCATCGACCTCCTCGGAATCCAGCGCCAGGTCGGCGTTACGGGTCAGGCGGAACTGGTAGCACCCCTTCACCTTCATGCCCTGGAACAGGTCATCGGCGTGGGCGTGGATCATCGAGGAGAGGAACACATAGTTGTCGCCAGGCCCACCGACCTCTTCCGGCACACGGATCACCCGCGGCAGCAGGCGCGGCGCCGGGATGATCGCCAGGCCCGAGTCGCGCCCGAAGGCGTCTACACCTTCGAGCTCCACGATGAAGTTGAGACTCTTGTTCACCAGCAGCGGGAACGGATGGGTCGGGTCGAGGCCGATCGGGGTGATGATCGGTGCAATCTCGTCGCGGAAATAGCGGCGCACCCAGGTCTTGAGCTTGGTCGTCCAGTAACGCCGGCGAATGAAGCGGATCTGGTGCTTCTCCAGCTCCGGTAGCAGGACGTCATTGAGGATCGCGTACTGACGCTCCACCTCGATATGCACCAGTTCACTGATGCGCGCCAGCGCCTGGTGCGGCTGCAAGCCGTCGGCGCCGGCCTGTTCGCGGGCGAAGTTGATCTGTTTCTTCAACCCCGCCACGCGGATCTCGAAGAACTCGTCCAGGTTGCTGGAGAAGATCAGCAGGAACTTCAAGCGCTCGAGCAGCGGATAGGATTCATCCAGCGCCTGCTCCAGCACGCGGATGTTGAACTGCAACTGCGAAAGCTCGCGATGAATGTACAGGCTGCTGTCGTCCAAGCCCGGCACGACGATCGCCGGGGCTGGGGCCGGCGCAGGGGCTGGCGTCTCGACCACGGGCTCGGCGGACGCGGCTGGCAGGTCCGGCGGGGTCTGCACCATCTCTTCGGGCACGGCCTGGGCATCCTTGATCGCGACAGGGGTTAGCACTTCGTTATTCATCTGACGTTCCTGTGAGGGCGTTACTGCCCTCTCATCAATTGAGCGGCACGCACGGCGAAATAGGTCAGGATGCCATCGGCGCCTGCCCGTTTGAATGCGGTGAGGGATTCGAGGATCACGGCCTCGCTGAGCCAGCCGTTCTGGATCGCCGCCATGTGCATGGCGTACTCGCCACTGACCTGATAGGCGAAGGTCGGCACCTTGAACTCGGCCTTGACCCGGTGAACGATGTCCAGATACGGCATACCCGGCTTGACCATGACCATGTCGGCGCCTTCGGCGAGGTCGGTGGCCACTTCATGCAGGGCCTCGTCGCTGTTGGCCGGGTCCATCTGATAAGAGGCCTTGTTGGCCTTGCCCAGGTTCAGCGCCGAACCTACCGCGTCGCGGAACGGGCCGTAGTAGGCGCTGGCGTACTTGGCCGAATAAGCCATGATGCGCACGTTGACGTAGCCGGCTTCTTCGAGGGCCTGGCGGATCGCGCCAAGGCGACCGTCCATCATGTCCGAGGGAGCCACCACCTGGGCGCCGGCCTCAGCGTGGGACAGTGCCTGACGTACCAGGGCCTCGACGGTGATGTCGTTCTGAACGTAGCCCTCTTCATCGAGGATGCCGTCCTGGCCGTGGGTGGTGAACGGGTCAAGTGCCACATCGGTGATCACCCCCAGTTCCGGGAAGCGTGCACGCAGGGCACGTGTAGCGCGCTGGGCGATGCCGTCCGGGTTCCAGGCTTCAGCGCCGTCGAGGGATTTCTTCTCGGTCGGCGTGACCGGGAACAGCGCCAGCGCCGGAATCCCCAGCGCCACCCAACCTTGCGCGGCTTCCAGCAGCAGGTCGATCGACAGGCGTTCGACACCCGGCATGGAAGGCACGGCCTCACGGCGGTTTTCGCCATCGAGCACGAACACCGGATAAATCAGGTCGTCGACGGTCAGGGTATTCTCGCGAACCAGGCGACGGGAGAATTCATCCCGGCGATTGCGACGCAGGCGGGTGGCAGGAAACAGACGGTTAGCGGGGGTAAAGCTCACGGCAGACTCCTGAGCCCGCGCGGGCGGGCAGCGCGACAGTTATAAGCGGCCATTATGACGCCTGTGTTACACCCTGAGGCAACCCTGCGACTTGTGGCCGCAGCCATTGTCCGCGCAGGAAATGTTCACGTCGAGACACATTTGGACACTTTCGCGAACGCCCGCGAAGGCGTAGGCTGCGCGTTCATTTCGCCAGCATGCCTGCAAAATGCTCCAACAATTCCTGAACGATTTTGGCTACTTTGCCCTTTTTCTCGGCACGTTCTTCGAAGGCGAGACCATTCTCGTGCTCGCGGGCTTTCTCGCGTTCCGCGAATACATGGACATCAAGCTGGTGGTCCTGGTGGCCTTCTGTGGCAGCTATGCCGGTGATCAGCTGTGGTACTTCATGGGGCGGCGCCACGGGCGCAAGATCCTGGCGCGCAAACCGCGCTGGCAAGCCATGGGCGACCGGGCGCTGGAGCATATCCGTCGCCACCCGGACATCTGGGTGCTGAGTTTTCGCTTCGTCTACGGCCTGCGCACGGTGATGCCGGTGGCCATCGGCCTGTCGGGCTACCCACCGCGCCGCTACCTGCTGCTCAACGGCATCGGCGCGGCGGTCTGGGCGTTGGCATTGGGCCTTGCAGCCTACCACTTCGGGGCAATCCTCGAAGGCATGCTGGGCAGCATCAAGAAGTACGAACTATGGGTGCTTGGCGGCTTGCTGCTGCTGGGCCTCGGGCTGTGGCTGCGGCGGCGCTTTCGCAATATCCGCGCCCTGCGTCGCGCGGCGGCAGAAGGCCAGGCCAACGAGGCTGAGCAGGCTGTATCCGAGCAGCACGAGCCAGACCAGGGGCGTCACCACCACTAGTCCCGTGGCGCCGGCCAAGTACAGCGCCGGTCCCCCCGACAACAGCCGCGCCAGCTCCAGGCGCGGTGCCCAAGGCCGGTCCTCGAGGGCCGCGCCGAGCACGAACAAGCCGAACACCATCACGCCCCAACCCAGCACCAGCGCCATACCCGACACGCGCCCGGCTGCCGCCATCAGGTAACTGCCCATCCCCACGTACACCGCGAACTGCGCCGTGACGTACAACTGCTGCGCGCGCCCCAGGGGAATGCAGAACTTGCGAAAACGCGTCAGGTCCTGCTTCACCTGTGGATCACCTGCCGCCACGTCTGCCGGGCGCCAGCCGGTGGGCATGAACCAGATTCGCAACTTATCCTGCCAGCGCGCCGTACGCCGCGCATCGCGGTACAGCTGGGCATAAAACTGCAAATTGGCCCACAGCGGATTCCAACTCGCCAGGGGCGTGGTTACGCCGAAGATCACGGGCTCGCGCTCGTCTTCTTCCTGAAAGGTGCCGAACAGTCGGTCCCAGAAGATGAACACCCCGCCGTAGTTGCGATCCAAGTACACAGGATTCTGCGCATGGTGAACACGGTGGTTGGACGGCGTGATCAACACCCACTCAAGCCAGCCGAGCTTGGGCACATGGCGGGTATGTACCCAGAACTGGTACAGCAGGTTCAGCGACGCCACGGTGACAAACACCAGAGGTGGCACGCCCAGCAGTGCCAGCGGCAGGTAGAAGATCCACGAGAAGATGAATCCGCTACTGGTCTGGCGCAGGGCGGTGGTGAGGTTGTACTCCTCACTTTGGTGATGCACCGAATGCGCCGCCCACAGGACGTTGCGCTCGTGCCCGAGACGGTGCAGCCAGTAGTAACAGAAGTCATACAGCACGAAGGCCAGTACCCACACCCAGGCTGCATTCGCCGGCAGGTCAAGCAGCGCCAGGTGCTCCCAGGCCACAGCATAGGTGGCCAATCCTACGCCCTTGGTCAGCAGCCCAGTGCTGGTGGAAAGTACGCCAGTGCTCAGGTTGTTGATCGAGTCAGCCAGCCGATAGTTGCGCTGGCCACGCAAGCGATCGGCAGCCAGCTCGACAGCAATCAGCACGAAGAACAACGGCACGGCCAGCAGAACCAGGTCCATGGGCGAAGGTCTCTGAAGTTATCCACAGAGCCTAGGCCGCCGATGCAGGAAACCCTATGGCGACATCTGCCAAACTAGAGGACATTTAGTGCCTCGATTCTGGAGTAATGAGCATGACGAAAAAAGTTGCGGTGATCCTGTCCGGCTGCGGTGTCTACGACGGTGCCGAAATCCACGAAAGCGTGATCACCCTGCTGCGCCTCGACCAGCGTGGCGCGCAAGTGCAGTGTTTCGCACCAAACATCGCGCAGATGCACGTGATAAACCACCTGACCGGCGAAGAGATGCGCGAGTCGCGCAACGTACTGGTGGAGTCGGCGCGCATAGCCCGGGGTGAGGTGAAGGACATCCGCGAGGCCAAGGTCGAGGACTTCGACGCGCTGATCGTGCCCGGCGGTTTTGGCGCGGCCAAGAACCTGTCCAACTTCGCGGTCGAAGGCGACAAGTGCAGTGTGCAACCCGATGTGCTGGCCTTGGCGCAAGCCTTCGCCGACGCCCGCAAGCCGGTGGGCCTGATCTGCATCGCCCCGGCGCTGGCAGCGAAGATCTACGGGCCAGGCGTGGTCTGTACCATCGGCAGCGATGCCGACACGGCGGCGGCCGTGGTGAAGATGGGCGGCACCCATGAAGAATGCGATGTGCACGACATCGTCGAGGATACCCAGCGCAAGCTGGTGACCACGCCGGCGTACATGGAGGCCAAGTCCATCAGCGAGGCGGCAGGTGGTATCTACAAGCTGGTGGATCGTGTGTTGGAACTGACCCACGAGAACGATTGAGAACATTCCTTACAGTGAGCGGCGCATCTGCCTTGCAAGCGCGCCGCATACCGTGTGGGAGCAGGCGGTCAGGCTTTCGACAAACGCGTGAGGATGCGGTCCAGGGCATTGGCGAAGGCCTGCTTCTCGCGCTCACCATACGGCGCCTGCCCGCCACCGACCTGCCCCTGCTCGCGCAGTTCGGTGAACAGGTTACGCACCGCCAGCCGCTCGCCCATGTTGCGCTCGTCAAACTCGCGGCCACGCGGATCCAGCGCGGCCACGCCCTTCTTGATCAGCCGATCGGCCAATGGCACATCGCTGCAAATCACCAGTTCGCCGGGCACGGCGTTGTCCACCAGGTAATCGTCGGCGGCGTCCATACCGCTGGGCACCACGATCAATCGCACGCAGGCGAACGCCGGTTTGATCTGCGGCTGGCCGGCCACCATCACGACCTCCAGCTTGCGCTTGAGGGCAAACTTGACGATCAGGTCCTTGGCCGCCTTGGGGCAGGCGTCGGCATCGATCCATACACGCATTGAGGCTGTTCCGATTTTCAGTTCACGAACCGCTAGTGTCTGACCTGGCCGCTTCGCGGGCAAGCCCACGAACGCAGCCACACCGCTCTCAGTTGGTCACCGCCCGCCGCCGCTCAGCCAACCAGCTCCGCCCGTACAGGCACAGGATCGCCAGCAGCGCCAAGGCCTGGGCACTGAGCGAGTAGGCGTCGGCGTGGATGCCCAGCCAATCGAACTCGAAGAACGCGACCGGCCGCGTCCCCAGCACGCCAGCCTCCTGCAAGGCTTTGACGCCATGCCCGGCGAACACCACCGACAGCGTGCACAGCAACGCGGCGTTGATGCTGAAGAACAGCGCCAGCGGCAGCTTCGCCGATCCGCGCAAGATCACCCACGCCAGCCCCACCAGCAGCACCAACGCCGTGGTGCCACCGGCCAGCACCGCCTGGTGTCCGGCAGGCCCAGCCTGTAGCCACAGGGTTTCATAGAACAGGATCACCTCGAACAGCTCGCGGTACACCGAGAAGAACGCCAGCAAGGCGAAGCCGAAACGCCCGCCGCCGCTGACCAGGCTGCTCTTGATGTAGTCCTGCCAGGCCGCCGCGTGGCGCCGGTCGTGCATCCACACCCCCAGCCACAGGACCATAACCGCCGCGAACAGTGCCGTGCAGCCTTCGAGCAACTCGCGCTGGGCGCCGCCCACGTCGATCACGTATGCGGCCACAGCCCAGGTGGCGAAACCTGCGAGCAACGCCAAGCTCCAGCCGATGTTGACGCTACGCACCGCAGACTGCTGCCCGGTGTTACGCAGGAAGGCCAGGATCGCCGCCAGCACTAGAATCGCCTCCAGGCCTTCGCGTAGCAGGATCAACAGGCCGGAGAGGTAGCTCAACGACCAGCTCAGACCGTCGCTGCCAAGCAGCTTGGCAGCCTGGTCGAGCTTGGCCTTGGCGTCGGCCAGGCGCTGCTCGGCCTGGGCCAGCGGCAAGCCGTCCTGCAACGTCTGGCGGTAGGCCATCAGGGATTTTTCGGTGTCCTTGCGCGTGCCGGCGTCGATGTTGTCCAACGAGCTTTCCACCAGCTCGAAACCTTCCAGGTACGCCGCCACCGACAGGTCGTAGGCCTGGTCATGCTCACCTGCGCGGTAGGCCGCCAGGCTCTTGTCCAAGGTATTGGCGGTGTATTCGAGCAACTGCGCCGGGCCACGCTTGACCTGCGGCGGCTGCGCGCGCTGGGCGCGGAAGGTGGCCACGGCTGCCGCATCCGCATTGGCCGCGATTTCGGCCGGGGTCTGACGTGCCAGATCGGCGATGTTCCAGGCCTGATCAGCGTTGCCCGCCTGCGGATCAGCGCTGAAACTGGCGATATAGGCCGCTACATCCCAGCGCTGGCGCTCGTCGAGCTGATCGGCGAACGATGGCATTTCGGTGCCATCGATACCCAACCCAAGGGCGTTGTACAGATCGAACAGGCTCAGTTGATCCATGCGCTCACGGTCGCGCAGATTGGACGGTGCAGGTTCCAGCCCAACCCCGGCCGGGCCGTCGCCCAACCCCGTGTCGCCATGACAGATCGAGCAGTTCTGTGCATACAGCGCCGCGCCACGGGCCGGGTCGGGGGTAATCACCGGTGCCTGGCTCAGTTCGTAGGCCACCGCCAGGCGTGCGCTCAACTGACGGGCCTGACGGGCCACGGCAGCACCGTCCTGGTACTGCTGCATGGCGTGACGCAGACGCTGCACCTGCTGCTCAAGTGCGGCCTGCTCGGCATGGGCCGGTAGGCCCTGGAGCAGTTCGCTCAGCTCACCGGTACGGTTCAGTTGCTCGCGGTACTGGCGCGTGTCCACCACCTTGCCGTCATGCACCGTCAGCGGGTAGTCGGCAGCCAGGTAATCCAACAGGTGCAAGGCCTTGCCGGCCTCGACAGGGGCTTGGGCCTGCACCGCAATGCTGCACAACGCCAGCAGCGGGGCAAGGATCACGGCAGGCAACCAGGCAAGCGCACGGGAAGGGGATTTCATGGCCACTCTCGAAGAGAAATGCGAAAGAAAACATTGTTCACTTCCACTCATGACCACTCAAGGCTCACCGGTCGATTTCATGAAAAATTTTGCGACAAATTTGTCTCCAGCGCTTAACCCAGATCCATGCCGCGCCGTGACGCAATGCGCCATCTTCATGCCATCACTTTAGGTATACTGCGCGCGGCCGAAATAGCCAGTTGCAATCAAAACGCCTCCATCCAGAGGCTCTGGTAATAACCAGAGGGACCGCCGCCCCGCCCCGTGGCCTCCACCGATTCAGGGAATGATGAAGTCCGATGGTATCCCGTGCCCTAACCCTGGCGACCTTGTTCGCCGCTGTGCAGCTCGCTGGTTGCTCGGTGTTCCGCAGCTACGACAGCGAACTGCAAGAGACCAATCAGCAACTGGCCGCTGGTAACGTCGATGCCGCCCTGGCGCTGCTCGAAAGCCATAACAAGGGCGAGCAGAAAGACCTGCTCTACTACTTCGAAAAAGGCGAACTGCTGCGTTCGAAAGGTGATCTGCAGGGCAGTCAGGCCGCCTGGCGTTCCGCCGACAGCGTAGTGCTGCAATGGGAAGATACGGTCAAGCTGGATACCGCCAAGTACCTCAGCCAGTTCGGCAGCTACCTGGTCAACGACAAGGTCCGCCGCTACGAAGGCTATGACTACGAAAAAGTCATGCTGACCACGCAGATGGCCCTGAATCTGCTGGCGCAGAACGACTTCGACGGTGCCCGCACCGAGATCAAGAAGACCCACGAGCGCGAGGCGGTGATCGCCGAGTTGCGTGACAAGGAATACCTCAAGCGCGAGCAGGATGCCGAGCAACAAGGCATCAAGACCGAGTACAAGGACCTTCAGGGTTACCCGGTCGCCAGTCTCGATGCCCCGGAGGTGGTCAGCCTGAAGAACAGCTACCAGAGCGCCTTCAGCCACTATCTTTCCGGCTTCGTCTATGAGGCGCTGGGCGAGAAAGGCCTGGCTGCACCGGGCTACCGCAAGGCGGCCGAATTACGCCCGAACACCGCGCTGCTCGACCAGGCTTTGCTGGACCTGGACAAGAACGCCGCCAAGCCTGGCGAAAGCGACGTGCTGGTGGTGGTGCAGAGCGGCCTTGCCCCAGCCCGCGATTCGATTCGCATTCCCTTGCCGTTGCCGTTGCCGATCGACAACCAGTTGGTGATCGTCCCGCTTTCGTTCCCGATCATCCGCGAAGATACCTCCACCGCTGCGCTGGGTGAAATCCGCCTGGACGACAAGGTCCTGGCCCTGACTTCGCTCAACAGCACCAGCGCCATGTCGCGCCGTGCCCTGCGCGACGACATGCCGGGCATCATCCTGCGCACCAGCGTGCGCGGCATCAGCCGTGGCGTGGCGCAACACAACCTGAACAAGGCCAACCCAATGGCCGGTCTGGTGGTCGGCTTGGCCTCGGCCGTGGTCGAAGGCGCCGACACCCGTACCTGGCGTACCCTGCCCGACCAGACCCAGGTCGCTCGCCTGCGCCTGGCGCCGGGTGAGCATCAATTGAGCCTGCCCTCGAACCTGGGCGGCACCCCGGTCAAGGTGAAGATCGACCGGCCCTATCAGGTCGTGAGCCTACGGGTCATCGGCAACCGCGTGTTCGCCGGCGGCCCGGCCGTCGAGGTTGCACCGCAGGCCCCGGCCCAAGCCATCGCCACACTCAAGTAACCTTCAAGGATCGAACATGCGCAAAACATGCCTCGCCCTGGTCGCCGCCGCTTTCTTGGCAGGCTGCGCCACTGCACCTCCACCTGCCCCGGGCAGTGCCGCCAGCAAGGTGGTGACCATGGGCCAACTGGATGACATCGAGATCGGCCAGATGCGTGTGGCCCGCGAGAACGGTTTCCTGACCGTCAACGTGGCGCTGACCAACACCAGCCGCAGTAACCAGACCCTGTTCTACCGCTTCGCCTGGCTGGGCGACGACGGCTTCCCGGTGGCCGACGCAGAGAGCTGGAAAGCCCTGCCGCTGTACGGCAAGCAGGCCCAGTTCCTGCCCGCCATCGCGCCGACACCCGCCGCCCGCGACTTCCGCCTCGAAGTCCACACCCGGTAATCCCTTTCAGGAGCACACCCCATGTTTGCACGCCTTTCCCTCGCTGCCGTCGCCATCGCCCTGGTCAGCGGTTGCAGCACCCCGTCGCCGGTCCTCGGCGGCAAGAACATCAGCTACGGCGATAGCAAGGCCGTGGAACTGGTCACCAACGAGTTCGGCTCCACCGACTTGCAGATGATCGCCGAAAGCATGACCCGCTCCCTGGCCCAGTCCGGCGTACTGCACGGCCGCCCGGTGGTTCAGGTATACGATGTGAAGAACAAGACCAGCGAGTATATCGATACCCGCGAGATCACCACGTCCATCAAGACCCAGTTGATGAAGTCTGGCACTGCCCGCTTCGCCAGCGACAATACCGACATGCAGAGCCAGGTCGATCAGCTCAAGTTGCAGAATCAGAGCGGCCTGTACAAGAAAAGCAGCGTGGCCAAGACCGGCAACATGATCGCCGCCCAGTACCGCCTGGAAGGCTCGATCAGCTCCATCGTCAAGCGCAGCAGTGACTACAAGGACGTGTTCTACAAGTTCAGCCTGCAACTGATCGACGTCGAGAGCGGCCTGGCCGAGTGGATGGACGAGAAAGAAATCCGCAAGACCACGGAGCGCTGACCGATGCGTGCATGGATGGCGATGATTGGCCTGGCCTGCGCCTTCGGCGCCCAGGCAGCACCGAAGGTGGCGGTGACGGACCTGGCCTATGAAGCGCAGGTGCAGGAGTACATCCACACCGTCAACGCTCAGAGCAGTGCCCAGGCGAGCATGTACCACGCCAGTGGCCAATCGAGCTACAGCGAGTACGAGAGCCTAAACAGCTACATCGAGCAGACCGAGCTGCGCAAGTTCGGTGGTGACATCAAGGGAGAGATTCTCAAGACCGGCCTGTTCCAGCTGGTACAGGGCCGCCCCTACACCGCCGACGCGAAGGAAGATGTCTACGACGTGATCCGCCGGATCAAGGGCGGCGCTTTTCCAGGTGCCGACTACGTGCTGTTCGGCACCTTGTCGGACATCGACTTCCAGCAGGACACCAACGCCCTGGACCATACCGACAGCTATTCGGCGGTGCTGGGCCTGAGCGTGGTCGCTGACTTCAGCCTGATCAACACGCGCACCTACGAGATCACCTCGGCTTTCACCGCCACGGGTGAAGGCCAGGACACCAAGTTGGTGAATGGTCGCGACCGCCGCGTGACGTTGAACCGTCCCCGGGTGGTGCGTGAGGTGTCGAAAGCGCTGGGTGAGGATGTGGCCCAGCAACTGGCCGAACAGCTGGGTGGCCCGGTATCGGGTAAACCAGGCCGAGCGCGTAGCCAGAACTACCTGCCGCCGGACGAGCCGGCACGGGTGCTGAACTGAGCGTCTGATGCTATACAGTTGCTCTCACGGGACTGCGCATCACTTGATGATGTGTAAAGGTCCTGTGAGAGATTACCCAGCCCTTTGGGCTGCGCTGCCGCGCAGAAAACTGATTTCGTAAGCGCGCCGGTACCCTGTGGGAGCGTGCCATATGCTCGACCACGGTTCTGTGGACGAACTTGGCGGTTACCTATCAAATCAACCCGCTGCTCTCTTCTTCTTCGATCAAATTGGTCAGGCTGCCCAACGCACGACGCGCCGACGAGCGGCTGAGTAATTTGGCCTGAGCGCCAGCCGGCAGATCGGTGATGCTGATCACACCTTTGGTGGTCAGTACCTCGATCAAGTCTTCGAGCACCCGGATCATGTCCAGGTCGCTTTGCTTCAACTGCCTGAGGCTGTTTTCGACCAGGTTGTCGGCAAACCACTCCTGAATATCCACATGATCAGCCGGCAATGTCTCGGTAAACCCGGGATACTCGGCAGCCTCTACACGCAGCAACTCGCCGTCGGCGTCCCGTTGCACGTAGTACATGGCGTGGTCCCTCGTCACGATGTTTCCTTCTTGGTAGTCAGCAGCATAGGCGAAGTTCCCGGGCATGCGTCCCGGCGCCCGAGTATGCGCGCGATGCAAAGATGGTGAAAGCCCGAGCTCCGTAGACGGCCAGCTCAGGCCGTCTACGGAGAGGGGGATCAGCTGTTGGAGTTGTCGATCTTGATGGTCGGGTCGGCGCCGCTGATCAAGGAATTGATCGTGGTTGTGGACCAGTTCACACCTTCGAGCTTGATGGTCACATCGGCGTTGGCCAGGCCACCGACGGCGTTGAGCTTGCCTTCGGTACTGACCTGCAGGGTCGATTCGCCATTGACGGTGGTGATCTTCAGGAAGTTGTCGATGGTGGTGCCCTTCTCGCCCTGCAGCAGGTCGCTGAGGTCGAGGCGGTCGCCTTCCTTGACATTGAAGTCCTTGATCACATCGTTGCCCACGTCACCGGCTTTCCAGACGAAGGTGTCGGCACCGCTGCCACCGGTCATGATGTCGTTGCCCTTGCCGCCGATCAGGGTGTCGTTGCCGGCACCGCCGAACAGCAGGTCGTTGCCTTCGCCACCGAGCAGTGTGTCGTTGCCCGAGCCACCCAGCAGGATGTCGTTGCCCTTGCCACCATCGATGTAGTCGTTGCCGCCCTGACCGAAGATGATGTCGTCGCCGGCACCGCCGAGTAGCGTGTCAGCACCGTCATTGGTGCGCGACACGTCGAACTCGGTGTAATGCTCGGTGATGTACTGGTGCATCATCTTGGCACTGACATCGCCCAGCTCGACACCCAGCTTGCCGGCGACATACGCCTGGATCGCTTCGACGCCGGTACCGGCGATGTTGTCGAAGGTCATCAGGTCACCGAAGATGATGTCGTTGCCATCACCGCCGTTGACGGTGTCGTTGCCCGGCAGGAGCGCCTCGGTGTGGCCAAGGATGGCATCGGCCAGCTTGGTCGGGTCGATGTTGGTCTGCGGCACACCGTCGGAGTCGTAGGGCTTCAGGTCGCTGGCCTTGACGTCGCTGTTCAGCCCGATGGCCTCGACCGTCGAGAGACCCGACAGCAGCTTGAAGCTGTCCTGCGAGTTGGTGGTGGTGGCGCTGTCGGTGCTATTACCAGTACCGGCGCGCGTCGATATTTCGTATGTACCGTCGCCTTGGGCATGGATCGTGCCCCAGCCGAAGTTACTCCAGTTGCCCGATGAATTCTTGTACTCCACATACAGGTTGCCGTTGGCATCGATGGTCGCACGCGTGTTGGCATCCACTGTGCCACGGGTCACGACATCGCCGATCTTGTAATTGATCGACGACAGGTAACCGTCCAGGGTCGAGCCACTGTAGCCAAGTTTCGGGTTGGTCGACTCATTGGTCTGGTAGTACGTCGGCTGCCCGTCGGTGATGAAGAAGGTCTGGTTGCTGGCAGTACTACCAGCGTCCTTCAGCGCCTGGAACCAGTTCGCGGTGGTTTTGAAGGCATCTTCGTAGTTGGTGCCGCCATCGGAACTCAATGTACCCAACGCCGCCAACAGCTTTTGCAGCCCCGCGTCGTTGAGCGTCACCGAAACGGTGCTCTTGACTTGGGTCGCGAAGTCCACCAGCAGGATGTTCACCGAACCGGACTGAGCGCCCTTGACGCTGGCGGCCAAGGTCTTGAACACCGACTCCAGGGACTTCTTCGCCGCATCCACGCCGCTCGAACCCATACTGCCCGAGGTATCAACGATGAACGCGATGTTGTAGTTCTGCCCAGGGACCACATGCAGGCCATTGACGTCAGCGACGATGATGTCGTTGCCATCGGTGCCGGTGATGCTGTCGTTGTCCGAGGTCAGGTTGCTTGTGGTGTAGGTTTGCGGATAGACCGTGACCTTGATGGTGCCCTCGTTGAGCGCCGTGCTGCCGCCCACGCTCTCGGTGGAGGTCGAGCTGACCTTCACATCGAACGAGCCGGAGTAGTAGGCCGGCGGCTTGATGGTCAGGCTGCCCAGGTTCCAACCGGTGACATCCACCGCGCTTGAACCGACGGTGAAGGTGTGGCCGGCGTTGTCGGCCACCACCGAGCCTGTCGGGATACCAGACAGCTTGACGCTCAGGGTTTCGGAGCCATCGGTGTCGGTCAGCGCGGTGCTGATGCTCACCAACTTGACCGGGGCACCGTTCTCGCCGCCTTCGTTCATCTTGTAGCCGTCGTAGTAACCGGTGCCGTTGCTGCCGTGCAGGTCGGACACCGTCACGCCGGCGTTGGCCAGGGCGGTAACGTTCGGGTACAGCGGGATGTTGGCGCTGGAAAGGTCGGTAACCGCCCCACTGCCGATCTTGATGTTGACGTCCAGACTGCCTGGGCCGGCCTGGTTGGCGTTGTAGATTTCCAGGGTGTAGTAACCGCTGGTGGTCGGCGTGAAGCTGCCGGAGAACACCCCGGAGTTACCGGCCCAGGTGGCGCCGGCCACGTTCTTGCCACCGACCACGACCTGCACGCTGTCGTCACCGACGCCGCTGAAGGTGTAGGTCTTGCCGGCTTCCAGGTAGATCAGGCCGGAGGTTTTCGAGCCCGAACCTGGTGTCACGGTGGCCGAGGTATCGGCGGTGGTAACCTGCTCGGACTTGCCAGCGCTGCCGGAATTGGCGAACACGTTCTTCAACGCATCGCCCGTGATGCCGTTGCCGTTGGTGCCCAGGCCAGTGAGGCTGGTCCAGGTTTCCTTGGTCAGGCCCAGCGAGTTGACGTTGTTGTTGCCGATCGACAAGGTCGGCTGGTCGGCCACTGGATTGATATCGACCTTCAGCGTGGCCTCGCTGCCCGTATCCTTGCCATCGGTTGGCTTGTACTTGACCTGTGCGTAGTCGGCTTGCTTGTTGCCGACACCGGTACCGCCGTAGCCATCCGCGCCGGACTGGTTGGCCAGCGGCACGAACTTCAGCTTGCCAGCGGCGATATCGGCCTGGCTGACGGTCTGGCCCACCTTCACATCGACCCAGCTGGTGCCGTTGTACAGTTTGAGCGTGCCAGCGCCCGGCAGTTGGGTGATGGTCACGCCCAGGCTGCTGGTCGGCGAGTCGACGTCGCTGACCTTGAAGTCGCTCCAGTTCAATACCAGGTCGGTGTCCTCCGTACCTGTCACGGCACCGCCGGTGCTGACCGGTGCGTCGTTGACTGCCACTACGTTGACCGTGGTGGTCGCGGTGTTGGAGGTGTTGACGCCGTCGGTCACCGTCACCGTGATGATCCGTGGCGTGGTGCTCGGGTCTTCGCTGGTGTTGATGAAGGTGATGTTCTTGATCGCCTGGATGTAGTCGGCCAGCGAGGCCGTGCCACTGAGGGTCAAGACCACTTTGCCGTCCGTGCTGTTGGCATTGATGGAAATGCCGTTGACGCTGTTACCCAGGTTGAGCGCATCGCCTGGCTGACGGTTGGTCAAGGTCACCGTGGCGCCGGTCAGGTTGGTGCTGTCGAAGTCGGTGATCGAGACATCGATATCGCCAATCGACACACCGCTGCCCGGCTGATTCTCGGTGAAGGTGGTCTGGTAGTCGGCACCGGTCTTGCCGCTCGAATCGTTGGCGTCCAGGTCCAGCACAGGTGCTGGCTCGAAGATCTGCGTGGTGACGCTACCGGCACCCGTGCTGATCGCCAGGTTCTCGAAGCTGCCGCCGGCGGCCGAGTCGATCTTGACCGTGAACTGCTCAGTCCCTTCGGTGACGTTGTCCTTGATGGTCGGGATGGTGAACGTCGTCGACGAGGTGTTGGCCTTGATCACGACAGTGGCCACACCGGTGTAGTCCGAACCGTTGGTGGCAGTCCCGGAGTACACCAGCTTGACCGTCACATCGGTCTTGGCCGGATTGGTCAGGCTCAGCGTGTAGGTGGCGTTGTTACCCTCGGCCACCGCCGAGGTGCCGCTGATCGACAGGGTAGTGGTGTCGATGGTGTCGGCGATGGTGGCCGTTGCGGTCGCGCCGGTCACGCTGGTGGCTTCGAAGTTGCCGCCATTGATCGAGGTGACGATAGCAGTCAGGGTGCTGGCGTCGGTGTAGACGTCCTCGCCGTTCGGGTTCGGTACCGCCAGGGTACCCTTGCCGGTGGCGTCGATGTTCACCGTGTAGTTGGTGCCACCGACGTTCACGCTCAAGGTGGCCGGGCTGCCGGTTTGCGGCGGGTTGCTCAGCTGGAAGTTGAAGGTGACGGTGGCATCGCCTTCCTTCGCGTTCACGGCGGTGACCGTGACACTGGTGGTATCGATGGTGTCGGCGATGGTCGCGGTGGCGGTGGCACCGGTCAGGCTGACGTTCTCGAAGTTACCGCCGTTCACGGCGGTCACCGTGGCCTTGAGGGTACTGGCGTCGTTGTAGGCGTCTTCACCGTTCGGGTTCGGCACCGTCAGGGTGCCCTTGCCGCTAGCGTCGACCTTGACCGAGTAGTTGGTGCCACCGACGTTGACGGTCAGGGTGCTGGTGGTGCCCGTCTGCGGCGGGTTGCTCAACTGGAAGTTGAAGGTGACGGTCGCGTCACCCTCCTTGGCGTTGACAGCAGTGACCGCCACGGTCGTGGTGTCGATCGTGTCGGCGACGGTTGCGGTCGCCGTGGCGCCGGTCAGGCTGACGTTCTCGAAGTTGCCACCGTTGACCGCAGTGACCTTGGCCGTGACCGAGGAGGCGTCGAGATAGACGTCTTCAGTGTTGGTGTTGGCCACCACCAAGGTGCCCTTGCCGGTGGCATCGATATTGACGGTCCTGCTAACACCACCGACATCGACGGTCAGCGTGGTGGTGCTGCCGTTTTGCGGCGGATTGCTCAGCTGGAAGTTGAAGGTGATGCTGGCATCGCCTTCTTTGGCCGGGTTGGCCGTGACCGCCACGGTGGTGGTGTCGAGGGTGTCGGCGATGGTTGCAGTTGCCGTTGCACCGGTCAGGCTGACGTTCTCGAAGTTACCGCCGTTGACCTTGGTCACGCTGGCGGTGAGGGTGCTGGCGTCGTTGTAAACGTCCTCACCGTTCGGGTTCGGCACGCTCAGGGTGCCCTTGCCAGTGGCATCGACGTTCACGGTGTAGTTAGTGCCGGCCACATTCACGGTCAGCGTCGTGGGGCTGCCAGACTGTGGTGGGTTGCTCAGCTGGAAGTTGAAGGTGACGGTCGCGTCGCCCTCCTTCGCATTGACCGCAGTGACGGCCACGGTGGTGGTGTCGAGGGTGTCGGCGATGGTTGCGGTCGCGGTCGCGCCGGTCAGGCTGACAGCCTCGAAGTTGCCACCATTCACAGCCGTGACGGTTGCCTTGAGGGTGCTGGCATCGTTGTAAACGTCCTCGCCGTTCGGGTTCGGCACGTTCAGCGTGCCTTTGCCGGTGGCATCGACATTGACGGTGTACTGGTTGCCGCCCACATCGACGGTCAGGGTGGTCGGACTGCCGGTTTGCGGCGGATTGCTCAGCTGGAAGTTGAAGGTGACGGTCGGATCGCCTTCCTTCGCATTCACGGCGGTGACCGCGACACTGGTGGTGTCGATGGTGTCGGCGACCGTAACAGTGGCCGAGGCGCCGCTCAGGCTGACGTTCTCGAAGTTGCCGCCGTTGACGGCGGTGACCTTGGCGGTGACGCTGCTGGCGTCCAGGTACACGTCTTCGCCATTGGTGTTGGCCACCACCAGGGTGCCCTTGCCCGAGGCGTCGATATTGACAGTCCTGCTGACGCCACCGACATCGACGGTCAGGGTAGTGGTGCTGCCGTTTTGCGGCGGGTTGCTCAGCTGGAAGTGGAAGCTGAGGGTGGCGTCGCCTTCTTTCGCAGCGTCCGCGGTAACCGCCACGGTGGTGGTGTCGAGGGTGTCCTTGATCTCGGCGGTGCCGGTGGCCGTGGTCAGGTCGACGGCCTCGTAGTTGCCGCCGTCCACCTTGGTCACGCTGGCAGTCAGCGTGGAGCTGTCCTTGTACACGTCTTCAACGTTGGTGTTCGGCACCTGCAGCGTGCCTTTGCCGCTGGCGTCGACATTCACGCTGTAGTTGGTGCCGGCCACGTTGACGGTCAACGTGGTGGCGCTGCCGGTTTGCGGCGGGTTACTCATCTGGAAGTGGAAGGTGACATTGGCGTCGCCCTCCTTGGCAGGGTCGGCCGTGACCGCAATGGTGGTGGTGTCGACGGTGTCGGCCACGGTCGCGGTCGCCGTAGCGCCGCTGAGGCTGACGTTCTCGAAGTTGCCACCTTCGACCTTGGTGACGGTCGCGGTGACCGTGCTTTGGTCCTTGTACACGTCTTCTACGTTGGTGTTCGGTACGTTCAGGGTACCTTTGCCAGTCGCATCGACGGTCACTTGGTAGTCAACCGCGCCCACCTTGACGGTCAGCGTGGTGGGGCTGCCGGTTTGCGGCGGATTGCTCAGTTGGAAGTTGAAGGTGACGTTGGCGTCGCCTTCCTTCGCGGGGTTGGCAGTGACCGAAACAGTGGTGGTATCGATGGTGTCGGCCACCGTTGCGGTCGCCGAAGCGCCACTCAGGCTGACGTTCTCGAAGTTGCCACCGCTGATCGCTGTGACCTTGGCCGTCACGGTGCTGGCGTCCAGGTAGACGTCATCGCCGTTGGTATTGGCCACAACCAGGGTGCCCTTGCCGGTAGCATCGAGGTTGACGGTCCTGCTGACGCCACCCACGTCCACGGTCAGCGTGGTCGCGCTGCCATTCTGTGGCGGGTTGCTTAGTTGGAAGTGGAAGGTGATAGCCGCATCGCCCTCCTTGGCCGGATCAGCAGTCACCGCGATGGTGGTGGTGTCGAGGGTATCGGCGATGGTCGCGGTCGCCGTGGCGCCGGTCAGGCTGACATTTTCGAAGTTGCCACCATTGACTGCGGTGACCTTGGCGGTAACCGAGCTGGCGTCCAGGTAGACGTCTTCGCCGTTGGTGTTGGCCACCACCAGGGTGCCTTTACCAGTCGAATCAATATTGACGGTTTTGCTCACGCCATCGACATCGACGGTCAGCGTGGTGGTGCTGCCGGTTTGTGGCGGGTTGCTCAGTTGGAAGTGGAAGGTGATGTTCGCATCGCCTTCTTTCGCGGCATCAGCAGTGACCGCAACGGTCGTGGTGTCGAGGGTGTCGGCCACGGTCGCGGTCGCCGAAGCGCCGGTCAGGCTGACATTCTCGAAGTTGCCACCTTCGACCTTGGTGACGGTCGCGGTAACAGTGCTCTCGTCTTTGTAGACGTCATCGATGTTGGTGTTTGGCACTTGCAGCGTGCCTTTACCGGAAGCATCGACGTTGACCTGGTAATCGGTGCCGCCGACGTTCACGGTCAGGGTGGTTGCACTGCCAGTCTGTGGCGGATTGCTCAGCTGGAAGTTGAAGGTGACGTTCGCATCACCTTCCTTCGCCGGATCTGCGGTGACAGTAACGGTGGTGGTATCGATAGTGTCTTCGATGTTGGCCGTGACACTGGATTTGCTCAGATCCACGGCTTCGAAGTTGCCGCCGTCTACTTTAGTGACGGTCGCGGTCAGGGTCGAACCGTCTTTGTAGACGTCATCGGTGTTGGTGTTCGGGACTTGCAGCGTGCCTTTACCGCTGGCATCGACGTTGACCTGGTACTCAGTGCCGCCAACGTTCACGGTCAGGGTGGTTGCACTGCCAGTCTGCGGTGGGTTGCTCAGCTGGAAGTTGAAGGTGACGTTTGCGTCGCCTTCTTTCGCTGGGTCTGCTGTGACGGTGACGGTGGTCGTGTCGAGAGTGTCGGCCACGGTCGCGGTCGCCGAAGCGCCATTCAGGCTGACGTTCTCGAAGTTGCCGCCTTCGACTTTGGTAACGGTCGCAGTGACAGTGCTTTCGTCTTTATAAACGTCTTCGACGTTGGTGTTCGGCACTTGCAACGTGCCTTTACCGCTGGCATCGACGTTGACCTGATATTCGGTGCCGCCGACGTTCACGGTGAGCGTAGTAGCGCTGCCAGTCTGCGGCGGATTGCTCAGCTGGAAGTTGAAGGTGACGTTTGCGTCGCCTTCTTTCGCTGGATCTGCCGTCACGGTGACGGTAGTGGTGTCGAGAGTGTCGGCCACAGTCGCGGTCGCCGAAGCGCCGTTCAGGCTAACGTTCTCGAAGTTGCCGCCCTCGACCTTGGTAACGGTCGCGGTAACGGTGCTCTCGTCTTTGTAGACGTCATCGACGTTAGTGTTCGGCACTTGCAGCGTGCCTTTACCACTGGCGTCGACATTGACCTGATATTCAGTACCACCGACGTTCACGGTGAGCGTCGTGGCGCTGCCGGTCTGCGGCGGATTGCTCAGTTGGAAGTTGAAAGTGAGGTTCGCGTCGCCTTCTTTCGCCGGGTCTGCTGTCACAGTGACGGTGGTGGTGTCGAGGGTGTCTTCGATGTTGGCCGTGACACTGGATTTGCTCAGGTCCACAGCTTCGAAGTTGCCGCCGTCCACCTTGGTGACAGTCGCGGTCAGGGTCGACGGGTCTTTGTAGACATCATCGGTGTTGGTGTTCGGGACTTGCAGAGTGCCTTTACCGCTGGCGTCGACGTTGACCTGGTACTCAGTGCCGCCG